>NZ_AP025487.1:1304828-1957243 GCF_024347475.1 Vibrio fortis
CACCACCCGGCAGCATGTAGTTAAAGGTTTCACGAGCAATTGTCAGGCCAGCAACCGCAGAAGCAGAAATGAACCAACCAGACAGGGTCAACAAACCGATAGATGCGGCTAATGTCAGGAACGCAAGTAGCATACCCAAAGATAGCCCAAACCAATGTTTCTTATACAGTTTCAGGTAAGGCAGTAAATCACGCATCTAAATTACCCTTATTATCTTGTTGAGCTAAGTTCGCGTTTAGCATCTCTTCAAATAGACCGCCAGACTGTGACAGTTCATTGAAGTTGCCTTGCTCTACGAGCGTACCGTCGCGCAGAACCAGAATGTTGTCTACCGATTGCAGCGGCGCAAGTTGGTGCGTCACGAGTAGGGCAGTGTTGTTTTGGATGCGGTTATTAATACCCTGCATGACCAGTTTTTCACTGCGCGTGTCTAGGCTGGCAGTCGGCTCATCCAGTAGCCAGAATTGACCATTTTGAATCATCGCACGAGCCAGCGCTAAACGTTGTGATTGACCGACAGACAAGCCGCCAGAGCGATCCGAGATCATGTAATCGAGTCCGTGCTCTTGAACAAACTCGTCTGCGAAAGATTGCTCTAGTGCTTGTTGAACAGTTTGATCGCTGATGTCTTGCTTACCTAGCGTGACATTGTCACGGATGGTGCCGTGTAGTAACAGTGGATTCTGACCAACCCAGCTGATTGCTTTACGCCACGATGCAAGGTCAAGCTCTCTTAACTCAACACCATTGATTTTCAAGCTTCCTTCATAAGGCATGAAACCAAGAATGGCATTGATCAAACTCGTTTTACCCGCACCACTTGGGCCAACAAGGGCAGTGGACTGCTGAGTATTAAGCGCAAAGCTAATAGGGGCAACTAACTGAACACCCTCTGGGCTCAGCACTTTTAGGTCTTGAGCTTCAATCGATATACCGGAATCGCTATTAAGCTGTGTATCGCCTGATTTTACTTTGTTGATGTCCGTTTCTAAGAATTCAACAATACTTTCGGCAGCGCCTACCGCTTGTTGCTTAGCGTGGTAGAAGGTACCCAGATCACGCAGAGGTTGATAAAACTCAGGTGCGAGAATCAAAATAAACAGACCTGCGAACAGAGTCACCCCAGCACCGTAGTGACCGAAGTTCAGCTCACCGATGTAAGTGAAGCCGAAGTAAACCGCAGTCATTGCGATAGAAAGCGAGGTGAAGAATTCTAGAACCGCAGAAGATAAGAAAGCTATCTTCAATACATCCATAGTGCGCGTACGGAACACTTCAGATGCACCATGCAGCACTTCTGTTTCCGCCGACGTGCGGTCAAACAGACGAATCGTGGTCATTGACTGTAGACGGTCGTAGAAGTGACCAGACAATCGTTGCAGCGCCTTAAAGTTTTTGCGGTTGGCATCGGCTGCCTTCATTCCCACCAGTGCCATAAAGATAGGAACCAGTGGTGCTGTGATAAGGAAGATAAGACCTGCTGCCCAGTTCACTGGGAAAACCACCACCAAGATAACAAACGGAATCATTACCGAAAGCGACATCTGAGGCAGGTAACGCGAGAAGAAGTCTTGCATGTCTTCGACTTGTTCTAGAAGCAGCGTTGCCCATGTACCTGCCGGCTTGCCCTTGATGTAGGCAGGACCAAGATCGCGAAGCTTATCCAGAACCAGCTGGCGGATGTAAACACGAACTTGCTCACCGCAACGGTAACCGGCGATCTCTCGCCCCCAAGTACAACCAGCTCGACCAACAACCGACAGAGCCAGGCCTGCAAAATGACCGACTAACTCAGATTTATCGACATTTTCGATAATCAGTTGATGAAGAATAGAGGCGAGAAGGGCAGCTTGAGCCACCAAGAACACGCTTGAAAGTACGCCAAGGCCAATAGCAATCATGAGCCAGCGCTTTGCGAGGCTGCTTTGTTGCTTAAGCCATTTATTCAAGCTGCGTTGTTTTTTCTTATCCATTATGAAGGCTTAATGATAATTATTATTCGGTTGAGGGCGGCTAGTATACAAAAGAAAACCCCGTGGATATACCACGGGGTTCTAGGGAATTATAACAAAGTGTATTTAAACTCAGTATTTAGCGTGCCAATCGGCAAAATTGAAAACTGAGGTTTTACTTATCGGTCAGTCCGTCTAGGAAACGTTCCGCATCAAGTGCCGCCATACAGCCTGTACCCGCTGATGTGATAGCTTGACGGTAGTTGTGATCCATTACGTCGCCCGCAGCAAAAACACCTTCGATGCTGGTTTGCGTTGCGTTACCTTCCAGACCAGATTGAACGATGATGTAGTCGTCTTTCATTTCTAGCTGGCCTTTGAAGATGCCAGTATTTGGCTGGTGGCCGATAGCGATAAATGCGCCCATTACGTCGATATCTTCTGTCTTATCAGACTGAGTATCTTTAATGCGAACTCCTGTAACACCCATATCGTCACCAAGAACTTCGTCTAGGGTGCGGTCTGTGTGAAGTACGATGTTACCGTTCTCAACTTTGTCCATTAAACGCTTAACCAAAATCTTCTCAGCGCGGAATGTGTCACGACGGTGGATTAGGTGAACTTCAGACGCGATGTTTGAAAGGTAAAGCGCCTCTTCCACGGCTGTGTTACCACCGCCCACGACTGCAACTTTCTGGTTACGGTAGAAGAAACCATCACATGTAGCACACGCTGATATGCCACGACCTTTGAATGCTTCTTCAGATTCAAGACCTAGGTATTTCGCTGAAGCACCCGTTGAGATGATCAGTGCATCACAAGTGTACTCACCTGAGTCACCTTTCAGTGTGAAAGGACGCTTCGATAGATCAACTTCGTTAATGTGGTCGAATAGGATTTCAGTTTCAAATCGCTCGGCGTGCTCTTTCATGCGCTCCATAAGCCCCGGACCTGTTAGGCCTTCTGCATCGCCAGGCCAGTTTTCAACTTCAGTGGTTGTTGTTAATTGACCACCTTGCTGCATACCGGTAACAAGAACTGGATTTAGGTTAGCACGAGCTGCGTAAACAGCAGCAGTGTAGCCGGCAGGGCCAGAACCAAGAATCAATAAATTACAATGCTTTACGTCGCTCATGAGGACTCCGAGATAGAATTCGTTTTTATTTATAATCGTTGATGATTGTATGGAAAATATGAGGGCAATTAAAGTTTTAACAAGGGCGCAAATGTAATTAATCGTTATAGGTTAGAACTTAACCGAGACAAACGTTCTCGTGGTGGAAGAACAGTCTAAGATTTGAAGTGTAATAGTGGAGAACAATAGCTAGTGCGTTAAGCTGACTGAGGCTACGGTAGCCAAATTCCCCCTTGCTACAGTGCTTTAAAAGCGAACTTGGGAAGCTCGCATGTTTGAGAGTTCAGTATATAGGAGAACAACCTCAGTTAAGCACTACAGTGATTTTTTAGAAGGCAGAGTCGGCGGCTCTGCCTTTATTAACTTTTTGTGCTTTTAAGATTGTTTAAGCCGCTTCACTAAGCCTTAAGCTCTCATAGTAATCTTCAGCCAGTGCAGTCATTTTGAACTCTGCCTCTGCACCAGAAATTTTCTCAACAGCTTCTTTGATGTCATCTAAATCGACACTGAAGAACTCTTTACGGTGATTGACTGCGTTGACACGTTGAGCATTAAACTCACGGTGCAATGCTGTTTCAAGAGCAGGAGCATCGTCAGTGTAAATCATGGCATGAACATCAAATGGGAATGGTACGCTGGCATCACCAAGCTCTTTAACTCTGTCCATAGGATCTAGTCTACGAGTTAAACCAATCTTATAAACATCTTCACCAAATGAGCCGATATTGCTAATCACATACACGTGACCTTTACGTGTTTGTTCAGCCATACTTTTCGCTCGTTCTTCTTTGGCTTCTGCTTCGACTAGTTGTTGTTCTAGAATGGCAATTCTATGTTCCATATCGCTGCGTTCTTGCTCAGATGCTTTAGCAAGTTCTTTCTGTGCTTTATCCAGAAGGTTTCGATACATTTTTTCTTCTTTCTCAGCTTCTGCAATCGCTTTTTGAAACTCTTTAATTGCCCTTTGCTCTTCGCGGATCTGTTCTTTAATAAGCTTTTGCTCAGTAATTTCTTCTTGCTTCTTCAAAGTGAATTGGTATTGGAGTTTGCATTCTTCGAATTTTAGTTCGATGTAATCAATATCAAAACCACATTCGAGAGTTGCCGCTGATTTCTCAAGATTGTTCGCTAGTTTTTCGATCCGTTCTAGTGTTCTCCCAAACGAGCTTGGAGAAACCTTGCCGATAAGCATGTCGCACTCAATATTAAATGCTGTGAGCATCAGCTTAACTTGACCGTTAAGAATCTTCTTATTAAAAGACTTATCATTGGAGATGACTGTTGTTTCTGGGAATGTAATGGCAGTTTTGTTTTTAATCATATCTTTTTGCTGCTGTCTAATGTCTTTGATCTCTTCAGCATAGCGTGTAGATGTTTCATAAAGGTATTTCGGCATTTCGAAATGACCATGAGCGGTGTATTCATCTAAACGTGAATATAGGTCTATATCACCCATTAACTCTTCAAGGTCAAGTTCACATTTTCCGATATTGTCGTTAAGTTCATTTAGGGTAATCTCAGTAGCCTCAAAGTGAGCTTGTTGCTCCCGAATGCTTAGATTAAGTGATTCATCTTGCCCTTTTAAAGCCTGTAGTTCAGTAGTCTCCGCGTTTACTATCTCAAGCTCTTCCTTAGCTGCTACAATGGATTTCTTAACTGATTTTCTAGTTTGTTCTAATACTTCAAGCTCTTTATTTTTTTGAGTTAGTGCTTCATCGAGAGACTTGTATCGACCTGCTTTTTTATCTGCTGCGCGTTTTGTTAATACATAGGTTAGTAAAATAGTGACTAAAGATAACCCTGCCAATATCATTATATTATTATTCATTGATTACTTTAAAACCTCTTGTATAAATTGCTTCCTAAGTGCTGATCGTTCTTCACAGCGTTCCTGATACTCTTCGTTTGCGGTTGCAATGGCGTCCTTAAAGGCTTGCTTTGCTGCGGATTTTTTCGCTCTAGCTTGTCTCTGAAGTTCTCTTTGAGCTTCGCGAATTGACCTTTCGTGCTCCCTTAACGCTTGAGCTTCTGCTCGTTGCCGAGCTTTCTCTCTACGCTGGGCTTCACGAATGGCTTGCTTGTTTGCTCTGTCAATTGCTTTAACAACTCTTACAGCTGTTCTTAAACCACTTCCTCGTCTAGCCAATGTTAGCCTCCATTGAGTAAGTTGATACCGAATTGACAATCGTAACATGTTCAGATTGTATTATTTTTACTTATATCAAATAGATGGAATATTTTGCTGTGCTTATGAAGTATTTATGAAGACGATTTGTAGGGCAGAATTAGAGTGGAATCATTTCTATTTTTTACGGTTTAGGTCATTTAGGCGCTTTTTAAGCTGTGAGCTAATCAAGTTGCTCTCTCAAAAGAAAGCAAATGACACTGGGGCGGTCGAGTTCCCCCCGAACTCGACCTGTTCCAGACGCGCAAGCAAAGGCGTTTGGATACTTTTCAGTTGATAAATTAACCAATGTGCGACCACTGTGTAAATGGTCAATAGTTGCTGGTTCATTAGGTGTGTCGCATTTCAGTCTGTAATCGTTTTTGTTGGCAATCATTATGATGTTTGTCCATTTCTGCTCATCTAAACTCCTCATCCATTCCCTTCAAAACACAACGCTGCGCAGAAAATTAGAGAATAGCGTGCCAAATTAAACATTGCCTTTTTAATTAAAAATAGTGAATAAAACTAGCCAGTGAAGTGTGCTGAATTTTAAAGGTGCCCAACTTTTGAACTGGTTTTAATCACTGGTTTTTGAGTTCAGGTTGGCATTAAGTTTTAAATTTATCTCTACGGCAGAATAAATGGTTGTTTAAAGTTGATTTAACCAGATCTTCACGTATCATTTATGTAAACAAAAGGTTAAATAAAATAAGTAAAGTGGACATTCATTAAGGAGTCGATGATGTTACATGCTCACGAAAACACCCTACATATTACCCACCTCAGCAACCATGCCGTGGAAGAGCTATCACCTTCGTTTGAAAAGCTACCAAGCACAGAACATGCAGATGGTAAGTTTCGTTTAAGAAGATACTCGGTAATTCGTTTTTGCGGTGGTCAGGTTGTGGAACAGGACAAGCACAACTTTGTTCAATCAGAAGACATTAATCACTTTCAAGGCGACGTAGTACGCGAATTTGAACCTGTTGAAGCTAACATTCTAAAGAGTGAAGGCATGAAAGAGATGTGTGAACTCTTCATCGAGACAAACGGTTTGAAAGACGGTCAAGAGATCGAAATTCACCAAATTCGTATCTCGGCAATTTACGAAGAGACGCAAGTAGCCCCTGAAGGTGTACACCAAGATGGTTTTGACCACATCGCACTGATTGGTATGAACCGTCACAACATTGTTGGTGGTGAGATTATGCTTTACCAAGATTCTCACGAAGCACCATTCTTTAGAAAAGTACTAGAAGATGGCGAAGTGGCGATGCTTGCAGACAGTAAGCTTTGGCACAATGCTCAACCTATCCGCACGATTGACCACGATGAAGTAGGTCATATGGATGTATTCGTATTAACAGCAAAGGATGAGCGTAATGTCCTTCACTCTTAATGAAGTTCGCCAGCAATTTAGCGCGTTAAGCCAATATCATAATGGCAAGCCTGTTACTTTTTTCGATGGGCCCGGTGGTTCGCAAGTCCCTGAAAATGTCCTAGCCTCAATGACTGAGTACCTTGGCCATTTTAATTCAAATCTAGGTGGACACTACTTTTCGAGCCAGAAAACAACAGGGCTAATGCAGCAGGCGAGAGAGTCGGTTCAAGCATTACTGAATGCAGAATCTTCTGGCAACATCGTTTTTGGTGCCAACATGACTTCGTTGACGTTCCAATTAAGCCGAGCAATTAGCCGCGATTGGAACGAGGGCGATGAAATCATTGTGACTGCACTGGATCACTACTCTAACGTATCAAGTTGGCAGCAAGCGGCGGAAGACAAAGGTGTTGTAGTACATCAAGTCCGTGTCGATGAATCAGACTGCAGCCTAGATATGGCGCATTTAGAGTCTCTACTGAGTGATAAGACTCGATTGGTCGCAGTAACGTTTGCTTCCAATACCACAGGCTCGATTGTTGATGTAGAGAAAGTCGTAGAGCTGGCACACAGCAAAGGTGCGCAGGTTTACGTTGATGCCGTTCACTACGCTCCTCATCACTTGATTGATGTGCAGAAGCTTAATTGTGATTTCCTAGCGTGTTCCGCATACAAGTTCTTCGGGCCTCATGTTGGTATCGCCTATGTTGCTCCGCAATGGTTGCATACATTGAAGCCTTACAAAGTTGAGCCTGCGACTAATGTTGGCCCAGGCCGTTTTGAAACCGGTACTCAGAGCTTTGAAGGCCTAGCTGGTGTGATTGCAGCGGTTGACTACCTTGCGCAGTGTGGCGATCCGGCAGACGATCTAAGAACGCGTTTGGTGCAGAGCTACAAGCTGTACAATCGCCATGAGAGTCAGCTGAGTGAGTATTTCTTGCAAAGGTTGAACGAGTTAAGTGGTGTTCGCCTTTACGGTAAAACAACCCATGACTCGAATTTGCGCACGCCGACGTTCGCGATTACGTTCGATGAGCACTCACCAGAGTCGATAGCTAAAGCGCTAGGCGAGCACAATATTTGTGTTTGGAATGGTCATTTTTACGCGCTTGGCTTAGTGAAACAGCTAGGCATAGAAGAGACTGGTGTGGTTCGCATCGGTTGTATGCACTACAACTCAATTGAAGAGATCGACTTACTGTTCAATGTGTTGGAAGGCATTCTTCGTAAAGACTAATCCGGACTCATAATCAAACGAAAAGAGCGCACTCGAAATAGTGCGCTCTTTTTTTATCCTTTCCAATTGAGATTTTGAGCCATCGCTTTAGCTACTCGCTCAAAGGTTGCGAGCTCTTCACTATCAATGCCTATCTTCATCTTCTTAAACATCTCGCTATCAACCTCAGTTAGCTGATCAACAATGGCTTTACCGCGCTCGGTGATGGCTAAACATTGACTGCGTTTGTCTTCGGGATTGGGCTCTTTAACGATCAATTCTTGTTTAATTAGGGCACTGAGAAGGCGAGTCACTTGCGCCTTATCTCGGTCCAAAAAGTTCGCGATATCAACAGCAGTACACTGCGGCTTCTTGGTGATGATCTTTAATACACGCACGTGCATGGGTGCAATATCGAGATCCAACGCCTCTATCTTTTCATGCACATTTCTTTTTACGGCATGTACCAATTTAAACAGGCTATCCAGTGATTTACCTTCAGACATAAAAACGCCTCAGTCAAACTAGTTGACATTATCAATCAAATTAAACTATAGTTGACATTATCAACTTAATTCAAAGCTAATTCAAGACTGGAGAAGAGAATGACTGTACAAGCTGTGATGAATGAATCAGTAATCAAGCCACAGAAAACGCCGCTTATCCAAAAAGTCTTGGTTATGTTGGGCATGGTTAGCCTAATGGGTGGCACGATCACCGGAACAATGACGTACCTTAACCTAGGTTTAACAGAGACTTTCTTTGTCGATTGGGCAACTAACTTTTTTACAGCGTTAGTTACAGTGATCCCAATGGGTTTCACCTTGATGGCGCTGTTAACCAAAGGCGCACAAAAGCTACTTCCTAATATGGCAGCGAAAGCGAGAGACGCGCTGGTTGGCATCATTATGGCGCTAGTGATGGAGTCGGGGATGGCACTAACAAGTGCGTATCACAATGTGGGGTTGAGCAATCGCACTGACTTTATAGAAACATGGATGAATGGAGTACTAGGAGCACTGCCTGTGGCGCTAGTGCTCATGATAACGGTCTCAATGACGATGAAGCCGAAGGTGGAGAAGTTCCTAAAGAGCTAACCAGAATCATCGTCATTTCTTAACTTTATTAACGACCAACTTAAATGCATTAGAGGCCATAAAATGATTTCGACAATTCGCAAAGATAAACAGTACCGCATCACCATTGAAGAAGTCGGTACCGAACAAGCAAGAACACTAGAGTTTGATTACCAAGACCGTGAAGATCTATTCAACGTTGTCGACAGTTTGAAAAAGGGTAGTGGGCTTGAACCTGAAATGGCAACGAAAGTGGCGGTAGCCCTTCGTCTGCTTGGCCCTGTGATGATGAAAGATCGCAAGCATCCTTTGTTTTTGGATTTCATGCCGCATTTTAAAACGTTCATGCAGAACCTTAAAAGTACTGTCAAAGAGAGGCTCTAAGTAGGCTGAGCTCTTAAAAATAACGGCGCAATATAGCGCCGATATTGTTATGTCATTTGAAGTATTACTCAGCAGACACTTCTACTTCGTACGAGCCAAATTTGCGAATGTTGATTACACCCGTATCAAGAATCAGGTATTGGCCTTTAATCCCTTGCAGTACACCGGCTACTTCTGGATTCTTATCGAAGTTATGTGACGTGATCTTCACTGGGTGTTGCTCAACTGGGTAGCTAAGTGGCGTGATGTTTTCATTAAGAACTTCAATCGCGTCATCACCAAATTGAGCTTTGATCTCTTGAATCTTGTCTTCCACAAGAGGTAGCAACTCTTTCGCGCGCTCAATCAATTCGATGTCATCGCCATCACCTTTTAATAGGGTGCGCCAGTTGGTTTTATCTGCGATGTGCTTTGCCAGTTCAACTTCAATCAGACCTGAGATCTGACGAGTCTTCACTTTCAAGATAGGCAAGCCTTGAGTGGCACCTTGATCAATCCAACGTGTTGGGATCTGAGTATGACGAGTAATGCCCACTTTAAGGCTTGAGGTATTTGATAGGTACACGAAGTGATCAACCATGCAGTTCTCTTCGCCCCATTGAGGCTCACGACAGGTGCCTTGATCGTAGTGACAAGTTTCTGGTTTCATGATGCACATATCGCAGCTTGCTAGCTTCTTCATACAAACAAAGCAGTGACCTTGAGAGTAGCTTTTCTTGGTTTTCTTACCGCAAGAGCAGCAGAAGATGTTGCCAGTGTGCGTGAGGTTAATGGTTTTGCCGATCAAAGGGTTAAGTTCTACAAACTCTTCGCCGACCGGTAGACGATACGTAACCGTACCATCAAGAGAAGCACTCATCTTTTTGAGTGTTCCTTTCGCTAATAAAGACATGACATTACTCGTGCGTTTTTGATTATATTTTGCGATCTAGCCGTAGCCTTTGCCGCATTGATTATTCAGTCAGTATACCAAATACAGATACTCTAAGTACGTAATATTGATGATTGATAAGGCGTTCGAACTTTTATTGAGCACTCTCTAAATTATAGTATGACATTTTGAAAAGCCGTGCTATAACGATGGAAAGCGAGTATGAGCGTTTGGCATAGTCGCAGAGTCTTGTTTGTACAAAACGCCGATTGTGCGCGTAAGATTGGAAACATAATCAGTGAAATGGATACATAAGGTTGTCATATTTTTGGTTGTGGCGACTTTGGCAATTGTTCAGCTATATCAAGTGAGTGGCAATCGGGTCATCACGGAAATTACCCCAAATAAGTTTGAATTTATCGCAACCAGCGATAAGGTCGACAATGGCGTCAGTACTTCGGTTTTGAGTTTCAAAGACGGTCATTATGTATTGGATTGTGAACTGATAAAGTCTGAATACCCTTGGCCTTATTGTGGGCTGTCTATCAAAATCAACTCTGATCCAACTATCGGGATCGACCTGTCTCAATATCATACTTTTCGAGTCAATATCGACTACCACACCAGTGAAGAGTCTAGTGGTCGATTGAGAACTTACTTACGCAATTATAACCCTGCTTATTCAACGCCAGATGATGAATATTCCTTTAAATACAATGGAATGGAGTTCCAGCCAGGTGTCGACGGTGGTGTGATTGAAATCCCAATCGCAAACTTACAAGTGATGACATGGTGGCTTGCAGATAATGACATTGCAATGGAACACTCTGCTCCTGAATACTCGAACGTGAACTTTGTTGAATTCGCCACTGGCTCAGGCGCCAAACTTGGTAAGCATCAGATTGTTATTAAGAGCATTGAATTCGAAGGCTCTTACTTCAGTGCGGAAAGTTTGTTTCTTATCCTGCTGTTTGTTTGGGTAGGAACAGGGACTGCTTTCTTGTTATCGGAGTTACATAGCTCGCGTAAGCGAATGGTGATTGCAGAAAAGCGTCATGCACACCTAAAGAACGTCAACAAATCTCTTCGTGAACAGAATTTTGAATTTTCAGAGCTCGCCAATCGTGATGAGCTAACTGGAACACTGAATCGTCACGCTGTCCGTGATTGGCTTAAAGCGCAATCTCAAGACGTAAAGCAGGGCTATGGTGTGTTTAGTATGCTCTATTTCGATATTGACCACTTCAAGTCGGTGAACGATCAGTACGGCCATCAAATGGGTGACCACATACTGCGCGAGTTTTCTATGGTGGTGGGGAGTCTAATTAGCTCAACCGACAAGTTGGTGCGATGGGGAGGGGAAGAGTTCATTGTTTTTTGCCCAGAAACGTCCATTGCGGAAGCGCAAGCCAAGGCGGAGAAAATCCGAAACATCGTAAGTCAGCATCTATGGATTCATGGCGATCCTCTAACCTGCAGTATTGGTGTTGCTCAAATGAAGCAGGAACGGATGACAGAAACCATCGCTAGAGCAGACGAAGCGCTCTATCAGGCGAAGCATTCAGGCAGAAACCAAGTGGTGGTGAGTCAATAGTAGATTAGAGATCGAAAGTCTACGTTTCTTGTATCGAAAGAGAGCTTTAAGAAAAAAAGGTGGCGCGTGAGGCCACCAAAGGGAAAGTATGCCTGTGTTGTTGTTAGTAGGTGCCAGGCTATGATTACACTCTTGATTATTGAAACGGGTTGTTAGGGGGAATCACAACCCGTTTTTGTGGAGCAAGGAGTGTTGATTACCAGAAGATCCACGCGAACAGTGTTAGTGCCATAATACATACAATGTTAAGCACCATACCGATACGCATCATCTCTTTCTGCTTGATGTGGCCAGAGCCAAATACAATAGCGTTTGGTGGTGTCGCAACAGGAAGCATGAAGGCACACGACGCTGCTACAGCAATCAGTGCAGACAAGATAACTGGTGACATACCTAGTGCTTCAGCAATCGTTGCGAATACAGGAACCAGAAGTGCTGCACTTGCGGTGTTACTTGCGAACTCTGTTAGGAATACCACGAAAGCCACAACCGCTAAGATAGTTAGAAGTACGCCAGCCTGTTCTAGGAAACCACTTAGTGAGTGAGCTAGGAAAACACTGGTGCCCGTCGCTTTAAGAATGTTACTTAGACAGATACCGCCACCAAATAGGATCAATACGCCCCAGTCAGTTGTTTTCTCAACGTCTTTCCATTCTACTGCGCGAGATGCACCAAGCAGGACGATAGCGCCAATAGCAACCAGGCTATCGAACTTCGAGAAACCACCGATCATTGCGTTGATTGGTTTGCCGAAAATCCATAAAGTAACCGTTAGCAAGAAGATCGATAGAGTGATTTTTTTGCTGTTTGTCCACTCAACTGGCTTATGGTCTAGCTCAAAAGTGTGGTTCAGCTGTGGCTTAGTCATCGCGTATAGAATAACCATCGCAATAGGTAGAAGAATCAGAGAGATAGGAAGACCTAGCGCCATCCACTCTGTAAAGCTTAAGCCAACTTCTGCCGCTGCGATTGCGTTTGGTGGGCTACCTACTAGCGTTGCTATACCACCGATTGACGCACAGTAAGCGATACCAAGTAGAACGAATACATAAGTATTGCGGTCTTCACGTTGGTCGACTTTGTTCATAACACCCAAAACCAGAGGCAGCATCATTGCTGTCGTTGCGGTGTTTGAAATCCACATTGATAGACCTGCACTCACACCGAATAGCATGAAGATCGCGACCGACATTTTACCCTTGGCGATAAGAAGTACTTTATCGGCGATCGCTTTGTCCAGCTCTTGCTTGTTTAATGCCGCTGCTAATGCAAACCCACCTAGGAAAAGAAAGATAATTGGGTTGGAGAAGTTTGCCAGTGCCGCAGGGGTATTAAAGACACCAAATACAACAGCGAGCAACGGAACAAGCAGTGCCGTGATGCTGACGTGAATCGCCTCTGTAAGCCAAAGTACGGCAACAAAGATCAAGATACTTAGACCAGTGTTGACCTGCGATTCGAAGGGTAGGGTATTAATCAAGGTCGCAAACAACAAGAAATTCCCGATTAGGATCATGCTGTTGCGGGTGAACAACCAGTGTTTCAGTGTAGTAACAAGTGCCGTCATATGGCGCTCCTTTTGTTTCACCTCAGTTATTAGGTGCGCCTATTTTTTATGTGGCGCTTATTGTGTTTGAGGTGTTTGACTTGATGTAGGGTCAGACTTTGTTGACAGAATGTTACTCAAGTTAATAAAGGAGTGTTGGTGTGTTTTGTTCTTGGTGTAGCAAAGTGTGAGGCGACAAATCGAAAATGTGTAGATTTCTACACATCGGGTTGTGGATTACTGTTTTCCGGGGTTGCGCTAGGTTGAATCGGTTCTTTAGGACCCAAGAATTTAGGTGCGGTACCTATGATGTAGAGGTCTAAAAATGCCTTGGTTCGTGCAAAAACTTCACGTAATCGAATAGAGAAACCGGAGTGTTTAGTTGGGCCTGAAACCGCTAAACACTGCGCGTGGATATCGTAAGAGCTCGCGATAAATAACGCGCGCTCACAGTGAAACTTTTGAGTGATAATTAAGAAGTTATCCGTATCAAAAATCTTTTTGGCGCGAACGATGGAGTCGAGTGTTCGGAAACCCGCGTAATCGAGGTTGATACGCTCTTCTGGTACACCGGCTTTAAGAAGGTCACGCTTCATGGTCCAAGGCTCGTTATAAGAGCGATGTGCGTTATCACCACTTAATAGAAACTGATTTATGGTGCCTTGATTATACAGTTCGATAGCGGCATCGATTCGGTGTTTATAGTATTCATTCAGAGTGCGACCTAGGTACTTACTGGTTCCTAAAACAACCGCCACTTCACGTTGTGGAACGTCGTCAATCTGCGTAATGATGCGCCCTTTAGCTTGCCAAGAAACCCAGTAATCAATACCAATAACCGATGCAGCCCCAATCAATACAATGATGAATAGGGAGAACAGGATGGTGTGGATTTTTTTGCTCGCCTTCTTAAAAAGAGCGGTCAAATTTGAAGAACTGAATTTCACTCGAGGTAGGGTCCTTGCGCCTGAGCATCATTAACGAATTGTCGATAGTAACAAAAATATCTTATAAAAATGAACGATTAACTGATGCCAAAATGAAAAAAAAAGCCCCTGCTAGGCAGAGGCTTTAGAGACAGTCGTTAGTCTGGCTTAGAAAGCAGTACGCTTATAGCGACGGTACACTGGCTGCCAGAAGTGCTGGTCGATAGCTTGTTGTAGCGCTTCTTCTGTAATTTCTAGCGCAACACCTTGCTCGATCGCTTTCTTACCAACGGCAAAAGCAATCTTCTTAGAGACAGTGTGGATCTCTTCCAATGGTGGTAGAAGAGCACCAGAGCCATTGATTGCTAGTGGAGAACAAGTCGCTAGTGCACGGCTTGATTCCATCAACATTTCGTCGGTAATGCGAGAAGCATTAACCGCTAGAACACCAAGACCAATACCCGGGAAGATGTAGCTGTTGTTACATTGTGCGATTGGGTAAGTTGTGCCTTTGTGAGTCACTGGCTCAAACGGGCTACCTGTTGCAACAAGTGCTTGGCCTTCTGTCCAACGAATGATGTCGTTTGGCGTCGCTTCAACACGGCTTGTTGGGTTAGATAGAGGGAACACTATTGGGCGTTCACAGTGAAGGTTCATCTCTTGGATAACTTCTTTACTGAACAGACCCGGCGCGCCCGAAACACCAACAAGTACAGTAGGTTTCGCGTTACGTACAACATCCAGTAGCGAGAAACCAGTACCTTCTGTTTCCCAACCTTCAGTGTTCTTATTGGTTTGAACTAGACGTTGTTGGAAGTCCAGTAGGTTTGGCATGCCTTCTTGTAGCAGACCCCAACGGTCAACCATGTAAACTTGTGAGCGAGCTTGCTCGTCGCTGATACCTTCAGACACCATTTGTGCGATGATCGCTTCTGCGATACCACAGCCTGCAGAGCCTGCACCTAAGAATGTTACGCGCTGCTCAGATAGTTTGCTGCCCGCCGCTTTACAAGCCGCCAATAGTGAACCAACGGTTACTGCAGCGGTACCTTGAATATCATCGTTGAAACAACAGATGCGGTTTTTGTAGCGCTCAAGTAGTGGCATTGCGTTCTTCTGAGCGAAATCCTCAAATTGAACTAATGCATCTGGCCAACGACGTTGAACGGCTTGAATGAACTCTTCAACGAATGCGTCGTAATCCGCACCCGTAATACGAGGATGGCGCCAACCCATGTACATTGGATCTGCTAGACGTTGCGGGTTGTTGGTACCAACATCAAGAACGATAGGTAGCATGTAAGCTGGGCTGATGCCGCCACATGCTGTGTATAGAGAAAGCTTACCAATTGGAATACCCATACCACCGATACCTTGGTCTCCCAAACCAAGAATGCGCTCACCGTCCGTTACCACGATTACTTTTACGTTGTGGTTTGTCGCATTGTTCAGTAGGTCATCGATACGATCACGGTTCGGGTAAGAGATAAACAGACCACGACCACGACGGTAGATGTTAGAAAAGTTTTCACATGCCGCACCTACTGTTGGTGTGTAGATGATTGGCATCATTTCAGAGATATGATTCTGAACTAAACGATAGAAGAGTGTTTCGTTAGTATCTTGGATGTTGCGCAGGTAAATGTGCTTATCCATGTCGCTTTCGAAGTTGCAGTACTGCTTGTAAGCACGACCAACTTGCTCTTGAATCGTTTCTGTATTTTCAGGCAGAAGGCCTTCTAAGTTAAAAGAAGAACGCTCTTCAGCGGTGAATGCACTGCCTTTATTTAGAAGAGGAGTACTTAGTAGCGCAGGGCCTGAATATGGGATGTACAGAGGACGTTTGTCGTTGTTCATTGGAAGCCTAATATGGGAGAAAGAAAAACGGAAAAAATGATAACGGTTTAGTTATTCAATTGTAAACTGTTTATCCCTTATATAACCAAACAAAATGACGATCTCACTGCTTTGCCACACTTCTCGAATATCGAGCCAAGATTTAGGTATACTTAGCTCACATTTTTCATCTATTGACACCTTTTATGTCTCTACTACCCATCGATTCTTATCAACATGCACTTCATGAACTCCTCCCTTCAAGCCACCTCGTTGTAGAAGCCGAAACCGGCTCTGGTAAGTCGACGCGTTTACCGGTTTGGGCGTCAAAGCATGGTCGAGTATTAGTGATTGAGCCGAGACGTATTGCTTGTACTTCGCTGGCTGAGTTCTTAGCGACGTCATCAGGTAAGCCACTTGGAGAAGAGGTGGGTTATGCGATTAAGCTCGAAGCCAAGTACAACGAATCGACTCAGGTGACATTTGTTACCCAGGGTGTTGCGTTGCGCTGGTTAGTAGAAGATGGGTTGAAGACGTTCGATATTGTAGTGGTTGATGAATTTCATGAGCGTCGCTGGGATATTGATTTGTTGGTTGCGATCTTAAAAGCGCGTAGCCAACATCGACTAGTCGTAACGTCGGCGACAATCGAAGGTGCGAAGCTTGCGCACTATCTCAATGCAAAGCGCATCACCTGCGAAGGTCGAAACTACCATGTCGCTATTGAGCATCGAGCGTCAGACTCTCGTCATTTACCAGATAGTCGTAATATAGAGCGACGCGTTGCTGATGAAGTGAAGCAGCAGTTAGTAGCGTGCAGTGGCGATATTCTTGTTTTCCTGCCGGGTAAAAAAGAGATCCTACAAACGGCTCAGGCACTGAATGCCATAGACGGGATTGGCGTATGCCCGCTCTATGCATCGGTTTCAGATGGCGAACGTAATCGTGCATTGTCAGATATCCCGTTAGATACACCACAGCGAAAAACCAAAGTGATTCTGGCAACTAACGTGGCCGAGACCTCCCTAACCATTCCAAATATTGCGTTAGTGATAGACTCTGGTCTTGAGCGAAGAACGGTTCAGCGTAATGGTAGAACGACTCTGACATTGAAGGCTATATCACAAGCCAGTGCGAAACAGCGAGCAGGGCGTGCGGGGCGCGTTATGGACGGTAAGTGTGTTCGTCTATTCGGTGAACATGCTGCACTTGAGCTCGTAACGCCACCTGAGATGCAACGTGAAGAGTTGATTGAGCCGATGTTAGCGGCAGCCTGCTGTCAGATGAGGCTTGAAGATTTAGACCTATTAGATGAGTTACCGGAAAAGTCACTGTTAAAAGCGAAGCAGACTTTGCTTTTGATGGAAGCGATAGACAGTGAAGGGAAGGCGACAGAACATGGTAAACGCATGTATCCGTTACCTATCGATGCCTTGCATGCAGATATCGTGACCCGAATTAAGACCAAAGCGCTTAAAGAAGCGATGATTGATCTTACCGCAGCACTCTCAGTGCCTGCTCGGCTTTATCAGCTACCGAATAACCCAGAACAGTTAGATGCTCTGTTCAAAGAAGAGAAAGAGGGCTGCGATCTTACGCTATTAATCGGTGTCGTCCGTGGTAAAGAATACCCTCATCTTGTAATCGATAAGCAAGCATTATTAGAAGCTCAAGGTTTAGCTGAGCAGATGCGCGAGCTGTTTGAGTTACCTCAACTGGAAGTCGCGTCTCGATATAATAGGGTCGATTTACTCAAAGAGATTTTACGCCTGCACCCAGAGCTTGCGTTTGTTCGCAGAACTAAGCGTCGAGAGGCATTTGCCAATGGGGAGCTCGAAGTCATGTTAGGTAGGGAAAATCGAGTTCCAGACAGCAGTGAAGCTTTGTTAGTGCTTGATACCTATAGTTTACCGGGGCGAGGCGTAAAACAGACGTTGACGTTAGCCACGACGGTGGCTCCGATTCCAATTCAGTTGCTTGTCGAACAAGAGTTGGGTGAGTGGCAACAAGGAGAAACCGTTGTAGAAGGGTCATCAGATAACGCTGGTCAGGTATTCACAACCATGTCTTTGATTTACGCAGGCCGCGTGATTGATACCAAATTGATTGAGGCTCAAGGTCAGCTTTCACTTAAACCTGTCATTGATATGGTTCTTAATGACCAATATTTGGAAGGATTTGCAAAACAGAGAACTCAAGAGATCAAGCATTGGCAGCTCTATGTGAGAATGGGTTTGAGTGAATGTTGTGAGTACTCGCCAGAAATCGAAGCGCTCAACTTTGTCGATTGGTTTGCAGCGCAGCTAGAAGAGTTAGGCGTGAGCCAAGTCGATGAGCTAGAGATGTTTGATGCAGAAGATATCCCATTTGATGGTATTCCATATTGGGAGTACGCGGAATTTGCAGAAAAATACCCATTCCATTTACTATTGGCCGACCTCCAGCTCGATGTCGAATATCTTCCTCAGAGAAAGCTAGTGTATGTTCATTATTCAAGCGGTGGACGCAAAACTCCGCCCAAGCGCTGGGAGCTGCCCGTTTGGTCAGGTTGGCGTATCCAGTACAAGAAAGCGAGCCGAGTTTTGGACGTAAAATAAGACGAATTACTTCAATTTGTAAAATATTAATCAAATAGACGCATATATGAGTTTTCAGTGCGTCTTTTGTTACAAAATTGATTTTTATATGCCTTTTTAACCAATCAAAAGGTCATAAAAGACCATTCTTCTATATCCTATTGCTATAAAGAAAGAGTTAGTGGATATTAAAAGTATATTGTGTTGCCAATGTGTCGGGGGACATCATGGATAAACAAAAAGAAACCTGTGTAGAATTTGATTACACAAACTTTCTTGGCGCGTCATGCGACAAAAAATGGACTTTTCTAGAAGCACTCACCACATTTGCCCCTGTGTTCGGTACGGTTTGGAAAGATAGCATCAAAGATCTGGCGACTCCGGAAGATCGTTTATGGGAAAAAGCACTCAAGTCGCTCTCTACGCGAAAGAGTGATGAGTCGAACATCGTGACATTACTTAAGCTGGCAAAGTTGGAAGGCATTAATGAACTAAAAGTAGTCATGCCGTACTCGTTGGAGGATGAGCAGATCGAGTACATCGAATCACGAAGCCACTTGGTGATCACGGGAAGCTCAGCGGAAGAGTTCACAATAAAGTTATAGAGTTATAGATAGCGAGGCGTTGTACCAACCACAGTGAGTATTATCTCGACGCCAAGTTGAATAACAACAAAGGGCCGCTTATCAACTTCATTAATCGATTTACTGATTAATAAAGCGATAAGCGGCCCTTTGAGTAACAGACCTTATTGATAAAAAGGAGTGTTAGTCGATTAGGTTGTACTCAGCACGTAAGATGTCAACGATCTCTTGCTTAGGATTATCGCTCAACTCAATTTTGCTACCTGTAATCTTTTCAGCAATATCAAGGTAGGTACGAGACAGTGACATTAGCGCATCAAGCGGCAGTTCGTTATCACGAGCCAACGCTTCACGTTCAGGCATGCGCTCTTTGTTAAGTAGAATGTCAGCATCTGGGAAGTGGTTCAGCAAGAACTGGCGGAAGCCTTCTTTAGAGTTCTCGACGATGTTGCCTTTGTTGTACTCTTCGGTATCCCAAATACGTGATGAATCTGGCGTGCCAACTTCATCCATGTAGATGAGTTTTTCATTGCCTTGAGCATCGTTGACGTAACCAAACTCAAACTTGGTATCAACGAAGGTTTGATCAACCTTGTTCAATGCTTCACTAATCACGCCAAAGCCTTCTTTTAGTAGCTTTTCGTAGTGAGCAATATCGCTCTCTTTTGTGAAGTTAAATGCTGCGAAGTTCTGCTCGATATTCTGACGAGTGATATTGACATCATCAGCTTCTGGTACGCCAGGAATGCCCTTAAGAATACCCTTAGTCGACGGTGTGATCAGTAGCTCTGGAAGCTTCTTATCTTTCTCTAGTCCTTCTGGCATTTCGATGCCACAGAACTCGCGTTCACCATTTGCGTATGCACGCCACATTGAACCAGTAATGTATTGGCGACAAATCGCTTCAATCATCACAGGACGTGCTTTTTGTACAATCCAAACGAATGGGTGAGGGATATCTAGAATGTGACTGTCAGCCAGACCGTTATCTTTAAACAGCTTAAACCAGTGGTTAGAGATAGCGTTGAGTGCAGCGCCTTTACCAGGAACACCTTTTAAGCCGCCTTCGCCATGCCAAATACAGTCAAACGCAGAGATACGGTCACTAATAACCATGATTGCTAACGGCGCATCAGGTGCGACATCGTAGCCTTTCTCTTTAATTAGTCTTTGACTATCTTCTTCGGTTAACCAGTAAACTGAGCGAACTTTGCCACTGTGGACAGGTTTATCAGTACGGATGGGTAGATCATCATTTACGGCTAGAACTTGATCAGCGAGGCTCATTTAGACATTCCTATCTTTTATCAAACGTCATACAGAGAAGTGCATAACACACTCGATTAGGTGGGCATTATACCCAATCTAAATTCTGCTTCCAGAGAAAAAGCAAACGTTTGCCTATTTCTTTTTAATCCGCTGTTTCTTTTCTATCCACTATATTCTTTGCGCTTACTCGTTCTTTACAAAAAATAAAACCCCGCTCAATGCTGTCGTTGGTTTCGACAGAAAAGAGCGGGGTAGGCAGTGTTCGATTAGTGAATGTGATGAGTAGTGCTGGACTCAACAAAGAAGACTTCACATTGATATTGAATAGCGAGCTCACGTAAGTACTGTTGACCAAATGCATCGATCTGGTTACTCGCGACAATTGCACTGGCGTTTCGAGAGCGTATCGCTTTCTCTACTGTCTCCATTTCGCTCATTTGACGAGAAGGCTTCATATGAATGATGCGTTCGCAACAAATATTGAACTGAGAGAGTTCTTTTGCCGAAGGGCGAGGGGTTTGTGCTGTGAATAGCAACCATTGCTCTTGATTGGACAGCAAAGCCATACGCGCTAGCAAGTCGGCTTGATGGCGAGATTGATTAGAGCTTTGCGGCAGATGCGATGCCGCAGAAAATGCGCATTGAACTAGCGGGCTAGAGTGTTGTGCTTTTACGTGAGCTGGAATCATTTTTGCTGTCCTTATATACATGCTGTATGTGTATACAGTAGTTTTTGTGGTGCATAAGATCAAGCAATTTTTTGGGGAAATTATGTACAGAAAATCTGATTTTAATTGACATTTATAGCTAAGGTGTTGTTTTTGTTTGTGTTTTTAAATTTGAATGAATTCGCAAAATTTCTCATGATTAGGAAGGTTTGAGATCTACAGCACTGTTTCTATACAGGTTTATACAGTGGTTTTCTAAAAGTACTGTATAGGGGAGAGAGTAGGTTTAGATAGATCGGAGATTCTAAATACCGGGTGTTTTGAAGGGGGAAGGAGATTATTGCTAATCGCTTGTCGAATAAAGAGTGGTTAGGTGGGCGCTATTCGTGGCGATCAAAAAAGCGCCTCGATTGGCGCTTTTTTACTTCCGTGTTGAGGTAACTATTATCTTCTTGTTGCCTCGGAGAGTTTTGCTCTCATTTCCATTTCGCCGATATTGAACTGGCGAACGTCCATGGTTGCAATGTCATTGCATTCTTCACATGAACAATGAGACTTACCATCAAGGTAGTCATGTTTTTTTACTAGGCTTGGCTTTTTACACCAATCACATACGCCTTCAATTGTGAACATATTCTCTCCTCACCTGTATCGTCAGGTGTATTTTCGGCGTGAATTATGACACAAGTAGGACTAAAAAGTTAATTGTTTGTTACCTGTTTTTGAGAGGGAGATCGTTTGCGACACCAATAAAAATGGGTTTCCGTGCACTAGGTCGTTCCCGCTAGATTTTATTTGTTACGTTTTGGTAACATTTTGTAAAATTGTTTTCAGGGCAGCATTCAGTCTTTTCATCTCTTCATCACTTCCTTGGCCATCGGGGTGATAGATTTTAGACAGTTGCTTATAACGAATTTTGATCTGTTTTTGTTCAGGGATGGCCGAGCTTTTATACCCAAATACAGCACACGCCAATTGTAGGTTATGGTTACTCTTACTGTTTTGGCGCTTCTTCAACTCCTTATAGAGTGTCGCGATTTGGTGTTTTTGTTGTGATAGTTGGATATCTTTAAGCTTGATCTGTTCTCGGCTGATATCTTCAGTCTTGGTTTGAGCACCTTTACGAAGCTTTGTGATTAGAAAGCCAGAGAAGCCAATCAGTAGCATGATAGTAATCGCCAAGCCGATGATTATGTTCTGAGAAACGTTGTTTTCTTGATCAGATTGAAGCGTGGCTTGTGAGGGTAGCGTAGTGGTTACGATAGACGAAGCGGGTGCTTGAGTTGTCGTTTGCTCACTATATTGCTCATCAAGCGCCTTAAATGATGAGACTTGCTCGGAGCGGCGCTTATTAAATTGTGCTTGCAGGACTCGCTCATAAGCCTGTTGTGCCTGAGGCAGCTGGGAGCTGGCTAAGCGATACCAAAGTTCTGCTTGGTCAAGTGCATCAAATGACCCTGTTTCCAGCTCGTAGAGCTCTCCCAATTTGTATGCGGCGTGAGAATTACCTTCTATAGCCAGTTGCGTATACCAAAGTGCAGCTGCATTGATGTCCTTTTGAGTACCTTGTCCCTTGACTAGCATATCAGCGGTTTGCAGTTGAGCTTGTTGGTGACCTTGCTCTGCGGCACGCGAAAACCAATAGAAGGCTTCCTCTTCGTTTCTGATGTTAGATTCAGCCAAGTAGCTATCCGCTAAACGAAATTCATCTTCTGAATTGCCTAGGTTGGCTTTCTCTTGAAGCTGAATAAGCTCTTGCTGTGTAATCTCTGCAAATGACTGGGGGCTAAAAAGACAAAAAAGTAGGGGGATTAAAGGGAGCTTATGCAACATACATCCATCTTTCTCGGTAGTTCCTATAAAAAAGCCCAGCGATTTGGCTGGGCTTAATCGAGATTATTTCAGCGGTAGAATTTGAATCTCTACGCGGCGGTTACATGCTCGACCTTGAGATGTACCGTTGTCACAGATTGGGTAGCGTTCACCGTTACCACGAGCAATAGCACGGCCTGCAGCAACATCTTGAGAGATCAAGAATGCACGTACAGATTCAGCACGACGCTCAGATAGGATTTGGTTAGTAGACTCGCTACCTGTGCTATCAGTGTGGCCATCGATCACTAGGCTTGTGTCAGGGTATTCAACCAGGATACGCGCCACGCCACGCAATGTATTGTGAATACTTGACTCAAGAGCGTAAGAGCCAGATTCAAAACCGATGCCGTTTTCTAGGCGAAGTAGTAGTTGGTTTTCGCCAACACGCTCTACTTGAACACCTGAATTCAGTAGTTCTTGACGTAAAGCTGCTTCTTGCTGGTCGAAGTAGTAGCCAATACCACCACCGACAGCCGCGCCACCTGCTGCACCAATCAGTGCACGCTTACGACGATCTTTAGAGTCATCACCCGTTGCAGCGCCCGCTACGGCACCAGCTATAGCACCAATAAGTGCACCTTGTGTCGCAGAGTTTGTTTCAGTTTCACCTGTTGTTGCGTTTTGACGCTGAGTCGCCTGACAGCCAGTTAGAGCGATAGTCAGCGCAAGTGCTAATGTGATTTTTTTCAACGTGTTGTCTCCATGTTGTACTTCAGTCATAACAGTCGATGTGTATGACAAACATATTGTTCTGTATATCCGTCGAAGGAAATATTTATCAGCGGTTTACTGTTAAGTAAACCCGGTATTAGGATTTGGTAATCCGTTTTGCTGCCTGAGCACCCGCTACAGGGCGGTTTACAGACAGCTTACGACCTTTCTTTAAGCCTACTTCATAATCAGCAGTGAGATTCTTCATTGCTTCTTTCAGTTGCTGCTTAAAAGTTTCGCGGTCGATGTTTTTAAACTCTTTATCAATATAGTTGTTAATTTTGTTATTTGACTCGTCATCGGGTGTGATCGTAGGTAGTTTTTCAAGCGCACCCTCAACCCAGCCAGAAACAAATGAGTTTACTCTGCGCGTGACTTCCGTCGAACTGGTTCCAGAACCTGCGAAGCTGTTACGGAATTGGCCAGTATGCTCGTTCATTTCACGATAGATGATGTCGAAGGCGAAAGCGGCGAAAATTGCACGATCCGCTTCACCGATGAATTCAGCGCGTTTAAGGCCTTTGTGGTTAAGTAGAACGGCTTCTACTCCAAATTTAGTATTGATACCACGGATGACACGCAAAAGAGTCGAGCTAATGTTAGCCGGAAGCAGAT
Organism: Vibrio fortis; assembly: GCF_024347475.1. NCBI lineage: Bacteria > Pseudomonadati > Pseudomonadota > Gammaproteobacteria > Vibrionales > Vibrionaceae > Vibrio > Vibrio fortis. The sequence continues at coordinate 1,329,211 of NZ_AP025487.1, forward strand.
GTGTTGATTGAGTTTTCCCCATCTTGATGAATTCAATATCGTCCTTCTCGAGGCCGTATTTGAGCATCAAGTTATGCGCCATTTTGATCGCGTTAGCGGCTTCGTTAACGTTGGCTGAGTTTCCAAGTTCTAGGCACTTGGCAATTTTTTTGAGGGCTCTTTTCTTATCCATCGACTGACTTAATCATTACCACATTTTTTTAAAAGTCCGACATTTTACCCGTTTTAGCGAGTAACAGAAAGTAAAACTCGTGTCAGTAATTGGAAGGGGAAGTATGGATTTGGGGGATAGAAACGAAAAACACCATCAAATGTATGATGGTGTTTAGTGTATGAAAATGAGATTTCGCTTAGATGCCTAGCTCGTCAAGTAGGTCTGCTGCTGCGTCGTTGTCAGACGGTTTGTTGTCTGATTTTTCATCGTTCATTTTCTTTTGAGTTGCCTCTAAAATGCTGTCTGGGCATTCGTCTTCAGAAATTTCAAATTCCTCAAGCTGAATAAACTCAGTTTTGTCCATTGCCAGCTCTAGGTAGAAGATGTTGTTCTTTTCAGTAGAGAAGGTAACACGGCGCGCTTGTGGGCGGTCTAGGTTGGTGTCGACAGACAGGTTTACTTGTTTGTTCAGCGCCAGCATTTTAGGTTGGTTCTGAGTAATGTTGGTTTGCAGCTCTTTGCGTACCTTATTAGTAAAGTCGCCAACCAGTTGGTTCATTAGTTCACCCAAAACATCGCCCACTTCATCAGAGGTGTGCAGTACAGCAAGCTCATCTTCTGGCATGCCCATGTTGCGCATGTAGTTGGTGTAGATCTCTAGAGCCGCTTTTGAAGTGAAGTTGATAACAACTAGACCAGAAAAACCGCCGTCGAATAGAACAAAACAACCAAAATCTGGCTTAAGGCTGGTCTTACTGATCTTTTGGACCATCGCTGAGTATTGAACAGAAGAAGCTGTCGCAGAAGTCAGTACACTAGATACCGATTGGCATAGTTTTAGAAGAATGTCTTCCGTTGTGACTGTTTTATTTTTTCTCATTATATTGTGCTCATGGGTATCTTTAACAAAACGATATCCAGTATGTTACTACTGAAAGAATAGAAAAGTGACTATTATTGCATTCTTGCATTGAGATTCTTATTTGATCACCTTTTTATATGAACTTATTAGTAGTAAAGTGACGAAATTCAAAGAAAATTATTAAAATTCTAATTTAACCCATTGCTGATAGGATCAGCGAAGTAGGGGCAGGAAGCAAATGTTACCAAGACTTCAACTCAATGCTGATGTCGATCCAGTTGTTGTTCGCTTTTTAGAAGAGTTAAAAGCGGCCGGTTTTACTGGTGACATCGAATCTCATTATTCAAGCCGTTTAGCCGTCGCGACCGATAACAGTGTTTATCAACAGCTGCCACAGGCGGTGGTACTCCCTAAAACCACTCACGATGTTTCATTAGTCGGAAAAATCAGCGCGAAATCCACGTATGAAAGGGTAACCTTTTCCCCTCGTGGTGGTGGCACTGGGACGAATGGTCAATCTTTGACGAAAGGTGTGGTTGTTGACCTCTCTCGTTACATGAATCGAGTTATTGAGATAAATGAGAAGGAGGGTTGGGTTCGTGTTCAAGCCGGTATCGTTAAAGATCAGCTAAACGATGCAGTTCGCCCTTATGGCTATTTCTTCTCTCCAGACCTTTCAACCAGTAATCGCGCCACCCTAGGCGGCATGATTAATACAGATGCTTCAGGCCAAGGTTCATTGAAATACGGCAAAACTTCCGACCACGTATTGTCACTGCAAGCGGTGTTTGCCGACGGTTCTATTCTGGAATCTGATCTTTCAAATGGGTTACCTAACGTTGGCGAGTTCGCACATGAAGCGTTAGAGGTAACGGAATCTGTTTGTCGTGAAAAGCGCCAACAAATCCTAGAAAAATTCCCACCATTGAACCGTTTTCTTACTGGTTACGACCTAAAGAACGCGTTGAATGAAGAAAACGATCGTTTTGATATCACTCGCGTGCTGTGTGGTGCTGAAGGGTCATTGGCTTTTATTACGGAAGCTAAGCTAAATCTGACTCCTATTCCAAAAGCACGAACGTTGGTCAACGTGAAGTACAATTCGTTTGACTCTGCATTGCGTAATGCTCCGTTTATGGTGGAAGCGAACGCTCTATCTGTCGAAACCGTGGACTCACGTGTATTGAATCTCGCTAAGCAAGATATTGTTTGGCACACAGTAAGTGACTTGCTGACCGATGTGCCGAACAAAGAGATGCTCGGCATTAATATGGTTGAGTTTGCTGGTCAAGATGAAGCTGAAGTAGAAGCGCAAGTCAGCGCCTTAACTGAGCGCTTGAGTCAAATGCTTGAAGCGGAAGAAGCGGGCATCATCGGATTCCAGGTGTGTAGCGATTTAGCGAGCATCGGTCGTATCTATAATATGCGTAAAAAAGCCGTAGGCCTGCTTGGCGCAGCAAAAGGGCGCGCTAAGCCAGTCGCGTTCGCTGAAGATACTTGTGTTCCGCCTGAAAACTTGGCTGACTTTATTGCTGAGTTCCGCGAACTGCTTGATGCTAAATCTCTCAACTATGGCATGTTTGGTCACGTTGATGCGGGTGTTTTACACGTGCGTCCAGCGCTGGATCTTTGCGATCCACTACAAGAAGCTTTAATGCACGAAGTCTCTGACGAGGTTGTTAAGCTGGTTGCCAAATATGGCGGCCTGATGTGGGGTGAGCACGGCAAGGGCTTCCGCTCTGAGTACGGACCTGATTTCTTTGGTCAGGAGCTGTTCACTGAGCTTCGTCGAGTTAAGGCGGCATTTGACCCACATAACAAGATGAACCCAGGTAAGATCTGTACACCGCTGGATAGTGACGCAGAACTGGTTAAAGTTACCGACACTAAGCGCGGTTACTACGACCGTCAGATTGACGTACAAGTCCGTGATAGCTTCAAGCAAGCGATGGAATGTAATGGTAACGGCTTATGCTTTAACTACGACACAAGCTCACCAATGTGTCCATCGATGAAGGTGACGGCGGACCGTCGACATTCTCCGAAGGGTCGAGCGGGCTTAGTGCGTGAGTGGTTACGCCAGTTAACTGAACAAGGTGTCGATATTCTAGATTTGGAGCAGCAAGCTCTTAACGATTCAACACCAGTGAAAACGATGATTGAGCGTGTTCGTAACTCTCTGAACAAGCGTCACGAATACGACTTCTCTCATGAAGTGCACGAAGCGATGAATGGCTGTCTTGCCTGTAAAGCGTGTGCGAGCCAGTGCCCGATTAAAGTTGACGTTCCGAGCTTCCGTTCTCGTTTCTTAAACATTTACTACTCTCGTTACCAACGCCCAGCCAAAGACTACTTGGTGGCAAACATTGAAACTATGTTACCGTTAATGGCCAAAGCGCCAAAAGTTGTCAATGCAGCTCTGTCTCAAAAGTGGGTGCAAAGCGCGACAGCCAAGACCGTGGGTTATGTTGATGCGCCTCTGATGTCAGTGCCTACACTCGATAAGCGACTGGCTGAGAAGCAGCTCAAGGCGTTTGACTTGCAGTATTTGGAAGGTTTGTCGAATGAGCAAAAACAACAGCACGTTCTGATTGTTCAAGACCCATTTACCAGTTACTACGATGCAGAAGTCGTTGAAGACTTTGTTTCGTTACTTATCAAGCTTGGGAAAACACCAGTCGTGCTACCATTCAAACCGAATGGTAAGGCTCAGCACATTAAGGGCTTCCTAAGTAAGTTTGCCAAGAACGCTAAATCTACCGCTGATTTCCTATCACTTATCGCTGATATCGGTATTCCGCTGGTGGGTGTCGATCCTGCTTTGGTTCTCTGTTACCGCGATGAGTACTTAGAAGTGTTAGGTGATAAGCGTGGTGATTTTGATGTACTCACGGTACATGAGTGGATGTTGCCACGTCTTGAGGAGTTTACTGCTCGCGAATCTAACCAAGAGATGTGGTATCTGTTCTCTCACTGTACTGAAAAGACCAAAATGCCAAACGCAGAGAAAGAGTGGGGCGCAATATTCGCTCACTTTGGTGCCGGGTTAACCACTGTGCCTGTTGGGTGTTGTGGTATGGCCGGTACTTTTGGTCACGAAGTCGATAAGCTACAGATGTCGAAAGATATCTATGGACTGAGTTGGAAGCCACAAATTCAAGATCTTCCTAAAGATCGATGCCTAGCAACAGGCTATTCTTGTAGAAGTCAGGTTAAGCGTTTTGAAGGTGAGAAACTTGCTCACCCACTGCAAGCGCTTGAAAAATTGATATAAATAATGAAGCCCAGTAAGTCACTGGGCTTTTTAATATCTTCAATATCGCATAAGGAAGGCTATGAAGTTCTTGGAATTAAAAATCCCACCGCTCGCGCTGTTTGTTGTGATCTTACTGTTGTCATACTGGCTCGCTAATAGCCTGACATTCGCTTCGTTTCCTTTCCCTTACTCGCGAGTCATATCAGCATTAGGTATTTTGGTTAGCGGCATTATTGGTGTTTCTGCCGTCTGGGAGTTCAAAAAACGCAAAACCACAGTCAACCCAATCAAAGTCGACAATGCCTCACTGGTTGTTGATTCGGGCATCTTTGGGTACAGCCGAAATCCAATGTACCTTGCGCTTTTCATCTTGATATTTTGCTTCGGATATTACCTGCAAAACCTGCTCAGCGTATCCCTTAGCTTCTTGTTCGTTATTTACATGAACCGCTTTCAAATCTTTCCTGAAGAACGAGCATTAGAATCGCTGTTTGGTACCGAATACGTTGATTACAAACAGAAAGTTCGCCGTTGGATTTAAGTAGACTTGTCTTGTAAATGAGAATGGCTCTCATATTTCGTTGCATATCACAAATATAATAAACTTCGATACCATATGGTTTATTTATAAATTAGCCTGCGACCATTATCGAAAAGTAATAAAGGTTAGGTAAAAATATGAAACAGGCTAAGTTGCTGTCCGCTGTTATTGGATTGGCATGTTTTTCTTCGACGTCAACGTTCGCTGACGTTTCTTCTCGAATCATTAATGGTGAGCAGGCTGCTACGGATAGTTGGCCATTCATGACTGCATTGGTCTCAAAAAATGTTGATGCTTACAACGGTCAATTTTGTGGTGCGAGCTTTATTGGCAAGCGCTATGTATTAACGGCTGCACACTGTGTTGAAACGATCAGTGCTGAAGATCTTGATGTTGTAATTGGTGTATCTGATTTAGCGGCAAGTGACGTTGAAGATCATCGCTATGCCGTTAAAAATATCTATATGCATCAAAACTACGCTGATAAAGGCGTTAGCAATGATATTGCTGTATTGGAGCTAACCAAAGTACCGCAAGAAAATACTATAGCACTTGTTGATCGTCGCGAGCGCAATCTCCTACCGGATGGTCAGTCGTTAACTGTGATGGGGTGGGGAAATCAAAATGCATCAGGCGGTTACTCGTCATCTAGCGAGCTGTATCAAGTAGTTGTTCCACTTGTTAACCAATCTGTTTGTAAAAGCGCCGGTGGCAAAGATAGTGGTTATAGCGATATTGGTGATGATGCCTTTTGTGCAGGCTTGCCCGAAGGAGGCAAAGACTCTTGTCAAGGTGACAGCGGTGGCCCAATTGTTGTTAAGACGAACAACTCCTATCAACAACTTGGGATTGTGAGTTGGGGTGTTGGATGTGCTCAAGCAGATGCCTATGGGGTCTATACCAACATAAGCCACTTTGAATCTTGGATCGCTGATAGAACGAGAGGCTTTAGTTATCGTGCAAATGAGTATCTAGGTATGCGTACTCCAGGGGAGGTTACCCACACCTTTGAATTCAGCAACTACAGTGATCAGGTCGTTACTGTTTCTAATTTTACACCGCTATTTGATTCAGTAATCACTAACAATACTTGTAGTAACGTTGCCATCGGTGAGACCTGCCAAATTAAGGTAACAAAAGACATTCAAACTATGGGCGATAATTCATTTGGTGTTCAGGTGAGCACTAACCTAGCCGGTTCTGAAACTGTGACGAGTAATGTCAAAGTGATAGGTGCGCGTCAATTGAATCAGCCCGCATTGGATCTTATCGATATCCCTAACAGTGGAGTATTGAGCACTGAAGCGTGGGAAGTTGATGGAAGTAAGATTGTATCACCAGATTTAAGTAGCAGTGAAACAGCTCAAGTCAGTATTCAGGGGATTCCTAAAGGTACTGTAACGTTAGATGTTAGTGTTTCATCAGAGCAAGACGCAGATGTCATGTATGTTTATATCAATGGCTATTTATACTATAAGGCTTCGGGTTCTAAGTCCGAATCTATTCCGCTAGCGTTAGTTCGAGAAACGAATAACAGTATTAAGATCGCATATGCAAAAAATGCCAGTATTTCTATGGGCCAAGACCAAATTAAGTTTGGCAACCTTAGGTATACCGACAAGATTATGATATCGAAATCCAATGGCACCCAAGTCGCTAAGTCCGGCGGTGGTGGCTCATTTGGTTGGCACTGGCTGCTAATGTTGGCAGGCGTTGGTTTACTAAGAAAGCGCCACTAATTTTCTAATGTTTTGATTTAAAGAGCTTCACAGTGTGAAGCTCTTTTTGTTTAAACCTTATACGTAGTTTATCAAATCGCAGACATCAAAAAGCCCAGCTTATCTCAAGCTGGGCTTTATAATTTTTGCTATCGCTTTGAACTATCGGGGTGTTTGAGCGATTAAGCGGCTGCAGCGAACTGTGCTAGAAACATGTCTTTGCGCTCGTTAAAGCGGTTTACTAGGTCGTCAACTGACGCTTGGTCGTATGGCTTAAGGCCACTTGCTACCATGCGCTTTACGCCTTTACCTACAATTTCACCATCTTCTTTAAAATCGAAGTTAAGAGTTACAACACCACGCTTGCCTTCAACATCGAATGTTGCGCCAGAGAACTCAACTTCTGGGTGAGTTAGGTCGATACGAGAGAACTCTACTTCCATGCTTTCATAGATAACCAGTGGACGCTGGCAGTTGATCATCATTTGTTGCTCTTCCATAAGAGGAACCATGATGTGCGGGAAGTTCATGCCAGAAAACTGAACGTAGTTAGTTACGACATGCTCGATGAATGCTTGATCTTGGCTTGTTTCACCTTCACATGTCATGTGTAGGTACTCTTTGCCTTTTTCATCAACAACAGCACTTTCTTTATCGCATTTGTTTTCTACATCTAGTGCGATACCATCGCTTACCATGCCTGAAAAATCAAAACGCATCTTTTGGCTGATGCCTTGCTTTTGCAGTAAAACAGCAAACAGCAGGTCGCCAGGTACACAGAAGCGTTTGTTATCTTCATCGTGAATTGGGTTGAAATCACCAGCTACCTTTTTTGCGAAGTGGCTAGCTTGTTCACGAGTGAATTGAAATTTGTTTTCTTCAGTAGAAACGTATGGTGTCAGAAACATAATACCGCTATTCATTATCAAAACTGCTGCGATTATAACGGACTAATTCAAATCTAATGGTCTATCCAGTTAGTGACTGTGTTCATATGCTACAGAATGGTAATGAAGGTGTTATGTGATCTTGGTTGCTATATTTGTGTCGCAAATGATAGGAGTGTTTTGTGGAGACAAGCTGTTATATGGGGATAGCTGCACTCCATCTTTGAGCGATGAAGTGCAGATTTAGTCGGTTAAGCAGAGATATCCTTAACGTAGAATATTGCTACTTAGAAGCTACATAGAATACCGTCTGGCATTAGATGGTTGTGTACTGAAAGCTTAAGCAGCAAGTTAGCTTGTTCGATGTCTGGCGCGAAATAGCGGTCTTTGTCGTAAAAGCTGACTTTCTCTCGCAGGATTTGCTTCGCTTCTTCTACTCTAGCTGAAGACTTGTTTGGCGCTCGGAAATCAAGCCCTTGCGCTGCTGACAAATACTCAACGGCAAGAATGCCACGGGTGTTTTCGGCCATGTCACGCAAGCGGCGGCCTGCGAATGTCGCCATAGAAACGTGGTCTTCTTGGTTTGCTGATGTTGGTAAGCTATCAACCGAAGCAGGGTGTGCGAGTGTTTTGTTTTCACTTGCTAGCGCTGCCGATGTTACCTGAGCAATCATAAAGCCTGAGTTTACCCCACCGTTGTCGACCAAGAATGGAGGTAGTTTGCTCAATGCACTGTCAATCAATAGCGCCATGCGGCGTTCAGACAGACTGCCAATCTCAGCAATTGCTAGCGCTAAGTTATCTGCGGCCATAGCGACAGGTTCCGCGTGGAAGTTACCGCCAGAAATGATGTCGCCATCGTCTGCGAAAACCAGCGGGTTATCAGACACAGAGTTTGCTTCGATCTTTAGGATATCCGCTGCATTGCGGATTTGTTGCAAACAAGCGCCCATCACCTGAGGCTGACAACGCAGTGAATACGGGTCTTGAACCTTTTCACAGCAGGTATGAGACTCACCAATTTCACTGGTTTGATCAAGTAGGTGACGGTAAGCCAATGCGGCGTCCATCTGGCCACGATGACCACGTACGCGGTGGATTCGAGGGTCAAATGGTCGACGGCTTCCAAGCGCCGCTTCAACTGACATTGCCCCACATACTGTTGCTGAGGCGAATAGATCTTCTGCCGCAAACAGGCCTTCTAGCGCGAATGCTGTCGAAGCTTGAGTGCCGTTGAGTAGCGCTAGACCCTCTTTTGGCGCTAGGGTAATTGGCTCAAGTCCTGCAATTTGCATCGCTTCTAAGCCAGTAATGATCTTGCCATTGTGACGTGCTTGACCTTCGCCAAGCAGAACCGTACTCATATGAGCCAATGGTGCTAAATCACCCGACGCACCAACCGACCCTTTTTGTGGCACACAAGGGTAGACTTGCGCGTTCACTAGGTCGATAAGTGCATTGATGACTTTAAGACGAATACCCGAATAGCCACGTGACAGGCTGTTTATCTTCAGTACCATCATTAGACGAACGGTTTCGTCAGACATGAACTTGCCGATACCAGCAGCATGAGAAAGCACGATACTTTTCTGCAGTACTTCTAAATCTTCAGGTGCGATTTTGGTGTTTGCGAGTAAGCCAAAACCAGTGTTGATGCCATACACGGTGCGATCTTCGGCGATCACTTGTTCAACTACCTGAGTGCTTGCTTCGATATCAGGAATGGCTTCAGGATCCAACGATAGGTTCACCGGGCTACGGCTGATTTTACGAAGCTCGGATAGGCCAAGTTGTCCTGGTTTCAGTAATAGGTTCGACATATCTTCTCTCACTCTTAAAGCTTACGTAGTTCAGCGTTTAGCATCGGTAGGTCTAGTTTTTGGTCTTTCGCACACTGCTTAGCAATGTCGTAGCCTGCATCTGCGTGTCGCATTACTCCGGTTGCTGGGTCGTTGTGCAGTACGCGAGCAATACGACGAGACGCATCATCACTACCATCACAACAGATCACCATACCTGAGTGCTGTGAGAAGCCCATACCTACGCCACCACCGTGATGCAGAGAAACCCAAGTTGCGCCGCCAGCGGTATTCAGCAGAGCGTTGAGTAGTGGCCAATCTGATACAGCGTCAGAGCCATCCATCATGCTTTCTGTTTCACGGTTAGGGCTAGCTACTGAGCCAGAATCTAGGTGGTCACGACCAATAACGACGGGTGCTTTTAGCTCGCCATTTTTAACCATTTCGTTGAACGCTTGACCTAAACGTTCACGGTCTTTCAGGCCAACCCAACAGATACGAGCTGGTAGGCCTTGGAACTGAATGCGCTCACGAGCCATATCTAGCCAGTTGTGAAGATGTGGGTTGTCCGGAATCAGCTCTTTTACTTTCTGGTCAGTTTTGTAGATATCTTCTGGATCACCAGACAGTGCAGCCCAACGGAATGGACCAATACCTTCACAGAAAAGAGGACGGATATATTGAGGAACGAAACCTGGGAAATCGAATGCGTTTTCGACGCCTTCTTCCAGTGCCATTTGACGAATGTTGTTGCCATAGTCCACGGTTGCTGCGCCGCGCTCTTGTAGATCTAACATTGCTTGAACTTGGATCGCCATAGATTGCTTCGCGGCTTTTACCACTTTCGCTTCATCGGCTAAACGTTCTTCCGCCGCTTTCTCCATTGAGCAACCTTGAGGGAGATAGCCATTGAGTGGGTCGTGAGCAGAGGTTTGGTCTGTTACTGCATCAGGGGTGATGTTACGTTCTACAAGCTCAGGGAATACATCCGCTGCGTTGCCAAGTAGGCCAACAGAGACTGGTGTTTCAGATTCTGTAATGATCGCCATTGCTTCATCTAAGCTGGTGGCTTTCTTGTCGACATAGCCAGTACGCAGACGGTAATCGATACGAGATTCGTCACACTCAACCGCGATCATAGAGAAACCTGCCATGGTTGCCGCTAGAGGTTGAGCGCCGCCCATGCCGCCAAGGCCGCCTGTTAGGATCCAGCGACCTTTTGCATCACCATTGAAGTGCTGTTTAGCCATTGCAACGAAGGTTTCGTAAGTACCCTGAACGATGCCTTGTGAGCCGATGTAGATCCAGCTACCTGCGGTCATTTGGCCGTACATCATCAAGCCTTGTTTATCGAGCTCGTTGAAGTGCTCCCAGTTTGCCCAGTGCGGTACTATGTTTGAGTTGGCAATTAATACACGTGGTGCGTCTTTGTGAGTTGGGAAAACGCCCACTGGTTTGCCTGACTGTACTAATAGGGTTTGGTCGTCTTCTAGGCGCTCTAATACTTCAACAATAGTATCGAAGCATTTCCAGTCGCGAGCAGCGCGGCCAATACCACCATAAACAACCAGCGAGTGAGGGTGTTCAGCTACGTCTGGGTCTAGGTTATTCATTAACATGCGTAGTGGCGCTTCTGTCAGCCAAGATTTAGTACGCAGTGTCGTACCATGCGGAGCGCGAATCTCACGTGAGGTATCTAGGCGAGGGTCGCTATTGTGATGTTTCGTCATGTTGGATTTCCTTATGTTCACGTTATCTTTTGTTTTTATTAAAGTTATGCGTTTGCCATAGCGTTGGCGATATCCCAACATAGGCGCGCAGCAAGTCGAGCCGTCTGTTGGTCTATGTCGTAATTTGGGTTGTACTCAGCAATGTCAGCGAGTAGCAATTTATCAGGGTGTTGAAGTACTAGTTCTAACAGCGGCGCGAGATTGTCATAGCTGACTCCGCGTGCTGCTGGAGCACTGACTCCGGGTGCAGTTGCCGCAGGGAACACATCAAGATCGATGGTTAGATATAGGTAGTCACACTGTTTGATAAATTCAGACAGCTTTTCTAAGTTACCGACCAGATTAGGGTAGGTGATCTGGTGGTCGTTCAAATACCAAACATTGAGCGCGTCTGCTTTTTTAAACAGAGCTTGCGTATTGCTCGCAGCGCTTACACCTAAACAAGCGTAGTGAAATGGCCAACCATTCTTTTGGCACCATTGGTGGATTTGATTGAATGGTGTGCCAGAGCTTGGCTTCACTTCGGCAATCTCACTTTCATGCTCGCGCAAATCGAAATGCGCATCGAAGTTGATGATGCCAATACGAGGTGGTTGATCTTGTGATATCTGATCAAGGTGATTGGCTAACCCTTGAAATGATGACCACGCTATCTCATGTCCACCGCCCAATACTATGGTGCGTGTTTCGTTTAGGGCTTGAGTAACCACCTCAGCACATTGTGTTTGTGCGTTAGTGAGATCATCGTCTTCACAGGTTACATTTCCGAGATCGTAAACATTCGCTTGGTTATGCCATGCCATATTCGCGAGTGCTTGGCGAATTAGATTCGGCGATTGCTTAGCTCCGACGCGTCCTTTGTTTTGTGCGACGCCAGCGTCAGTCTCAAAGCCTATAAGCGCAACGCCTCGCTCAGAAGGTATGTTCAAGCAATCAACGACCTGCGTGATGTGGTGAACTCGCTTGCCATCTACACCGTCTTCTAGGTCATCACGACCTGTCCATTTATGATTGTGTTGGGTTAGATTAGAAGCTGTCATGGCATAGCTCTCCTGCAACGATACGTTTAGATAGGCGTGGTACACCGACCTGATAGCTAAGATCCGCTGGATGCTTAATGTTCCAGATTGTGAAATCTGCGTCGTAACCTTCTACAATTCTCCCACGTGAACCAGCTTTGCCAATGGCTTGCGCTGCGTGGCAGGTAACGCCTCTTAAAGACTCTTCCGGGGTCAAACCAAAGAGAGTGCAGCTCATGTTCATCATCAGAGTGAGATCGGCAAAGGGTGAAGTCCCAGGGTTTAAGTCGGTCGCGATCGCCATAGGCACCTTGTGTTCGCGCAATAGTTCGATAGGTGGCTGCTGAGTCTCTTTTAAAAAGTAGAAAGCTCCCGGTAGCAGGCTTGCAACGGTATTGTTTTCGCTTAGTGCTTTTACACCTGCAAGGTCGAGATATTCAATATGATCAACAGAGGTCGCCCCATAGTTTGCCGCTAAGGCACTGCCACCCATATTGGATAGCTGTTCTGTGTGACCTTTTATGGACAAGCCATGCTCTATAGCTGCTTGAAAGACTCGCTCGGTCTGTTCCAAAGTGAAACCAATGGATTCACAGAACACATCGACTGAATCAGCGAGTTTTTCAGTGGCTACTTGTGGGATGATCGTGTCACAGATGAGGTCGACATATTGGTCGGTATTATCTTTAAATTCGGGCGGTACAGTGTGAGCAGCTAAAAGGGTGGTCGTGATACGAACGCGGCGATGATTTTCCAAAGCTTTAGCAGCTTTTAACATCTTTAGTTCGTCTTCGAGAGTTAAACCATAGCCTGATTTAACTTCAACGGTTGTGACTCCACTACTTAGCAAGCCATCGAGTCGAGGAAGTGCTAACTCAATGAGCTGTTCTTCGCTCGCGGCACGCGTCGCTCTAACCGTCGATAAGATTCCACCGCCTTGCGCTGCGATGTCTGTGTATGCTGCACCTTTGAGTCTCATCTCAAATTCATTGGCGCGGTTACCTGCATAAATGAGGTGAGTGTGGCTGTCGATTAGCCCCGGCGTGACTAACTTGTTTGAACAGTCAACGACATGGTGATCTGACTTCGATTCTTGCTCGGCAAATACGTTGGACTCTGATGGGGCAATTTGAGCGATTTTGCCGCCCACGACCAGTACGTCTTGAGTGTGAGACGGAGTGTAGCCGATCTCCTCACCTGTCATTGAACAGAGACTCGCATTTTTAAGGATCAAGTTTGTCGCCATTTCGATCGTTAACCTTGGTTGTTTAAATGTATATACAAATAAATAAGCTAAAGTCGTTAACTAATCAAGTTAATGTTGCAAAATTGTGATCGATAAGCAGGATGATGTGCTTTAATCGAGCAGTATCTTAGAGCTTAATTTGTATTTAGACCCTGGATGATAAAGCAGGGCAAAGCTAACCAATCGCTCAGAACTCCAAGTGCGGCGATTAAGCAATAAACAGGGTTCGTTGTTGGCCATTTCGAGGCTCTCTTGAACTCTAGGTTCTGGCACAATGGCCTCTACGGTATGTTCAATAGCGCTCAGCGGGCAGTTATTTGAAAGGTATTCGTTCGGGGTTGAGTGTGTAAAATCTTGATCGAGGTAGTTAGGTACAATATCTGAATTCACCCATCGGCACTCTAACTGAGTCGGCGTGTCATCTGAAAAGTGAATGATTTCACTATAAAAAATAGGTGTGTTAATCATGACGCCTAATTGCATTGCGGTCTTTTCATCGGCATTGATTTGCTGGTGTTTCACCACTTGGCTTCGGTGATCTTGTCCACGTTCACGTATCTCTTGAGCGATGTTATTAATATCGAGTAGCGGAGATTGTGCTTTTTCTTCCGGCTCACAAACGAAAGTACCGACACGCGGTTTACGCGCCAGTTTTCCTTCACTCACCAGATCTCTGATGGCCTTGTTCACCGTCATTCGGCTGACGTTAAATTGCTTAGTTAATTCTAATTCTGTGGTGATTCTGTGCCCCGGAGGCCAGTGGCCCATAGAAATTTTGTCATCGATAAACTGCTTTATCTGCAAATATAACGGCGCGTTCGACATACTTAACCCTCAATTGACTATACAAATAGAGTACCTGATTTGCGAACGATTACAATATTTACACGAAATGTGTGGTGTGATGACTCATCGGTAGGGCAAATTACTTGCTTATCTGATGTAACTACAGCAAATTTGTCTTTAAACCTCTAAGTCATTCAAAAATGATAATTCTAAAAAGGGAAAGTATGTTTAAAAAACTCAAAGCTTCGTTGGGTATCGGGGCAGCTAAAGTCGATACTGTGTTGGATAATATTGAAGTGTTCCAAGGTGGTGAGTTATCTGGCAATGTTCATATCCTCGGTGGTGACGTAGAGCAACAGATCGATTTGATTAACTTAGTGCTCAACACAGAAGTGAAAGTAGAAACGGAAGACAGCACAAGCTACGAGACGTTTTCTTTAGGACGCATTCAAGCAGTAGAGCCGTTTACCATTCAACCAGGTGAAACCAAACAAGTCCCATTTCGCTTAAAGTTGAATGATGAAACACCAATCACGGCACTTAATGCAAAAATGAATCAGTGCCACGTGTGGGTAGAAACAAACCTAGATATTGGCTTTGCGATCGATCCTAAAGACCGTGATTTTATCGTTGTTAAACCACTACCAACGGTCGAGAAAATTATTCAAGGCGTAGAAGCTGCAGGAATGACAATGGTGAAAGCCGATGTTGAAAAAGGTTATCTAAAAGGCAACAGCTTCTCATCGGTGTCGGGTTGCTACCAAGAGATAGAATTTAGAAGCGGTGGATTCATCAATAATAAAGAGATCGAACTTTCATTCATCGTAAATGGAAATACAGTTCACTGCCTAGCTGAAATCGACCGTTCATTAAGCTTCCGCGGTGATCAATACATCTCTTTTAGTTTGCCAATCAATGCATCTGATGCTGATATTCGCGCTGCTGTCTCTCGTATCATGAGCTCATAAACAGATCGTTAGACACAATCACAAGTTAAGAATAGCCGCGGTAATACGCGGCTTTTTTGGTTTCTCTCCATAGAGAACTTAAGTGAAAATCCGAGTCATTCAGTCGCTGTTTCTAATACGGTGGCGATAGGCAATCTGGAAGCCGACATCGGTTGAGTTATCCATGTTGATGATGTTTTCAATAATAGAGAGTTCGACCGCGCCAAACGGCAATTTATAGCGGTAGCCAAAGAGAATTTCATTGGCAGACTCTGAAAACTCAGTCGGGCCATTCTCTGCGCCTTCATAAAGTCGATATTCCAAATGAAGCTCATGATTGGTTAGCAATTCTAATCGATAGCCCGCCATAAAAGAGAGTAGGGTACTTTTGTGTGGGAAATCATTCTTTCGTTCGTAATCGGATTGGTGTGTGATAGCAACAGACGTATAGATACTCTGGTCAGTAAACGCATAACTGTAATTAAGCTGTGCACTCTGCTCAAAACTCTCCCCTTCAAATATGCCGTTGTTAACGTTGTTCCTATAAAGGGCAACACCGAATGACAACCCATGCGATTGCGTATTGATGAGTTGATATTGGCTATAAAGTGTAAACGCGCTGGTTAACGTGTCTCCGGAGAAATCAGAGACCTTAACGTCATGTTGTGGTGCATAAATGTCAAACTCGTGCTTATTCTTCTGGTCGCGTCCTGCTTGGTCAATGCTAAAGAAATCATGGAAATCGATGATCAAGCTATCAAGGTGATTATTGCCCGCATACAACCATCGATAATTGAGCTCAAATTGCCAGTTGTTGCTTACTTGCCAGCGAAGCCCAGTATGAAGCTGGTTTTGATAGTAGTCGAGATGGTAGTGATCAGAATTTGCCCAGATACTCGCTGCTGTGAAACTCGCGAATAGCTCGACGTCACCATCATTAATAGGAAAGCCAGAACGCAGTGTGGGAGTATGACGAGTCGAATGCAGAGGGGATTGGACATAACTCAACAACGGCCCATATTCATCGCTAGAAAGACTAGGAGCAGTATAAAAGAGAGTCACAAAGCTCAGTGTTTGAATTATAACTTTGTTTTTCATTCCCACCCCCAAGGCTAACCAGCGATAGTAAGTTAAGCTTAGTGGTAAATGAGGGTTTTAACATATTATTAACGTTTGATTTTTGCTTAAATCTCGGACTTTTCTTGCATACGTAACATGAGGGATGGAAAGCGGTCATTGTTATTTAATATTTATTCGTTACAATGCTTGCTTACTTTTTAAAGAGGCATCTGTATTTGTTTCTTGAAAGGTAAATTAATTTTTCATATATCCCCAACCAACTCCGCTTGGTTGACCGACATATATTAAACATTTTCATGTGTTGCTTGGTGTGCAACACCACTGTAAAGGACAAATAATGCCAATTATTACTCTTCCTGACGGCAGTCAGCGTCAATTTGACAACCCTGTATCAACTCTAGATGTTGCCCTATCAATCGGTCCTGGTCTTGCGAAAGCAACCATTGCTGGTCGTGTAGATGGCGAACGCGTTGATGCTTGCGATCTAATCGAGAACGATGCAAGCCTAGAAATCATCACCGCGAAAGATGAAGTTGATGGTCTTGAAATTGTACGTCACTCTTGTGCTCACCTTCTTGGTCACGCTGTTAAGCAGCTATTCCCTGAAGCTAAAATGGCGATCGGTCCAACGATCGACAACGGCTTCTACTACGACATCGACCTAGAGCACTCTCTAACGCAAGAAGATCTTGAGAAGATTGAAAAGCGTATGAAAGAGCTGGCTAAGACCAAATACCAGGTTGTTAAGAAGAAAGTTAGCTGGCAGGAAGCGCGTGATGCTTTCGAAGCTCGCGGCGAAACATACAAAATGGAAATCCTAGACGAGAACGTTTCTAAAGACGACCGTCCAGGCCTATACCACCATGAAGAATACATCGATATGTGTCGTGGTCCACACGTACCGCATATGGGTTTCTGTCAGCACTTCACTCTACTAAACGTAGCGGGTGCTTACTGGCGTGGTAACAGTGACAACAAGATGCTTCAACGTATCTACGGCACTGCATTCCACGATAAAAAAGCGCTGAAAGCTCACCTAGTTCGTCTAGAAGAAGCAGCTAAGCGTGACCACCGTAAAATTGGTAAAGCATTGGATCTATTCCACATGCAGCAAGAAGCACCAGGCATGGTGTTCTGGCACCACAACGGTTGGACTATTTTCCGTGAACTAGAAGTGTTCGTACGTCAAAAACTGACTGAGTACGATTACCAAGAAGTAAAAGGCCCTCTAATGATGGACCGTGTACTTTGGGAACGTTCTGGTCACTGGGACAAATACGCAGAAGCGATGTTCACAACGTCTTCAGAGAACCGTGAATACGCAATCAAGCCAATGAACTGTCCGGGTCACGTACAGATCTTCAACCAAGGCCTGAAATCTTACCGTGATCTACCGCTACGTATGGCTGAGTTCGGCTCATGTCACCGTAACGAGCCATCTGGTGCACTTCACGGTATCATGCGTGTTCGTGGCTTTACTCAAGATGATGCTCACGTATTCTGTACTGAAGACCAAGTTCAACAAGAAGTAAAAGCTTGTATTGAAATGGTTTACGACACTTACACAACTTTCGGTTTCGAAAACATCGTTGTTAAGCTGTCTACTCGTCCAGAGCAACGTGTAGGTTCTGACGAAATGTGGGACCGTGCAGAGGCTGACCTTAAGCTTGCACTAGAATCAATGGAGATTGCATACGAGATTCAAGAAGGCGAGGGTGCGTTCTACGGACCTAAGATTGAATTTACTTTGCATGATTGTTTGGACCGTGCATGGCAATGTGGTACAGTGCAGCTCGATTTTGCATTACCAGAGCGTTTAGGTGCAACTTACGTAGGTGAAGATAACGAGCGTCACACGCCAGTTATGATTCACCGCGCGATTTTAGGTTCTCTAGAGCGCTTCATCGGTATTCTAATTGAAGAATACGCTGGCTTCTTCCCAACGTGGTTGGCGCCAGAACAAGCAGTCGTAATGGGCATTACCGACAAACAGTCGGAATACGTACAAGAAATTACGAAAAAACTGCAAAAAAGTGGATTTAGAGTCAAAGCAGACTTGAGAAATGAGAAGATTGGCTTTAAAATTCGCGAACACACTTTGAAACGTGTACCGTTCATGCTCGTATGTGGTGACCAAGAAATGGAAGCCGGCGAAATTGCAGTACGTACACGTAAAGGCAAAGACCTAGGCAAGTTTAAAGTGGATGACTTTATTTCTTACATCCAAGCCGAGGTTTCAAGCCGTAAGCTCAATCTGGAGGAATAAGCTATTAAAGGCGGAAGACGTGGCCAACAACCGGCCAAACAAAACCAGCATCGTTTAAACGGTGAAATTCGTGGCGTACGTGAAGTTCGTCTAACAGGCGCTGACGGCGAAGCCGTTGGTATCGTTTCTATCCAAGAAGCGCTTGATGCAGCTGTTGAAGCTGGTATGGATCTTGTAGAGATCAGCCCTAACGCCGAGCCGCCAGTTTGTCGTGTGATGGACTACGGTAAGTTCCTCTTCGAGAAGAGCAAAGCTGCGAAAGAGCAGAAGAAGAAGCAAAAGCAGATCCAGATTAAGGAAGTAAAATTCCGTCCTGGAACTGATATTGGAGACTATCAGGTAAAACTACGCAACCTGACGCGTTTCCTAGAAGACGGCAACAAAGTGAAGGTAACAATTCGCTTCCGTGGCCGCGAAATGGCTCACCAAGACATCGGTGTCGACGTTTTGAATCGTCTGAAAGAAGATACAGTAGATTTAGCTGTTGTAGAATCTTTCCCGACTCGAATCGAAGGTCGCCAGATGATCATGGTATTGGCCCCTAAAAAGAAGTAATTAACGGCTTTGCAAGTAATTGAACCCTGCAGCCTCTGGTTGCGGGGTTTTATTCGCCCTAATTACTATTGTTATTAACAACTCAACAATGCGGAGTTATTCATCATGCCTAAGATGAAAACCAACAAAGGTGCTGCTAAGCGTTTCCAGAAAACTGCTGGTGGTATTAAGTTTAAGCACGCTGGTAAACGTCACATCCTGACTAAGCGTACTACTAAGAACAAGCGTCAGCTACGTCCAAATGCAATCCTTCCTAAGTGTGAAGTGGCTGCAGTTGCTCGTATGATGCCATACGCTTAATTCTTTTTAGTTTAATAATCGTTTAGTTTAGGAGAAGCATAATGCCTCGCGTAAAACGTGGTGTACAAGCTCGTGCACGTCATAAGAAAGTTCTAAAACAAGCTAAAGGTTACTACGGTGCACGTTCTCGTGTTTACCGCGTAGCTTTCCAAGCAGTTACTAAAGCTGGTCAATACGCTTACCGTGACCGTCGCAACAAGAAACGTCAATTCCGTCAACTATGGATTGCACGTATCAACGCTGCATCTCGTCAGAATGGTCTATCTTACAGCCGTTTCATCAACGGTCTTAAGAAAGCATCTATCGAGATCGACCGTAAGATCCTTGCTGACATCGCGGTATTCGACAAAGCTGCATTCGCAGTTCTAGTTGAAAAAGCAAAAGCTGCTCTTTAATTAGAGTTTGCATTTAGGATTAAGAGAAGGAGAGCTTAGGCTCTCCTTTTTTATTGCCCGCAATTTGGCCTTGTCATATTCTCTCGCATCTCGCATCTCGCATCTCGCATCTCGCATCTCGCATCTCGCATCTCGCATCTCGCATCCAATTTTAATTCGCTTCGCTAGATATTCTGTTATATAAACAAGTATCTAATTTTTAATGACAAGCGATTGAAATCTATGACCGCACCTACCACTATGACGTTCTTCGAACGTTTCGAAGCTGATATTCTTTCCGGAAAAAAGACCATTACCATCCGTGATGAATCTGAACGTGACTACCAACCGGGTAGCGTTGTCGAAGTCTCAACGTTAGAAGAGGGACGTGTGTTCTGCAACCTTAAGATCATCAGCGTAGAGCCAATTCTGTTTGATGAGCTAGGTGAGTTCCATGCTCAGCAAGAAAACATGACACTGCAAGTACTGAAAGATGTGATTCAAGACATCTATCCGGGTATCTCTCAGCTTTATGTTGTCTCTTACGAGTTGGTCTAATCAAGCGCGAGGCGAGATTGAATGAGCAATCCAGCACAGAAAACTTTTCTTCAGCTATATTGCAAAGAAGTGAAGCAGAACGAGTTATTGGATATAGCGGCGCTAATACCTGAATGGGCGATGGAACCTGAATTTCATACCTGGCGTCAGCAGAAACGAGAACTCACCAATGATGATGTCTCTGACCGAGTTTGGGTAAAGAGTTGTCCAGCGGGATATATCACAGAGGTGCATTTTCATCCTGATGGCAGGCTCAACGAGTATCGTCTATTTGATCGCTTCGAAACGTCCGGCCGTTGGCGTTTGAATAATGGTTTGTTGGAAGTGTCGATAGAGAAGGGCGACAATCAATATCGCTTTGTTGTGATTGCCAACCGAGGTGAGAATATCCACTCAGCCATCGAATATAAGAACGATGAATTGCACTCTTATTTAAAGCTTTTTCAAGTGGAAGCTGTGACAAGCTAATAGCGATAGTTTTGCTTAACTTTCGACTCAATGACGATTTACATCATCATTGAGTCGATGTGTTTCTTAGCTCTAGAATGTTAACTGAGTGAGCGCTCGGTGTTGCTGAGAGTCGAGATCCTCTTTGCGGCAAACACTTAATAGGTCGTCGATGAAGTGCTTAAGTGCTCTAGCTTCAATCGCCTTTATTCCTGATTGCTGTTTTTCGGTTAAATAGCCATAAATGGTAGCCGCTCCGAAATCACCAAAAATCATTTCACCCTGTGCATTCACAAGCGTGTTGTGCGCATAGAGATCACCGTGACAAACTTTGTTGTCGTGTAAGTGATTAAAGACATCAATCATCTGCTCAACAATACTAGTGATTTGAGTGATTGAAAGTTCAAAGCCCTCTTTGAAAGTATCACGCGTACAGGTTTCGAGTGTTGGTGGTAAACCTAAGTTGTAGTAGGTCTCCGGGATAAGCTCCATCACCAATGCTAGGTCTTTGCCATCATCAACCTGTGCAATGGACTTAACGAGATTATCGTGATGACCAGCTTGGAGACACGCCTCTAACTCATCATGCGGGTAGCCATCGCTAGTCACTTCACCTTTAAATACTTTAACAGCGACTTCATTTGGAAATGCGAACTTCTCATCTTGCCAGTTTGCGTGAGAAATGACACCGCTGGCTCCTTGACCAAGCACGTGGTTCAGACTGTAACTCGCTGTCGTTACCTGTGGCACACTGTCTAGCGATTTAGGATGCTTACAGAAAGGGTTTCCGGCAAACGCAAGCCATGCGAGTTTCGGTAGTTTGACGAGCAATTCAGGAAACTCAGAGAGCTGGTTAGCAGAAAGGCGAATCAACTCAAGGTTCAGCAAGTTTTCCATGCTGCGTGGCAGTGCTTTAATTTGATTTCCTGCCAGAGCGAGTTTTTGCAGCCTTGGGCGGTGTCCTAAGCTTTCAGGCAGCATTTCAATGGCGTTATCAGTCAGAATTAACCAACGTAATTTCTGTGGTAAGGATTTCTCACTAACTGTTTTGATTTGATTGGTCTTAAAGCCGACCATCTCAAGGTTTGGCAGGTCGCCTAACACTTCTGGAAGATGAGTAAACTGGTTATTAGAAGCAAAGATAATGCGTAGCTTGGTCAGTTTCGCTAATTCTTTCGGAAGCTCTGACAAGGCATTTCCTGAAAGGTCGAGTACCTCAAGGGTGTCTGCAAGCTCTATGATTTCCATTGGGAACGTTTTGAGGCCTTCTGCCAGTTTCAAATGTGTTGATCCCAATAATTGTCCGGATTGTAGTTGTTCTAGAGTTTGCAAATCTAAGCCTTCTGATGGTGTTTTATTTTGAGAGGGGTAGTGTACGTGGCTTAGCTATTGATTGCGAGGGCTGTCACGGTATCGAAACCGAGAAGAGTGGAAGACTTATGGGTTTAATTTGTCCAGTGTACCCCAAAACAAAGCCAACTATAGAAGCTGGCTTTGTTAAGAGAGAAAGTAATAAAACTAATTATTGGGTTTGGCCACCAATCGCTCGCCAACACATGTCAAAACTTTGCTGAACATAGCTCTGCTGTTGTTCTGCGGATAGCTGTGGTTGGTCTAGCAGCCAGTTGACCGATATTAAGAAGTGGCTATGAATGAAATAGCGCACTAATTCGATGTCTAACGTCATCAGATCACCAGCTTCTTGTCCTAAACGTACATTGTTATCCAAGGTAGCAAACATTTCGGAAACAATGGTCTGTCTCGCTTCGGTTGCCGGATGAAAATGAATGTTAGAAAAGAACTTCATCGCTGTTGGATGAGCAGCGGCCCAATCGATCCCGACTTTCCACAGTTGGCTCATCTTTAAATAGAGCGGTTCTGACGTCGAATCTAGATCCTGAAAAATACTCTTAAACAGTGCCTGCTTCAACTCTCTGAATAGCTCATCAACCAGTAGTGATTTGTTTTCAAAGTGATGGAACAGAGTCGCCTTTGCTACACCTGCCGCTTTAGCAATTTGAGCGGTTGATGTGCCTTCAACACCTTGTTCAGCGAAGAGTTGAAGTGCGGAATCTAAAATCTGCTGTCTTTTGGTGGTCATCGGTTAATCACTTTAAAAATCAATTTCTTGAACAAGCTATTATACGGAGGGTGCAATAGTTTTGTGTAGTTGATTTTTCCTCGGCTCAGAACCGTTTTCGCATGGCTGAAGGTTTTGAAGCCCTCGATTCCGTGATAATGCCCCATGCCCGATGGGCCAATACCACCAAAAGGAGCGTCATCCACTGCAACATGAACAAGAGAGTCATTGATGCACACGCCGCCGGAATGCGTTTTAGACAGTAATTTCTCTTGTACTTCGTTGTCATGACTCATGATGTAAAGAGCCAGTGGGCGCGGACGGTCGTTAATGTAATCAATAGCTTCATCCAAAGACTCATAAGGGACGATAGGCAATATCGGACCAAACAACTCTTCTTGCAATGCGAGCATATCGTCGTTGACTTCAGTCAGCAGATGCGGAGTCATACGGTGGTTTACGTCATCTTGAGCTTGCTCACTGACAGTATGAATGGTTGCGCCTTTCTGCTCTGCATCCTCAATGACACTTTTTAGTCGAGTGTATTGACGTAAATTGATCACAGAGGTGAGATCTTTGCTCTCAAGTCCCGCAAGGTAGAGCTTTTTGAAGTAACTTTTATAAGCGTCAACAAACTCATTTACTTTCGCTTTAGGGAGTAGGATGTAGTCTGGTGCGACACAGATTTGACCAGCGTTGAGACTTTTCGAAAATAGGATTCGTTGAACTGCGTCCATGATATCCATATCCGGTGCGATAACGGTTGGCGATTTACCACCTAGCTCAAGCGTCACCGGGGTTAGGTTAGCAGAAGCTGCTTTCATCACATGTTTGCCAACGGCTGTCGAGCCAGTAAACATAATATGGTCGAACGGAAGGGCGCTGAATTGCGCTGCGATATCCGCTTCACCCTCAATGATCGAGATTTGATCTTCACTGAATCCTTCGCTCAACATCTTTTTCAACACACGGTTTGTTGCGGGTGTGAACTCAGACATTTTCATCATCGCTGTATTGCCAGCGGCTAAAGCTGTAGCAAGTGGGCCGATTGATAACATGATAGGGAAGTTCCAAGGAACAATGATTCCAATAACACCTAGTGGCTGATAATGAACACGCACTTTTGCAGGCTGAAGCATCAAACCGGCACCTCGACGAGAAGGCTTCATCCATTTTTTTAGATGCTTTCGGTTGTAGTCAATCAAATGCAACGAAGGCGTGATATCGGCGATCAAAGAGTCGTATTTTGCTCTTTGGCCATAATCTTCAGATAGGGCTTCGATGAGTTGGTCTTGATAACGAACGAGCAGCGCCTTCAAGCGTGCCAGATCTTCTTGACGCGATTTAATATCGGGATTTGAGTTTGAACGAAAGCGTGCTTGTTGAGCCGAAAACGTCGCGTTCATATCTACACTGACGGTGGATTCATCATTTGTTATTGGATTGTGGTTCATTGTATTTTATTCCCCATTTTGCTGACTGACCGATCGGTCAGTGGTTTAAATTTATACTAGCCATCTCCGTTTTACAAGTTACAACCAGAAAAAGTTTAAAAACTGTGCAGAGAAAACATGTGTGATAGGAGCAAAAGGAGGCGGTTTTTATGCACGTAGCGAAAAAAAACTAACTCAATGTTCACCGCGTATTAGTACCTGAACTGGTGGCAGGCCTTGGTGTACCGTTATCTCACACGTGATTAAAGAAACGATTGTCGAGACGACAAATATCTATGATTGGACTCGCTCGCCAGAATATCAGTTAATGCGCCCAATGAATCGTAAAGCGTCGATTTAACTTGGGTAATGCCGTATGTATGAATAGGGCGTTGCTTGGTGATGGCCCTATATTGTGAGGTCTCTTGAAATGGAACAATCAGTTAATTTAGATCGCATCCGTGCAGAATATAACGTAAAGCACTGGAGCCAAGGTTTCTACGGTATTGATGACAATGGAGAAGTGTATGTCTCTCCAAGTAAAACGGATCATCAAATTCCTTTGAGCAATATTGTAAAGCAGCTTGAACAGAAGAATGTCGGCTTACCTGCATTGGTGCGATTCCCGCAGATTGTTCATCAGCGAGTTCATAATATTTGTAATGCGTTCAACCAAGCTATCGATGAATACCAATATGACAATCGCTACTTACTGGTTTACCCAATTAAAGTAAACCAGCAGAAAGAAGTCGTAGATGAGATTTTGGCAAGCCAAGCTCAGCTAGAACAAAAACAATTGGGCCTAGAAGCGGGCAGCAAACCAGAGCTATTGGCTGTGCTTGCGCTAGCGCAAAAAGCGAGTTCAGTGATTGTTTGTAATGGCTACAAAGACCGCGAGTATGTTCGTTTGGCTTTGATTGGTGAGAAACTGGGTCACAAAGTTTTCATCGTACTTGAAAAGCTGTCTGAGCTTGATCTTGTGCTCCAAGAAGCGAAAGCACTGGGTGTGAAACCACGCTTAGGTCTACGTATTCGCTTGGCTTCTCAGGGGGCAGGTAAGTGGCAGGCAAGTGGTGGTGAGAAGTCGAAGTTCGGCTTGTCTGCATCTCAAGTGCTTACTGTGATTGAGCGTTTGAAAGCGGAAGAACAATTAGAAGCGTTAGAGCTAGTTCACTTTCACTTAGGCTCACAAATGGCAAACATTCGTGACGTACGAAATGGGGTGAGTGAAGCTGCGCGTTTTTACTGTGAACTGCGTGATATTGGTGCTCAACTGGATTACATCGATGTGGGTGGCGGACTAGCTGTGGACTACGATGGTACACGTAGCCAGTCTTCTAACTCGATGAACTACGGTCTCTTAGAGTACGCACGCAATATCGTGATGACAGTGGGTGACATTTGTAAGCAGTACCAACAGCCAATGCCGGTGATCATTTCTGAATCTGGTCGCTCTTTGACAGCGCACCACGCAGTGTTGATCACGAATGTAATTGGTACCGAAAGTTACTCACCAGAGGTGATTGTTGAGCCTGAAGAAGACGCGCCACAATTATTAAAAAACATGTGGCGTAACTTTCAGTCACTCAGAGATGGCAGCGATGACCGTGCCTTGATTGAGATTTACAACGATACCCAAAGTGATATTGCAGAAGCACATAATCAGTTTGCGACTGGTATGTTGAACCTTCAAAGCAGAGCTTGGGCTGAGCAGATCTCTTTACGCATCAACTACGAATTGAACCAGTTGATGAGCACAAAGAACCGCTACCACCGTCCAATTTTGGATGAGTTAAATGATCGATTGGCTGATAAGTTCTTCGTGAACTTCTCACTATTCCAATCGCTACCAGACGCATGGGGTATTGATCAGGTGTTCCCTGTGTTGCCACTAAGCGGTCTAGATCGTGTAGACGAGCGACGTGCAGTGGTGCTGGATATTACTTGTGATTCAGACGGCACCATCGATCAGTATGTTGATGGTCAAGGTATCGAAACGACGTTGCCAGTACCAGCATGGAATCCAGATGAACCGTACTTGATGGGTTTCTTCTTGGTTGGCGCATACCAAGAGATCTTGGGTGATATGCAT
Organism: Vibrio fortis; assembly: GCF_024347475.1. Lineage (NCBI taxonomy): Bacteria > Pseudomonadati > Pseudomonadota > Gammaproteobacteria > Vibrionales > Vibrionaceae > Vibrio > Vibrio fortis. Next base: position 1,355,341 of record NZ_AP025487.1, read on the forward strand.
AACCTATTTGGTGATACGCATAGCGTGGTTGTGAATGTCGACAACGATGGTAAGGCGAACCTAGATTACATCAACGAAGGTGACACGGTTGCGGACATGATGCGCTACGTGCACATTGATGTAGATTTGATTCGTCAAAACTATGAAGAGATGGTCAGTGCTAAAGTCCCACAAGAGGAGCAGCAAAACGTGCTTGCTGAGTTGGAACAAGGCTTGATGGGTTACACTTACTTAGAGGATTTTTAATGAACGATCTGTTTACTAAAAAAGACTATTCATTGTACTCCAATGCAATGACCTTCATGCGTCGTCCATTGGTGCAAAATCCAGTGGATGCAGAAGCTGATGTCGTTGTGCTAGGTGCACCGTTAGATATGGCGACATCTGGTCGACCGGGTGCGCGATTAGGCCCTGATGCGATTCGCCGTGCCTCAGTAAACTTGGCGTGGGAAGGTAAGAAGTTCCCTTGGGACTTTAACGTCTTCGATCACACCAAGGTTATTGACTCGGGTGACTTAGTGTTTGATACCGGCGATGCTGAAGATTTAACCGTTCGACTAGAAGCAGCGGCGACCGAAATCCTCAATAGTGGTAAAACGCTATTAGGTCTAGGCGGTGATCACTTCATCACATTGCCTTTGCTGCGTGCTTACGCGAAAAAGTATGGCGAGATGGCTCTGATTCATTTTGATGCGCATACGGATACTTACAGCCACGGCAGTCGTTATGACCACGGTACTATGTTCTATCATGCGCCAAACGAAGGGCTAATTTCGAAAGAACACTCGGTTCAAGTCGGGATTCGTACAGAGTATGACAAAGATGATCATGGCTTTAACGTTATCAATGCGATGGAAGCAAATGATCTGAGCGTCGATGAGATTGTATCTCGTATTAAGCAGACGGTTGGCGATAAGCCTGTTTATCTGACGTTCGACATTGACTGCTTAGACCCGGCTTTTGCTCCTGGTACAGGAACACCAGTTTGTGGTGGGTTGAATTCAGACAAAATCTTGAAGATCATTCGTGGTCTTCAAGGTGTGAATATGGTCGGAATGGATGTTGTTGAAGTATCACCGGCTTATGACCAAAGTGACATTACGGCGTTAGCGGGAGCAACTATTGCTCTAGAGCTTTTGTATGTTTGGACAGCAAACCGTCTAGCTAACTGATTTATTCAAAGTTATATCTATTTTCAAGCCACTGCTCGTACGGGTAGTGGCTTTTTTGTTTGTCATGCTAATAGGTATAGAGTTTTTAACGTAGCGCTATTTTAGGACGCATACGTTGCCATTCCCACGTATCGAGTGAATGCACGAGAGATCAAATTACCCAAGTCAGTGCGTTTATCAATAATGAGAATAGTAAGTCCTTATTTGCACTGACTTATTATTAGAAAGCACATTAATTAAGAGCATGTTGTTTTATATGTGGCCGATTGCTACCAAAAATGGAATTTTCTTAAGGAAATACTAGTCTTAACAGTAATTGAGTTCGAAAACAGAGAGCAAGAACAAAATCAGAGCTCGATAACTTAAAGATTGATAATTAGAGATAAAACAGAGGCTGAATTTAAGTAGCAGCCCAATTCGCGCTTACTAAAATTTTTTGCACGATTTGAGAACATCGATTCGTGCATCTAGGGGGACATATGGATGTCGAAGTTTTGCGTAACGCAGCAATAGTTCAGCAAGTAAGTGGTGATGTGGTTGTCATGCGCCCAGATGGTAGCGCCCGAAAATTGAAAGCGGGCGACACCATTCGTGACAATGAGATTATCATTACCTCGAAAGGCGCTAAGTTGGTGCTTGTTCAAGCGAATGGCGAGGTGAATGTTGACGAGAATTGTGTCGGCTGTCTTGATGATGCATTCGCTTGGCGAGAGCAGCCTGTCGGTGGCGACGTTGAAATAGACTTTGTTCAAACGGGGAATGAAGCATTCGATGCCGATAATATTGCAGCGATTCAAGAGGCAATTCTAGCAGGGGAAGATCCTACTGAGATATTAGAAGCGACTGCTGCTGGGGGAGCTAGTGGCTCTGCCAACGCAGGCTTTGTGACCATTGATTACAATTATACCGAAACGCGACCTGCAACGTTTTTTGAAACCTCAGCGTTAGCGCAAGAAGATGTTGATGAAGATGACGATGGATTTAGAACTGACGTCACGGCATCATCGGGCGGGCAAAGTTTTTCTCAAAGTTTAACGGAAGGCTCACTATCTCAAGGAACCTATCCTCAAATTATCTCTACAAGTCAACTCATTCAAAGTGGTAGCCTCGATTTAGACCCTAACTCTTTTGTACCAACTGCTGCTTCCTTGTCGACTCTGCTTAGCGAACTTAACAATGACATTACGTCCGGTGGCGTTGCGGTTCAGTTTGCTTATGATGCTACTGAAAACGCCATTGTTGGTACTCAAAATGGTGCGGAAGTGCTGAGCATTGATATCGACACCATCAGCTCAGGCTCGAATGTAAACTTGACGCTTACTTCCACGTTGTCTGCTCCTATTGATCATGTTCCTTCGGTGAGCGATGGGCAAGTTTCATACATTGATAACCAAATCACTCTTACCTTTGACATCGAAGGTGCTGACATAGGTGGTAATGCTATCGCAGCACCTATCTCTGTTGGTGTCGCTATTTTAGATGGTGCCGACCCAATTCCTGAGACAGTCACGATTACTAATCCAGAAACTAACACGACGTTGATTGAGGGTAGCTTGGTTTCTATTGAGAGTGATCGTCTCGCGTCTGTGGTATTTGATTCGTCTTCGCTGTCTCAATTCGATGGTATTTTGAGTGATAACCAAAATACACTCGCGCAACTTTCAGATGACGGTACCGAAATTACCTTGTCTATTTTAGGACGAGGAGAGGTTGTTTTAACGGTGTCAGTGGACACGAACGGCGAATACCACTTCCAACAGTTCAAACCGATAGAACAGATTGGCTCTGACTCTCTCGAGTTTTCACTGCCCGTTACAATCACTGACTTCGACCAAGACTCGGTGGTGAGCACTTTAAATATCACGATCTCGGATGGCGACCGACCAACGGTCAATTCAGTCGATCCAATTTCCGTCCAAGAGAGTGGCCTTGTTGGCGGCTCAGAAGAGGGCGTAGGAACGGTCACAGGTTCGGGCTCTGTTGATTCAGATACCTTCGCCAGTGATATCATTGACCATCATGAACTAGAACCATTGGAGTTTAATACCGATGGCAGTCTACTTTCTAACGGAGAGCCTGTTGCGCTGGAGTTAGTTAGTGAAGTCAATGGCGTGAGAAATTACGAGGGTTTCGTTATTTTAGATGGCGTGCGAACGGTCGTTTTTGAAGTCGCTGTCGATAGTCCAGTATTAGGTTCCTATGAGTTCACACTTATTGATTCGCTTACTCATCAAGGCTCGCAAGATGCAGAATTGAGTTTTGAGTTACCTATCTATGCCGTTGACACAGACGGCGATCGTTCTTCTTTGGCTGGTGGTTCAGGGGAAGCTCAAGCTGCTCTGATAGTAGTGACGGTAGTGGACGATGTTGTCGAGTTAATTGATAACAGTGTCGCACTTGATGAGCCAACGCTAGTGGGTGAATCAACGGTTTCTTATAACGTATTCAACTTCACTGGTGCTGATGATGCGACGGTACAGTCTTTTGTCTACGATGGCACAACATATAATCTAGACCTTCAACAAGATGCTGCGGTTCAACAAGCTTTCGTGTTTGATGCAGGTACGCTCAATATTGCTTTGAACGGTGATATTACATTTGTGGTCGCGCGCGATATAGATCATTCAGCGAATGAAACCATCATCCAAGACATTACGTTTAACGCGGTTGATGGCGATGGTGATACAGACTCTTCTTTACTACAAATTTCTATCACTGATGGTCAAATCCCAACCATTAACGATATACCGAGTGTTACTTTGCAAGAGCCAGACTTAGCTTCTGGTTCATCTCCAACGGGCTCAGATGTTAGCTCAACCCAAACCATAGACTTTACGCCGGGTAGTGATGATGTCGCTCGTTTTAGACTTGAGAGTACTGAATTTAATACCAGCGGTGCGTTAACGTCGAATGGCTTGGTTGTAAGTTTGAAAGAGGAGCCAGCAGGTTCTGGAAACTATATTGGTTTTGTAACGGACGCATCAAATACTGAAACACCAGTCTTTACCCTTGAATTTTCTGGTTCCACGCTCGGTGAATATACCTTCACACTGCTTGAGTCGTTAGAGCATGCCGACGGTCAGTCGAATAACGAACTCACTTTCGAACTTCCAGTTTATGCGGTCGATTCTGATGGTGATGATTCACTCGGCGCTGCGCTGGCCGTCACCATCGGTGATGATTTGCAGAGTATGCAAAATGGTGTGTTAAGTATTCGAGAACCGACTTTAGCGGTACTGACGCAGTCAGTGGTGACAACCGAGACAATCAATGTTCTTCCAGTACAAGGTGCGGATGGTGCCGCGATAACACGCTTTACTTTCGATGGTGCCATTCGAACGTTGGACCCTGACGATACGAGTGAGCAAGAGTTCCAATTCTTAGAGGGCTCGCTTTTCGTAACACTTGATGGCGATGTGCGTTTTGAGCCGAATCGTAATCTCGACCAAGCCAATGGTGATATCGTTAAAACGGTGGTCCTGACATCAAGTGATGGTGATGTCGATATAGACACGGCAACAGTCATCTTAACGATTACTGATGGTGATGATCCAACCATTGATAATGTTCCAAGTGTCACGCTCGACGAATCAGGCCTTATTGATGGTTCGGCACCTAGTGGCGTTTCTGTCGACTCAAAGAATACGATTTCATTTACTGAAGCGAGCGATGACGTCGCACGAATCGAAGTTGTGGTCGGGCAGTTTAATCGAGATGATTCGTTAACATCGAATGGCTTGATCGTTGAAATTCGAGAGGAGCCAGCAGGTTCGGGTAGTTATCTTGGCTACACGACTGACATATCAAACACTGAAACACCTGTATTCACACTGACTTTTGATCAAACAAACATCGGTGATTTTACGTTTGTGCTACTCGAAGCGTTTGATCATAGACCTATACAAGGTAACAACCTGTTATCTTTTGATATTCCTATTTTGGCCATCGATACGGATGGTGATAAAACCGCAATTAGTCAACTGGTTGTGAATATCAATGATGATGTGCAGGTTATGCAAGATGCCGGCTTGAACGTGACAGAACCGAATCAAGCAGCCTTGAACGCAGGCACAGTTACGACAAGTACGGTTGATGTATTGACTTCGCCAAGTGCTGATGGTGCCAGCGTCACTCAGTTCACTTATGATGGCACTATTTACACGCTCGACCAAACGGATAGCTCTGAGCAAGAGTTTACCTTCACAGAGGGTTCACTATTTATCACCACCCAAGGTGAAGTACGCTTTGAGCCAAACCGAGATTTAGACCATTCGGCAGGTGATATTGTTAAGAGCATTATTGTGACTTCTAGCGATGGTGACGATGATGTTCTGACTTCTACGGTTACGCTGACCATTACCGATGGCGATGTACCGACTATTGATGTCATTCCTCCTGTTTCACTCTCAGAATCAAGCCTTGCTGATGGTTCAGCCCCAAGTGGCTCAGCAGTGAGTCAAACAGAGACCATCTCTTTTACTAACCAAAGTGACGATGTTGATCACTTTAGAATTGCGACTGATGAGTTCAATCTTTTAGGTACACTGACTTCAAATGGCTTAGAGGTTGAGCTTCGTGAGTTTCCTGCAGATTCTGGTCAATACACAGGGTTTACAACCAATGCTCTAAATCAAGAAGTTGAAGTCTTTAACATCAACTTTGATGACGTTGTGCTAGGGCGTTACACCTTCACGCTACTTGAAGCGTTAGATCATGAAGATGGCTTAGATAACAACAACCTCAGCTTTGATTTGCCAGTGTATGCGGTTGATAGTGACGGCGATGATTCTGCAATGTCGCCACTCACCGTGACCATCGAAGATGATGAGCAAGGCATGAGTAACGGTGTCTTGACCATTGAAGAGCCGACAGTGGCGGATCTGGCGGCTGGGGTGGTGACCACAACCACGATTGATGTGATGCCAGAGCAGAGTGCCGATGGCGCGACCATCACTCAGCTTACTTACGATGGTGGTGCGCCACTGACGCTCGATCAAACAGATACGGGTGAGCAAGAGTTCATCTTCACCGAGGGCTCCCTATTTATCACGCTTGAAGGTGATGTGCGCTTTGAACCGAATCGCGACCTCGACCATGAAAGTGGTCCAATCGTGAAATCAATAGTGGTGACTTCTAGCGATGGTGATGTGGATGTCGAAACTGCGACGGTTCTGCTGACGATTACGGATGGTGATATCCCAACCATCGAATCAGTACCAAGCGTGTCGCTGTCTGAATCTGATCTGGCCGATGGCTCTGCACCAAGTGGTGTTGCGGTTAGCCAAACCGAAACTATCTCGTTCACCAACCAAAGTGATGATGTTGAGAGGTTCCGACTTGAACCAACAGAGTTCAATATTGGTGGGGTGTTAACCTCAAATAACATCGCTGTAGAGCTAAAAGAAGATCCAGCAGATTCTGGTAACTACGTTGGTTATATTAATGACGGCGGTACGGAAGTGACAGTCTTCACACTGAGCTTCTCGGGAGCCACTCTTGGTGAATACACCTTTACGTTACTTGAAGCGTTAGACCATGCTGATGGTCTAGATAACAACGAACTGACTTTCGACTTGCCTGTCTATGCCGTAGACAGCGATGGTGATGATTCACTCATGACGCCACTGTCAGTCACCATAGGTGATGACGTGCAAATCATGGCGAACGGCACGCTTGATATCACCGAGCCAAATTTGGCGGCTGGTACGGTGACCACCAATACCATTGATGTGATGCCCGCTCAAAGTGCTGATGGGGCGGTAATTACCCAGTTCACTTACGATGGCGGTGCGGCTCAAATTCTAGACTCAACCATCACGGGCGAACAGAAGTTCACGTTCACCGAAGGCGATGTGTTCGTCACCATCGAAGGTAATGTACGCTTCGAGCCAAACCGAGATTTAGACCACGAAGCTGGCGATATCGTTAAGTCTTTAGTGTTCACCTCAAGCGATGGCGACGTTGATGTAGAAACGGCGACAGTAACGCTTACGATATCTGATGGTGACATCCCAATCATTGAATCAGTGCCAAGCATCGCACTTTCCGAAGCAGATTTAGCCGATGGCTCTTCCCCAATTATTGGCGCAGTAAGCCAAACCGAGACCATTTCGTTTACTAGCCAAAGTGATGATGTAGAGAAGTTCCGATTAGAGCCGACGGAGTTTAATACCGATAACTCACTCAAATCAGATGGTTTGATCATTGAGCTCCGCGAGGAGCCAACAGGGTCGGGCAACTACATTGGCTTTACCACCGATGTTTCGAATGCAGAGACTACGGTCTTTACACTGGATTTCAGCTCAACAACGTTAGGTGAATACACGTTTACTCTTTTTGAAGCGATTGACCACGATCCGATTCAAGGCAATAACGATCTAACGTTTAATCTACCAGTTTATGCCGTTGATACTGACGGTGATGACTCGTTAATGTCACCGCTTTCAGTGATGATCACCGATGATGTTCAAGTGATGGCGATCGGTGCTCTGAATATCGAAGAGCCTACTGTCGCTGACTTAGCATCGGGCACTCCAACCACATCAGTCTTCGATGTGTTAACTAGCGCAAGTGCCGATGGTGCCAGCGTCACTCAGTTTACTTACGATGGTACGGCTTATACGCTTGATCAAACGGATAGTTCTGAGCAAGAGTTTATCTTCACAGAGGGCTCGCTATTTATCACCACCCAAGGTGAAGTACGCTTTGAGCCAAACCGAGATTTAGACCACTCGGCTGGTGATATTGTTAAGAGCATTGTTGTGACTTCTAGCGATGGTGACGATGATGTTCTTACTTCTACGGTTACGCTGACCATTACCGATGGTGATGTACCGACAATTAACGTGATTCCGCCTGTTTCACTTTCAGAATCCAACCTTTCTGATGGTTCAGCTCCAAGCAATTCACCAGTCAGTGATACCAAAGTCATTCAATTCACGAACCAAAGTGATGATGTGGTCTCGTTCCGTATTGAGCCAACCTTGTTCAATACGTTAGGTGCTTTAACAGCGAATAACTTAGCGGTTCAGATTAAAGAAGATTCAAACAATTCAGGTGATTACATTGGCTTTGTTAAAGATGCTTCCGATGTTGAAACCAACGTCTTTACCATCAGTTTCTCTGATACAAATTTAGGCCAGTACACCTTTACGCTTCTGGAAGCGCTCGACCATGAAGACGGTTTGGACAAAAACACGGTCATTTTCGATGTTCCTGTGTTTGCCGTTGATAGTGACGGTGATGACTCTGCAATGTCGCCACTTACCGTGACCATCGAAGATGATGAACAAGGCATGATTAACGGTGTCTTGAGCATCGAAGAGCCGACAGTAGCCGATCTGGCAGCTGGGGTGGTGACCACAACCACGATTGATGTGATGCCAGAGCAGAGTGCGGATGGCGCGACCATCACTCAGTTTACTTACGATGGTGGTACGCCTCTGGTGCTCGATCAAGATGACTCTGGTGAGCAAGAGTTCATCTTCACCGAAGGCTCCCTGTTTATCACGCTTGAAGGTGATGTGCGCTTTGAACCGAATCGCGACCTTGACCATGAAAGTGGTCCAATCGTGAAATCGATTGTGGTGACTTCGAGCGATGGTGATGTGGATGTCGAAACTGCAACGGTTCTGCTGACGATTACAGATGGTGATATCCCAACCATCGAATCAGTGCCAAGCGTGTCGCTGTCTGAATCTGATCTGGCCGATGGCTCTACACCTAGTGGCGTTGCGGTCAGTCAAACTGAAACTATCTCGTTCACCAACCAAAGTGATGACGTTGAGAAGTTCCGACTCGAACCATCAGAGTTTAATATTGGCGGTGCGTTAACATCAAATAACATCACGGTAGAGCTAAAAGAAGATCCAGTAGATTCTGGTAACTACGTTGGCTTTATCGATGACGGCGGAACGGAAGTGCCAGTCTTTACACTGAGCTTCTCGGGAACCACTCTTGGTCAATACACCTTCACACTACTTGAAGCGTTAGACCATGCCGATGGCTTAGATAACAATGAGTTAATGTTCGATTTACCTGTCTATGCGGTGGATTCTGATGGTGATGACTCGTTGATGTCGCCACTGTCAGTCACCATCGGTGATGATGTGCAAATCATGGCGAACGGCACGCTCGATATCACTGAGCCAACCGTAGCAGATTTGGCTGCTGGTACGGTAACCACCAACACCATTGATGTGATGCCAGCGCAAAGCGCTGATGGGGCGGTGATTACCCAGTTCACTTACGATGGTGGTACTGCTCAAACTCTAGACTCAACCATCACAGGCGAACAGAAGTTCACGTTCACCGAAGGCGATGTGTACGTCACCATCGAAGGTAATGTGCGCTTCGAACCAAACCGAGATTTAGACCACGAAGCTGGCGATATAGTGAAATCGCTGGTGTTCACCTCAAGTGATGGCGACGTCGATGTAGAAACGGCGACAGTAACGCTTACGATATCTGATGGTGATATTCCAACCATTGAATCAGTACCAAGCATCACACTTGCCGAAGCAGATTTAGCCGATGGCTCTTCCCCAATCATTGGCGCAGTAAGCCAAACAGAGACCATCTCATTTACCAACCAAAGCGATGATGTTGAGAAGTTCCGATTAGAGCCGACGGAGTTTAATACCGATAACTCACTCAAATCAGACGGTTTGATCATTGAGCTCCGCGAGGAGCCAACAGGATCGGGCAACTACATTGGCTTTACCACTGATATTTCGAATGCAGAGACTACGGTCTTTACACTAGATTTCAGCTCAACAACGTTAGGTGAATACACGTTTACTCTTTTTGAAGCGATTGACCACGATCCGATTCAAGGTAATAACGATCTAACGTTTAACTTACCAGTCTATGCCGTTGATACCGATGGTGATGATTCGTTAATGTCGCCGCTGTCAGTGACGATTACCGATGATATCCAAGTGATGGCAAGCGGAGCTCTGAGTATCGACGAGCCTACTGTTGTTGACTTAGCATCGGGAACGCCAACTACATCAGTCTTTGATGTGCTAACTAGCGCAAGTGCCGATGGTGCGAGTGTCACTCAGTTTACGTACGACGGCACGGCTTATACACTCGACCAAACGGATAGCTCTGAGCAAGAGTTTTTCTTCACAGAGGGTTCGCTGTTCATCACCACGCAAGGTGAAGTGCGTTTCGAGCCAAACCGAGATTTAGACCACTCGGCTGGTGATATTGTTAAGAGCATTGTTGTGACTTCTAGCGATGGTGACGACGATGTTCTTACATCTACGGTTACGCTGACCATTACCGATGGCGATGTACCGACTATTGATGTCATTTCTCCTGTTTCACTCTCAGAATCAAATCTTGCTGATGGTTCAGCCCCAAGTGGCTCAGCAGTGAGTCAAACAGAGACTATTACATTTACTAACCAAAGTGACGATGTTGATCACTTTAGAATTGCGACTGATGAGTTCAATCCTTTAGGTGCGCTGACTTCGAATGGTTTAGAGGTTGAGCTTCGTGAGTTTCCTGCGGATTCTGGTCAATACACAGGGTTTACAACCAATGCTCTAAATCAAGAAGTTGAAGTATTTACCATCAACTTTGATGACGTTGTGCTAGGGCGTTACACCTTCACGCTACTTGAAGCGTTAGATCATGAAGATGGCTTAAATAACAACAACCTCAGCTTTGATTTGCCAGTGTATGCGGTTGATAGTGACGGCGATGATTCTGCAATGTCGCCACTCACCGTGACCATCGAAGATGATGAGCAAGGCATGAGCAACGGCGTCTTGACCATCGAAGAGCCCACAGTGGCTGATCTGGCAGCTGGGGTGGTGACCACAACCACGATTGATGTAATGCCAGAGCAAAGTGCCGATGGCGCGACCATCACTCAGTTTACTTACGATGGTGGTGCGCCTCTGGTGCTCGACCAAACCGATACGGGTGAGCAAGAGTTCATCTTCACCGAGGGCTCCCTGTTTATTACGCTTGAAGGCGATGTGCGCTTTGAACCGAATCGCGACCTTGACCATGAGTCGGGGCTAATCGTGAAATCGATTGTGGTGACTTCGAGCGATGGTGATGTGGATGTCGAAACTGCAACGGTTCTGCTGACGATTACAGATGGTGATATCCCAACCATCGAATCAGTGCCAAGCGTGTCGCTGTCTGAATCAGAGCTTGCAAATGGATCTGCACCAAGTGGTGTTGCGGTTAGCCAAACTGAAACTATCTCATTCACCAACCAAAGTGATGATGTTGAGAAATTCCGACTTGAACCAACCCAATTCAATATTGGTGGTGCGTTAACCTCAAATAGTATCGCGGTAGAGCTAAAAGAAGATCCAGTAGATTCTGGTAACTACGTTGGCTTCATTAGTGACGGCGGTACGGAAGTGCCAGTCTTCACACTGAGCTTCTCGGAAACCACTCTTGGTCAATACACCTTTACGTTACTTGAAGCGTTAGACCATGCCGACGGTCTCGATAACAACGAGCTGACTTTCGACTTGCCTGTCTATGCCGTAGACAGCGATGGCGATGATTCACTGATGTCGCCACTGTCAGTCACCATCGGTGATGACGTGCAAATCATGGCGAACGGCACGCTCGATATCACTGAGCCAACCGTCGCAGATTTGGCTGCTGGTACTGTGACCACCAACACCATTGATGTGATGCCAGCTCAAAGTGCTGATGGGGCGGTGATTACCCAATTCACTTACGATGGCGGTGCGGCTCAAACCCTAGACTCGACCATCACAGGCGAACAGAAGTTCACATTCACGGAAGGTGATTTGTACGTCACCATCGAAGGTAATGTGCGCTTCGAGCCTAATCGAGATTTAGATCATGAAGCTGGCGATATCGTTAAGTCTTTAGTGTTTACTTCAAGTGATGGCGACGTTGATGTAGAAACGGCGACAGTAACGCTTACGATATCTGATGGTGATATTCCAACCATTGAATCAGTACCAAGTATCGCACTTGCCGAAGCAGATTTAGCCGATGGCTCTTCTCCAATCATTGGCGCAGTAAGCCAAACAGAGACCATCTCGTTTACTAATCAAAGCGATGATGTAGAGAAGTTCCGATTAGAGCCAAGCGAGTTCAACAGTGATGACTCTTTGAAATTCGACGGACTTCCAATAGATTTGAAAGAAGACCCAGCAGGCTCGGGCAATTACGTTGGTTTCACGACCAATGCAACTAATGTTGAAACGCAGATCTTCACACTAAGCTTTAATGCTGCGACTCTTGGCGAATATTCGTTCACGTTGTTGGAGAACATTGATCACGAGGATGGTCGAGGCAATAACGATCTAACGTTTAATCTATCAGTCTACGCCGTTGATACTGACGGTAATGACTCGTTAATGTCACCGCTGTCAGTGACCATAACCGATGATGTCCAAGTGATGGTGAGCGGGGCTCTGAGTATCGAAGAGCCTACTGTCGCTGACTTAGCATCGGGCACTCCAACCACATCAGTCTTCGATGTGTTAACTAGCGCAAGTGCCGATGGTGCCAGCGTCACTCAGTTTACTTACGATGGTACGGCTTATACGCTTGATCAAACGGATAGTTCTGAGCAAGAGTTTACCTTCACAGAGGGCTCGCTGTTTATCACTACCCAAGGTGAAGTGCGTTTCGAGCCAAACCGAGATTTAGACCACTCGGCTGGCGATATTGTTAAGAGCATTGTTGTCACATCTAGCGATGGCGACGACGATGTTCTGACCTCTACGGTCACACTGACGATTACTGATGGTGATGTACCGACCATTAATGTGATTCCGCCTATCTCACTGTCTGAATCGAATTTAACAGGCGGATCTGATCCGTCGAGCTCTGCGGTCAGTGACACGAAAGTTATTCAGTTTACTGATGAAAGTGATGATGTGGTCTCGTTCCGTATTGAGCCAACCTTGTTCAATACGTTAGGTGCTTTAACAGCGAATAACTTAGCGGTTCAGATCAAAGAAGACCCGACCAGCCCTGGTGATTACATTGGCTTTGTTAAAGATGCGTCCGATGTTGAAACCAACGTCTTTACCATCAGTTTCTCTGACACAAATTTAGGCCAGTACACCTTTACGCTTCTGGAATCGTTAGACCATGAAGATGGTTTGGACAAAAACTTGGTCATTTTCGATGTTCCTGTGTTTGCCGTTGATAGTGACGGCGATGACTCTGCAATGTCGCCACTCACCGTGACCATCGAAGATGATGAGCAAGGCATGAGTAATGGTGTCTTGACCATCGAAGAGCCGACAGTGGCCGACCTGGCGGCTGGGGTGGTGACCACAACCACGATTGATGTGATGCCAGAGCAGAGTGCTGATGGCGCGACCATTACTCAGTTCACTTACGATGGTGGAACGCCCCTGGTGCTTGATCAAGATGACTCTGGTGAGCAAGAGTTCATCTTCACCGAAGGTTCTCTATTTATCACGCTGGAAGGTGATGTACGCTTCGAGCCGAATCGCGACCTCGACCATGAAAGTGGTCCAATCGTGAAATCGATTGTGGTGACTTCGAGCGATGGTGATGTGGATGTCGAAACTGCAACGGTTCTGCTGACGATTACAGATGGTGATATCCCAACCATTGAATCAGTGCCAAGCGTGTCGCTATCGGAAACGCAGCTTGCCGATGGCTCTGTACCAAGTGGTGTTGCGCTCAGCCAAACCGAAACTATCTCGTTCACCAACCAAAGTGATGATGTTGAGAAGTTCCGACTTGAACCATCAGAGTTCAATATTGGCGGTGCGTTAACCTCAAATAACATCGCGGTAGAGCTAAAAGAAGATCCAGCAGATTCTGGTAACTACGTTGGTTTCATTAATGACGGCGGAACGGAAGTGCCAGTCTTTACACTGAGCTTCTCGGGAACCACTCTTGGTCAATACACCTTTACGTTACTTGAAGCGTTAGACCATGCTGATGGTCTAGATAACAACGAGCTGACTTTCGACTTGCCAGTCTATGCTGTGGACAGCGATGGTGATGATTCACTCATGTCACCACTGTCAGTCACCATCGGTGATGATGTTCAAATCATGGCGAACGGCACACTCGACATCACTGAGCCAACCGTCGCAGATTTGGCTGCTGGTACTGTGACCACCAACACCATTGATGTGATGCCAGCCCAAAGCGCTGATGGGGCGGTAATTACCCAGTTCACTTACGATGGTGGTGCGGCTCAAACTCTAGACTCAACCATCACGGGGGAGCAGAAGTTCACGTTCACCGAAGGCGATGTGTACGTCACCATCGAAGGTAATGTGCGCTTCGAGCCAAACCGAGATTTAGACCACGAAGCTGGCGATATCGTTAAGTCTTTAGTGTTCACCTCTAGCGATGGTGACGTCGATGTAGAAACAGCGACGGTAACGTTAACGATATCTGATGGTGATATTCCAACCATTGAATCTGTATCAAGCATAACACTTGCCGAAGCAGGTTTAGCCGATGGCTCTTCTCCAATCATTGGCGCAGTAAGCCAAACGGAGACCATTTCGTTTACTAGCCAAAGTGATGATGTAGAGAAGTTCCGATTAGAGCCGACGGAGTTTAATACCGATGACTCACTCAAATCAGATGGCTTGATCATTGAGATCCGCGAGGAGCCAACGGGGTCGGGCAACTATATTGGTTTTACCACTGATATTTCAAATGTTGAGACTACAGTATTCACAGTCAATTTCAGCAGCTCTACTTTAGGTGAATACACATTCACTCTTTTAGAAGCCATCGATCATCGACCTATTCAAGGCAATAACGACCTAACGTTTAATCTACCAGTCTATGCCGTTGATACCGATGGTGATGATTCGTTAATGTCACCGCTGTCAGTGACCATCACCGATGATATCCAATCATTAGTTGCTGGTTCTATGACGGCCAAAGAGCCTTCAACCGGCATTGAAACATCTAATACCATTGATCTAATGCCTGATAGCAGTGCAGATGGTGGAATGCTTACGAGTTTTAGCTACGATGGCGAGGCTTTACAAACACTAAACCAAAATATCGTCGGCGAACAATCATTCACTTATGACGAAGGCACGCTATTCGTCACAATTGACGGTAGCATGCGATTTGAACCTGTGTCCGATCTCGACCATTCTGGTGGCGATATCGTTAAAACCATTTCGGTGAATTCTATTGATGGCGATGGTGACATTGTCAGCACTTCAGTATCGTTGACAATAGAAGATGGCGACGAACCGGTGATTGATATCATTCCTGATGTTGCATTGAATGAAGCAAATCTAGACGGTGGCTCTGCCTCTACGGGTACCGCGGTCAGTGAAACAAAAGTTATTACCTTTACGGAAGGTAGTGACGACGTGACAGATTTTAGAGTAGATACCGCGAACTTCAATACTTCAGGAACGTTGAAGTCAAATGGTCTGACAGTTGAAATGAAAGAGCAGTCTGCTGATTCAGGAAACTATGTCGGCTTTATCACTGACGCATCAAATGTTGAAACGAATGTCTTCACGTTGGAGTTTTCAGACACGAATCTTGGTCAATATACATTTACCTTGTTAGAAGCTTTGGATCATGCTGATGCTAGCCTTGCCAATATGTTAGATTTCGATATTCCTGTTATAGCGGTTGATGCTGACAATACAGATTCCGCTTCGTCATCGTTGAACGTCACCATTACCGATGATCTACAGCAAACGCAAGACAGAACTTTAAGCATTGTAGAGCCTGTTACGACCTCTGGCGCTGGCGGTCCGCCAAGTACAGGCATTGTTGACGTAATGCCAACAGACAGTGCAGATGGCGCCACGGTTACTCAATTTATGTATGGAACTGACGGACCGTTTACTCTGGATCAAACGAACTTCACTGAACAAGAGTTTGCGGTAGCTGACGGGAAACTATTCGTTAAGTTAGATGGCTCTGTACGCTTTGAACCAGACAGAAACCTCGATCATTCTGATGGTGATATTGTTCGTAGTATCGTTGTAACCACCAGCGATTTCGACAAAGATGTTGAAACAGCAACAGTGACCTTGACGATCACGGACGGCGTAGATCCTGTCATCAATATCGTTCCAGATGTGTACTTGTCTGAAGTTAATCTAGCCGATGGTTCGATGCCAACATCTGGTCCAGTAAGCTCGACTCACACCATCACTTATACCGAAGGGAGTGACAATTTTAGTCATTTCCGCATAGATACCAATGACTTCAATTTTGGTGGCTTGCTGAAATCGAATGGTTTAGTTGTTGAATTAAAAGAAGAACCCGCGGATTCAGGTAACTATGTCGGTTTCACCACTGATGCTTTAGGTGCAGAAACGGACATCTTTACTATCAACTTCGATAGCGTCAACAAGGGTCAATTTACCATTACCTTATTGGAAGCGGTCGATCATCTTAATGGCCTTAATTACAACGACCTGAATTTCCGCTTACCTATCTATGCGGTTGATACGGATGATTCTGAGTCAACACGACGCGATATTGTGGTAACGATTGAAGATGACATTCAGCAAATGCAGGATGGCATCCTAACGATTACTGAACCAACTTCAGGTACACCAACGACGGCAACGGTTGATGTGATGCCATTGTCGAGTGCCGACGGCGCGACTATTACTCAGTTTACCTACGATGGTGGGCTAGCGATCTCGCTCGATCAAACTATTACCGGTGAACAAGAGTTTACCTTCACGGAAGGTTCACTGTTTGTCACGTTAGATGGTGATGTGAGATTTGAACCTAATCGAAATCTCGATCACTCAAGCGGGAACATCGTCAAAGATGTCGTGTTCACTTCCTCAGATTTTGACAACGATGTCTTCATGTCGAGTGTTCGATTGACCATCATCGATGGTGAAGACCCTGAACTGAACGTAGTTCCAGGAGTGAATTTATCCGAAAGTAACCTATCCGATGGCTCTTCTCCAGACTCCAACCTGATTAGTGAAACCAATACCATCACAACGTTTGCTAGCAGTGACGACATTGCGAAAATTATCGTCAACACGTCGTTGTTTAATGTTGGTGGGACGATCCGGTCAAATGGGTTGGTGGTTGATCTACGAGAAGACCCAGTAAATTCGGGCGACTATTTGGCGTTTACCACGGTATCACCGGGCGTCGAAGTCCCTATTTTCACCTTAACGTTTGACGATTTAATTCCGAGCAAATATACCTTCACGCTTTTGGAGCATTTGGATCATCCAGATGGCGACGGAAACAACGAGATCCGCTTTGACTTATCGGTTCGCGCTCAAGACACAGACGGTGACATTTCGGACCCTAAACCACTTGAAGTTATCATTGGTGATGATGTTCAGGTCATGCAGTCAGGGGATCTAACAGTCACAGAGCCGACTGCAGGTACTGTGACTAGCGATGTGTTTGAAACCATAACGGGACCAAGTGCGGATGGTTCAACAGTCATTGGGTTTACTTATGATGGCGGAGCGGAACAGTTACTGAATCAAAACGATACTGGTGAGCAAGCTTTTGTTTATCCTGAAGGGACACTGTATATCAAGTTGAATGGCGACATTCGCTTCGAGCCAAACAGAAATCTAGACCATGAAAATGGCGACATCATCAAGGACATCGTTGTGAACTCTCGAGACCAAGATCTCGACCCAGAAGACGCAACCGTAAGGTTAATAATTAGTGATGGTGCTCCACCGACGATTAATCTCATTCCGCCAGTAAGCTTGAGCGAAGTGAACTTAGCGGATGGTTCTTCTCCAAGTTTACCAGTGAGTGACACCAAGCAGATCTCGTTTACAGCAGGGAGTGATGACGTAAGCTACTTCCGTATTGAGACCACTGAGTTCAATGTTGGAGGATCGCTGAAATCAAATGGGCTTGCTATTCAGTTAAAAGAAGATCCTTCCGTTTCTGGTGGTTATATAGGTTTTACTACAGAAGACCCTCTTCTTGGACCGGAAGTCGAAATCTTTAAAATTAGCTTCTCACAGTCAGTGTTAGGAGAGTACACCTTTACACTACTGCAAGAGATCGATCATGCCGACGTGCAGGGTAATAACGATCAAGTGTTTACACTGCCAGTTTACGCTGTTGATACCGATGAAACAGATTCAACGATGACACCACTCAGCGTGACGATCACTGATGACGTACCTGAAATTACAGATACAGGTGTTGGCAGTACCTTCATTGTTGATGAGGAGGACATTGGTAACCCAACCCAGGCGACAGGCTCGTTCGTGACAACTGAAGGGGCAGACCAAGTAGATGCTTACGAACTTCGCAACATAGCGGCTTTGGAAGCGATGCTTTCGTCTGGAAGTGAAGGTATCGAAATTAACAAGATATCCGGGTCTGCCAATACAACGACTTACCAAGGTGTGACCGACACTACTGATACGCCAATCTTTACTCTGGAATTGACCAATGACGGCGATTATACCTTTACCTTATTGGGCCCACTAAATCATGCCATGACACCAACAAACCTCGATACGCTGACCATACCTTTCGACGTGGTAGCGGTTGATGGTGATGGTGATGATTCGAATCAATACGAACTACCAATCGTCGTATTGGATGATGCCCCAACCATGACGGCTCCAACTGGAGAAACGGTAGTTGATGAAGATGACTTGGCGGGAATTGGTTCAGATCAATCTGAAGATACCGTTATTAATGGTTTGTTTACCATTGATGAAGGCGCTGATGGTGTGGTTCTGTATGAATTGGTGAACCCAGATGCCGTAATAACAGGGCTGACCTCGGAAGGCGAAAGCTTAGAGTGGCTAGCAGTTGTCGAAAGTGGCACAACCTTTACCTATACAGCGCAAACAGAAACAAGCAACGAAGCTGTGTTTGAGATTGTGTTTGATACTAGTGACAACAGTTATCAGTTTGAACTGTTTAAGCCGCTCAAACACCCAGATGCGGATACAGAAAACAGTATTCCACTTAACTTCTCTGTGGTCGCAGAAGATTTCGATGGCGATCAGTCTAACGCTATCGCGCTTAACCTATCAGTGACGGATGATGTGCCTCTTGTCACGACTCAATCGATTACTCGTCTTGAAGGGCAGAATTACAACGGCTCTAAAGTGAACATGTTCGCCACTGCAACAGATACTGGTGCTGATGGCACCGTGCTTACGCAAATAGAGGGAACTTCTGATGGTGATACCGGCATCGTATTTCGAAGAAGGCCGAATGACACAGAAACTGATACTTATGATCTGAACTCAGGTCGCCAGCAGGTGCGTGTTTATGAACAGGAGTACGACGCTGGAGGCAATGTTGTCGATGAGAGAGAGTTAGGTCGTTTGCGTATCAATTCTAACGGCGAGGTTGAGTTCAGAGCAAATAGTTATCTAGAGCACAATGGCGATGAAATCAACTTCTCGATTAATGTGATCGCGACCGATGGGGACTTGGATACCTCTGAAACACCTTTGAACATCACTATTGTCGATCGTGACTCAACGGCTGTTTCATTGAAAGTGACCACTACTGAGGATATAGGTCGTGACCCTTCAATTGATTACGCTGCAGGTAGCGAACCAACAGACCTAGAAAACACCTTTGACAATCAAGATGGTCTGTCTGATACGCCCGCTAAAGTTGAGTTACAAGTCAATTTCTATGACCAAGACAACAGTGAAGAAATTGGTCAACTGAAGATCTTCGACAATACCAATCATAGAGGCACTTTCTATTACTTTGATGGTTCCGAATATGTGAAATTGGCGACCGATGTGGATGGTAATTTTGTTCTAGATGGCGCCAACATTGTTCAGACTTTTGTGCCAGACCCGTATGATCCAAACAATCCAGGAGATACGATCGCCACTATCGAAAACCTATACTTTGTACCTGACCGAAACTTTAGCACCGGCGAAAATGGCGTCAGAATTAACTATGAATTGGAGATCGATAAGAATGGCTCATTTGATCATACCGTTACCTCTAACTTTAGAATTGAAATTGAGGCGGTAGCCGACGAAGCGGAGTGGGATGACGTAAATAGCACGTACACCTACCTCCCAGATACTGACAATATGGGCACAGAAATACCGGTAACTGAGGATGGAAATACCATCACTCTTAACCTTGAAGCTAACTCTCAAGACACTTCACGCCCAGAGACACTCACATATCAGCTCACGGTAGAGGAAGGTGCCGGTCAATTTACTCTATTGGATAGCTCCGGTGATCCGATAGGGCCTGTTGGTGGCCCATATATTATTGATGCAGCAGACATTAATAGCACCGTCGTTGACCCAATTGATAACTTTTCGGGCACCATTAGTTTTAAAGTGGTGGCTTTGACGGAAGAAACGACCAATCCATTCCTAGATAGCGACAATAGCGGTGCGAATAGCAAACAGTTTGCGACTTCTGACGAGCGAACCATCGTGATTGACGTACTGCCAGACGCAGACTTGGGTACGCTAAGTGTCAATCGCAAAACGATTAATGAGGATAATATTCTTGACCCTGATGTTGTTGGCGATCCAAGTAATCGAGTTGCATTAACACTTGATGAAGTTATCACCATGACAGCGTCGGAAGATGCAGATACATCAGAAACATTGTATGTGCGAATCAACAATATTACTGAAGGTGCTGAGCTTTATTGGTTAGGTACAAACACGGTGGTGCCTACCGTGAATGTTAACGGTGTCGACTATCAAGAAATTCTTTACTCTGAACTTGCTAATGTTGAAGTGATTCCTAAAGAGCACAGCAACGAGGATTTCAGCTTTAGTGTCTTAGGCGTAGTTAAAGATGAAGCTTCTCTATCAACTGGCACCGTGGTTGATGAAATTACCTTTGGTCCAAAAACGGTCAATATTGAAGTGATTGGTGTTGCTGATGTGCCGTTCGGAGGAACAAATGGTACAGATTGGACGGCAATTACAGATGGCACAGCAAGCGGCGTGCAAACCACAATCCAAGAGAGCCAGAACGGAGACAGTTTCGCTGTTCTCGATTTTACTGTGTTGTCTGGTGAGCGAAGACCTGATGATCCAGCTGATTCCCCTCTTGCTGGCGATGGCTCAGAAGCGATTACCGTTATCTTGTCAGGTATCCCAGAGGGCGTAGTTATCGAAGATGGTGATGGCACGGTTATCGACCTTAACTTCGTCGGTTATGAAGATGACATCAATGGGAACCCAGATCTCAATAAGCCAATCTACGAAGCGAATATAACGGAGGAGGGCATCACCTCAGGTATTCGAATCCGCCCCGTTGATTCATCCACAGAGAACATTCATATCAAAGGACAGGTTGTTGTTACTGAAAACGATGGGCACACCTTAACGTTCGATCAAGAAGTTCGAATATTGGTTGAACCTAGAATCGATACGTCAGCAACTTACGGTAATACAACGACTGGCAATGAAGATACTGCGATTAATATCGATTGGCATCCGCAAGGTGCTGATTACATAGATGATGATGAGCATTTCACGTCTATAACCATTAATGGAATCCCTGCAGGAGTCACCGCGGTCGTTAATGGGGATGTTACGGTTGATGATAGCGTTCCAGGTACTTTAGTGATTACACCGAAAGATGCCTCTCAAACACCAGCGCAGTTTACTCAGATCGCCTTGGCCAACGACTTCATTCAGATGACACCACCAGAAAACTCGAGTGAAGACTTTACGCTGACAACCGTCGTCGAGATGGAGGAGAGAGATTTCGAGTACACCGATGATGCTATTGTGGGTGAGGGCGGACGAGTAGTTGCTAACCCAGCAATTGAGGGCACCATTACAGTGCAAGTTGTACCTGTCGTGGAACCTGAAGATCCTGACGGAGATAATGTTGACGAGAACTTTATTGTTTTCTCCAATGAAGACGGCACTGGTGAATTAACATCAATTACTTCTGATAACGCTGGGGTAATTAAATTCACGACCAATAGCGATAACCAAGCTGTAGATGGCGGTGGTGTTGAGATCTTGGATGGTGAGTACGTTATCCGTTACAAAGAAGAAGATGTCTCGCCTGAGTTCGCTATCAATGAAGTGGTTAACGAGGTTGTCATTCAACTGAACACAACGTCAGATGGAGCATTACCTGAAGAAGTGTTAAGTCAGCTACTTGTTACTGGTGCTGTATATGAGGGTAATGGTCGCTGGGTGGTGACAGATGAAGATGCGTTTACGATTAGCGCTCCTGAAGGTCTAGATCTCACTGCCCCATATGATGATGGGATAAATACGAACACCAGCAGCATCAAAATGACCGTATTCACGCAAGTCGAGGACTTAGGAGATGAGGCCGGTGATCAGAACTCCCAAATTGTTCAAAGACAAGGTGAAGTGACGCTAACCTTCCCAGAAGACATTGCAGGCGGTGGAGAAATTGCTGCAGATATTTCGGCGACACCAAATCAAACAATTGACGCGGTTGAAGACGTTCAAGTGATGCTTGGTGATGCCCTTGAGAGCATTATTAGCTTCAGCGGTGGAGATGCGTTTAATGATCAAATCACCATAGTGATTGATGATACCGTGGTTGTTAACCCAGGCGACCCTGACGAAACAACCATTAATATTAGCATCGGTGGTAGTGGTGAGATCGACTTTGTTAACGGAGAATATGTGTACCAATCCACTTTGGTACAAGGTGTAACGCCAGATTTCTCCGACTTGGTACTGAATTTACCTGCCGACTATTCAGGTGACTTTGAGTTGCCATTTACGGTGATCACCAAAGATCTAATATCGGGTGATGAGAAGGTACTCGATACCAGCGCCGTCATTAAAGTGTCTGCGGTAACCGATGTAGCGCCAAGTATTTCTGTAGATATCACGGGCTCTTTAGATGATTCGTTGAACCCAGTTGATATTGACGGTCAACCGGGTGCTGAAGCTGTGGGTTATGAAGATACTTATATCGTGCTTGATTTCTCCGGTTCGGTTGCAGACCAAGTTAATGGCGTTGAAGGCGGTGATGAGCGTTTCACTGATATCACATTAACGTTAACTGATACAACCAATGGGCAGTTCTACAGCAGCACGGGGGCACCACTCGGTACAACCATCTCTTTCACTGAAAGTGAAATTGAAAATGGCGCTTTGTCAGGCGTACTGTTTAGACCGAAAGAAAACTTCCCGACTTATGATGACGTCAATGGTGTTGATGTCAGTACGGTTAGCGTTACTGTGAGCGGGAACATTTTAGATACTGCGACTTTTAATGAAGGTGGTTCTAGCACAACAGAAGATGCAACAAGTGAGTCTTTCTCAACGGTGGTGAGTTTTGATGTTGTTCCTGTCGTGGATGATGTTCAAATTACAGGGCCAGGAAGTGACCCTGATATCATCGAAATCACAGGTGATGAGGATCAGGAGATCTCACTTGCAGGTTCAAGTCCTGTATCAATTGCCTTGGCCGATCTCGATGGTTCGGAAGAGTTTGTCTCAATCAAGTTCACTGATGTGCCTGATGGCTTCCAATTTAGAGTAGATAGCGGCTCTGATTTTACCGTTAAGAATAATGGCGGAGGCGTGTGGAGTGTTCAACTGCCATCTAGCGTGTCGAATTCATTTGATTTGAGTGAAGTATCGGTACTACCTCCGAAAGACTTCAGCGGTACTTTTGAATTTGGTGTTGAAGTCTTTACGCAAGAGTCTCTGCTTGGTGTACCAACCAACGCAGGTACGCTGCCGAAGTTCCAAGTACATGTATTACCGGTAGGGGACGATATTGATACGGATCCCACTGATTCTGTTTCAGGATTGGAAGGTCAAAACATTGATATCGAAATCAATGCGAGCATTCTTGATAATGAGGCGTCTGCACCTGGACTTATGACCGAGAATGACCCAGAGACTATCCGTGTGGTGGTTAGCAATGTGCCTTCTGATGCTTCAATCTTGTATCCAGATGGAACAACGTTAGGCACCTACGATGCGGGTAGTGACACTTGGACGCTAGATGTAGATGCAACCGAACTCGACAAGATTGTATTCAATTCTGGTGAGCACAATTCAGAAGCGGGTAACGCACTGGGCATTGATGCGCCCTTGACTATCTCTGTACGCTCAGTGGATACGGATGCCGATAACACCGAGTACTTAGGTACAGAAACCATTTTCAACGTGGATTTGGTTATTGATCCAATCAATGACCAACCAATCTTCGTCAATATTGAGAACTTAGAGACACCAGAAGATACCTCTGTTGCCTTGAGTGATATGTCGGGCTTCAAAATCGAAGATCCTGATGCCGTCTATGATGACCCAAGTGCGATATACACACTCACGCTTTCGGTTGATCAAGGCACGTTGAGCTATACCTCTTCTACGGGAGTAACCTCAACACCAACAACGGGTACCTCAATCGTTCTTTCTGGCACCTTAGCCAATATTAATAATGCACTAGACAGTGGTAGCGTCAGATTTGAGTTGGGCGCCGACGAGAATTACTTGAATCAGGGCGGTGTAGCGACAGTTACTGCCACTGTCGATGATGGTGGTAATAATGGCTCTTCGGGCCCGTTAACCAACCAAACCACGTTTGAGATTAAAGTTACAGAAGTCAACGACATGCCTGTTGCTCCTAATATCGATTTAGGAACGATTGCTGAATATGATCAAATCGTTATCAAAGCATTAGATTTGATTGCTGCATCGAGTGACCCTGAGGGGGACAACTTAACAGTAACAAATGTTAGCCTCACATCAGGTCAAGGCCAGTTGCAGTACTTTGAAAATAGTGGTGGTGTTGATGACCCATCGATTACTGGCCCATACTGGGTGTTTGATGCGAATGATGAATACGATGCGATTAGTGGCGATATCAGCTTCACATACACCATTCAAGATGATGGGAAAACCAATGGAACTGATGACTTCTTAACAGATACCGGAGATTTGAGCTTAACAGTGACAGGTGTTAATGATTCGCCGATTATTAATGGTGACAATGTCACGTTTACGATCGACGAAGATGTTGACCAGTTGATCAGTGGTATCACCGTTGCGGACCCTGATTACGTTGGTGTTCATGCGGGGGATTTCATGACAGTCACCTTGAGTGTCGACTTTGGTACGCTATCAGCAACATTGCCGGGCACGACTACCGTGACTGTGAGCGGGCAAGGTACAAACTCAATCATGTTAGAAGGGACACCTGCGGACATTAATGCGATTCTTAACACGCCAACCAATCCTGTAGGTGTGTTTGTTGATACCCAGTACATTCCATCGAACAGCATTAAACTGCAAGTTGTGGCGGAAGACAGTGGTAACCCATCAGGCATCATTATTGAGACACCACCGCAAGAGTTCACGATTCAGGTAACGCCAGTGGCCAACACGCCAAGCCTGTCGATTGATCCTGCATTGAATTACGTTCGCAATATTACGGCAAGCCAAACTGCCAGTGCGAGCGGCATTCCATTGGTAGGTATTGTGGCGGCGTTGGCTGACATTAATGAAGTTCTGACGTTGAATATCAAAGATGTGCCAGCAGGTGCTTCTGTAATTAGTAGCGCGGGTACTGTTTCTCTTAATGGAGGAGTATGGGTTGCATCCGCCGATGCGATTGATAGCCTACAGATCGTTGACCTCCCGCAAGCTGTTACACCGCATACTATCAAGCTTGAAGCTGTGTCATCGGAGTTGGATGATGGTAACGCTGTTATCACTCCGGGAGCCACGTCTACTGAGATCGATCTCAATCTCACTATTGTTGCGGATGCTACTGATATCGACCTCAGTGCGACATCCGACGACGTGCAGTTGATTGGGGATGGTGGCAATGCGGTTCTTGAAGCCGGTAGTGGGGATGACCGTCTTGAAGGTGGTAGCGGTAACGATGAGCTGATTGGTGGTGACGGCAATGATACTTTAATCGGTGGTGATGGCTTCGACATCCTGACAGGTGGCGACGGCATGGACTCTTTTGTCTGGCTTAATATCCAAGATGGTGTTGAAGATACGATTACCGATTTTGACTTGTCTGAGGGCGACACCATTGACTTGAGAGAAGTATTACCTGAGCTGCAAAATGCGACGCTAGACATGGGGGTGTTGTTACAACAGATAGACGCTAAAGTCGTAGACGGCAGTAATATTGAGCTAACGATAAACCCTGATGGTATGGGCACTACTCAGCAAACTATCTTAGTTGAAGACCTTGCTCCGCAACTGACTCTTGTTAGTACCATGCCTGATGACATCTTAGATGCGTTAGTTCAACAAAATGTGATTGTTCATGGCTAGCCGCTAAGTTGTATCGAAAAACGCCGACTCAACCGAGTCGGCGTTTAATTTTTTAATAAAAGGAGAGACTACTTTAAAGAGTTTTTCTGTAGTAGTTCATCTTCAACACCCTTGAGCTTCATCTCGTCCATAATGAAGTTAACGGTGTTCAATAGGCGTTGTTCACCTTTTGGGATCAAGTAACCAAACTGACTATTGGTAAATGGCGTCTCACAACGTGCCGCTTCTAAACGTTCATCGGTAACTTGATAGAACAGGCCTTCTGGTGTTTCTGTCACCATGACATCAACCTTACCCGTTGCAACCGCTTTGGGCACATCCAGGTTGTTTTCGTATCGAGTAAAGCTCGCTTGTTGTAGATGCTTGTCAGCAAATGCTTCGTTAGTACCACCGATATTAACGCCCACTTTTACAGAAGGCTGGTTCACTTTATCTATGGTGTTGAATTGGTCGACTTTGCCTTTGGCTACAAGGAAGCATTTACCAAAAGTCATGTAGCCTTGAGTTTGCTCTGCAGCAAGTTGGCGTTGCATCTTACGAGTGATTCCCCCCATTGCAATGTCGTACTTATCTGCTTCAAGATCCGTTAATAGGTCTTTCCAGCTAGTACGCACAAGCTTAAGTTCAACACCCAGTTGGTCGGCTATGTGTTTGGCAACATCAATATCGTAGCCTGAGTAGCCTTTGCCATCGAAATAAGAGAAAGGTTTGTAGTCACCCGTTGTGCCGACTCGTAGCATGCCTGACTCTTGGATGTCTTCCAATTGGTCAGCGACGACTGATCCGCTGGCAGCAAGAGCGATAGAAGCGAGTAATAAAGATATCTTTTTCATTGTTATTGTCTGTTGTGTTTGGTTTGAGAATTAAAACTAACAGAAAGGAGAAGAGAAAGAGATCAAACCAATGCGTAATTAGACTTTATTGTCAAAAGTCGCAATTAGTCTGACTATTAACTGACATATTGTCTGATTTATACCCCATGATAAGCCTAATACGTCTAGTTGATCACAGATTCTTACTTAAGGTCATTGCACAATAGGTTTTGCACCAATATAATATAATCATACAATAACACATTACTTGAGTATAGGAGTTAGTTATGACAAAACCTGTCATTGGTTTCATTGGCCTTGGTCTTATGGGCGGCAACATGGTTGAGAACCTACAAAAACGTGGTTATGAGCTAAACGTTATGGATCTTAACAAAGAAGCAGTTGCGGCTTGTGTAGCTCGTGGTGCAAAAGAAGCAACTTCTGGCAAAGAACTTGCGGAAAACAGCGACATCGTAATGCTATGTCTTACAACGTCTGCTGTTGTAGAAAAAGTAGTTTACGGTGATGAAGGTATCCTAGCGGGCATCAAAGAAGGTGCAACACTGATTGACTTCGGTACTTCTATCCCAGCTTCAACTCGCAAGATTGGTGAAGACCTTGCAGCGAAAGGCGCAGGTATGATTGACGCACCACTAGGTCGTACACCAGCACACGCTAAAGATGGCCTGCTAAATATCATGGCTGCTGGCGACATCGAAACATTCAACAAGGTTAAACCTGTTCTTGATGATCAAGGCGAAAACGTATTCCACCTAGGTGCTCTAGGTTCAGGTCACGTGACTAAGCTTGTAAACAACTTCATGGGTATGACAACTGTAGCGACAATGTCTCAAGCATTCGCAGTTGCAAAACTGGCTGGTGTTGATGGCCAACAACTGTTCGACATCATGTCTGCAGGTCCATCTAACTCTCCGTTCATGCAGTTCTGTAAGTTCTACGCAGTCGACGGCGAAGAGAAGCTAGGTTTCTCAGTAGCAAACGCGAACAAAGACCTTGGTTACTTCCTAGAGATGGTTTCTGACCTGGGTACTGAGTCTCTAATTGCTGAAGGTACTTCTAAGAGCCTACAAGCTGCAGTTGATGCAGGCCTAGGTCAAAACGACGTACCTGTACTATTTGATTACTTCACTAAGCTAGAGAAGTAATACAAATAAACCCTACTCATGAGGATTTTTCTTCCTTTTCTCTCATGAGTAGGGTTGTTTATTTGTCTGACTTAATCGTCAGTAATTATGCCTTATACTTACGCTTAAAACATAACCTCTCAGTTCATTCTCTTCTGTTTTAATCATTTCCAATCTTTCGATTTCTTAGCTCTTACTTCCTCTGTTCGTGAGATTTCATAATCATTAAAGATCTTAAAAACCAAGATTTTATTTGTGTGCAATCTACCCAGACAGAGACTCCATGTTACTCTTAAACCATAATAGAGTGAGATATTAGAATTCTGACTCGCGAATATCGGATTAGAGAGAGGTAGGCATGAAAGTGTCTAAGAAGGAACGCAGAATTATTGGTAACGCGCTCGATGAGTGGCAATCCCAAGGCGTTTTAACACAGGAAGAGCATGACAAGCTTACTCGTACCTTTGAGGTGTCGGCTTTCGATTGGACCCAGATTGCTCGTTATTCATTTACTATCGCTGTGACATGCGTAGTTTTGGCGACCTTGTCCTTTGTGTTTGATGAGTGGTTGATAGAACTGTTCAAGAGCATTTTCACCGCACCGGAACTTGCAAAGAGCCTGTTCTTTTTAGCGGGAGCTGTGGGCTTTTATATTTTCGGTATCCGTAGAAAGAAACTGTATCCAAGCAAAGTCTTAGCCAATGAAGCGCTGTTTGTTCTTGGGATGATCAGTACTGCGTTGTCGATTTTTTTCCTGGGTAAGGTGATAGAAACAGAGAACCTTGCGCCACTCATTTTACTTGCCGCTGTGATCTATGGCTTGATAGGACTTTGGTTGCCTTCGCAAACAGTCTGGATATTTGCCTTGATAACGCTGGGGGCTTGGTTTGGTTTTCACTCCTATCAGATTCAGAGCGACGGTTACTACTTCGGCATGAACTATCCACTGCGTTTTGCGTTATTTGGAGGCTTGTTGCTGGTGGCTAGTCTCTACGTCTTGCCAAAAATTCGCGCTGCGATGGAATTTGAGAGCGTGACTAAGTTTGTCGGTTTGCTCTATTTCTTCTTTTCGCTTTGGCTGCTGTCCATTTTTGGAAATCATGCCGATTTTAGTGTTTGGTTAGACATAGAGCAGATCTCGGTACTGTATTGGTCAGTTTTGTTGCTGGTGGTTTCGCTGATGGCACTTTACTTTGGCCTCAAATATCATGACGACATGACCAAGGGCGTTGCTTTGGTGTTCATCTTCCTCAATCTTTATAGTCGCTTTTTCGAGTACCTATGGGAAGGTATGCACAAGGCCTTGTTCTTCGCGATTCTAGCGGTGAGCTTTTGGTTATTGGGGACGAAAGCTGAGAAGATCTATCAGTTAAAGCTACCTAAGTCTTGATAAGCACAGAGTAGATGTCAGACAATATTAGTAATTGATATTGGTTATCATTAACTTTATCATCTGGGTGCTTTCTTGATTTAGGTAAATACTGCTTTTCCTTGGCTGTGTTACCTTCCATCACTATAAGTTTCTACCAGAGAAAGTAAGAGCCTCGAATTACGTAGGCTCTTTTTTTTACTTCAACTCACTACTGTTCCGAGTTAAACCCTAATGAATCTGACTCATAAAGATTACTTTAAGATTGCTTTTCCCTTTATTGTCTCGACTGTTACGCAACCTTTGCTTGGAGCGGTAGATACTGCTGTCATTGGCCAACTTGGTGTTGCGGAATTGATTGGTGGCGTGGCAATTGGCACCGTTATCATGAATACCTTGTATTGGTTGTTTGGCTTTTTCCGTGTCAGTACGACGGGGCAGAGTGCCATTGCTCTTGGCAAAAATAGTCACTCAGAACAGGCGAGTAGTCTATTTCGTCCGTTTATATTGGCCTTGTGTGTTGGACTCATTTTCATTGCGTTGCAGTCATTGATTTGGGTAGGAGCCGAGTGGATCATCTCTCCTGATGCCGCTGTCGGTGAAAACGCCAAGGCTTACTTCGATATTATGATTTACGGTGCGCCGTTTGTGCTGTTGAACTACACCATTATTGGTTGGTTGATGGGACAAGCCAAAGCCAAAGAAACCTTGTTTACCCAAGTGTTTGGTAACGTGTTAAACATCGTACTAGATATTGTGTTCGTCTTATATTTCGATATGGGCATTGCAGGTGTTGCGGCTGCTACACTGATTGCACAAATTACAACATTTGCTATCGGTGTTGGTTTTGTCTTGAGGTCATGTCAATTTTCACTGTTCGATCACCTAACCACAGCGAAAATGTCTAAGAAAGACTTAAAAGTGATCATGTCTTCGAATATGGACTTGCTGTTGCGTACTATCTGTATTTTGGTGTTCTTCAACATGATGGCACGGGTTGGGTCTCAACTTGGGCCTGATGTATTGGCGACGAATGCAATACTGATGCAAGTGACCTTCATCGTTAGCTATATGTTCGATGGTGTGGCCAATGCCTCTAGTGTTTTTGCGGGTAAAGCGGTAGGGCAGAAGAACCCTAAGTTGCTTGATAGTGTGATTAAGTTAAACACTCAATGGACCACAGCATTTATTGTCGTACTGTCTCTTTTAACTTTTGTGTTTAAAGAGCAAATCGTCATGTTATTTACCACGCTACCGGAGCTGAACACTCTGTATTTCGCAATGAGCCCTTGGCTACTGGTATTCCCACTAGTGGCGGGCTATGGGTTAACGTTCTATGGCATTTTCACTGGTACAGGCACGACCAAACCGGTGAGGAACTCTAGCTTTATCACTTTGCTTGTGTTTTTAGTGGTGCAGTTTTTAGCCGTACCATACTGGGGAAATCATGGTTTATGGTTTGCTTTTACGCTGTTTTATATTGGACGTTTTGTTTTCCTATACCCATCCATTCATCAAGTACGAGAAAAGTGTTTGTAGTCAATCATTTATAAATTGAGTGTATTTGTCTCGTATTATTGAAATTCCATAACAAATAAAGGGCAGGTGAACTTGTCCTTTTTTCTCAACCCTAGAAAAAGAGCCTGATTTACCCCTTACGAGATGTTTTCTTAACCAAACCTCCATGATAGTATTGTTATGTTATACCATTACAAGTCAAGCTGTCGTGAATACACAATCAATACTCGCCGTAAACGAACTTCAAATCTCAGATTCTAGCCACTCTTTTTTTCGCAATATCTCTTTTACTCTTGCCGAGGGTGAAGTGCTTGCGGTTATGGGGCCGTCTGGGATTGGTAAGTCAATGCTGTCTAAAGCGGTAGCGGGTTTTTTGCCAAAGGATGTCTCCGCTCATGGAGAGGTTTTCATTAATGGTAAAGAGGTTGGTTCTCAAGCAATGCTGCAAAGAGAAGCGGCACAAAGGCCTGCGATTATTTTTCAGGATGCCCTACAAGCGCTCAACCCATTGGCTTCGGTCGAGCAACAGTTGAGCTTGTCATTGACTGGCAACAAGGCTCGGCTCAATTCAACTAACAAAGAAACCGTGACTGCATTGCTTGAACAACTTGGCTTCAATGATGCTGAGACAGCGTTAAAGCAATACCCAAGCCAGCTTTCTGGTGGTCAAAGACAGCGTATCTGCATTGCTATAGCTTTGCTTGGACGAGCCAATCTACTGATTGCAGACGAGCCAACCAGTGCTCTTGATCCAATCACCGAATCAGAGATTCTCACCTTGTTTAGAAACAGTATCCAACAGAGAAACATTGGCGGGATGTTAATTACTCACGATTTATCGGCAGCTCTTGCTTGCGACAAGCTGTTGGTGATTGCGGAAGGCACCATGGTGACATACGGATCACCGAGAGAGGCGATTACCTCAAGCAATCACGAGTTCTGCCAGCAACTGGCTCAACTGCTTCCGTAGTTCTGAGTCGGAGTCTTCATATGCACAATCATACTCAACCCTTGTCGGCACAAGTTCGCTTTGAAAATGTGAATGTACACTATTACTCAAAGCCTGCTTGGCTTGGAGGGAAGCCGTTTAAGGCCCTTGATCAACTTAACCTCAGCATCGAGACACAAAACTTAGCGATTGTTGGGCCATCTGGGGCAGGTAAATCTACATTGATTGAGCTGCTTTTTAGTTTGCGTCGACCTACGTCGGGAGAGGTGTATATCTGTGGTCAACCACTCTCATCAAGTTCGGATAAACAGCGCAGAGCATTGTATCGGCACATCCAGCTCATCCCACAAGAGCCGCAATCGAGTTTGAATCCTTATTACACGGTAGAACAGATCTTATCAGAACCGCTTGTCAGCATGGGTCTCACCGATAATAAACAGCAGAAAATTGAAAATGCGTTGCGAGATGTTGGGTTAACCCCATCATTGTTAACTCGCCCCTCAAGGCAGCTTTCTGTTGGACAAGCCCAAAGGGTGGCGATTGCTCGCGCTTTGATTGTTGAACCTCGTGTACTCGTCGCCGATGAGCCAACCAGTAGCTTAGATCCAGTGAGTCGACAGCAGATCCTAGATTTATTTGTATCCATCCAGCAGCGCCGCCAAATGCGACTGATCTTGGTGACTCATGACTTGAATGCAGCCGAAGCGCTGTGTGACGAGATCTTAGTGCTCGATAAAGGCCAAGTCGCAGAATATGGCGATGCTAAACAAGTGATGAATCAACCCAAACATATGACAACTCAAGCTTTATTGAGAGCTCAGAAAACAAATTATGAATTCACAAAAACCATTGGAGAGGTTTCGTATGCACCTAAATACGCCTAAGTTAGCCGTTGCGTTAGCGTTAAGTACACTGCTAACAGGCTGTTTCGATTCTGAAGAAAAGAAACAAGACGCTCAAGTTTCAGCAGCTCCAGAATCATCAGAAATTCGTGTTGC
This sequence comes from Vibrio fortis, assembly GCF_024347475.1. Taxonomy (NCBI): domain Bacteria; kingdom Pseudomonadati; phylum Pseudomonadota; class Gammaproteobacteria; order Vibrionales; family Vibrionaceae; genus Vibrio; species Vibrio fortis. Next base: position 1,388,527 of record NZ_AP025487.1, read on the forward strand.
AATGATGCAACCACCAAGAACGGGGCTTTCGCCTTTGTCTGACGATGCATTCAAGCTTTCTCGTTGGAGCACCGCTGAAACATTGGTTAACTTGAGCGACCAATCAGTGGCCGAGCCCATGCTGGCGACAGAGTGGGAGCAAGTCGATCCAATGACTTGGACTTTCACCGTACGTGAAGGCGTTAAGTTCCATGACGGTTCCGATCTCAACGCTGAGGTTGTCGTTAACTCACTTCAAAAAGCATTAGGTGCAGCACCGAAGCCACGCATCCTTGATGGTATTGAATGGCAAGTTGAAGCGATTGGTGACTTTAAAGTACAAATTAAAACAACGTTTAACGATCCTCTTTTACCAAGTCGCCTATCAAGCCCACAGCTTTCTATTCTATCGACTGCTGCGTACCAAGAAGATGGTCGAGTGAATTCGATCAAAGCGGGTACAGGCCCATTTATTCTGACTGAAATTAATGGGACGACGAGTGCAAAACTAACCCGCTTTGATGGCTACTGGGGTGAGAAAGCAAAAGTTGAAAACGTCTTAGCGGAATATGTTCCAAACGGTTTTGCTCGCGCTGCTGCTTTGCGTACGGGTGAAGCGGATGTTGTGGAAGCGGTGCCTGTTTCACAAATCGCTATGATGGATCAATCGCAACTGCATGAAGTTGCGATGCCACGTACTAACACTCTTTACTTGAACAACCAGTCTGAAGTGTTCAGCCAATTTGCTCTACGTAAAGCGGTTGGTCAAGCGGTGAATCGTGAGCAGATCATTGAAACGGTTTATGAAAACCATGCTGACCTTGCTAAAGGTTTATTAGGTCCAGCGCTGGCATGGGCTGCTCCTGTTCGTGATAAAAATCCTCGTATGGAAACAATGGAGATTCGTGAGGCTAACGGTGAGAAAATTACCATTGGTACCTTTACTGATCGTGCTGAATTACCAGAAGTGGCAGTACTCCTAAAGCAACAGTTAGAAGCGGCGGGCTTTGTGGTCGAACTGGACGTTCGTGAGTATGCTCAAATTGAAAATGATGCACTTGCCGGTAAGTTTGATGCCTTCATCTTATCTCGCGCAACCGTCTTAGATTCGGGTGACCCAGTTGCTTACATGCAGAGTGACTTCAGTTGTGATGGTTCATTCAATCTAGGTCAATTCTGTTCTGAAGAAGTGGATGCAGCACTAGATCATGCAGACCGCCAACCTCTTGGTGAACTGCGTCAACAAGCGATCATTGAAGCTGAAAACCTAATTCTTGGCCAATATGCGGCTATTCCTCTATTGCATGAACGCGTTATTCAAGGTGAAAGTGACAGAGTGAAAAACGCACAGCGCGACCCGCGTGAACGTCGATTGATCGACCAGTTTACTGAGGTTAACTAACTCAATGTCATTGGTTGCTAACATACGCCTCAATTGGGGCGTTTGTATGCCATGGCTATCGCGCTTGGCCTCGCTAAGCGTGGTAGTTGTTCTTGTTGGCTTGATGCCTGATATCGCTGGGATTGACCCCAGTCAGGCGATCCTGCGTGCGCGGGCGGGTGCTCAGCAGTTGATGACCCCAGAGGCACTTCAAGCCATTCGTGCAGATTTGCAACTCGATCGCTCAGCAATGGAGCGTTTATGGGACTGGTTAGCGTTGGCGGTTCAAGGCGACCTTGGTGTCTCTTGGGTAGATGGCTCTCCGGTGATGCAGAGCGTTCAATCGACGGCAAAAACGTCACTGTTTTTGATGGTTTGCGCACTGTCTATGACACTTGTGTTCTGCCTTATCAATGTTCTGTTTACCATCCATCGCTGGCAGCAAAATAAGCTTGATACTCAGCACAACAGCTTAAGTTCTATGTTGGTGTCACTTCCCGAGTATGTAATTGCGTCATTACTTATTTTGGTGTTCGCAATTTGGTTAGGGTGGTTTCCTCCTTATGGCTGGACAAGTACTCAAAATCTTTGGCTCCCAACACTGGCTCTAGCATTGCCCGCAAGCGGATTGTTTAGTCGTTTGTTGAACGACAGTCTGATCCGAGTTCTTGATGAACCTTGGGTGATCACTTGGCTTTCCGCCAACATCAGCAAATTTCAGATTTTGAGGTTTGCGTTGTGGCGAGCTCTGAGCAACCTTATCCCACAGTTAGCCATGATTGTGATTGGTTTGACAGGTGGAGCAGTAGCAGTAGAGCAAATTTTCTCAATACCTGGTATTGGTCGCTTGATTCTTGGCGCGGCAAAGTCGCAAGACCTTCCACTGCTTCAAGGTGGCTTATTGGTGTTGCTCGCGTTCTCGATTCTGGTGAGTAGCATCAGTATCATGATCCAGCGAGCTTTGCTCGGGCACAGTGCGACTAGCGGAAAACTGATCAGCAGCCATAGTACATTTCGCTTCACTCAGAGCCGAACTAAGAGAATTGCTAGCGTTATCATCTTCGCCTTGCTCATCGGCTGTGCTGGTTGGGCGTTACTCCGTGATCCCTACTTAATTCAATTCTCTCGTTTAGCTGCACCGAGTCTTGACGCTCCTTTTGGTGCAGATGCTGTCGGCCGTGATCTGTTGGCGAGAGTGGGAGGAGGGATGTTCTCTACCATGAAGATGGGAATATTGGCGACCTTGCTAAGTTTAGTGATTGGTTTGCTGCTTGGGTTTGTGACTCGATATAGCCAAGGGCTTATAGAGATCACTAAAGCTGTCCCTTATATCGTAGCGGGTCTGTTGGTCGCAGGCTTAACGGGAATGAACCCAAATAGTGCCTTGATTGCCATTGTGTTAGTGTCTTGGGCACCATTGGCTGCACATTGTTCAAGCTTAGTGTTAGAAGCAAAGGCTCAGCCCTATACGCATTTAGCCCCGGTTTGGGGAACCAGTCGTCTACGAGTATTGCGTTATTATTTGCTCCCTTATGTTTTGCCGCCATTGATTAGACATGCGCTGTTAAGACTTCCGGTGATTACGTTGAGCTTAACCTCTTTAAGCTTTATTGGTTTGGGAGCGAAGCCTCCAGAGCCAGAGTGGGGATTGTTGATTGCAGAGAACCTCCCATACATAGAGCGCTCTGCGGTTGGTGTTATTGCTCCGATTACTGGATTGGTGATGCTCTCAATAGCGATTAATTTACTGTTTGATGACTGATTACTCACCCTAAAGACAGAGTAATACTCAGAGAAAAAGCCTCTTTGTTCGATGTGACAAGAGGCTTTTTTATTTGTAAGAAGGGTGTGGTTACTTACTCTGCGTTGATCAATATTAGACCTTGGTACCCCCCGATTTGAACTTCGGTTACTGGCTCTCCCAGCTTCCCGTCCGCATCTACGGGTCTCATCTGTTGACCGAGTTGAATCGTAATTAAAGGTTCTGAGAAGTAACTCGGATTTCGACCGTGAAAATCGGTTCGGTAAAGTACTAACCCTTTTTCAAATTGACGTGCGAGCACCATCTCTTCTGGGCCGCCACTCACGACTTGATTCTCTGATTGGTAAGCGAAGTAAGTATGAGTAGGCATGAGATGAGCCATACCATTTGGTAAATCTTGATGTACTAACTTGCTCATCGAACTATCGCCGACAATGGTGTAATCGACTGCATAAGGTGTCGATGTCGATAGCATGAGAGGAATCGCATTGTGATTGCTTGGTATTTCTCCTGAAGGCGCACCTATATCCACCTTCAATAACGAAGTAGGTTGGTAAGCGATGTTTTTAGCAATGCCACTGGTGTAATAATTATTACTGGTGGTGTTATGACTTCCATACAGATAACTGCTATTCCACTGGTTAAAGTAGCTGCGGTCCGTGTGATGGTTGAGGTAGTAGATGGCCAGTGCTGAATATTGGTCCTGTAGCCAGTTTTCCTGAGTATTGCCAAAGTACTGGACTCGTCCGTATCGTGTAGTGGCTTGGAAAATAACGCTTTTACCAGAGTATGCTAATGCTGAGTTATCCCAAAATTTTGATATCCCTGCATAGCCACTAAAGCCCGTAGTAGGGAAGAGGTAGTGCTCACGGAGATACAAAGAGCCTGCATCGATGAGGTGAGACTGCCCATTTCGACCATACAGATTTGCAGTACCAATATTTAAACCAACAAGTGTTCCTGGTTGGTCGGTTGCTAATCGACTTAAGAATGAAGAAAAGTGCGTCTTATAAAGAGAGTCAGCTCGTTCTGAGCCGGCGATCGCTTGCAGCTCATCAATATATCCGCCGGAATGAACATAGAACTGATTACTGCCGAGTAACTTATTCGTGTCATCGTTGTAAGCGCCATTTAAGCCTTGTTCCGCCCAATTTTCTGCGTAGTAAGCTGACATAGCTTCTTGATAATCGTTGTTAGCTAAATTTGTTAAAGCCCAAGATGAAGATTGATTCCACATACGGCCAAAAGGAATTACACGGGATTCCCAACGAAAGCGTGCGGTGGCATTTTTGTTCGTACGGGCTCTGTATTCATCATTGGACAAATAGTTGTCGTTGTTGATATCGGCGGCGTGATCGAAGCCTCTGATTTTGCGCCACCTTTCGATGTTTCGTCCGTCTAGCGTGGTCTCAGGTGCTCCTGTTAGCTTAACGCTAGGAAATGAGTTTTTGAGTTTGACTTCGGCCAAACGTGGTCTGTGTTCAGGTTCATTCCATCGAATTCGCACTACATACAGTCGACCCCCATCTCTTAAATACTCAGAGCCAAAGTACTGTCCTCCGCCATAACTGGCACCACTACCGTCATGGGTAGTAGCCCGCTTCCAATCGTCCGGCATGTTCCAAATCACCGCTTGGTTCTTGGTCATGTTCAGAGTTTTATCTTTCTTGATCGACATGGTTTGCCACTGGCTAGCTTGGCCGCGTTGGTCGACACCGTTAGGGTACTCAACAGAGAAGCTACCGCCGGTCGCAAATTTAGAGAACTTCAGCGTTAAGCGATCAAAGGGTTCGGAGTGATAAATGTAGAGAGCACCGTTGTTTGCAGAGTGTTCAAAGATATCGGCATCCCACGGTGGTTGTTGGTATAGCCAAAATCCTGCATGTGATTGATCGACTGTGTATCCCACGATCATTGGCTTTCTATTGAGAATGGTGTTTTCACCGTGCGTTGATTCTACCTCAGCAATCACCGTGTCTTCAGAAAAATGGAGGAAGAAGTCTTCATAATTAAGGCCATTCGTCTCTGCATAGTTTCTAAGATCGTTTTCAACCCAACTCGAATTAACCTCAAGTTTTTGGTTGTACATGTAACCCAATGTATTGCTGCGCGCGTTGTCGGAGGGCGCACGATAAGAGCCGAAAACAAGATCACTATTGCTCAGCTCCCAATCAATCACGTCTTGGGCTGCTAATACAACACCGTCGTGATTGGTTGAAGACTCATGTTGCCCGGGGAGAATAACCGCGGTACCTGCAGAAGGAAATTCAGTCGAGATTGCATTTAAAGAAGTCGCCAACAGAGTCGCTATCAAAATAGTTTTAGTCATTCCCACAATCCAAAATCAGAAAATACAGCAAAAAGTGATATCTCAAATTGACACTCAAATTAAGAAAAAGTATTAGCGATGAGAAAATTATGATCAAGTAGAAAAGGGTTATATATAAAAGTGGTTTACTTAAACTTCTGAATTCATGGGCTATTAATTTCTAATTATGTGGGGAAATTCGATGAGAGAGGGTATTTAGAACTGAGTAATTAATTCTCATTTTGAGAAAATCAAAATTAATTTGGAATACTGCGCCCTATATATGACCTTGGTTTTATATTTAGTACAATGCTCACTTAGTTGCTTAATTTAGGTTGTAATAAAAACTTAACTTTTAAATGAGGATTATATTTCGTTCGTTTATTTTGAGTTTATAAATCGATTCTATACTGCCCGCCATTAACTAAGTGCGAGGACGTGTTTGACACGCAAAGTACTGGGGTAACGTTACCCGCCATTGACTACTAATAAATTTGTAATCAATGAGTACGCTTGCACTGGTGATCATTTAAACATCAAACATTCGAAGAGATAATTATGAAAACTTGGGTTTTAGCAGCGGCAGCAACACTACTATCAGGTACAACAATTGCGGCAGAGACATATATTCGTAACGGCAACGTTTATTCACACGAGGGTAAATGGAGTGCCGAGGCTGGTGTCGCAACAACGAGCGACCTATTTAAAGGGCAGAAACACAGCGTAGTTCCACTTTTGAACTTTGGTTACCACGGTGATGATTTCAATGTAGACCTTAATGAGATTAACTATCGATTTATTGGCAGCAATAGTGATTTTATCAATATGAATGCTTTTGTAGAAACCAGCGGTATGCACTACGAATCTGATGACGCTAAGATTCTTAAAGGTATGAATGACCGCGATGTCGGTTTAGATTTTGGTTTAAACATTGATTTGGATTTCGGTGACGATGTTGTTTCAGCGTTCTTCCAACATGACGTGACGGGTAAATCAAAAGGCTTCAAAACAGGCTTAAAATATACCGCTATCGTGGAGCTTGACCAGTGGGTGTTCGTGCCTTTCGCAAGCGTTGATTACAAAAGCGAAGACTTCGTAGACTACTATTTCGGTGTTACTCAAAGCGAGGTGGCAGCAAACCGTAAAGCTTATAAAGCGGATGGCGCCTTCTCTTACAATTTAGGTTACAAACTCGTCATGCCATTGACTGATAACTTAGAGTTAACTCAAACCTCAGCATTTACTCGTTTAGGCTCTGATATTGCAGACTCTCCACTTGTTGATAGTGCAAACCAATGGGTAGTGGGCGCATCAGTAGCGTATTACTTCTAAAACAGCGTTAGGAACGTAAAAGTTGGCTCCTATTCAGGGACGAATAGACTTTTCTACCTTTAAGAAAAATACTGACTGAGGGCAATATGATTCGGTTTAATTACAACAACAGAATCTTTGAGATCTGCTTTGAAAATTATGTGATCAGTAGTGCTTACCAAGAGTTACGCAATGAATTGGGGCATGTCTATGGCCACGAAGCGTTATGCCGCGTCAAAAAGAATGGTATTGAAGTCGCACCAAACACGTTTTTTGAGCATTTGGAGTCTCGATCATTTGTTGAAATGGTAGAGTTGAATATGCTGATAGTGAACATGCACCTAAAAGGGTTCAGGTATTCAAGTATTTATAACTCAAAGTCTAAGCTCTTTATTAATATGCTTCCTAATTTTTTTAAAATAATTTATCAAAGTGAAGAGCTTTTATATAGCTTAGTTATAGCGGTTCTTATTGAAGATATTCAATTGAATCAACTTGTTCTAGAAATAACGGAAAGCCCTTGTCCTATTGATAATTTAGTTGAATTTTATCTTGGTGTAGAAAAGTTGAGGAATAAAGGTGTACTTATCGCCATTGATGACTTTGGAACGGGTTACTCGGACTTTTCAAGGGTAGCTGCCATTAAACCGCATTATGTTAAAGTCAGTCGTGAGTTATTGCTTTACTCTCAGATATTTAGGAACAATGAACTCAAAAAGTTGGCCGCTTTATCTTTGACCGACAACATTACCTTGGTTTACGAAGGTATCGAGTATTTGGAGCAGTATGAGTTCGCCAAGAACAATGGAGCGAGCCTGTATCAAGGTTACTTGTTATCCAAACCTGTTCGTCACGCTATCTCTCATATACCGTGTTATGCCTGAATAGTGGGTTCACGTGCAGGTGTAGTGTGACTCTTGTCACGTATTTGCTTCTCTAAGTCCAAATTTGACTATATTCACAGTCAATGAGGTTTTTCGTGGTATTTGCCCTACTGATACCTTGTAAGTTGTTATAGAAGCGATGAAAAATGCGACTCATTTTCTATGAATAGGCTAAATATCAAACAAAGGTTTGATTATTTATTCTAGTTTAAAGAATGTCTATACGGTTAATGATGGAGCGTATATTAACTGAGCTAATTATTTTTATCAGATTCATTGTAATTTAATAAATTTATGCTAATTTCTCGCCCCAAATTATAATAATAGCCACCAACTTATATTGACCTAATGGTTAATATAACCTCCTACGTGGCATCTCTATTAGATAGTGAAACTGTCTATCAATTACTCTCGTCGAATTGGTTTTTCTGTACCTGTATTTGATTAACTAGAGGAAGAACTATGAACATATTGATTGTCGAAGATAATATCCAGCTTCTCAACGAGTTGGCGATGCAATTGATCCATAAAGACATGCGTGTTCATAGAGCAGAGACTGGGGGAGAGGGCGATTATTGCCTTAACAACTTCCAGGTCGATCTTGTGATTTTGGATCTTGGTTTACCTGACGGTGATGGTATTGAGTGGCTCGAAAAGTGGCGATCCAATGGGTTCACTGTACCTATATTGGTATTGACCGCACGTGATAACTGGGCTGATAAAGTGGCAGGACTTACGGCCGGTGCTGATGATTACCTAGCTAAACCTTTTGTATTTGAAGAACTGCTTGCTCGTGTTCAAGCATTATATCGCCGTTCATATGGCGTTGCTCAATCGACTGTGGATGTTGGTCTATTTTCCCTTGATATGGATGCTAAGCAGATATCTATTGGCCAATCGATCTTGGATTTAAGTGCTTACGAATATCGTTTGCTCAAGTGCCTTTTGCTTAACGAGGACAAGGTTGTCTCAAAAGAACGTCTGCGTGCTGAGGTCTATGGTGACGAGTTAATGGAAGATGGTAATGTCATTACGGTTTTATTAAGCCGCATTAGAAAAAAGATAGTTTCGATTACCGATGAAGACCCAATCACTACCTTACGAAACCAAGGTTATAAATTGTGCAACATAAGGTAAGTTCTATGTTGAAGAGTTTAAAGCTTAGATACATAGTTGCCAGTGGTTGGGCTCTGCTCACACTTTCTTATCTATATGGGCAAGCTAATTTAACGGTGTTCTATTCGAACTCAGATAAATTTGTGAACATGTGGCTCTCGTCCGGCGGTGAATATTTGTTGGATGATTTTGTTACTGATCAGCAAGGTCAACTTCAATTGACTCGCGAGGTTCCCAAACGTTTTCAAGGGCGAATTGAACAGCTGCTTGTATTTGATGAAAATCATAAGCTCGTTTTTGAAACGACCCCACAAGACTCACTTAGGGTTTATGTGCAAAAGAAGTGGCTAGTAAAAGACTGCTTTCAAGAGTTTTCAATTGAATCTGAAGACCTTAATTATTTTGTAGGCGTTAAGCATTACCAGGAAACAGATAAGCGACCGAAATTGATCTTCGTGACGATTAAAGAACATCATGCGATCGACCCTGATTTCTTTAATGAAGTGGATCAAAATTTTGCTTACATAAAGGTAATTTTTGCACTGCATATTATGTTGATTATTCCTTTGATGTGGTGGTTTTCCAACTGGAGCTTGAAGCCAATAGATCGGATTAACAAACAGCTTTTAGCACTTAAGCAAGACGAAATAGATAGACTAGACAACAGCACTGTAAAAGAGCTAAAGCCCTTAGTTGAAAGTCTGAACGGTTTGATTCATTACGAGCGTCAACAGAAAGAGAAACAAAGACAGCTTCTCTCAGATCTATCACATGGGTTGAAAACACCGTTGTCTGTATTGCAGGGTGTGGCGCGAAGTCACTCTCTAGGGATTCCGCTGCACGACAACAAGAAAATTGATTACGTGATTAACCAAGAAGTCAAAAACATGGTCGATCAAATCCAACATCGATTGAAGGTTGCGTCTAACGACCACAGCTCAGTGCTATCAGCACAAAGTCATCAGGTTTCAGGAATTGTTGATCAATTAGTGTTTGGCATGAAAAAAATTCATGCAACCAAGAACGTGACATTTAAGCTGTGTATCCCTGCAGATGTTGTTTTTGTTGGGCAGCGTAACGACTTGATGGAAGTCGTGGGTAACCTGCTTGATAACGCGTGCAAGTATGGAAATGGAGAAATTCACGTATCAGCGTACATCAAGAATTCTAAGTGTCTTTATGTGGTGGTTGAGGACAATGGAGAGGGTGTACCAGACGCGTTGAAAGAGAAGCTAGGCGATCGTGGAATGCGACTAGACAGCCGGGTCCAAGGCTACGGACTCGGAATCAATATCGCACAGGAACTTCTATCTAGTTATCACGGCCTATTGAAAATCGAAGACTCGTCCTTGGGCGGCGCCAAATTTACCGCTGTATTTGAAGTCCAAGAAGACTTGCAACTTAGATAGGTGTTTAGTGTTCCTTACACTATGACAAAGATAGGCAGTAGAGCGTTTAACCGTAAGGTTAAACGCTCTTTTGTTATTGATTCTTGTATTTATGTAGCAGATCCCAAGGGATGTGACACAGGTGGTGATTCTCTGGGTGGAGTGATAGGTGGTGTTGGTGGACGTCGTCGCTCGGGACAAAGTTTGTCAGAGGCAAGATCTCTAAAGCGATTCGGTTAGCATCCTCTCGAATCGAAATAAAATGCTTAGCTTGTTCAAGGTGTGTCGGATTTTCACTATAGATACCAGTTCGGTATTTCTCGCCGACATCATTTCCCTGCTTGTTGACGCTGTACGGATCGATAATCTCGAACAGATGTTGAATAAGAGCTTCAACGCTTAATTTGGTAGAATCAAACTCGACTTCTACACATTCTGCATAACCATCGTAATCGCCTTGAGTGGTCGGGCTGGAGCCATTAGCGCGACCTGCTTTGGTCTCTATAACTCCGGGTACGTACTTAATAAACTCTTGCACTCCCCACAAGCACCCACCCGCCAAATAGATTTTTTCCATCACTGATTACTCTTAATTACAACAGGGCAATAGTAAATGATTTGAGGTTGGAGACAAGCAGCTTGGTTTCCAACCATGTTAGTCAATTACTGCCACATTACCAAAATAGCCGCGATCGCGATAAAGAAGAGGGCGAGCATATCTTTATTTTTCACAGGTTCTTTAAGCCAAAATACCGAGATAAGCATGGTAAAGAACACTTCGATTTGCCCCAGTGTTTTAACGTATGGAACAGCTTGTAGCGACATTGCACTAAACCACCCCAGAGAGCCGATAAAGCTAGCAATACTGGTCATGATTACAAGCTTGGGTTTAGTGAACATCAGTTTCAACGTTTCGCGATCTTTAATGATCAGATAGGTCAGCAAGAGTATGGTCTGAGTCAGAATAACAATAAACAGTACCCAAGCTGCGCTGTGTGGGAAAGGTAGGTTTAGGCTCAAACTGGCTTCACGAATCCATAAGGAAGTAAGAGCAAAAGCAGTACTACAAGCCAAACCGATTGAGGCCGTCTTTAGAGATACACTGCGAACACCGTTGGCACAGCTAAGCAGAAATACAGCGACCATACCAAAAGCGACGCCAACCCAGCCGAGCAGTGTTAACGAAGTACCAAAAAATAGCATCCCCAACAGTGCAGAAACAGGGGCTTCACTTTTTGCTAGCCCAGCACCAATCGCAAAGTTACGCTGTTTAAACAGCACTACCATCAAGCCAGTGGCAACGATTTGCATCACTGAAGCACCCGCGAGAAAGAAGTAAGAATACCCAGTGAATGTTGGCATTGGAGCATCTTGGTATTGATACAAGCAGAACAAGTAAACTAGCGCGAGTGGACTTGCCCATAAAAAACGCGCGAGGGTTACTCCCGAGACATTTAAGGTTTTGCTTAAGCGGCTTTGAAAAGCGTTTCTCCATGCTTGGCTAGAAGCGGCAAGTACAGTGAAGAGTATCCATTCCATGGCTGGTTTCCTTGGGAAGGGAAAGAGAGCAGCGCATTACTTGTGCTGCTCGACATTGTTTCAGTTACAGATTTATAGGTAACGAGCTTTCAAGTGATCTTGGAAGAACTTCGCATTCAGTGTTTCACCCGTCGCGCCTTTAACCAACTCATCGGTGGTCAGCAGGCTGCCTTTGCTCCAAATACTATTTTCAAGCCAGTTGAAGATAGGCGAGAGGTCGCCAGACTGAATCGCTTGATCTACATCGACGGTTTGCTTCATCGCAGCCATGAATTGCGCTGCGTACATTGCGCCTAGTGTGTAGCTTGGGAAGTAACCAAATGCGCCGTCCGTCCAGTGAATATCCTGCATACAGCCATTGGTAAAGTTACCTTGAGTGCTTAGTCCAAGGTAAGCTTGCATCTTTTGGTTCCACAGCTCCGGCACATCAGTGTGCTTGATGTCGCCATTGATCAAGTCACGCTCAATCTCATAACGCAAGATAACGTGCGCAGGGTAGGTGAGCTCATCGGCATCAACACGAATGAAGTCTTTTTTCACTCGTGTGTAGATTTTCTTAAAGTTCTCTTGTTCGAACTCTGGGCCGTTGAATTGGCTGCCAGCCATACGAGCCAAATGAGCGATGAAAGCATCGCTTCGGCCAACTTGCATTTCGAAGAACAGAGATTGCGATTCATGGATACCCATAGAGCGCGCTTCACCAGCTGGCGTGCCTGCTAGTGCTTTTGGTAATCCTTGTTCGTAGCGTGCGTGACCAGTTTCATGAACGATCCCCATTAGCGATTGAACAAACTCAGACTCATCGTAACGCGTGGTAATGCGCACATCAGAAGGGACACCACCACAGAAAGGGTGGACACTTTCATCTAGGCGACCATGTTCAAAATCGAACTTAAGCAGCTTCATAACTTCAAGACCAAGGGCTTTTTGCCTATCTGTAGGGTAGTTACCTGCAGGAACGATCAATTGTTCATTAGATTGCTTGTCGATAACCTGATCGATTAAGCCTGGAAGCCAAGTTTTTACGTCACTGAATAGAGTGTCAAGAGAGGCAGAACTCGTCCCCGGTTCATAGATGTCTAGCATCGCATCGTATGGTGTTAGGCCTGCAGCGTCAGCTCGGATTTGAGCTTCTTCTCGTGAAAGCTCAACCACTTCACGCCAGTTTTTCTCGAAACCGACCCAGTCATTTTCGCCACGTTGCGTGCGCCAAGCATGCTCACATTTAGAACCCGCCAAAGATTTAGCCTGAACCAATTTCTCAGGGAGTAGGTTAGCCTGCTGCCACTGTCTTTTGATTTCACGTAGTGATGATTGTTGTTCTGTATTTAAATTTTCATTCTCAGCATCTGCAATCCAATCAGCGAGCTGTGGTTGAGTCATAAGCCCGTGAATGTGAACCGACAATTCGGCCATCGCTTCACTACGTGCTTGATTACCACCAGAAGGCATCATTGATGCGGCGTCCCAGCCACAGATTGCAGATAAATGTTGGAAGCGTGAACATTTTTGAGAATGTTCAACCAGTTTTTTGAATGCGCTCATCATAATTCCCTGAGAATAAAAGAAATAGTTTAGCAACCAACGAGATAGTGACCAATAGGTTTGTTCTATATAGCGACCTGGGTTGTAAATAATTTGTAAACCTGAAAGCTTGGCGTTTTATAAAATGGGTTGGTAGGAGTAATACAAAGCTTAACAAGCGGGGATAAATTGAGTTAATCTGCATCATATTGATAATGTTATGCCTCTGATTTATTCACTTTAGATATCAGCAGGAAAGCAAAGCGTTTATTTTGCAAGGATGCGTTTATGATACTGAACTTTGAAGCTTTTATAGTGGCGATTACCATTTTGACGCTCACGCCCGGATTAGATACAGCAGTGGTGATTCGCAACACCACCCGTTCAGGAATGAGAGATGGGGCGGTAACCAGTTTTGGTGTTTGCTTAGGTTTGTTTGTGCATGCGACGTTCTCGGCGATCGGTATCTCGGCGATTCTTCTTCAATCTGCAGAGCTGTTCCAAACTGTTAAGCTTATTGGTGCGGCATATCTGATTTGGTTAGGTGCTTCTAGTCTTTACGGCGTCTTTAAAGGTAATGCTGGTTTTGAAGTATCAGATGCCAAACATGAGAAATTGAGCGTCTCTCGCTCTCTTAGAGAAGGGTTTCTCTCTAATGTGTTGAACCCGAAAACGGCGGTTTTTTATTTAGCATTCTTACCTCAGTTTATTGACCCTCAAGGCTCTCCATTTATGCAGTCGATGTTGATGGCCGGAATTCACTTTATGATTGCAATGGTGTGGCAGTGTGGCATCGCGGGTGCTGTCGGTTCTGCAAAGCAGTTATTCAAGAGTCCTAAAGTGATTGGTTGGATGGAAGGCGTGACGGGCGCTGTATTGATTTCATTAGGTATCAAATTGATGCTGGAAGAACCGCCAACGCCGACAGCCTAATTACTGAATGTTCGAGATAAAAGAAAGCCGAAGTGTTTAACTTCGGCTTTTTTGTACGTTCGATATTACCAACCTGTTCGCTTACACCATTGACGGTTTACGCGTGCTCTTTGGTTCACCTTTCATTGTCATTTGGCTAAAGAACTGCTTTGTCTCTTCTATTACAACATGACGCAGAAGGATCAAACCAATCAGGTTTGGAATCGCCATTAAGCCATTCACGATGTCTGCTAGAAGCCAAATCACGTCTAGCTTTAGGAATGCTCCTGATGCCACCAATGCAATGAAGATAACCTTGTATGGAAGAACCGCTTGAGTACCAAACAAGAACACAACACAGCGCTCACCGTAGTAGTTCCAACCTAAAATCGTAGTAAAGGCAAAGAAGATAAGACCTATAGATACCAGCATTGGACCGAGCGTATCTGCATTTAAGCCAACAGCAAACGCATGGGTTGTCATTGCAGCACCTGAAAGGTCCGTTTGCCATGCACCCGTTAAGATAAGTGCCAAACCAGTCATCGTACAGATGATGATGGTGTCAAAGAAGGTGCCCGTCATCGAGATGAGCCCTTGTTTCACACATGAATTAGTCTTTGCAGCAGCAGCAGCCATTGGTGCACTACCTAGGCCAGATTCGTTAGAGAATACACCGCGCGCAATACCGGATTGAATAGCCAGCATGATGCTTGCGCCTAAGAAACCACCGGTTGCAGCCGTGTTAGTGAAGGCCGACGTGATCACTAGGCTAATTGCATCAAGCAGTTGGTCTGCATTTGTGACTAAAACACTCATACATGCGACGATGTACATAACCGCCATCGTAGGAACCACTTTACCCGCTACTTTCGCGATAGATTGGATACCACCAAGGGTTACTACAGCAACAAGCAGCGTTAACACAACAGCTGATAGCTCACGTGACGCACCAAAAGAGATTTCAGTTGCGTCTAGAATAGCGTTCACTTGAGGGAAGGTACCGATACCAAAGCAGGCTACACCAAGAGCGAAAACTGCGAATAGTACCGCTAGGATTCGAGAGCCAACCCCGTATTGCAGGTAGTACATTGGTCCGCCGACCATCTCGCCTTTACTATCGACTTTACGATATTTAACGGCAAGAAGGCACTCTGCATACTTTGTCGCCATGCCGAATAGGGCTGCTAGCCACATCCAGAAAAGGGCACCCGGTCCACCAAGTTTAATAGCAGTAGCAACACCAACGATGTTACCCGTACCAATAGTTGCGGAAAGGGCTGTACATAAAGCAGCAAAGCTAGAAACATCACCATGACCAGATTTATCTTTGGTGAACACCATCTTCAGAGCGGTTGGTAGGTGTCTAAACTGGAGTAAGCCTAAGCGAAAAGTAAAGTAGATACCTGTACCAACGAGCAAAGCAAGCAGCGGTGGACCCCAAACAAGTTGGTTGATGGTTTGTAATGTTTCTTGTAGATAGTTCATAGGTTCCCCTTAATAAATAAAAATTTAAGGAGAAGAGTGAAAGGGCAGTACAGATCAATGAGATCGCACCACTTAATACATTATTACTGTAGTTAGTGTTCTGAATTAAGGTTGTTGCTTTCCACTCCTCTGTCCTTTTGCCTGAGAGTTTCACTTAGCGAAAAACTTACTGAGAAGTTTTGGTCTCTAAGCTTGCTCCTTCGGCGACCGATCTAACGGTTCTCTCCAGAGGTTCCTCCAACGACAGTCCTCGCTTTTCTGATTTTCATCAGTATAAAGCACCTGAAAGATTTACTTCTTCGGCGGGTCAATCTAACTAAATGTTAATATTTAGTTAATAACCACTCTCCTGCAGTCTTCATCGGAACAATTACCTAATTAATTAGATAATCTGTAGGCGTATCCTAGATCAGAAAAAGTGTGATGTCAGCAGCAAAATATCTGTTTGCACAAATCTTGCTCAACTAAATGATCAAACAACGCTACCCTGACGTAACTTGCTTATTTAAATGGTATAAAATAGAGAAACAAGGAGGAGTTATGATTCGACTGATTGCGATTGTTTTTTTATTAGCGTTGGCATTTGTACTGTTTCGTTATAGAACCAACGAAAAAGTGCAGAAAAGCGTAGTGATTGTCATCGTAAGTAGCTTTTTGTTGTATACCGCGAGCTTGATGTTTTCGGAGTTGACGCGCTAACAAACAGGGATAGGGCTTGTAATAAAGCCAATGATTGAAATAAAACTATCACCTGTTGTTGCTAGACTTGCGGTGACGGCGTAACGTAAACGAATTGGGAGTACCTTTGTGAGCCAACATTCTGGGCAAAATGAACAAGATGAAGTGGTTGTCATTGAAGAACGCGATAAGCGAAGCCAGCTATACATAGGTATTGCGGCCGTGATGGGCTTGGCGCTAGGTGGCTTAATTGGCTCTTCAGTCACAGCTTCTAAGTGGGAATCTACCTATCAAGTTCTAGAAGCTCGTTACCAAGAATTGAACAGCAGCAAACAACAACTTGTCACGCAAGTGGAAGCCAAGGTCGCGAAAGTCGATTCTGAGATCGGCAATCAGGTTGAAGCTGCACTTCAAGAGCAAGCATTAGTTCACCAAAAAGAGTTGGATGAACTCTCAAAGCAGACGGCGGTATTAGAAAAGGCCAACTACTCGTTAGAACAACAACTTAACGAGCAAAGAGTCGCACTTGATCAATCTGAAAAGGATAATCAAAAGCTAAATCGCCAAGCGGATATGCAATCGACCATGTTTGAGCGTTCACGTGAGCTGTTTCGTAAGGAGCTGCAAATTACCCAATCATTGGAAAAGCTTGAAGCAGAGCGTGATAACCTTGAGCCTAATTTAAAGCCACTCAAGAAGCAGTGTGACACCTTCCTTGAAGGTACATCTTGGGATGCAAAATCAGATTCTTGTGACAAACTTGATGCAGCGAATTCTCGCTTAAGTGACATCAGACAGATGATAGAAGTTCATAGAATGGATCTTCAACAAATCAAAGATCTGACCGAAGAGATTGGGCTGTAAGCTTTTACGTTCTTTTTTAACTTCGCCCAAACGAAAAAAGTCCATATCATTGTTTGATATGGACTTTTTTATTATTGGTATCTTTCAATAAGAAGGCGTTTTAAAGCACTATCTTATTTACCGTATGTTTTGATCTCACCTGACTTAACTCGCGCCACAAATGAATGCAGTTCTTTTTTCACGACAGGCATTAGGAAGTAAAGACCAAGAATGTTGAAGATAGACATCGCGAAGATAGCAGCATCTGAGAAGTCGATTACCGCACCAAATTGAATTGTCGCACCAATGACAACGAACACACAGAACATTACTTTGAACACAAGCTCAGTTGCTTTGCCTTCACCGAATAGGTAAGTCCATGCTTTCAGACCGTAGTATGACCAAGAGATCATAGTAGAGAAAGCAAACATGATAACAGCAAGAGCAAGCGTGTATTTGAAGAAGCCAGCTGTTTCAGTAAATGAAGCTGCTGTCAGTGTTACACCTGTTAGACCTGAACCATCGAATGGACCTGTGTTTAGACCTGCAATAGTGATAACAAGAGCTGTCATTGTACAGATTACAACGGTATCAACGAACGGTTCTAGTAGTGATACAAGACCTTCTGTAATTGGTTCTTTCGTTTTAACTGCAGAGTGAGCAATCGCAGCAGAACCTACACCCGCTTCGTTCGAGAATGTCGCACGTTTCAAACCTTGGATTAGGGCACCGATGAAGCCACCTACAACACCTTCACCAGTAAATGCACCAGTAAAGATAGCACTGAAAGCAGGACCTACTTGATCAAGGTTAGAACCGATAACAATCAGAGCCATACCGATGTATAGCGCTGCCATCCAAGGTACAACACGCTCAGTTACAGAAGCAATTGAAGGCATACCACCAACGATTACAGAGAAAACCAAACCTGCTAGTACAAAACCAGTAATAATGCCGTATTCACTTGGGACATCGAATGCGTAAGTTAGCATTGCGTGAGCTTGGTTGGCTTGGAACATGTTACCGCCACCCAGAGAACCCAGAATACACATTAGAGCAAAGCCGATAGCCAGTGCTTTACCTAGTCCGCCCATGCCACGCTCGCTTAGACCTTGGCTTAGGTAGTACATTGGACCACCAGATACGACACCTGAAGGTAAGATGGTGCGGTATTTAACACCTAACGTACACTCACAGAATTTTGATGCCATACCAAGAAGGCCACATAAGATCATCCAGAATGTTGCACCTGGACCACCAATGGCAAGGGCAGCACCTACACCTGCAATGTTACCAAGGCCGACGGTTCCGGAAAGGGCAGTAGCTAACGCTTGAAAGTGAGAAACCTCGCCGTCTTCTTTGGAGTTAGGATCTGTGTATTTGCCTCGAATAATGTCGATGGCCATACCCACGCGCTTAAATTGAACGAAGCCAAAATAAACAGTAAAAATGAGTGCAGCGAGTAATAACCAACCAACAATGATTGGGAAGTTAGCTTCGCCAACTGGCACACTTTTGAATATTAATCCAACGAACCAACCAGTATAATCGTTGAAAAAACCATCAATACTTTGACTTAAATTACTGATTGTTTGATTAAATGACCCTTCTTCTGCAAATGCGGTGGAACTGAATAATAATATAAACCCTAAAAATAATGCTTTTATGTTTTTCATGGTTTTCCCTGTATTTTACTAAATTTTATTTTACTGCTGTTGAGCTTGCTTTATATTAACTTTTATTTTCAATAAGTTATCTACTCATTGGGTTAGCAACAAACGGCTTGTAACCAACTCAATACTCCGAACAAATATAATTACTGAACAAGTTTTATATGGATATAGCTTCTCTATGTGTGATTAAGGCTGTTCTATTTTTATAACTAACCTTGTTGATAATCCTATACATAAAAATAATAGCATTAAAGATATTTTTACAATTAATTTACATTTGTTTGGAGTTTGTCATCGTTTTGAGTAAGTCATTGTTTTGAAATTGCGATTATTAGCTCTTTAGAGTAGACATCAGTTTGCGTGTGGGCTCAAACGTATGGAATTGTGTTGATCTTGTTGCGTAGAGGAGTGTTTTGAGCTTCTTAAGGCTGTTACCAGCGCTGTAAAAGACTGACCGGATAGGGGAGCATGTGCTGACGACTTGATTCTATATTTCAGCTATAGAAAAGTTAAAACCATATAGGCCGCTACTTTATATTAAGTGAATAAAAAAGCCCTTTATTAAAAAGGGCCTTTTGGAAAGTACTTGACCCGTCCTAAATAAGGTTGACACTCCCCAAGTAGAAAATTGGAGAGTGTTATGAAATCAGTAACTAGACGAACTCAATGTGATTACTCCCTCGCTTTTAAATTGGATGTTGTTGACCAAGTCGAGCGAGGTGAACTGACTTATAAACAGGCACAAGACAAATACGGAATACAAGGTTGTTCTACAGTATTAGTGTGGCTCCGAAAGCACGGCCGACTCGATTGGTCTGGAGGCACACCTCGATTCCTGAAGAAAGGTTTACCTATGTCTGAATTCAATTCACCACCCACGCCAGAGCAACGTATCAAAGAGCTAGAAAAGCAACTTGAAGATACCAAACTGAGAGCCGACTTCTTTGAAGAAGTAGTAAAAGTTATGGAGCGAGACCATGGTGTCCGTGTTGTAAAAAAGCACAGAGGTGCGTCGTCCAAGAGCAAAACATAGCTCAGCTCACGGTGACTAGATTTTGCCAAATCATCAACATCTCTAGGCAAGCGTACTACAAACAATGCCTTATTGACGATCGTGGTAAACAGCGTGACAAAGCTCTTCTGAGCTTTGTCCGTGAAACTCGCATCAAACAAGCTCGAATAGGAACGAGAAAGCTTAAATACATGATGGAAAAAACTGGAATGAAAGTAGGTCGGGACTATCTATTTTCTCTGCTTAAACATCATCGGCTGCTTGTGAAGGTTAAACGTGCTTACCATCGAACAACGGATAGCCATCATAGGTTTTACTGTCACCCAAATAAAATAAAGGATGGCTTTAAGCCCGAAAGACCGGAGCAGTTGTGGGTTGCTGATATTACTTACCTTCCGACCTATGAAGGAAACAGTTACGTCAGTCTTATCACTGATGCCTATTCCAGAAAGATCGTCGGATACAGTGTGGATGACAACATGCAGACGAAGGCTGTAAAACAAGCTTTTATAAGAGCTTTGAGAGAACGTCGAAATCAGGACACCCTAATCCATCACTCAGATAGAGGCTCACAGTACTGTTCAAAGGAGTACCAAGACCTACACTCTAGGCACAAGGTCGTGTGTTCCATGACGGATGGATATGACTGCTATCAAAATGCGTTGGCAGAAAGAGTAAATGGTATTTTGAAAATGGAATACTTGTTGAAGAAACCTAAAGATGTTGCTCAGGCGAGAAAAATGGTCGCCGAGTCAGTAGAAATCTATAATCAAATGAGGCCACATACGGCCTTAAAATACAAAACGCCCGATGAAGTACATCGAGCGTTTTGACTAAAAAGTGTCAACCCATATCAGGACGGGTCAACTGTTAGTGTACGTTATTTTTATAACCAACTACTCATATTGCTAATGGTTATTATCTATAACCTGCAGTTAGTTTTTTAGATTTGTAATACAACCTAATCGTTAGCAGGGAAGCCCAAAGAGCGACTTGTGCCCACAATAAAGTCCATTGCGGGGCTATTTGTTGCCAAGTTGCCCCCATCTGATTTATCCCCAAAAAACCTTGAATCGCAGGTGTGCTTGGAAAGAGCTGTGAGAGGGAAACCAACCAAGGTGGCATCATCTCTATAGGCCATATAAAACCGGATGAGAAAATCAAAGGCATAGAACTGATCAAAACCACGACCGTGACCCATTCTCTTCTTGGTACAAATTCACCAATCAAAATACCCACTAAGCAGCTACCCACAAGGAATGGAAGCAATAGCGTGAGCAATTGACCATGAGTTGCCAGAGAATTGATACCGTAGAAATCAAAGCTCGCGCCAAAGTAGTACATAGCGAGCAAGTAATAGATACCTACGAGGACACAGCAGCGAGCAACAATCAACTTTAAGCTCGATACCCGTGACCAATATCCTGGCGTCGCTTGGCTGTTTTGGGTAGCACCAATTAAACCAGATGCCATCGCGAGTGTTTGCTGAAGTATCAACACGAATACCGCAGGTACAACATAGTCGATATAGCCCATACGGCTATTAAACGTTGGTTTCAGGTTTAGGCTAAAAGCGTTGTAGCCATTTACTGCGCTCTCTAAAGGCATCCCTTCCACAAGGAGATGACTTACTTTGACTTGTGCGGCAAGCGTGCCACCAGCTTTAGCCAAACCTTCAACAATAGTGCCGTATACAAGAAAGAATGAAGCGTCTCCTGCATAAGAGAGTGTCGGGCTCTTACCAAGCAACAGATCTTTATAAAAGTTCTCAGGAATCACCAAAAAGCCACCTATCTCTTGATTGAGCAGGGCTTGCTTTGCATCTGCAAGGCTAAAATCGCGGCGAGTAATGTCGATTTGAGGTGTAGCATCGACCATGCGTTCCAACTGATAACTGCTTTGGCTACGATCCAAATTCACAACCGATGCTTTCAATTGTTGAGGTGTCTGCTGCGCGTAAGGCAACGGATAAAGAAAAGAGTAGAAAATTACCCCGCCGAAGACGGTTAACAACACCACAGGGTTACGAACGACCGCTAACAATTCGTGCTTAATAAGTTTTATGAAGCTGATTGGTTTCATTGTACCGCTCCATTAACAGGTTGTGCGTTTAGGTGTTTGCGAATTAGCAACAGTGTGATGATCGCCGGAACCACATACCCAAGCGTCGGTAATAACTGCATTAGGGTTTGAGCGGTACTGATACCATAACTTGATAGGGCAGTTTGAGCTTCAATGTAATGGCTAATCGGCAATAGACTACGCCAAGCTTGTGCTGCCGCATTCATGTCTGTTACTGGAAAGGTAATGCCCATGAACGCAAAACTAGGGGCGGTAAAGGCCCCAGCGAAGCTCATGGCTCTTGCAGGATCTAAGGTAAGAAAGAAAAAAGCACTTCCCATGACCATACAACAAACAACAGTAACCGCCTGCGCAAATATAAGTGGGATAAAACTTCCGTGGTAAGGCCAATCTAACAACACGTAGAACCAACCCATAAAACCAAGACCAAACGCCAAAAAGAGCGCGACGTATGGCAGCAGCGTTGAGCACAGCTCTTTTGCAGGCGAGCACCCAAGCCATGCTTTAAGGCCACGCTCGCGGCAGTTGGCCGCCAAAACTAAGATAGTGCCAACGACAATCATGATCTGCCACAGGGCAGGGATGATAGCGGAAACTAAGAACTGTGAATAACTCGTGTTCTTATTGAACAGCGGGGTAATTTGACTCTGGACTGTCACTGCTTGGCCAAGCGCCGATTTCACGGTCGTATCCCCATGAGATAGTTGTTTGACTACCTCTACTTGAGCGTTAAACGTGCCTTGAGCTTGTAACAAAGCCGAGTTGACCAGTTTACCAATCAGAATAAATTGGCTGTTATAGAACACTGAAACTTGAGGGTTTAGTCCAAGGTAGATATCGCGCTCAAAGTGCTTTGGGATGACCACATAACCATATATATCACGAGTGATCATGGCCTGTTTCGCTTGATTGATATCACTGTATTTCTGCGTGACCGCTAAAGTTGGTGATGCATCAACTAGGCGCACAAACTGTTGCGATAATTGACTATGGTTTAAGTTCACTACTGCTACAGGCAGATCACGAGCAATGCCTTGAGAGAAAATCAACCAGATACTCGCAGCCAGCAATAATGGTATCCAAGTTAGACTCGACCATAGCCATTTGTCTTTGCGCACGATTTGCCACTGACGCGTTATTTCACTATCAGTGGTCTGCAGATCGTGAGGTTGAGGTGAATAGGACATAAGTGACCTTACAGCTCAACGACCAAGCTCATACCCATGCGTAACGTGTCTTTGTTATCGACAGGGCGGGCTTCGATTTCAAACGTTCTTAGGTCAAAACCTTGTGCAGCATCCGTTGAGCGCCATGTGGCAAAATCACCCATTACGGCAATATGGCTAACTTCGAAAGTGATTTTCTTATCAAGTGCTGGAAGGTAAGCGTCGAACTGAGAGCCTTTATCGAAGTACTTAAGGTGATCTTCTCGAACATTGAGTACAGCCCAGGCGTCTTGAGTGTCTATGACGGTAACGACTGGAAAGCCTTGAGGTGCGAGTTCACCACTACTCAATAGAACTTGAGCAACTTCACCATTAAACCAACTGTGGATTTTTGTATCCTTAGCGTAAGCCTCAACTTCGGCGACCGCACCCGCTGCCATTAGTGCTTTTTGAGCAGCTGCGATTTTGGTTTCGTCACGAGCACCTTCTTGCGCCAACTTATACATTTGCAGCGCTGCACTTTCTGTATATTTCGCAGCTTGCCACTGTGTCTTCGCCTCATCACGCTTCTGTTCTGCGACTACACCATCTTTATAGAGATTGTTGACTCGTTGATAAGTCTTCTCCATTAAATCAGCGGCTGCTTTGGCTTTTAACCATTGATCTTTCGCAGCTTGGATTTGTTGCTCACGTGCGCCTTTCTCGGCTTCTTGTGCAAGAGCGCCTGCTGCTTTTTCTCCCGCTTTTGCTTGCTCTAACTTGGCATCAATCTCTGGGCTAAGTAACGAGAAGACCAATTGACCTTTTTCAACGGTGTCGCCTTTACGAACGAATACTTGGTCTACGCGACCTGGTACTTTAGAAGAGATGCTGTATTGCTGAGCATCGATCTGACCTTGAATCTTAATCGGTTGTGGTAGATATGCTTGATAAAAGCTGTATCCAACCCATCCAATAATGCCAACACCGATGATTGAAGCGAGAAGTGGTTTAACAGATTTCATGAATCATCCTTTTGTATTGGCGTTGTTAGAATTTGGGTAAACGGCAGAGGTTGAATAGCTTGGGAATGCATTCATCTCACTGCTAAGTGCTAGTAGCTTGTTCAGAGAAACGAGATATTGGAAACGAGCGACCGACCGTTGAGTCTTGATGCTCGCAAGGTAGAGCTCAGCATCAACCACTTCTAGTGACGTAGAAAGTCCTTGATTGAAGGCTTTCTTTCGCAGAGATAAGTTTTCTTGCGCAAGAGATAAGCTCGAATTTAGGCCTTGTACCTCTTCAACGGACTGCTGTGCTTCAAGATAAGTCTTCTGAACTAACACTGTTAGGTCTTGCTTAGCTTGAGATTTTAAATATTGAACTTGAGAAACCGCACTGTGGGCAGCGGCTACTTTGTCAGAGCGACCTGACGTATCGACCAGTGGCACATTGACGCCAATGCCGACCAACCAGTCAGGTTTCATTTCACTGGCAAGAGAGTCATCTTCATAAAGGCTGTAGTCACCGTATAGGTAAACCTCAGGGTAGTACTTGCCTTTCTCTGCTTTAATCAGGCTGCTGGCTTGTTTCTCTTTGGCATCTAAAATGCTCAAACCTGGGTATGTCGTCAGTGTCTGGTCAACAAAGGTGTCCATGTTTGGAAGGTTATTATTGATAAACAGGGCTTCTGATGGCTCGACAGTCTCTGAAAGACCAAGGATCTGTGTTAAAGCGAGTTGAGCGATTTTAAGGTCGTTTTGAGCTTTGGTTCTTTCGACAGTGGCTTTGTCGAGAGAAGCGTCTGCTTGTAATCGTTCCACACGTGCAATCTGACCTTGCTCTTCAAGCTTAATCGCGAAATCTCGGTGTTGAGTTAAGCCAGCTTCTACAGCTAAACGGGTTTGAACGACATCTTGTGCGAGAATGACCGAGAAGTAGTATTTGGTCAGATCTTCGTAACGAGCTTGTTTCTCCATCAAGAACTGGCTTTGCGCTTCTTCACTTTGGCCTTCAGCCGCCGTCTGAGCAGCCGTAATTCGGCCACCTGTGAAGATAGGCCACACGGCACGAATAGAAGAACTAAAGATGTCTTGTTCTGTAATAGTAGATGTAACTCCACCAATCAGAGGTCGTAATATTGCAGATACCGTAGGGTTCACACCACTCAAACTATCCGCGAATTGTTCGCCATTGATCGTTACATCGCTATCAAGGTGGGTGTAATTGGCGCCTAAGGTGACGGACGGTAAGTTAAGGCTGCTTGTTGCGTTGTGAAGGTGCTGATAACGCTCTACATTTGCTTGTTGTGCCGCTAAAGAGTTGTTGTTTTGTTGCAGCAGGTCCCATGCATCAGGGAAGGAGAGAGGCGCTGCAAAACTGGCTGAACTTGCGCAGCTTATTAGCAAGGCAACCAGTGAAAACTTTGGTCTGAATTTTGGTGATGTCATCTTTATACTTACCAAATTAGAGTAATGACTCTAATGCTAACAGGCCGATCCACATTTGTCTTGAACTGATTGAGTTATTACATGTGGTTCAGGTCCGATGATGGATTAGAAATAGAAAGAGCACGTTAGGACGTGCTCTTTAATTTAGTATAGAAGTGATTGTTTTAAAATGAAGAATGTTCTAATCAAAGCCTGGGCAGTGATGGTCTGCACGCCAAACTAGATGACGCGAACCCTGCATTGTTTGAAGCAAATCTCTTCCGGACATTTGTGGGAACGCCAACAACACTTTTAGATCAAGTGGCTGAGTAGCATCTTTTTCATAAGCTCTGACGTGCGTAAATGTCGATTGTAAGTTTTTGAACAGCATGGCCTTAGTAAGGCAAATTCCAAAAGAATCGCGTTTCATTGCCTGGTTTCCTTTTCAACAATGTTATTACGTTATGTTTTTAATCCGTTTTGAAATCGACAGCGTCACTTTTGCCAATCATCATTTATTATTGGAGTGTCTGAAAACTAAAGACTACCTCTTTTGTTGTTGTGATTTTGGTGGAGAGTTGACCCTGACCAACTGGGTTTGTTCAACCACCTTGACGTAGGTGGGCTCATTTCCTACGTGCTCTTGTGACACATACGATAATCTTTAATTGTTACCAATGTGTTACTGGTTTCGTTGTGTCTGCTTTCAAGAGAAACGGCTTCTCTTTATTGATAGCTTTATGCTTAATTCCTTATGTGCAACTAGTATAATTGTATTTTTTATAACCAACCTAAAAAACAGCTAAAATCGGAGTGATCCAGGTCAATAATTAATCAGGTAATCGGGTGCAAGAACTAAGAATTTCTAAAAAACGATTTTGAGGTCTTACCTAAATCTGAAGTCAGTCGGTTTTAGACTAAAAACTCTGTTAATAACATGCGCTTTAGTCACAAATCTGAACCTTTGAAATCTCTCTTAATTAACTTGGTGTTAACATTACTAGATCGCATAGGGAGTAGGTGTCGATGAAGTGGAGCAGTATCAGCTTTAGAAAAAGATTGCTGATTATTATGACGGTGACAGGGTTAGTCGAGTTGTTGATTCTTAGCGCGGCTGGCTTTGCTTATATCAAACACTCCCAAGAAGAAGAGATGGGGCTAAAAGCGTTAGGTGTCGCAGAGTTTCTCTCGGAATCCCCACGTGTTATTGAACTACTTCAACATCATTCAACCAATCCCGAGCTTGAGCCTCAGTTAAATTCTGAGCATCAGCAACGCTTCCGAAACTTGACCCACTTGATTGGCGCAGCATTCATTGTGATCGGCAATGACAAGGGAATTCGTCTTGTTCACCCTGTCGATGAGCGGCTTGGTCTGCCGATGCGAGGTGGTGACAACCAGAAAGCGCTGGTTTTAGGTGAGTCTTATGTGTCGACAGCCAAAGGTTCGTTGGGGCTGTCTGTCCGTGGTAAGTCTGCGGTAAAAGATGCTAGTGGCGAGATCATCGGGGTGGTTTCAGTCGGGTATCTGCTCGATTCACTTCAAGATAGAATCGAACCTTATTTAGCTTTCTTGATCATTATGGCACTGCTGGTTGTTGCGGTTAATGCTCTGATTTCAAGCTATGTATCGAGACGCTTTCAAAGAGCGATATTAGGCTTTGAGCCTGAAGAAATTGGTCGTCTTTATGTCGAGCTTGATGTCACCATGAGTACGGTGAAAGAGGGCATTCTGAGCATCGATAACCATGGTGTTCTGCGTTCAATCAACAAAAGTGCCTGCGATATTTTGTCTATCGACAGAGAAGCGTCACTCAACAAACCGTTTTCTCAAGTAGTGCCAAACAGTGACCTTGAACAGTTATTGTCGAGTGGTCAGTCTGATCACGACATCGAGTTATACCTAAACAACAAGCGCATTATTGCCAACCGCAGTCCGATTGTTGTGGCGGGTGAAGTGGTTGGGGCAGTATCGAGTTTTAGATTGAGAGATGAGATTAATGATCTCACCGAGCAGCTCTCGCAAACCAAAGAGTATGCAGACTTACTGCGCTCACAAACTCACGAACATCGTAATAAGCTCAACACTATCAGCGGTATGTTGCAGATGGGAGAGTTAGAAGCGGTTCAACATTTAATTGGTCAGGAAACTGCGCACTATCAAAGCCTTATTGAGTTCTTGAGAGAAACCGTCAAAGAGCCTCTTGTGGCGGGGATGCTACTGGGTAAAACAGAACGTGCTCGCGAAATTGGCTTAGAGCTGGTGGTTGAAGAGGGCTCTCGATTAGAAGCGCTGCCAACTTGGCTAAACGCCGATGATGTGGTGACCATTTTGGGGAATTTAATTGATAATGCGTTTGATGCTACCAGAATGGCGATCACCCAAACGGAAACCTTTCCTCCAGCGAGGCGCGTCATTGAGGTCTCCGTCAGTGATTATGGTAATGAAGTCATCCTTGAAGTTGATGACAAAGGGTGCGGACTACCAGAGGGGTTAGCGATTGAAGATCTCACACAAAAAGGGGTCTCGAGCAAAGCCAAACAAAACCGGGGCGTGGGCTTGTATTTGGTCAAGCAGATCGCGGACCGTTATCAAGGCCAGCTTGATATGATTGAAAACAGAGATTTTGGTACACGAATGACCGTTTACCTACCAAAAGAAGAACAAATATCGTTTAAGGAAGAGCGTTAAATGAATGCAGTCACTAAAGTCATGGTAATAGAAGATGATATTGCGATTGCGGAGTTGCACCATCGTTACTTAGAGCAGATGGGCGGGTTCGATGTAGTAGGGATTGCGACGTCCCAATCCGAAGCCATAATGCAACTTGATATCTTAAAACCAGATCTGGTACTGCTTGATGTCTACTTACCAGATGGCTGTGGTTTGGATATTCTGAATCATGTTAGAGGCAATAACCAAGGCTGTGATGTCATCTTAATCACGGCGGCACGCGATGTTGATACGCTTCAACAGGCTATGCGCGGTGGTGTTGTCGACTACTTACTTAAGCCAGTGATGTTTCCACGTTTAGAGGCGTCACTTAAAAAGTACCGTTCACAACAACAAGAGCTAGAGAGCGTGTCGGATTTGAACCAAGGTCTGGTTGATAAAATGCTGCAAGCTTCTAACCAATCAGATGCTAAGCCGGTTGCGACCCTTCCTAAAGGGATCGACGGTGTAACTTTAGATAAAATCAGAGCCTTGTTTGAAAGTGCGGACACAAAAGACCTGACCGCAGATGAGGCAGGGGAACGCATTGGCGCAAGCCGCACAACCGCCCGTCGATATCTTGAATACTTGATCACCACCGGAGAATTAAACGCTGATCTAAACTACGGCTCAGTGGGGCGCCCGGAGCGTTGCTATAACAAAGCGACGCGATAATCTTAACTAAAGCGGCTCTCGTTTTCTTCCTCACTTCTAAAAACTCGGCAACGGTACACGCGCCGAGTATCATTTAAAATCGTTCAATTTATAAAACCAGTTTAATAATCGACTGCTAAAAGGTTATCAAACTGGTTTTTCGTGCTACTCCACAGACCAGATCCCATTTATTTTTCACTACAATGTTTTGGAATGCAGTTCCGTCGTCATTTAATCAATTTTGTTCTAACTAATGGCAAATTATTTGGATTAAATGAGTCATTATTTAATCGATTGCCCTCACAGTGGTTGATGTAAATCAAATAGTCATAGACAATACTGACCCGAATTGAGGTGATCTATATCACCCTCGTTTACCAAACGCATTCTCTAGTGTGATAGGCGCTCGCTATTGAACTAATAGCCAAGACCTATTATCTATTTTTGTATGTCGCTGATACCGTTGGCGAATACTGAAAACCTTGTTTTTATAGGAAAGATGATGGTAATACCTGAAAACAGCAGCATCGTTATTTTTGGTGCGTCGGGCGATCTCACGTATCGTAAGCTGATCCCCGCTTTATACCACTTGTATGCTAGCAATCAACTGCCGGAATCCTTTGCGATTCTTGGAGTGAGCCGTACTGAGTACAGCGATGAGTCTTACCGTGAAAAGCTGAAGAAATCTCTTCAGGAAATGGAAGAAACTGAGCCAGAGACGCTAAATGCGTTCATTAATCACTTACACTACCAAGCGATTAATACCTCTGACACAGAAGATTATGCTCGTTTAGCACAGCGTCTAGACAAGCTAGAACAAGATTATCAATTCGAAAATCACAACACTCTATTCTACTTGGCAACACCGCCAAGCTTGTATGGTGTGATTCCAGCAAACTTAGCGGCACATGGCCTGAACGATGAATCGAACGGCTGGCGTCGTCTTATCATCGAAAAGCCATTTGGCTATGATCTAGCGTCTGCTCAAGCGCTAGATGAAGAGATCCATCATCACTTCCAAGAACATCAGATCTACCGTATCGACCACTACTTAGGTAAAGAGACGGTACAAAACCTTCTAGTACTTCGTTTCTCTAACGCAATGTTCGAACCATTGTGGAACCGTAACTTTATTGATTACGTTGAAATCACAGGTGCTGAGTTCCTTGGCGTAGAAGAACGTGGTGGATACTACGATGGTTCAGGCGCTGTTCGAGACATGTTCCAAAACCACCTGCTACAAGTATTAGCAATGGTAGGTATGGAGCCGCCTGCACAAATCAACGCAGATTCAATTCGTGACGAAGTCGTTAAAGTCCTACAGTGTCTGAAGCCGCTTGAAGAAGAAGACCTACGTAAAGACTTGGTTCTTGGTCAATACACAGCGTCTGACGTTCGCGGTCAGCATTTGCTTGGTTACCGTGAAGAGCCGGGTGTAGCGGATGACTCTCGTACTGAGACTTACATTGGCCTAAAAGCGCACATCAATAACTGGCGCTGGAATGGGGTTCCTTTTTATGTACGTACTGGTAAACGACTACCGACGCGCGTAACGGAAATTGTGATTCACTTTAAGAACACGCCTCACCCAGTCTTTGGTCAAGATGCGCCAGAGAACAAGCTGATCATCCGTATTCAACCGGATGAAGGTATTCAGATGAGCTTTGGTTTGAAAGAGCCGGGCGCTGGCTTCAAGGCAAAAGAAGTGAAAATGAACTTCTCTTACTCAGACTTGCCTGAAACTCAGATGTTAACCGCTTACGAGCGTCTACTTCTTGATGCGCTAAACGGCGATGCGACGTTGTTTGCTCGTACCGATGCAGTAGAAGCATGTTGGAAGTACGTTCAACCTATCTTAGATTTCAAACAAGATCCTCAAGCTCTATTTGGTTATGCTTGTGGTACTTGGGGTCCGCAAGAAGCAGACGAGCTTCTTGAGAGAGACGGCCGCGCGTGGCGCTTCCCATGTAAAAACCTAACAGATACGGATTACTGCGAATTATGATCAACCATAAGATCTTTGAAACGCCAGAGCTAGTTGTTGAAAACCTAGCAAACGAAATGAAAGCGTACAGCGAGCAGGGTAAACCTGTTCATATTTCACTTTCAGGTGGTAGCACGCCGAAAATGCTTTTCAAACTATTGGCACAAGCGCCATACGCAGAAGGCATCCAATGGAATAACCTTCACTTCTGGTGGGGTGACGAACGTTGCGTGGCACCAGATGACGCTGAAAGCAACTATGGCGAAGCAAACGCACTTCTATTTTCTCAAGTGAACCTTCCTGCTGAGAACATCCACCGCATTCGTGGTGAAGATGAGCCTAAAGCCGAAGCAGAGCGCTTCGCAAAAGAGATGGCAGATGTGATTCCTTGTGAAAACGGCACGCCTGTTTTCGATTGGATTCTGCTAGGTGTTGGCGCAGATGGCCACACAGCCTCTCTTTTCCCGGGTGTCACTAATTACCAAGATGAGAACCTATCTGTTCTAGCTTCTCATCCTGAGTCGGGTCAAATCCGTGTTTCTAAAACTGCGAAAGTTTTGGAAGCTTCAAAACGAATCAGCTACCTAGTACTGGGTGCTGGCAAGGTTGATATCGTTAAAGAAATTCATACAACTCCTGCTTCAGAACTGCCTTACCCGGCAGCGAAAATCCAGTCTAAAACTGGCGAAACAGAGTGGTTCCTAGATTCAAATGCAGCAAGTGCTATCGCATAACCGCGAATAGCCGCAAGGAGATATAAATAATGAAAGGTGATATCGGTGTAATTGGCCTAGCAGTAATGGGTCAAAACCTTATCCTAAACATGAATGACAACGGCTTTAAAGTTGTTGCTCACAACCGTACTGCTGCGAAAGTAGACGAGTTCCTAGAAGGCCCAGCTAAAGGTACTAACATTGTTGGCGCTTACTCTCTAGAAGAGCTTGTTGAGAAGCTAGAAGCACCACGTAAAGTGATGCTAATGGTTCGTGCTGGTGCAGTTGTTGATACTTTCATCGACAACCTAATTCCACTTCTAGACGAAGGTGACATCATCATCGATGGTGGTAACACTAACTACCCAGATACTAACCGTCGCGTAGCTCACTGTCGTGAGAAGGGTATTCACTTCATCGGTACTGGTGTATCTGGTGGTGAAGAAGGCGCTCGTTTCGGTCCTTCAATCATGCCAGGCGGCGCGGCTGAAGCTTGGGAAGCGGTTAAGCCAATCTTCCAAGGCATCTCTGCAAAAACTGACGCTGGCGAGCCTTGTTGTGACTGGGTTGGTAACGACGGTGCTGGTCACTTCGTTAAGATGGTTCACAACGGCATCGAATACGGTGACATGCAGCTTATCACTGAAGCTTACCAGTTCATGAAAGATGGCCTAGGTATGTCTGCTGACGAGATGCAAGCAGTATTCGCTGACTGGAACAAGACTGAGCTAGACAGCTACCTAGTAGAGATCACTGCTGACATCCTTGGCTACAAAGATGAAGACGGTGAGCCACTAGTTGAGAAGATCCTAGACACTGCTGGTCAAAAAGGTACGGGTAAATGGACAGGTATCAACGCACTAGACCTAGGTATTCCTCTAACGCTTATCTCTGAGTCTGTATTCTCTCGTTGTCTATCTGCTCTTAAAGATCAACGTGTTGAAGCGGAGTCTCTATTCGGCAAGACAATCACTCCAGTTGAAGGTGATAAGCAAGAGTGGGTTGATGCACTACGTCAAGCGCTACTAGCTTCTAAGATCATCTCTTACGCTCAAGGCTTTATGCTAATGCGTGAAGCATCTAACGAGAACGGCTGGGATCTTAACTACGGTAACGTAGCACTAATGTGGCGTGGTGGTTGTATCATCCGTTCTGCATTCCTAGGCAACATCCGTGATGCGTACGAAGCAAACCCAGACATCGCGTTCCTAGGTTCTGATGAGTACTTCAAAAATATCCTACAAGGCAGCCTAGCGGCATGGCGTAAAGTAGCAGCGAAATCTCTAGAATCTGGTATCCCAATGCCATGTACGATTTCTGCGCTATCTTTCCTAGACGGTTACACAACTGCACGTCTTCCAGCGAACCTGCTTCAAGCTCAACGTGACTACTTTGGTGCTCACACTTACGAGCGTACTGACCGTCCACGTGGTGAGTTCTTCCACACTAACTGGACTGGTACAGGCGGCGATACTGCTTCAACAACTTACGACGTATAATCGTAATTCGTTGTTTTAGTTATAAAAAAAGGATGCTAATTAGCATCCTTTTTCTTTTCACTCATCTTCTCGATCATATAGGTTTGTCATTTAAGGCAGACACAAATACAGCACTAAGCTTGAAAGCTGGTGACCTCTTCTTTATCGGAAAATTGTTCCCTTACTGCCATACACGTATCCAAGTTTTGCTTAAGTGCATCAACACAGTTTGGGTCAAACATAATGCCAACGTTTTCTTCGATGTATTCCAAAACATCATCGAGCTCCCATTCCGACTTGTAAGCTCTCTTACTCAGCAAGGCATCGAACACATCTGCCAACGTGACGATGCGTGCTTCCAATGGAATCTGAGTTCCGCATAGTTTGTCGGGCAATCCAGTTCCATCGTAGCGCTCATGGTGATGTCGAATAATATTTTTCAGAAACTGTATTTCATCGGGCGAGATGGAGTGGTTATCTGAAATCGAGACTACATCGTCAATCATTGCCTCACCAAAAATTGTGTGTTGGTTCATTATCGCGCGGTCTTCATCGCTAAATCGTTTGGTACTAAAAAGCACGTGGTCGGGGATGCGATACTTGCCGATGTCGTGAAAAGGCGCATAAACACGAATTCGATGAATGAACTGATAGGTGATCTCTGGTTTTTGATCTGACATAGCGCGAGCCAAAATTTCACTGTAGCGTCCCATGCGAATCAAATGCTCTTTGGTTTCAGGATCTCTTGCATGGCCCATATTCAGAGCAATAGCGAGAGAAGTTTGAAAGTGTTTTTGATTCTCATGCAAGCGAGTAAACAGGCTCGCGATAAGCTGCGATAGGTAAGCAACGTCTGCTTGTATGCTTTTCTGATTAAAGAAGCCAATTGCGGTGGCATTGATAAAGATAAAGCCGAGGTTTTGGTCGCGATAATAGATAGGGGAGGTATAGCTACTCTGATGCCCAATATCGATTAAGCGACAAATCTGGCGTGTTGGATTCATCGTTGATAAGTCATTGATAACACGAACGGAAGGTAGCTCAGACATCTTTCTTAATGAAGATTCAGGTCTGATATTGTACTCAACGTAGTTGTGGCTTGCCTCTTGGCATAAAGCATCAGATACAAAGTAATTCGTGGCTTTGTTTTCACTGGTTAGAGCAATGGAGAGGCGCGATAGCGTGGGATAACAAGAACGCACAAGCTGGAATAGGTCATCCAATGTCGCGGTTATATCTTGATCTTTAGCTGCGATTTTACTGAGTTGGGAGTAGTCAAACATGAGCGGGGCTGACCTTTATTTATAGTTATATAATTGTTTTTCTTTGACTTATTGATTTCTCATATTTAAGAACACGAACATAGCAGTCCTGTTAACGAATTGTAATCATGTCATCCTATAAATTCTAATTGCATCACTAAAAATGTGGTTATTACATTTAAGAGTCATCCATTTTGTTAACTCGGTTGGCTTTTTTGTTATCTCGATCTAGATTTCTCATCCATTTGAGGTATTTACAGAGATATTGATTCCAGAATGGTGGGATTGTAACTATGGGACTTATCAACAGCTTAGAACCTCAATTTTCTAACGAGTAAGCGAATAAAGCTGCGGACTAAGATGAGACTTGTTAAATATTGGGTAGCGAAAATGACGCCATTTAATGTAGAGGTCGAGTAGTTGATGTTGAGAGTGGCTAGAACTCGTGCGATCAAGCTCAATTTATCAATATAGACAGATGATAACTAGGAGAGTGGCAGGCTTTGTGCCATCATTACTCTCATTAACAGGTGTGCAGGAAGCAGACCTAAGTAAACAACCGTTATTGATGATGGTGAACTAACGCAGAGTGCTTGCTCTGTTTAAGGTATGACGATGACAGATGAAGAAAGAATTGAGCTGCAGAAAAACAACCCGCTGCATGGCTTAAAGTTAGAAACCATGATCACTGAGTTGGTGGATCATTACGGTTGGGAAATCCTTGATGCAGCGATGCGTATGAACTGCTTCAATACTAAGCCGTCTGTAGCGAGCGCCGTGAAGTACTTAAAGAAAACACAGTGGGCACGTGAGAAGGTTGAAAACTTTTACTTGTATCGCTTTAAGCGTATGCCGAAAGCATCTGATCTCGAATATCAAATGCCACCACGTTCACGTACGTTCCGTCATGGGCTTGAGCCTAAAGAGCCGATGGAGCTGACGGTAGAATCTATTCTTGCTTCTCAAGCTAAGGCCGCGTCTTCTTTTAAAGCGCGTCGCTCGGGTGGTAAAGGACGTAACTTCCGCCGCTAAGCGCAGATGTAGATTTAACTAGATACAAAAAGGAGCATCACGCTCCTTTTTCTTTTGCTATCTACTTTTGAAGTAGGGCAAATCCATCGACAGCGGTGTTGACCTTCAAGTGTTTAGGCCTCGCGGTTTTTCTTTTGACTCTTAATGAAATCGCCTACGTAGATTGCAGCGCTGAAAACGAGAAACAGAGCAGAAACGGAAAACAGAGCGGGCATTTTTAGTATCCACGCAAAGGTTGCTGCTAAGAACGCAATGAAGCAGATCAGTCTGCTTGATGACATAACATGACCGAGTTTGATGTTCATAATGCCCCCTAATATGCTTGCTTCTTTTACGCAGTAAGTATCTCACCCTTGGGTAAAAATTAATCTAAATTAATATCAAACAAGATGATTATCAGGCTGCCTTCACAAATTTAGTGTGTGCTATTTGAGTGAGTGAAATTAGCGCTTCATTGCCCAAA
Organism: Vibrio fortis; assembly: GCF_024347475.1. Taxonomy (NCBI): domain Bacteria; kingdom Pseudomonadati; phylum Pseudomonadota; class Gammaproteobacteria; order Vibrionales; family Vibrionaceae; genus Vibrio; species Vibrio fortis. The sequence goes on from NZ_AP025487.1 coordinate 1,424,276, forward strand.
GAGTTGTTATCGCTAATGGCTATATAGGGCGAGTTTTAATAACGATCAGTTGGCGTAGAAAAAGTAAGCGGTGATTAAAAAGCTTGCAACGATAACGCTATTTCGGACGTAGTTTTGTGGGATATTACGTGAAATCTGAGCCGAGTAGTAACCGCCAACCAATGTCCCTAACAAAACCGCTAGCCCTGAACTCCAATCAATTGAACCATCTACAATAAACAGCACGATTGCAGCCATTGAGGCGCTAGCAGAGACCAACAACTTAATACCATTCATAACATTGATGTTGGTATAGCCTGCCAACGCAAGGTAGCTCAGTGTCACGATACCGAGGCCTGCATTGAAATACCCACCGTAGATACATACCAAGAGGAGTAATAAGGCTGAGAAAAAAGCGCCAGCTTTGCCTGCGTGTTTGTGCTTCGATGCGGCTTTCTTAATGAAACTGTTGATTTGACCGCCAAAGGTAAAAAGCAATGCCGCGAACAGCAGCAGCCAAGGAACGGATTGAGTAAATAGTGCTTCAGGTGTGTGTAGAAGCAGGAAGGCGCCGATTGCACCCCCCAAGACACTCAAAACCAACGTTAGTTTGAGCTGCTTTGTGCCTGAAATAATTTCTTGTTTTAGGGCATAAGCACCGCTGATGTAACCTGCACAAGAGGCAAAGGTATTGGTTGCATTAGCGGCGACTGGTGGTACACCGACAAAAAGCAGGGCAGGGAATGTAACAAAGCTGCCTCCTCCGGCAATGGAGTTTAATATGCCGCCAAGTACACCTGCTAGAAAGAGTATCAGCCATTCCATGGCACAGTTCCTAATTGAGAGACGAATAACTAACTTACTTCATTTTGAATCTAAAACCAGCCCTATCAGAATGTTATGAACAAGTTTGTGATTTGTTGCAGCGGATGCTTTTCCAACAATAAGAAAGGGAGCCGATGGCTCCCTTGGTAATGTGTGGTTGGATTATGCCTCTACAGGCTTTCCTTTAAGGCTCTTGAACAGCTTCATGAATAGAGGGCTGAATAGAACTAACACCGCAAGGATGGTAAAGGTCATGGTAATCGGACGTTCCCAAAGGAAACTCAATTCGCCATCACTGATCATGAGTGCACGTCTTAAGTTCTCTTCCATCAAACCGCCTAGGATGAAGCCCAACAATAGCGGTGCTAATGGGAAGTCGGCCAATCTCAATCCTATTGCTGCCATTGCTACAAGCAACATGATAAAGACATCCATAGTGTTAAACGATACCAAGTAAACGCCAGTAATTGAGAAGAACAGAATCATAGGTAGCAATACGGTTCTTGGCACAGCAAGTAGCTTAGAGATATAAGGGATCAGCGGTAGGTTTAAAATCACTAGAACGATGTTACCGAAGTACATAGAGATAATAACTGACCAAAATACATCTGGGTGCTCAACGAACAAGCGAGGGCCTGGTTGAATACCGTAAGCAATCAGAGCACCAAGCATAATCGCCGTAGTACCTGAGCCTGGAATACCAAGTGTTAATAGAGGAACAAACGAACCACTAGAAGCTGCGTTGTTTGCAGACTCTGGCGCAACAAGACCACGGATACTGCCTTTACCGAACTCTTTCTGTTTCTCTTTTGGTGCCAGACTACGCTCCATGCCATAGCTTAGGAAGGCTGCGATAGTTGCACCAGCGCCCGGTAGTACGCCAGTAAAGAAACCAAGAATAGAAGAACGAATCGACACAGGAGCGACATCTTTGACCTCTTCTTTGGTCACTTTCATGCTGCCGATGTCTGACATCTTGCGGCTCTCTTCTTCGCTGGTGTCTTTTTGAGGTTTAAGTACACCCATCAGCGTTTCACCAAGCGCGAATGTCGCCATCGCGAGTAGCAGGAAGCTAAAGCCGTCCATTAAATCCGTTAAACCGAAAGTGAATCGTTCAACACCGACACCTTTATCGATACCTACCGTCGAAAGCATTAATCCTAGAATGGTCATCATCCATGCTTTGATTACTTGTCCTGGACCAGCAAAAGCGGCTACAGCAGAAAGGCCTAAGAGCATCAACGCAAAGTAGTCTGACGATTGGAAACTCAAAGATACACTTGCCAGCGCTGGTGCTGCGATAAGAAGCATGATTGCTGATAGCGTACCACCAGTAAATGAAGAGTACGCCGCCAGTGCAAGTGCTTTACCTGCTTGGCCTTTTTGTGCCATTGGGTAGCCATCAAACGCCGTTACCACGGTTGATGAACAACCCGGAGCATTGATGAGAATCGACGAAGTGGAGCCGCCAAATACCGCACCATAGTAAACACCAGCCATTAGGATTAGGCCTGAAGACGGCTCTAAACCGTAAGTGATTGGGATCATTAGCGCGATTGCGGAGATAGGACCTAAGCCCGGTAGCATGCCGATAAAGGTACCAACGAAACAGCCCACGATCACCATCATGATGTTCATCGGCATCACTGCGGTGGAGAGCCCTTGTAAAATTCCATCTAACATAATGCGGTTCCTACCAAAGTGTGTAGATAAGCCCAGGCTCTAGATAGATATCTAACCCCTGAGTTAATAGAAGATAAAAAACGATGACGAACGGAAATGATGCGCCAATTAAGATCGGCTTCCTGCGCTCGCCCAGTAGATAGAAGCCCGCTAATAAGAAGAAACCTGTCGCTAAAACAAAGCCTAAATAGGTCAGTCCAACACCATACAGTGCCATTAGAACCAAGAAACCGATTAGCAGCTTCCAGTTAAGCGGTGTTGTATCGCATGATTTTTTCGGTTGTTGTTTTCCGGCTACCAATAAGATCAATGCCAACCCGATACCTGCAAAGGTCAGTAGGGTGGGTAAGGTTCGCGCTGTGAAAGGTTCGTACTCGTCACCGGGAAACAGAGGAATAAGGGTGGTTTGATAGCCATAGCAAAGGCAAACCAATAGAAATACTAAGGCGCCGATGCGGTCGCGAGTCAGTAGGTTCTCTTTGGATAAGAACGTGTTCGAATGTTCCGACATATCCAACTCCATAAAAATAAAAAAGCCATGCATGAGCGGGTTAATGAAGAATGTCTAGGATCACTAACGGAATGTAGGAAGAGAGTAGTGCTCAACTGCCCACAAATTACAAAGGAGATTGAGTGAACTCATGCATGGCAAAACAGAGAATAAGGAAGGGGGAGCTGTCGATTCCCCCTGAATAGTTTGATTACTTAAGGAAGCCAAGCTCGCGCATTAGGTCGCCCATCTGCTTCTCTTGATCTTCTAGGAAGGAGTAGAAGTCTTTGTCTGCTTTGTAGTTGTCAATCCAACCGTTGCGGTCGCGAACCACTTGCCACTCATCTGTGGTGTACATTTTAGTAAGCGCTTGGTTCCACTCATCAATTTTCGCTTGGCTTGTACCTGGAGCCGCAAAGAAGCCACGCCAGTTAGCAAAGACAGTCTCATTACCGTACTCAGTTAGAGTTGGGATGTTTGGCGCTGCGTCTAGGCGTTTAGGCGCGGTCACAGCCAGTACTTTTACTTGACCAGATTTGGACATCTCCAGCACTTCACCAAGGCCAGTTGAAAGCAGTTGAGTCTCACCTGATAGCAGTGCAGCCATTGCTTTACCACCCGCATCGTAGGCAATATAACGAACCTTCTTAGCGTCAAAACCTTCGCCTTTGAACGCGGCTGCAACAACAAGGTGATCCATACTGCCACGTGCTGAACCACCAGCAATTTTCACTTTACGAGGGTTCGATTCGAACTCTTTAACCACATCTTCCCATGTGTCGTACTTAGAGTCTGCAGAAGTCACGATGGCACCGTAGTCCGCAATTGTTGCGGCTACTGGCGTCAGATCGCGGAAAGATTGAGGGAAAATCCCTGTCAGTGAACGTACAACAATTGGCGTTGAGTTGACCATCAACGTATCTTCTTGACGCTTAGCGGTTTCGATAAGGTGTGCAATAGCTTTACCGCCGCCACCGCCAGACAAGTTTTGGAAAGAGACATTTTCTACAATGTCAGATTTTACCAGTACGTCACCAGTACCACGTGCCGTCATATCCCAGCCGCCGCCTGCACCGCCAGGGATTAAGAAGTGGATTTTCTCTACGTCAGCCGCAAAAGTGTTAAATGAGAAGGTAGCGGCGATCACAGTCGCTGCGATAGAGGGTTTCATTGCCTTGAACATGTTTCACGTTCCTTATGTCGTGTTCTCTTAGTTAAGCGAGAAACTTATTGGTGTATTAGCTACTGGCTATTGAGTGAAGTTCAAATAGTCAGTCGATGTTCAAAGGTTAATGTTGTGTTAATGAATTGTCTTTAATGTGGTGATATTGAGGATAAAGAGCATTGAATTAATAAAGTTCATAAAGTTCACGGCTCGCAAATTGAATGATTAAGCCCCTTTTTTTCTTGAACATATGTATAAAATAAGCTGGTTGTGGCTATGGCTTTATAAGATAACCCTAAGATAAAAAAGAGAAATTACTTATCAAGTGAAAGGAGTGCTGTTTAAGTAAGCTTTCATGGAAAAAAGATGAGAGTTATCACGTACAAAATCCAAATATATAGAATATTGTATTGATATTGAGCGTAGTCATTAACATAATGTGATAACAAGGCTTAGATAAATTGGTGGAATTCTTCGATGATTCCCCGAGAACTCTTAAGGATATAAGAGAAATTGTTCAAGGACAGAAGAAAATGAAAGATGCAAAAATTTCGTTGCGGGTAACCGTGGGTGGAATGTTTTTACTTGCAACTATTTTAACGGCGACCGTCGCAGTCTCACTTCAATATTATTTTAGTAAGACAATGGCAACGGAACATACCTTGTCGAAATTGACGATGGTATCGCAAGAGTTAAGCGATTATGTTGAAGCAATCGACTCTGATGCGATTAATACAGCACAACTCTTATCTTCTGTTAATCGTTCTATCAGTAGTCAGATATCGAAGCAGGAAGCTCGAAATATTCTGTCTGAAGCGATCAAAGACAATCCTCTTTTTTACAGCATCTATATTGGTTCCTCTAACGACAACTTCTTCCAAATTATCAACCTCGACTCTTCACCTATTGTCCGCGACAAGATCGACGCTTCTGATACTGACCGATGGGTAGTGATTGAGATTGAAAATACCTCTGATGGGCGACTTCGCTACACAAGCTATTATGACGAGTTGTTCAACCTTCGCGATGTGGTGACCGAGTCGAGCAACTATTTTCCGACGACTCGTCCTTGGTATATCTCCGCTTCTAGCGATGTAGTAGGGAAGACGCAACCCTACTTGTTCCAGCACCTGCAAATCACCGGGCAGACTTATTCACTGGCATTTCAATCCAAGGACGATAAGAGCAGCCAGCATGTAATTGGCATCGACATCGTACTGTCTTCATTAGCGAATAAACTCTCTGCGACCGCACTTGGGTTAGAAGAAGACAGCCAAGTTGAATCTTTCTTGTATTCAACCTCAGGCAATATTATTGCGACTAACCGCCAGCGAGATCCAAGCTCATCGGCTTTTGAGATTAAGCCACTTGCTCTCACTGCTGGCCAGCAAGCTTTAATCAACGAAATCGGACCAATCAAAATATCTAACCAGAATGATTGGGGACCAATGGACTTCTCGGTGTCTGGGCAACCCAATGGTTATGCTATTGATATGCTCAAGTTAATTAGCCATCAAACGGGTATCGAATTCAAATACGTTAATGGGTTTTCTTGGCAAGAGTTGACTGACAAGTTTCGTGTTGGCGAGTTAGATGCAATACATTCGATATTAAAGAATGAATCAAATCGTGTTGATGGGCATTACAGCCAACCCTTGTATCAATTACCGTTTTCAGTGGTAACACGCGAACAACACGCAAGCGTTACTACTTATCAAGCTCTTACAGGTAAGAAAGTCGCGATTCTGGCTGGTTGGTCAATTACCGAGAAGCTCAAGCAGCAGTATCCCGATATCGAGCTGACCACTTTCCCGAGTCTTAAATCGGCATTTGATTGTCTAGAGAGCAAGACGTGTGATGCGGTTCTAGATGTTAAGCCAGTCTTGGATTTCGCTCTTGAACGCTTTTTTCATTCTGGGTTGCGTAACAGTGCGGAGCTGACGGATCTTCAAAGGGACTACGCCACTGATTTCTATCTGGTACTAAGGGATGAACACCAAGCTCTGATGCCAATCATCAATTTGGCATTACGTAGTATTACACCACAACAGAAAGCGGCGTTGGAAGCGAAGTGGTTTCATCATGAATCTATTAGTAGTGATACAACAGTGCCTTACACGGAGCTTTATGAATTGATACCTTCGGCAACATTAGAAGGTGAAATGAAGCCGATTCGGTTAAATGGAGAGCGTCGTCACCTTTACTTACGTAAGATCGAAACAGGGGAGCATTATTCTGAATATTTCGCAGTGGTGATACCGGAACAAGAAATCTATCAAACTGTACATAAACGTGTCGCGACCTCGATAGGCATCACGGTATTGCTCATGATGTTAACCTTGCCAGTAGCATGGATTTTTGGTGCGCCGATTGTTCGTCCAATACGCAAATTGCAAGAAGAGACGCTTAAGATAAAACAACGCAATTACGATGGCGTAGAGATGGTCGAAACTCGTATTAAAGAAATTTGGGATCTCTCTATCGCTGTAAAAGATATGTCCAAAGAGCTTAAGAATCATGAGCAAACCCAAGAGGAATTTGTTGAGGCGTTCATTAAGCTAATCGCACAAGCCATCGATGACAAATCACCATACACCGCTGGCCACTGTAATCGTGTGCCGGAGCTTGGAATGATGCTAGCTGAAGCCGTCGAAGCCTCGAATGAGCCGCTATATAAAGATTTCAAGTTTGCCAATAACGATGAAAGACGTGAGTTTAGAATCGCTGCTTGGTTACATGATTGCGGCAAGATCACCACGCCGGAGCATGTCGTAGATAAAGGCACGAAGTTAGAAGCCAACTATAATCGTATTCACGAAATTAGAATGCGCTTTGAAGTGTTGTGGAGAGATGCGGAGATTCAAGCATTAGAGAAGCAGTTGTCACAGCAGCAAACTAAGCAAGAGAGCGACAAAGAGCTAGCAGAACTTCACCAAACACTGATTGAGGACTATGAGTTCATTGCTACATCCAATGTGGGTGGGGAATTTATGAGTGACGATAAAATCGCTCGCATTCGCCAGATCGCGAATAAAGTCTGGTATCGCCATTTTGATGATCGCTTGGGGCTTTCTCCAGTCGAGGAATTGGCTCGAAAAGGAGAGACGAGTACGCTTCCTGCTAAGGAAAAACTGTTGTCCGACAAACCGGAACATATCATTCCGAGGGAGCGAACTACGGAATATGATCCTAAACTAGGTATTCGAATGGCGATTCCGGAACACCAATATAATCTTGGAGAAGTCTACAACTTGTCGATTGCTAGAGGCACATTGACGACAGAAGATCGCTTTAAGATTAATGAGCATATGATCAGCACCATCAAAATGCTGGAAAACTTACCTTTCCCGAAAGAGTTAAGTCGCGTTCCGCGTTATGCATCGACTCACCATGAAACGTTAAAAGGGACGGGGTATCCAAGACAGTTATCGGCAGAGGATCTCTCGATTCCAGAGCGTGTGCTTGTGATTTCGGACATCTTCGAGGCACTTACCGCTTCTGATCGCCCTTATCGTAAGGCCAAGCCTATCAGTGTTGCGGTCAATATCATGCACAAAATGGCGTTGGACGAGCATATTGACTTGGAGTTATTCCGACTGTTTTTGACGAGCGGTACACATCTTAAGTATGCGAAGGCGTATTTAAAGCCTGAACAAATAGACAGTGTAGATATCGAACAATATATGAATTGACGAGTAGAGGGGTTATGCGGCGCTAATTAAGACGTGACTGTTATTGTGAAAGAGCTCAATTAAAGGATTGTAATTGAGCTTATAGAAATATATCGTATGAAATTCTGCTGGTGCGGAGTTTTTTATAATAATCATTAACACGGATGTCAGACTATATGGATAAGGTCTACGGAACGGAGAAGAAGTTCTCTATTCGGTTTACGGTGAGTGGCATGTTTATCGTGGCCACAATCATCACTGCAATATTGGCGATCTCTTTGCAGTACTATTTCAACAATAAACTGGCAACTGAGAATACACTCACCAAGTATTCGATTATTGCCAATAACATCAGCGACTACGTAAAAAGTTCGGATGGCGAGAGTAGCTACACCACAGGGCTGTTGGCTTCAATTCTAAGAGCAACTGATGATCAGCTTGATCAAGAGACACTAAAGAAGATATTCGCTGATGTCCTGTCAAATAATGCACAGATCTACAGTGTTTACTTGGGGCAACCGGACGACAATTTTTTTCAACTGATTAACCTTGAGTCTTCTCCTATTGTTCGCGAGAAAATCAACGCAGCACCTCAGGACCGTTGGGTGTTGATTCGTATTTTTGACCAAGGTGAGCAGCGACTTAAACAGACTCATTTCCTCGACGAGAACTTCAATGTTCGTCATCAAATCTCAGAAAACAGTAACTACTTCCCAACTCAACGCCCTTGGTATGAAAGTGCCACTGAGCGAGTGAGTAAAACCGAGCCATATCTTTTTCAACACCTTAAGATCACAGGGCAAACCTTTTCTGTTGAGCTACCAAAGCATCAATTAGTATTAGGTGTCGATGTCCTTCTTTCATCTTTGTCGGATAAAATGAAAGGCATTTTGGCTAATTCAGGTGCCAGTACGGGTGTAGAAGCATTTGTATTTCGTCGTAATGGCGAGGTTACTGCGACGAATCTTGCGCCTGACTTTTCAGATGATATGCCTAAAGCAATGCCTCTAGAGCTTACTCAATCTCAACAAGAGCTTATCGAACAGACAAGGTCACTTAAAGTATCTAACCAAACGGCTTGGGGGCCGATGGATTATGCTATCTCGGGAGAGCCAAGAGGTTATGCGATCGATCTATTAAAAGAGTTATCACGGTCAACTGGGTTGAAGTTTGAGTTTATCAATGGCTTTACTTGGAACGAGTTGTTGCAGCAATACACAGATGGCTCACTCGATGTGCTTCACTCGTTGCAAAACAATAACCAAGGTTATGCGACTGGAGCCTTCAGCGACCCAATCTATCAACTGCCTTTTGCGATCGTGACGAGTAAACAGTTTGGCAAAATTGAATCGCTCAAGGAGCTTGATGGCAAGCGATTGGCGATTCTATCGGGTTGGTCAATTATTCCTGAATTTCGCTCTAAGTACCCACAAATAGAGTTGGTTGAGTTCTCAAACATCAATGACAGTGTGAATGCACTGAAAGCCGGAACGGTTGATGGATTCTTAGATAGCTCTGCGATTCTTAAATCCGCGATTCAGCAATACTTCTTGGTTGGTATGCAGCTCAATGAAAATATTGAGGAGCTGGTGGAGCATTTCCCCTCTAACTATCATATCTTGATGCAGAAAGGCGATCAGGATGTGGTTGAAATCATTAATCTTGCTATTGCGAATATCAGTGCAGAGCAGCGCGCTTACCTAGAAGATAAATGGCTTAATCCGAATAAGAAAACCGCCAAACAAGACATGCGCAGAGTTCCGTATTTGGAGTTGTATGAGTTTGCTCATACTGAAGCACTGCATGGGCAATTGGTAAAGCGCAATGTGTCGGGTATTGATAAGTACATTTACATCACGCCAACTCGAGAGCAGGGGGACGAATACTTTGCGGTGCTTGTTCCAGAAAGCGTGGTACTTGCGCAGGTAATGGATAAGGTTACAAAATCAGTTTTAATAACAGGTGTGTTTTTGTTGGGCTTGCTGCCATTAGCATGGCGTTTTGGTTCACCAATCGTAAACCCGATAACGACATTGATCGCGCAAACCGACTTAATCAAAGATCGTCAGTACGACGAAGTTAAGCCCTTAAATACTCGTATCGCAGAGATCTATGAGTTGTCGACAGCGATTGTGGACATGTCGAAAGAGATAAAACGTCATGAAGAGGCTCAAGAGGCGTTTGTCGAAGCCTTCATTAAGCTCATTGCACAGGCCATCGATGATAAATCTGCCTATACAGCAGGGCATTGTAACCGCGTACCCGAGTTGGGTTTGATGTTAGCTGAAGCCGCTGAAAAGTGTGAAACTGGCCAGTTTAAGTCGTTCAAGTTTAACAATGCTGATGAGAGACGAGAATTCAGAATTGCGGCTTGGCTGCATGATTGCGGCAAGATCACGACGCCGGAGCATATTGTCGACAAAGGCTCTAAGCTAGAAGCTAACTACAACCGTATTCATGAGATTCGAACCCGTTTTGAAGTGTTGTGGCGTGATGCGCAGATTGTTGCTTTGACTCAGCAGCTAGAAGGGGAACTTAGCCAAGAGCAGATTGAAGCACAACATAGAGCAACGCGTGCGCGATTGCAGGACGACTTTGCATTTATCGCAACCTCCAATGTTGGTGGTGAATTTATGAGTCAAGATAAGGTTGATCGTATCAAGCAGATTGCCGAGATCACATGGACTCGTCACTTTGATGACAATTTGGGCCTATCGCCAATTGAAGAGTTAAATAAGCAAAGCAATGTTCAACTTCCGGCTACCGAAAAACTGCTATCGGATAAACCAGAACATATCGTGAGGCGCGATCGCCCAATTGAATTTGATCCGAAACACGGTATTAAAATGGATGTTCCAGAGCATCTATATAACCAAGGCGAGGTTTATAATCTGAGTATTGCGCGTGGGACACTGACTGCCGAAGACCGTTTTAAGATTAATGAGCACATGATCAGCACTATCAAGATGCTTGAAAACCTTCCTTTCCCTAAAGAGCTGAGCCGTGTACCTCGCTATGCGTCTACGCACCATGAGACCTTAAAAGGAACAGGGTATCCACGCAAGCTCACTGCAGAGGACTTGTCGATTCCAGAACGTATCCTAGTGATCTCGGATATTTTTGAAGCACTAACGGCAGCAGACCGACCATATAAGAAAGCCAAACCGATTAGTGTGGCTGTCGACATCATGTATAAAATGGCACTCGACGACCACTTAGATATCGATTTATTCAGACTGTTCTTAACCAGTGGTACGCATATCCGTTATGCTCAAGAGTATCTAAAACCAGAGCAGATAGATGATGTTGATATTTCAAAATACATCGAGCCACAAGAGTTCTTGAAAGCGGTTTAGCTCGCTCTGTTTATATGACCATAGGCGTACCAAGTGTGCGCCTTTTTTATATCTCCGCCTTTTTATAACTCTTAGTCTTCTCTTTTGAATTCCTCTCGTTGTTGACAGATTGCTGACCAAATCTTAGGCAGTCCCACTATTGTCGACAGTGTGTGTTTTCTATTTTTCACTCCAAACTCCTTCATTCTTGCCTTTATTTTATTATTAATCAGTTGCTTACGTTTTGTTTTCTTGATTTTTGTTATTGAGTTAACTGATTTTGTAGAACTATACCTTAGTCTAAATTGTCGACAATGTGCTTGATTGTTGACAGGTTAGCAGGCTATCTTGTGATTAATGTTGAATGATTGTTAACAATGAGCGTGATTCTTATGACAATCATTAGAGATGAATATGCAGGATTAGGGTGACAATAAGATGGCGACGACAGCAGTAAATACCTTGCTTAACGATGACCCTAAGTTGAAAGGGGGCGACAAAGAGCATACCAAGTCGGCGAGTCTGACAGAGTATCTGATTGAAGCGATTGTTAGCGGTGAGTTAGAGCCGGGCGCAAAAATCTCTGAGCCAGAGCTGGCTAAGCGATTTGAGGTGAGCCGAGGTCCACTTCGTGAAGCAATGATGAGAGTTGAAGGGCTTGGGTTGATTGAGCGTATTCCTCATGTTGGTGCTCGCGTGATTACTCTTTGCGAAGAGAAGCTGATTGAGCTTTATTCTGTACGAGAAGCCCTTGAGGGAATGGCGGCACGATTGGCAGCTCGATACATCACAGCCGAAGAGTTGATGGGGTTAGAGGGGCTACTGCTTACTCACTCAAAACATATTGATCAGGTAGAGGGCGCTTCGTATTTCCACCAACATGGTGACTTTGACTTCCATTATCGAATCATTAAAGCGAGCCGCAACAGTAAGCTAGAGGCTCTTCTTTGTGACGAACTTTACCACTTGCTTCGCATGTACCGCTACCAATCACCTCGCGCTCAATCACGCCCTATTGAAGCACTCAATGAACACAAATTTATTTTGCAGGCAATTAGCCAGCGAGATGAAGAGTTAGCAGAAATGTTGATGAGACGACACATATCAGGCAGTCGCCGCCTTATCGAGCAGCGATTGCAAGTTAAACAGGACGCTCAATAAATTGAGTGGATCTGAAGTTCTTACTTAAAGCACATAAAGCGTGGTGACTGCTCCAGTTCGCAGTAACACCAACAGAAATCGAACACATCAGGGAGAGAAATCATGAACCTATCACCAGGAGCCAAGTTTCGTGAAGCGGTTGCAAATAACCATCCGCTGCAGATAGTCGGAACCATTAATCCTTATTGCGCCATGATGGCGAAAAATTTGGGGCATCAGGCTATCTATTTATCGGGTGGTGGTATTGCTAACGCGTCATACGGACTACCAGATTTAGGCATTACTACACTAAACGATGTGTTGGTGGATGTAGAGCGAATTACTAATGCCTGTGATTTGCCTCTATTGGTTGATATTGATACCGGTTTTGGTGGTGCATTTAATATCGCTCGAACTATCAAAGCGATGGAAAAAGCCGGAGCTGCAGCAGTTCACATGGAAGATCAAGTAGCGCAAAAACGATGCGGTCACCGTCCAAACAAAGCCATTGTCAGTCAAGCAGAGATGGTCGACCGAGTAAAAGCGGCGGCAGATGCAAGGGTAGACAATGATTTTGTGATTATGGCAAGAACAGACGCATTGGCCGTTGAAGGTATTGATAGTGCCATTGAACGTGCTATTGCATGTGTCGAAGCAGGCGCGGATATGATCTTCCCAGAGGCGATGAATCAGCTTGATCAATACGTGAAGTTCTCAACAGCGCTGCAATCTGCCACAGGCCGTCATATTCCTATCTTGGCCAATATTACCGAGTTTGGTCAGACGCCACTGTATAACTGCAATGAGTTAGCCGAGTCTCATGTTGACATGGTTCTTTACCCACTTAGTGCTTTCAGAGCGATGAATAAAGCTGCAGAAAATGTCTACAAGCACTTATTGGTCGAAGGTAACCAAGAGGCGCTGCTTGATTCAATGCAGACACGTAAAGAGCTCTACCAACACCTGAATTACCACGATTACGAGAATAAGCTCGACCAGCTTTTTGCCAGTGACGAGAGTTAATTTAGTAATTCGACGTACTCATAAATAAAGAATTTAAACAAACAGTAAGAATACTTAATCCAATAACGTGAAACGGTTAGCTCGACCTATAACAGCCAAGTGATTCTATATTTTGGACGAAGTATGCACTTAGGACTGAATCAAAAACGCACCAAAGAGTGCAGGCAGCTAACACAGAGAAGGAGTTCATCATGACCACTACATTGAGCAACAAAACAAGTGTCGAAGAGAAAGCGCCTGCTAAAGCACCGATCGGCGGTGCGGGTCTTCGAGGCCAAAGCGCAGGCGAGACTGCTTTGTGTACCGTGGGTAAATCCGGTACGGGACTGACCTATCGAGGTTACGACATCACAGACCTTGCCAACAATGCCCAGTTTGAAGAAGTTGCGTATCTGCTGCTTAGAGGTCACCTACCGAATGCAAAAGAACTGGATGATTACAAAACGAAACTCGTTGGCTTACGCGGTTTACCTGAGTCATTAAAAGCGGCACTTGAGCTAATTCCTGCGGATGCGCATCCAATGGATGTGATGCGTACCGGTTGTTCTATGCTTGGCAACATTGAGCAAGAGACAGACTTTACTCAGCAGCTTAGTGCGACAGAGCGAATGCTTGCACTATTTCCAGCCATTATCTGTTACTGGTACCGCTTTAGCCACGATGGCGTGAGAGTGGATACTGAAGATCACAGTGAAGCCTGTATCGGTGGTTACTTCCTAAAAATGCTGACCGACGAAGCACCGAGTGAGTTACATAAGCAGGTGATGCACTGTTCACTCATCCTATACGCTGAGCACGAGTTCAATGCTTCGACGTTTGCGGCGCGTGTTTGTGCTTCAACACTATCGGACATTCACTCTTGTATCACTGCTGCAATTGGTACGTTGCGTGGCCCTCTTCATGGTGGTGCGAACGAAGCCGCAATGGAGATGATCCAAGATTGGCAAACTGCAGACGAAGCCGAATCCAACATCATGCAGATGCTTGCTAACAAAGACAAAATTATGGGCTTTGGTCATGCTATCTACCGTGAAAGCGATCCTCGTAATGCACTCATTAAGCAGTGGTCTAAGGCGCTTTCAGAAGAAGTTGGTGACACTAAACTGTATGCCGTTTCAGAGCGCGTTGAGTCGGTAATGAAGCGTGAGAAAGGTTTGTTCTGTAACGCTGATTTCTTCCATGCATCGGCATATCACTTCATGGATATCCCAACCAAGCTGTTCACGCCTATCTTTGTGATGAGCCGTTTAACTGGCTGGGCTGCACACGTGTTCGAGCAGAGAGCTAACAACCGAATTATTCGTCCAAGTGCAGACTACACGGGCCCTGAGCACCAAGAGTGGTTGCCTATCCATTTGCGTTAACTGTGATGATATCCAGAGTGTCATGCTCTGGCTGTCATGGGTTGCGTCGCGATTCCAATAGACGCCACCCACTTCGAGTGAGCAGTGAAGTTACGCCCAATATGGAGGGGCGATTATGACCGAATATACCCAAGACCGTGAGCAGTATCGAAACCAGTTTCGAAAAGTGTTGCCGGGAACTAACTTAGAATTTTATGACGTACGTGAAGCGGTTGAGCAACTTGCTCCCGGTAGCTACGACACTTTACCTTACACCTCTAAAGTATTGGCTGAGCAGATTTTGAGACGTTGTGATATCGACTCACTGCAAGCTAGCTTAGAGCAGATCATTGAAAGAAAACGCGAGCGTGATTTCCCTTGGTATCCAGCCCGTGTTGTTTGTCACGACATCCTTGGCCAAACCGCACTGGTTGATTTGGCGGGTTTGAGAGATGCAATTGCTGATCAGGGTGGCGATCCGGCCAAAGTAAACCCTGTGGTTGAGACTCAATTGATTGTTGATCACTCATTGGCTGTTGAACATGCTGGTTTTGAAGATGATGCCTTCGATAAAAACCGGGCAATTGAAGAGCGCCGTAATGAAGACCGCTTCCACTTTATTGAGTGGTGTAAAACGGCCTTTAAGAATGTCAGTGTTATCCCTGCGGGCAACGGGATCATGCATCAAATCAACCTTGAGAAAATGTCTCCGGTTATCCAAAACAAACATGGCCTAGCATATCCAGATACTTGTGTCGGTACCGATAGCCATACACCACACGTTGATGCACTCGGTGTTATCGCGATTGGTGTGGGTGGGTTAGAAGCTGAAACCGTGATGCTTGGTCGACCATCGATGATGCGTCTGCCTGATATTGTTGGCGTTAACCTAACAGGCCAACGCCAAGAGGGCATTACCGCGACAGATATCGTGCTCGCAATTACAGAGTTCTTACGTAAAGAGCGTGTAGTATCGAGCTACTTGGAGTTCTTTGGCGCAGGAGCGAGAGCTTTATCGATTGGTGACCGCGCAACGATCTCTAATATGACGCCAGAATATGGCGCGACTGCAGGTATGTTTTATATCGATGAACAGACCATTCAGTACCTTAAGCTAACGGGGCGTGAACCAGAACAGGTCGATTTGGTTGAGCGCTATGCTAAGCAAGTTGGGCTTTGGGCTGATGATATGACTTCAGCCAAATATGAACGTGTTCTTGAGTTTGATTTGTCGCAGGTAGTACGAAACCTTGCTGGCCCGTCTAACCCTCACCGCCGACTGCCAACTTCTGAGTTACAGCAGCAAGGAATCAGCCATGAAGAGCTGACTGCGAGCGAAGATGACCAAATGCCAGATGGTGCGGTGATCATTGCCGCTATCACATCTTGTACTAATACCAGTAACCCAAGAAATGTAGTTGCCGCGGGCTTGGTGGCCAAAAAAGCCAATCAACTGGGGCTTGTTCGCAAACCGTGGGTAAAAACCTCGTTTGCTCCAGGTTCAAAAGTGGCCAAGCTTTATCTTGAGTCGGCAGGCTTATTGGATGAACTGGAAATGCTTGGATTCGGTATTGTCGGCTACGCCTGTACCACCTGTAATGGGATGAGTGGTGCACTGGATCCTAAGATTCAGCAAGAGATCGTAGACAGAGATCTATACACCACCGCAGTGCTATCGGGGAATCGAAATTTCGATGGCCGTATCCACCCTTATGCTAAGCAAGCATTCCTTGCGTCACCTCCGCTTGTCGTCGCTTATGCACTGGCTGGTACGATGCGTTTTGACATTGAAAAGCACAGTCTCGGCGATGATGCCTCAGGCAATCCAATTTACTTGAGCGACCTATGGCCAAGTGACGAAGAGATCGATGCAGTTGTGGCTCAGCACGTGAAGCCCCAGCAGTTCAATCAAATCTATATTCAAATGTTTAAGCCGGATGAAGAACAGTCTTCTAGCGAGCCACTCTATGATTGGCGTCCTAAGAGTACTTACATCCGTCGTCCTCCTTATTGGGAAGGGGCTCTGGCTGGAGAGCGTTCATTGAAAGGGATGAGACCTCTGGCGATTCTGGGTGACAACATCACCACGGATCACCTTTCCCCGTCTAATGCGATTCTTGCCAGCAGCGCAGCCGGTGAATACTTAGCCAAAATGGATGTGCCGGAAGAAGACTTTAACTCTTACGCAACTCACCGAGGCGATCACTTAACAGCGCAGCGTGCCACCTTTGCTAACCCTAAGCTCTTTAATGAGATGGTCCAAGAAAATGGTGAAGTGGTACAGGGCTCCCTCGCTCGCGTTGAACCTGAAGGTAAAGTGACGCGAATGTGGGAAGCGATTGAAACCTACATGGAGAGAAAGCAACCTCTGGTTGTGATTGCTGGTGCGGACTATGGTCAAGGTTCATCCCGTGATTGGGCGGCTAAAGGTGTTCGCTTAGCGGGGGTAGAAGCGATTGTTGCTGAGGGGTTTGAACGAATCCACCGAACCAACCTTGTCGGAATGGGCGTACTGCCATTGCAATTCAAAGCGGGAGAGAATCGAAATACTCTTAAGTTAGATGGCACTGAGCTGTTTGATGTGCATGGTGACATCACACCGGGGGCCGATCTTGCGTTGGTCATTACCCGCCAAGATGGTAGCCGAATGGATGTTGCCGTGACTTGTCGTCTGGATACCGAAGATGAAGTTCATGTCTATCAAGCTGGTGGCGTACTGCAACGCTTTGCCAAAGACTTTTTGGCGCAGTAGGGAGGCATTATGAGTATTCATCAATTAAAAATTGCGGCCACCTACATGCGAGGTGGTACCAGTAAAGGTGTCTTCTTTAATCTTGTTGACCTGCCAGAGCGCGCTCAAACTCCGGGTGAGTATCGAGACAAACTACTGATGCGTGTGATTGGTAGCCCAGATCCTTACGGCAAACAGACTGATGGTATGGGGGGCGCAACCTCCAGTACTAGTAAGGTTGTAATTGCCTCCAAGAGTGAGCAGCCTGGCCACGATGTAGATTATCTATTCGGTCAGGTCGCGATTGACAAACCGTTTGTTGATTGGAGTGGTAACTGTGGCAATTTGTCCGCGGCGATTGGTCCTTACGCCATCCATGCCGGTTTGATTGACCCTGAGCGAGTACCCATGAATGGTGTGGTTGAAGTTCGAGTATGGCAAGCCAACATCGAGAAGACGATCATTGTCCATGTGCCGATGATTAACGGCCAAGTTCAAGAGGTCGGTGATTTTGAGCTCGATGGCGTGACCTTTCCAGCGGCTGAAATTCAGGTTGATTTTATGGAACCAGCAGGTGAGGTGGGGAGCGTTCTTCCAACCGGGCAAGCTGTCGATCTGCTCGATGTGCCTGAATTAGGTTGTATTGAAGTGAGTTTGGTTAATGCAGGCATACCAACCATCTTTGTTGATGCATCCGTTCTTGGATATCAGGGAACAGAGCTGCAAGAAGACATTAACTCTGATGAGAAAGCTTTGGCACTGTTTGAATCTATTCGCGCACATGGCGCTGTTGCTATGGGCTTGATTGAAGACATCAGTGAGGCACAACTTCGTCAACATACTCCGAAGGTCGCGTTTGTAGCGCCACCTAAAACATATCAAGCATCCAGTGGCAAAACAGTCAAAGAGGATGAAATTGACGTCTTAGTTCGTGCGCTGTCGATGGGCAAACTGCATCACGCGATGATGGGAACGGCTGCGGTAGCTATTGCCTCGGCTGCGGCGATATCAGGAACATTGGTCAATCGCGCAGCAGGTGGTGGTGAACGAGACTTTACGACCTTTGGACATCCGTCTGGAACTTTAAAAGTCGGAGCCGGAGCTTCGCTAACACGGAAAGGTTGGGCGGTAGATAAAGCCATGATGAGTAGAAGTGCTCGGATCCTTATGGAAGGGCTGGTACGCGTGCCTTGTCCATTGTAAATGCTGTGCGAAGACCCGAATAAGCTACCCAATATAGGGAAATAGCACGTAAAGACAAAAGGTCAACAAGCCGAATATACGGCTGGCCGTTTTCTGACGAATTCAAGGAGGAGGCGTTATGTCTTCTACACTAGAGCGAAAAGAACAATCTATTGAAACTCCAAACCAAGGTGGGGTGCAAACAGGGGCGTACCAAGCCGCTTACGACTTTGCGAACCGCAACCCAGAGCAGTACTGGCAAAGCCAAGCTCAGTGCATTGACTGGTTTGAAACACCGACACGAATCTTAGAAAAAGATGACAATGGTATTGAGCGTTGGTTTGCTGATGGCGTGATGAATACCTGCTGGCTTGCACTTGATTATCATTGTGAGCAAGGAAGAGGTGATACTACCGCAATGGTTTATGACTCTCCTGTAACTGGTGTTAAGAAGCGCTATAGCTACGTTGAACTGCGTGACCAAGTGGCAAAAGTCGCTGGCTTGCTCGCAGCGCAAGGTGTCCAAAAAGGTGACCGCGTGGTCATCTACATGCCGATGATCCCTGAGGCAGCTATGGCGATGTTGGCTTGTGCGAGATTAGGGGCAATTCACTCGGTGGTATTTGGCGGCTTTGCACCACATGAACTTGCCGTGCGCATTGAGGACGCAGAACCTAAGATGTTGATCACGGCATCGTGTGGTATTGAGATCAACAAAGTCATCCCATACAAGCCGTTAGTTGACAGAGCCATCATGGATAGTCGCTGGAAACCACAAAATGTATTGGTACTTCAACGACCGGAATGTGAAGCTGAACTTCAAAATGAGCGTGATTTGGATTGGCAGCAAGAGATGGAGAAGTCACTGCCTCATGGTTGTGTACCTGTGCTTGCGACCGATCCTCTTTATATCTTGTATACCTCAGGCACAACGGGCAAACCGAAAGGGGTGGTTCGTGACAATGGCGGTCATGCCGTTGCTATGAAGTACTCAATGAGCACTATCTACAATATGCCGCAAGATGGGGTTTTCTGGGCGGCGTCGGATGTCGGTTGGGTAGTTGGTCACTCTTACATTGTCTATGCGCCTTTGATTCACGGCTGTACGACGATTCTGTTTGAAGGCAAGCCTGTTCGCACCCCAGATCCGGGCGCTTTTTGGCGAGTCTGCGAAGAGTACTCTGTTAATGTGTTGTTTTCGGCTCCTACCGCGTTTCGTGCGATCAAGAAAGAAGACCCAAAGGGCGAGTGTCTCAAGCAGTTTGATTTGTCAAAGCTCGATACGATCTTCATGGCGGGTGAGCGTTTGGACCCACCAACCCTTGAATGGGTAGAAAGCAAGACCGATAAACCTGTCGTCGATCACTGGTGGCAAACCGAAACGGGCTGGGCAATTGCCGGTAATCCAACCGGACTAGAGCAGATGCCAGTTAAGGCGGGTTCAGCCACTAAACCGGTTCCAGGCTATCAAGTTGAGATCCTCGATGAGTTAGGAGAAGCTGCTCAACCAAATCAGCAAGGGTTTGTTGCGATTAAGCGTCCTCTGCCACCGGGCTGTCTGCCTACAGTTTGGCGAAATCACGATCGCTTTGAGTCTGGCTATTTAAGTCAGTTCCCAGGCTATTACGTGTCGGGTGATGGCGGATATTTAGATGAGGACGGTTACCTGTTTATCATGGGACGCATTGATGATGTGATTAACGTCGCTGGGCATAGATTATCGACCGGTGAAATGGAAGAGATTGTTGGTGGTCACCCTGCCATTGCTGAGTGTGCAGTGGTCGGCATTCACGATGACTTGAAGGGGCAGCTGCCACTTGGGCTTGTGGTGCTCAAGGATGGCGTGAAAGTTGACGATATTGAATTGCAAGGTGAATTGGTCGGAAAGGTTCGTAATGAAATCGGTGCTGTAGCTTGTTTTAAACAAGCGCTGGTGGTTGAGCGCCTGCCTAAAACTCGTTCGGGCAAGATATTACGTAAAACGATACGACAAATCGCGGATGGAGAGCAGTATGTCGTGCCTTCGACCATTGATGATCCTACAAGTCTCAAAGAGATCGAAAGTCGTCTGTCTAAAGAAGTCTAATTAATACAATTAATCAAGAAGCCCAATAAGCCGCTTAGTCTGTACTAGGCGGCTTTCTTAGTTGTTAAATAAATATAATGATAAAAAAGCATATCGTTCAATAAGTGTAATTTAAGGCGATATACATACCGATATAAGTATCTGCGCTTGTATCGTCGCTGTGTGTCAGTAAACTAGGCTATAGTGTTATTTTGTGTAATAAAAGAAGACCCTAGCCATGAGCTTAACATTGAGAGCTGCGCAAAATTCAGACCTTGAGCAGCTGAACGAGATGATGTTTGAACTTCATCACTATCATCATCTTGCTAGCCCTGAGCACTTTAAAACGGCTGAGGAAATTGAGCAGGAGAAAAGCATCGCTCGATATCTCGATGACCCTCAATGCTTAGTCTATGTCGCGTTGAAAGGGCAGCTGATAGTCGGCTTTGTGACAGGGCACTTTTGTGAATTGGTGTCTACGGTCAGTAAACCGGTTCAGATGGGAAGCATTGATGAGTTGTTCGTTTTACCCGATTACCGTAATCAATCAATCGCTGAGAAGCTTTTCGGTAAATTAGAGAAGACATTTGATGATTATGGGGTGAAGCAGGTGTTTGTTGAAGTATGGGATTTCAATAGTAATGCCAAGCACTTCTATCAAAAAATGGGGTTCATACCGCACATTCAATGGTGGAGAAAGTCTTTAGTTAAAAGCTAGGCTGCGCTTAGTGAGTTACTCAATTACACTGCGGTGTTTTCGTTCGTATATTCTCTTTTGTAGGTAATTTCGTTGTTAAATCGTTTCTTCTTCATTTTATTGGTTTCTATATTTGGCGTTATCAATGTGTCGGCTCAAGAACAAATGCCCGATAACTTAGCCGGGGCGCTTTGTTTGGTTCGAGCTGATGATCAAATTGTTTTGGTCGACGAGATCATTACGGGTCAGCTGTCACTACCAGGTGGAACGATCGTATCTGGAGAACCTGCTTACATAGCTGCCCAACGAGAGACCTGGGAAGAAGCCGGCTTAGCGGTAACTGTTGGGGAGATACTTGGTTATACCGATGGTGCTGTGGTGTTTGATTGTATCTCTGATTCAGACATCATTAGCTACGATGTAAAAAACGAAGTAGGTGGATTTGAGCTGCCCATTTGGTTTGCCCCGCATTATGGTGTCGAAGTCAGTCGCGCTATGATTCTTGCTCCTGAAACGCTAGATGCTAAAGAATATCGCTACCCAGAGCAGTGGGGTGAGATTGTTGAGATGTTTAGTCGCGCTTCAGACCAACCGGTTACTTACGTTTCTGAGTTAGTAGCTGCTGCACCTCAAGTTCATCAAGGAGAGCTTGGTGTCATCGCGATGCTTCAAAATGCGATTAACTCACTGCCAAGTACCATAGGTCATACCATTTTAGTGACCGATCTTATTGCCCAGCCTTGGATATTCATCGTTCTTTTACCGTTGATCGCGTGGCATTTTGGGCGCAATTTCGCGTTGAAGTTTGGCTTCACAATTATCTCAGTTACTCTGCTTACTTTAATTGCTCATCAAGGGTTCGGTTTACCTCGTCCGCACGCTTACCTTCCAACACTTAAGCTGGTGGAAAGCAGCGGTTATAGCTTCCCAAGTATGTTGGCTGCGATTTGGGTGAGTCTAACGAGTTTGGTCGTTTGGAAATTGAAAAAGCTTGATGATCAAAAAGCTTGGTCGTGGATTGGATTTGGTTTGCTATGGATTACGCTATTTAAGGCTTACTCTGGAAGTGCGTTTTTCAGTGATGTATTAATGGGAGCGGTTTTAGGTGGTTTAACGACTTGGCATATTGTCAGATTAGATGCCAAACCGGATGTCAATATCAGTGAGCTGCTGAGCTCAAAATCGGTTTGGTGGGGGCTAGCGTTGATCTCCATCGTTTTAACTGTGATATGGCCACTCCCTACATTCACATTTTGGGTCGCGATTCTAATGACTATTGCTTGCATCGTAACCTTAACTCACGCTAGGCCGTTGGTGGGACAGTTCTCATTCAACATTGTGGTGGGTGTGATTGCATTGCTCTTGGCAACTAACGGATTGATTAGCTGGGCCGGAAGCTTTGTTTCGTTCAGCGGTATTGGATCCTTGATTGTCGAAACACTTCGTTTTCCGCTGTTGATTTTGTTGGGCGTGGTTGCTTTCCGTCTACCTTGGAAAAGAGTTTAGACTAGATAGTGCGTAATAAAAAAGGCTGTGAAGACAGCCTTTTGTGTTTTTGCTTTGAAGGACGAGAGCCTGTTGCCGTAAAGCGATTATTTATCAAAGATAAACTTATCGATAGCCTTAGCAACACCGTGGTCGTTATTACTGGCGGTGATGTAGTTGGCAATTTCCTTCGTCTCTGCCATCGCATTTTCCATCGCGATACCTAGACCGGCATACTCCAGCATATGATGGTCATTTTCAGCATCACCCATACAGATCACTTCGTCAGAACGAATACCTAAATGATTTGCAATGGCTTCAATACCGACGCCTTTGTTTGATTTAGGGTTTAAGAACTCTAGGAAGAAAGGCGCACTTTGAACAATCGTGAATTGGGTTTTTAAATGTTCTGGTAGCTTGCTGATGATCTCTGTGAGTTTGCTTGGCTCGGCAACAATCATAGTTTTGATGATCTGATGGTCGTCTTCAAGCTGCGCAAAATCAAACTCAGTAATATCGAGGCCGTTAATTCGAGCTTCAATACCTGTGTATTCGTTGTTTTCTGGTGTAATTAGACCATGTACTTTACTGAAGGCGTGAACATAGCCACCCAGTTCGTTAGCAATGTTGGCAATTTCTTTGGCAGCTTTACCATGGCTGATTTCGCTATGAATGACTTCTTTTGTTGATACGTTTTGCACCATTGAGCCGTTATAGAAAAGAACGAAATCGTCTTCGCCATTGATATCTAACTCATCGAGTTTGCTTTGCATCCCTTCTAGTGGGCGCCCTGACGCTAATACTACTTTTACGCCTGCAGCTCGAGCGCGCGCAATCGCATCTTTGTTCTCTGCAGAGATGACTTTATCACTGTTTAATAGTGTGCCATCCATATCCAGAGCAATCAGTTTGTACATGTGGATCCTTACTTACAAAAAATAAAAAACTAACAAAAATGAATGTTGGCAAGGATAAGGCAAGTCGAAACTCCAAGCTAGGGCTTTGATCAACGGATTTTGTAATACTCATTTGTTTGACCCAAGCCTTTAAGTGCTTTATCGTCTCCGCCTAATTTGTTTTACGAAATGATGTGAGCTGAGGGAAAGTTGTACAAGATTAATGAAATGTTTGAAACCATCCAAGGTGAAGGTGTCTTTACTGGTGTTCCAGCCGTATTCGTGCGCCTGCAAATTTGTCCAGTAGGCTGCTCTTGGTGCGACACTAAACAGACGTGGGAAGCACTTGCTGAAGACGAAACTTCTCTTGGCGATATTATGGTGAAAACAGAAGACTCACCGACTTGGTCTGCAGTTGATGCTCAAGGCATAGTCGACCAATATGTAAAGCAAGGCTTCAATGCGAAACATATTGTGATTACCGGTGGTGAGCCTTGTATTTACGATCTTGTGCCTTTAACAGAAGCGTTTGAAAAGATGGGTTGTCGCTGTCAAATTGAGACTAGCGGAACGTCAGAAGTTAAAGCAACGGCAAATACCTGGGTGACGGTGTCACCTAAAGTAGCAATGAAGGCGAAGCTAGAGATTTTAGATAGTGCTCTGCAGCGCGCTGATGAGATTAAGCATCCAGTCGGTACATCAAAAGATATCGACCAACTTGATCATTTACTAGAGCGTGCTGAGGTATCTTCAGAAACCGTAATTGCACTACAGCCAATCAGCCAAAAAGATCGCGCGACCCAATTATGTATTGATACTTGTATTGAAAGAAACTGGCGCCTATCTATTCAAACACACAAATATCTGAGTATTGCTTAACTCAGCCGCACTGTCGAAAAGGATTAAAAATGAAAAAAGCAGTTGTTGTATTCAGTGGTGGGCAAGATTCAACCACGTGTTTGGTTCAAGCTCTGAAAGAGTATGATGAAGTTCATGCGATTACTTTTGACTATGGTCAGCGTCACAGACTGGAAATTGAAGTTGCGCAAAATCTAGCAAAAGAGCTTGGGGTAAAAGCCCATAAGGTTA
Source organism: Vibrio fortis (assembly GCF_024347475.1). Lineage (NCBI taxonomy): Bacteria > Pseudomonadati > Pseudomonadota > Gammaproteobacteria > Vibrionales > Vibrionaceae > Vibrio > Vibrio fortis. The sequence continues at coordinate 1,449,075 of NZ_AP025487.1, forward strand.
TGGATGTAACCTTGCTGAATGAACTTGCGATTAGCTCACTGACGCGTGATGACATCCCTGTATCTCATGAGCTGCAAGAGAACGGCTTACCGAATTCTTTCGTTCCGGGTCGTAACATCCTGTTTCTGACACTGGCAGGAATTTATGCCTACCAAATCGGTGCTCAAGCGGTGATTACTGGTGTTTGCGAAACCGACTTTTCTGGCTACCCTGATTGTCGCAATGACTTTGTAAAGGCGATGAACTCTGCGCTTGTGCAAGGTATGGACAGAGAACTGGATATCAAGACTCCGCTTATGTGGTTGAACAAAGCAGAGACTTGGGCGCTTGCTGACCAATACTCTGCGCTTGAACTTGTTCGCAACAAAACGTTGACTTGTTATAACGGCGTGATTGGCGATGGTTGTGGCGATTGCCCAGCATGTGAACTTCGTAAAGTTGGTTTGAACGACTACCTAGGTAATCGTGAAGAAATCATGGCTGAGTTGGTTCGTAAACAATCGGCGAATTGCTAAAGCTGTTTGCTTCGATCGGGTCGTTATACGCATCAATGATGCAGTTTCTACCATTTGCTTTTGCTTGGTAGAGGGCTTGGTCAAGCACTGAGTAGAGAATGTCAAAGTCACTTAATGATTTCTGGGTCGCCAAATAGGCGAGGCTCGCAGTAATCGTAAGTGGCTTTTTTGATTCTGATAAAAATTCATTGGTAGAGATCGCGTAGTGAATTTCTTCAACACGTTCGCGTACGTCCTCGATATTTGTATCCCTTAATAGGATAAGAAACTCTTCACCACCTAGACGGCCTAATAACTCACCTTTGCTCAGATGCTTGACGATTTGGTGGCTGACATGAATCAAGGCTTTGTCCCCAGTAGGGTGACCATACTGGTCATTGATTGCCTTGAATTTATCCAAATCCAACAGAATCAACACGTGTTGTTTGTCTGCTTTTGTGGGAGCTTTTGTGTCTTTTACTCGTTTAATGGTTTCCGCTCGGCTGTAAGCCTTAGTCATTGAATCAATAGAGGCTTTTCGGCGTATTTTCTTATTAGAATAGAAAGTGAAGCTAGCGACGATAATCAGTAGTAGAACGATTATGTTATACATGAGCTTTTGCTGCTGCATCTTCTCAATTTCCAGCTTGTTAAGGTCATGTTGGTTGCGAAGTTGAGAGCTTTCTAGTTCTTGTTCATATTGATTGTGCGCGAGGCTCAGCGCTTCTAATGCTAAACGGTTATCTGTATTACGAGTGGCGATTTGAGACTGTGCATATTGCTCATAGTAGAAGAGTGCCTGTTGGTAATCTCCTTGAGCTCTGAAAAGTTGTGACAATTGTTGATACACGTCTGCCATATAGCTTTCTCGCTCCACTTGCTTTGCAATCACTAGGGCACGGTCCGCATAATCGAATGCTTCATTTAGTAGCTGTTGTTCTTCAAACATGTCACTGATAGCAAGGTAGGCTTGAATTCGCATCACGTTGTTATTTAGGTCGGTAGCATAGCCTAACGACTCAGTGAGATAAGCTCGTGCTAATGGGTATTGTTTGGTCGCGGTGTACGCTTTTCCTAAACCCAATGTTGTCATGGCGGTACCGAAGTTGTGGCCAGACGAGTGGAGCAATGTCTTTGCTTGTAGAAATTGTGAGATAGCCGAGTCGTAGCGAGACTGGGCCATATACAGTTTGGCAAGACTATGACGAACTTGTGCCTTCATCAGATCAGAGGCATCAATGCGCAATTGAAGTGCGAGTTTTAAATACTGCTCAGATTTATCAAACTGTTTCATCTCTTTGAAAAGATTGCCTAAATCATTGTAGACCCCAGAGATATCTTGTCCTTTCGGAAAAGACTCCACTAAAGTCATGTAGGTATTGAGTGCCGCTTGATAGTCACTTCTGAAATACTGGTTATTGGCGATGACACGGTAAGCAATAGATTTAGGTAAGACTGGGTCTGCAATATCGTTGATGTCAGCCTCAAGTATTGAGCAGTAGTAATTGGCCTTGTGATAACGCGACTGCTCGTTAAGTGAGCGGCACAGCTGATACTTTATTAACAGCTTTCCCGTTTCATCATTTTGGGCTTTCATTTGCTTAAGAAGTCGAGCGAAGCGCTGTTGAGATTCTTGATAGTGTCCCTGACCATCTAAGGATAATGCTTCTATGAATTGGCTTTCTAATTGTTGGTAATTCTCGTCACCTGAGCTCCCGCCATAAAAAGGCTGGTCGTGTTGAGTCATATAGGTGTATAGCAGGGCAGAGGTATAGAGTTTCTCTCCGTTAGGTATAGCGCTGGCGTAGCGTGCCTTAAGCAGGTTTAAAGCGCGAGAAGGGTCTGTACTGAGTGTAGAGAGATAAAGAGTGTTCCATTCTGAATTTGGAGTAGCGCCTAGATGAGGTTGAACATCAGAGCTTTCCGTATGCCCGTTTGACTTAACGGGTAAGCTTATGAATATGAAAAAGATGAAAGAAAGTAGGCGAATCACAAATACGTGTCTGAATCAGATAAAGAACGTCATTCTAAAATTAGTTTGATCTTGGTTCAAATTATCTGTGATAAGTGGCTAAAAATGTGTGAGTGAAATCTCGGCCACTATTTGGAAGAAGGAGGCAGGATAAAAAAATGGCCGCTATTGAGCGACCACTTCTTATGACTTAGATGTACATCATTGATTAGATGTATAGTTTCGCTAGGTCAGAAGGCTCTAGTTCTTTGCCTTCCAGAGAAGCATTCCAGTTAACGCCTACTAGTACACCATCTTCAGCTAGTGTTAGTAGCCAATCTTCAACGAAGATATCAAGTGGGATCTCTAGTACTTCGAAGTCTGCCCACTCTTCTACATTGTGCGTTTGAGCATCTTCTTTTGAAGACCAGAACGGCATTACTTCACTATTTTCAAATTCAGTAGAGTCACATGCTAGCCAACCTTCTTCGTTGCGAAGGCCCCATACAAGTTTAGTTTCTTTTGATTCAGAAACGAATAGATCAAGGTTTGCTTGAGTATCAGCTGTTAGTTTGCTCATGAAATAGTTCTCTATATTGATAACGTGGCAAGGTTACCATTAACGCCGCCTTAGGTACATGGCTTAAATGGGATAACCTATGCCTTTGATGGTTTATTTCAGAGTATTGGACCACTAAGTTACTTGGGTATGACGGTTACTTTTCTATCTTAGTAAAGATATGCCATTCTTCTTTAATATGGCCCTTAAATCCGGCAACAGACGCAACCACTTTACGGTTGAGAGCATGACTAATCGTATCTTGATTGATTCCGCCAGACGCTGAATCGCCGTAACCCACAATATTAATTCTTGATGGAGCAATGCCATTGCTGATCAAGGCTCGACGCACGTTAGCGGCGCGTTCTTTTGAAAGCATCAAGTTATGCTCTGCGTTGCCTGTTTTACTCGCATAACCTTGCAGCTGAATCGTAGTCGTCTCATAGCGCTTCAAAAATGCTGCCATTTGACGGATCTGGTTCAAGAATGCTGGGTTTATCTCTGTCGAATTATTCGCAAATAAGATGTGGAGTTGTTTTTGTTCTGAGGATTCGAAGTATGAACCACAGCCATCATTATCAATTTCAGCTCCAGTAGGCGTTCCAGGACAAAGGTCACGAGCATTAATAACGCCGTCGTTGTCATCATCCTGTAAGTCATAGATTTGGTCTGACTTTGGTGTTGGTATGTAGGTATATTCGTCATCGAACTGCTGAGCGATGGCTGACGAAGACATCACCATCAATAAAGCAGAGAAAATGCTAGATTTCTTCATTGCTTAGTATTCCACTTCTTCATGCCACTCTTCAGGCGTTTGTACTCGGAGTGCTGCTAGCAGGTTACCGGCGGCGTTCATGACTCTGTATTTTGCGTACTGCTCATCATATTTCGCATCGAGGTAGTCTTTTCGTGCTTCGAACAGTTCATTTTCGGTATTGAGCAAATCAAGGAGTGTACGCTTGCCTATACGGTATTGTTTTTCATAAGAGATGACAGTGTCGGATGCTGAATCTACATGGTCAGATAAGAACTCTTTTTGCTGAACCGTTAAGTCAAGTGCGCTCCAAGAAAGTCTTAAGCTCTCTTCAACGTTTCGGTAACTTCTTTCTCTAAGATCTTTCGCTTTATTAAGCTGGTAAGCCGCACTTTCTGCTCTGTCTTGATCTGCACCACCATTGTATAGGTTGTATTTCAGGCGGAGCATTGCTGAAAATTCGTCGCTACTGCCTTCTGTACCACCTGCATCATCGCGCCAAGTTTGAGCAGCTTCTACCGATAGTGTTGGGTAATTAGTACTCTTTGATTGTTGATACTGAAATTTAGCGGAGTCAACATCCGCACGAGCAATTTTAATGACTGGGTGAGTTTGGAATGCCAGTTCAAGTGCACTGTCAATAGTGTATGGAATCGCAGCAGAATCAGCTCTTGGGAAAGTTAATCCAAGAGGCTTTTGCCCAGTGAGTCGTTTGAATTGCGTATGCGTGTCAAACAGATTGTTTTGAGCAGCGAGTAAATTACCGTGCGCTTTTGCGATACGAGCTTCCACTTGAGACATATCCGCAGTCGAACCAATGCCAGACTCTACACGCTTTCTGATATCTCGATAGATCTCTTTGTGGGTCGCTAGATTGCTTTCTGAAAGAGAAAGAACTTCATACGCCTTTACTGCATCGAGATAAATCTTCGTGACTTCCAACGCTGTATCTTGCGCTGTTGCAAGTAGTTGATAGCGCACTGATTCTGCATCTGCTGCAGTACGATCAATATCATTAAGTGTATTGGAGCCATCCCAAATCAACTGTGTCAGCGTAAGGGTTGCCTCTTTGCGGGTAAAGTCAGTGGTGTTGGAGTTTGATGCAAGATCGGTATGCTCATATCCAATACCAGCGTCTAGGTCGATACTTGGTCGGTAAGCGCCTCCAGAAGCATCGTTGAGATAACGCTTACTGATGTACTCATTGTAAGCACTTTTGATCTCAGGATTGTTCTCAAGAGTAAATGCAACCGCCTGCTCTAGAGTTTGACCATATGAAGGTAAACTTAAGAGGACAGCAAGCCCACATGTTGCAGTTTTAATCTTATTCACTGACATCTCCGTATTGTTCATACCATAAACAAATAATGCTGAATTTTGTGGCTCAATAGAGCGCCAAAAAAATAACGATCTAGTGGTGTGTTTTGGCAAAAACCAGAAGGTTTGGATTTAGTTTTAGCATCAATATGGATGCTTCAAAGTTAAACAAATCTTACCAGTTGCCATCTTCTTTAATATCATAAAACACAATAACTTATATCGATGTTTAGAGCATTCAGACTACCATTTGATGTGATCTTTGTCATTAGTCTGTATCTGTTTTTGTTAAATGGATGAGTAGTAGCTATGAATTGATGGGGTATAGGTGTTATATTTTATCTAATTAGCATTTTTTATGTGTCGCATTTTTGACACACCACTTCAAAAGTGGCTTTAGGGGTAAATATGGATATGACAATTTTAAGCCTAGTAGGCGCACTAGGTGCTGGACAACGTATTGTTATAGGCCTAGACGGCAAAGTTCGTGTGTTGGAAGCTGGTGAAGCTTTGCAACCAGGTGATTTGATTTTAGAAAGTCAAAATCAATCATCCCAACCCAACTTATCTGTTAAACGTTTTGAGGACGACGTTGAAGTCGAACTTGATTCTGATATCGAAAATATTTTTGCTGCGTTAGAAGAAGGCGCGGACCCAACGCAGCTCGGTGATGAATTCGCAACTGCAGCCGGCGTAACTGGTTCGAGCTTAACAAACAGCGGCACCATTGAACGTGATGGCGAAGAAACTATCCCTGAAACGGAATTTGTCACTTCTGGATTTGAGTCTCTAGGCCTGTCAGAAACTCAAAGTCTTACCTTGCTAGACTCATTCCGTGCTTTTGCTTCTGAAAACAGTGCGCCAGATATCGTTAGTTTTAACGGATCTTCAGTTAGCGATACGCTTACCGTTTCTACGAACGAAGACACCGCACTTAGCGGTCAGTTTGAAGCAACAGATGCTGACGGTGACGCGGTCACTTTCTCTATGGGGCAGGCTCCACAAAATGGACAGCTTGTTATCGATGAAGATGGAAGTTGGACATACACGCCTAATGCTGATTATAACGGAAGCGATAGTTTCACCGTTATTGTCTCTGATGGACAAGGTGGCACAGACACCACCACGATCAACGTTGACGTTACCCCTGTCAACGATACCCCAACTCTTGTCGATGAGAACGGCGACCCTTTAGGCGAAAGTGTATCTGTAACAACGGATGAAGATACTGCGGTTAGCGGCTCACTTTCTGCATCAGATGACGACAATGATTCTTTAAGCTTCTCAAAAGGCAGCGATCCGTCTAACGGTTCTGTGACCGTGGATGAGAACGGTAACTGGACCTACACACCAAACGACAACTACAACGGTAGTGACAGCTTCACGGTGATCGTTTCTGACGGCCAAGGTGGTACAGATACGCTGACGGTGAATGTTGGTGTGACTCCAGTTAACGATACGCCAACTCTTGTCGATAGCAACGGCGACCCATTAGGTGACAGTGTTGCAGTAACAACAGACGAAGATACGCCAGTCAGCGGCTCACTTTCTGCATCAGACGGTGACAATGATTCTCTAAGCTTTTCAAAAGGTAGCGATCCATCTAACGGTTCTGTAACTGTCGATGAACAAGGCAACTGGACTTACACACCGAACGATAACTACAACGGTAGCGACAGCTTCACGGTAATCGTGTCTGACGGCCAAGGTGGCACAGATACACTGACGGTGAATGTAGGTGTGACTCCAATGGTAGATACGGTGACGGCGCACCTAACGGCATCAGAGACGGTAGCGGAAGGTGGTGAAATCACCTACACGGTGACGTTGCGAGATGCAGACAACAATCCGGTAGACGCGAAAGAAGCGGTGACAGTGACGGTGACGTTGCCAGATGGCACGACGACCGATGTGGTTATCGGTGCGGACTCAAGCAGCAACAGCGTGGAGTTCACGGTCGAGAATGACATCTACGACATCGACAGCGTGAGCGGCAGCATTACGGACATCAGTGGTGGTGCGAGCTTCGAGAAACTGGAGTACAACGGCGATGCACAAAGCACGGGCGTGACGGACACCGACAGCATCGATACGGTGACGGTTGACCTGTCAGCGGATGTGTCGAGCATCGCGGAAGGTGTGGATGGCGATAACCAGCCGAATCAAATCACGTACACGGCGACGTTAAGTGGTGGTGAGGCGAAGAACGACATCAAGGTAACGCTGGCGAACGGTGAAGAGATCACCATCAAAGCGGGCGAGACCAGCGGCAGCGTGAGCGTTGCTGTTCAGGGCGACGATGTGTACCGAGATGGTGAGACCATCGAAAACAGCATCAAAGAGGTGAGTGAAGAAGCCGGCAACCCACAACTGGAGTCGCTGGTGAAGGCGGACAACACCGACGTGAGCGTGACGGTAGAAGACACGATCGATACGGTGACGGCGCACCTAACGGCATCAGAGACGGTAGCGGAAGGTGGTGAAATCACCTACACGGTGACGTTGCGAGATGCAGACAACAATCCGGTAGACGCGAAAGAAGCGGTGACAGTGACGGTGACGTTGCCAGATGGCACGACGACCGATGTGGTTATCGGTGCGGACTCAAGCAGCAACAGCGTGGAGTTCACGGTCGAGAATGACATCTACGACATCGACAGCGTGAGCGGCAGCATTACGGACATCAGTGGTGGTGCGAGCTTCGAGAAACTGGAGTACAACGGCGATGCACAAAGCACGGGCGTGACGGACACCGACAGCATCGATACGGTGACGGTTGACCTGTCAGCGGATGTGTCGAGCATCGCGGAAGGTGTGGATGGCGATAACCAGCCGAATCAAATCACGTACACGGCGACGTTAAGTGGTGGTGAGGCGAAGAACGACATCAAGGTAACGCTGGCGAACGGTGAAGAGATCACCATCAAAGCGGGCGAGACCAGCGGCAGCGTGAGCGTTGCTGTTCAGGGCGACGATGTGTACCGAGATGGTGAGACCATCGAAAACAGCATCAAAGAGGTGAGTGAAGAAGCCGGCAACCCACAACTGGAGTCGCTGGTGAAGGCGGACAACACCGACGTGAGCGTGACGGTAGAAGACACGATCGATACGGTGACGGCGCACCTAACGGCATCAGAGACGGTAGCGGAAGGTGGTGAAATCACCTACACGGTGACGTTGCGAGATGCAGACAACAATCCGGTAGACGCGAAAGAAGCGGTGACAGTGACGGTGACGTTGCCAGATGGCACGACGACCGATGTGGTTATCGGTGCGGACTCAAGCAGCAACAGCGTGGAGTTCACGGTCGAGAATGACATCTACGACATCGACAGCGTGAGCGGCAGCATTACGGACATCAGTGGTGGTGCGAGCTTCGAGAAACTGGAGTACAACGGCGATGCACAAAGCACGGGCGTGACGGACACCGACAGCATCGATACGGTGACGGTTGACCTGTCAGCGGATGTGTCGAGCATCGCGGAAGGTGTGGATGGCGATAACCAGCCGAATCAAATCACGTACACGGCGACGTTAAGTGGTGGTGAGGCGAAGAACGACATCAAGGTAACGCTGGCGAACGGTGAAGAGATCACCATCAAAGCGGGCGAGACCAGCGGCAGCGTGAGCGTTGCTGTTCAGGGCGACGATGTGTACCGAGATGGTGAGACCATCGAAAACAGCATCAAAGAGGTGAGTGAAGAAGCCGGCAACCCACAACTGGAGTCGCTGGTGAAGGCGGACAACACCGACGTGAGCGTGACGGTAGAAGACACGATCGATACGGTGACGGCGCACCTAACGGCATCAGAGACGGTAGCGGAAGGTGGTGAAATCACCTACACGGTGACGTTGCGAGATGCAGACAACAATCCGGTAGACGCGAAAGAAGCGGTGACAGTGACGGTGACGTTGCCAGATGGCACGACGACCGATGTGGTTATCGGTGCGGACTCAAGCAGCAACAGCGTGGAGTTCACGGTCGAGAATGACATCTACGACATCGACAGCGTGAGCGGCAGCATTACGGACATCAGTGGTGGTGCGAGCTTCGAGAAACTGGAGTACAACGGCGATGCACAAAGCACGGGCGTGACGGACACCGACAGCATCGATACGGTGACGGTTGACCTGTCAGCGGATGTGTCGAGCATCGCGGAAGGTGTGGATGGCGATAACCAGCCGAATCAAATCACGTACACGGCGACGTTAAGTGGTGGTGAGGCGAAGAACGACATCAAGGTAACGCTGGCGAACGGTGAAGAGATCACCATCAAAGCGGGCGAGACCAGCGGCAGCGTGAGCGTTGCTGTTCAGGGCGACGATGTGTACCGAGATGGTGAGACCATCGAAAACAGCATCAAAGAGGTGAGTGAAGAAGCCGGCAACCCACAACTGGAGTCGCTGGTGAAGGCGGACAACACCGACGTGAGCGTGACGGTAGAAGACACGATCGATACGGTGACGGCGCACCTAACGGCATCAGAGACGGTAGCGGAAGGTGGTGAAATCACCTACACGGTGACGTTGCGAGATGCAGACAACAATCCGGTAGACGCGAAAGAAGCGGTGACAGTGACGGTGACGTTGCCAGATGGCACGACGACCGATGTGGTTATCGGTGCGGACTCAAGCAGCAACAGCGTGGAGTTCACGGTCGAGAATGACATCTACGACATCGACAGCGTGAGCGGCAGCATTACGGACATCAGTGGTGGTGCGAGCTTCGAGAAACTGGAGTACAACGGCGATGCACAAAGCACGGGCGTGACGGACACCGACAGCATCGATACGGTGACGGTTGACCTGTCAGCGGATGTGTCGAGCATCGCGGAAGGTGTGGATGGCGATAACCAGCCGAATCAAATCACGTACACGGCGACGTTAAGTGGTGGTGAGGCGAAGAACGACATCAAGGTAACGCTGGCGAACGGTGAAGAGATCACCATCAAAGCGGGCGAGACCAGCGGCAGCGTGAGCGTTGCTGTTCAGGGCGACGATGTGTACCGAGATGGTGAGACCATCGAAAACAGCATCAAAGAGGTGAGTGAAGAAGCCGGCAACCCACAACTGGAGTCGCTGGTGAAGGCGGACAACACCGACGTGAGCGTGACGGTAGAAGACACGATCGATACGGTGACGGCGCACCTAACGGCATCAGAGACGGTAGCGGAAGGTGGTGAAATCACCTACACGGTGACGTTGCGAGATGCAGACAACAATCCGGTAGACGCGAAAGAAGCGGTGACAGTGACGGTGACGTTGCCAGATGGCACGACGACCGATGTGGTTATCGGTGCGGACTCAAGCAGCAACAGCGTGGAGTTCACGGTCGAGAATGACATCTACGACATCGACAGCGTGAGCGGCAGCATTACGGACATCAGTGGTGGTGCGAGCTTCGAGAAACTGGAGTACAACGGCGATGCACAAAGCACGGGCGTGACGGACACCGACAGCATCGATACGGTGACGGTTGACCTGTCAGCGGATGTGTCGAGCATCGCGGAAGGTGTGGATGGCGATAACCAGCCGAATCAAATCACGTACACGGCGACGTTAAGTGGTGGTGAGGCGAAGAACGACATCAAGGTAACGCTGGCGAACGGTGAAGAGATCACCATCAAAGCGGGCGAGACCAGCGGCAGCGTGAGCGTTGCTGTTCAGGGCGACGATGTGTACCGAGATGGTGAGACCATCGAAAACAGCATCAAAGAGGTGAGTGAAGAAGCCGGCAACCCACAACTGGAGTCGCTGGTGAAGGCGGACAACACCGACGTGAGCGTGACGGTAGAAGACACGATCGATACGGTGACGGCGCACCTAACGGCATCAGAGACGGTAGCGGAAGGTGGTGAAATCACCTACACGGTGACGTTGCGAGATGCAGACAACAATCCGGTAGACGCGAAAGAAGCGGTGACAGTGACGGTGACGTTGCCAGATGGCACGACGACCGATGTGGTTATCGGTGCGGACTCAAGCAGCAACAGCGTGGAGTTCACGGTCGAGAATGACATCTACGACATCGACAGCGTGAGCGGCAGCATTACGGACATCAGTGGTGGTGCGAGCTTCGAGAAACTGGAGTACAACGGCGATGCACAAAGCACGGGCGTGACGGACACCGACAGCATCGATACGGTGACGGTTGACCTGTCAGCGGATGTGTCGAGCATCGCGGAAGGTGTGGATGGCGATAACCAGCCGAATCAAATCACGTACACGGCGACGTTAAGTGGTGGTGAGGCGAAGAACGACATCAAGGTAACGCTGGCGAACGGTGAAGAGATCACCATCAAAGCGGGCGAGACCAGCGGCAGCGTGAGCGTTGCTGTTCAGGGCGACGATGTGTACCGAGATGGTGAGACCATCGAAAACAGCATCAAAGAGGTGAGTGAAGAAGCCGGCAACCCACAACTGGAGTCGCTGGTGAAGGCGGACAACACCGACGTGAGCGTGACGGTAGAAGACACGATCGATACGGTGACGGCGCACCTAACGGCATCAGAGACGGTAGCGGAAGGTGGTGAAATCACCTACACGGTGACGTTGCGAGATGCAGACAACAATCCGGTAGACGCGAAAGAAGCGGTGACAGTGACGGTGACGTTGCCAGATGGCACGACGACCGATGTGGTTATCGGTGCGGACTCAAGCAGCAACAGCGTGGAGTTCACGGTCGAGAATGACATCTACGACATCGACAGCGTGAGCGGCAGCATTACGGACATCAGTGGTGGTGCGAGCTTCGAGAAACTGGAGTACAACGGCGATGCACAAAGCACGGGCGTGACGGACACCGACAGCATCGATACGGTGACGGTTGACCTGTCAGCGGATGTGTCGAGCATCGCGGAAGGTGTGGATGGCGATAACCAGCCGAATCAAATCACGTACACGGCGACGTTAAGTGGTGGTGAGGCGAAGAACGACATCAAGGTAACGCTGGCGAACGGTGAAGAGATCACCATCAAAGCGGGCGAGACCAGCGGCAGCGTGAGCGTTGCTGTTCAGGGCGACGATGTGTACCGAGATGGTGAGACCATCGAAAACAGCATCAAAGAGGTGAGTGAAGAAGCCGGCAACCCACAACTGGAGTCGCTGGTGAAGGCGGACAACACCGACGTGAGCGTGACGGTAGAAGACACGATCGATACGGTGACGGCGCACCTAACGGCATCAGAGACGGTAGCGGAAGGTGGTGAAATCACCTACACGGTGACGTTGCGAGATGCAGACAACAATCCGGTAGACGCGAAAGAAGCGGTGACAGTGACGGTGACGTTGCCAGATGGCACGACGACCGATGTGGTTATCGGTGCGGACTCAAGCAGCAACAGCGTGGAGTTCACGGTCGAGAATGACATCTACGACATCGACAGCGTGAGCGGCAGCATTACGGACATCAGTGGTGGTGCGAGCTTCGAGAAACTGGAGTACAACGGCGATGCACAAAGCACGGGCGTGACGGACACCGACAGCATCGATACGGTGACGGTTGACCTGTCAGCGGATGTGTCGAGCATCGCGGAAGGTGTGGATGGCGATAACCAGCCGAATCAAATCACGTACACGGCGACGTTAAGTGGTGGTGAGGCGAAGAACGACATCAAGGTAACGCTGGCGAACGGTGAAGAGATCACCATCAAAGCGGGCGAGACCAGCGGCAGCGTGAGCGTTGCTGTTCAGGGCGACGATGTGTACCGAGATGGTGAGACCATCGAAAACAGCATCAAAGAGGTGAGTGAAGAAGCCGGCAACCCACAACTGGAGTCGCTGGTGAAGGCGGACAACACCGACGTGAGCGTGACGGTAGAAGACACGATCGATACGGTGACGGCGCACCTAACGGCATCAGAGACGGTAGCGGAAGGTGGTGAAATCACCTACACGGTGACGTTGCGAGATGCAGACAACAATCCGGTAGACGCGAAAGAAGCGGTGACAGTGACGGTGACGTTGCCAGATGGCACGACGACCGATGTGGTTATCGGTGCGGACTCAAGCAGCAACAGCGTGGAGTTCACGGTCGAGAATGACATCTACGACATCGACAGCGTGAGCGGCAGCATTACGGACATCAGTGGTGGTGCGAGCTTCGAGAAACTGGAGTACAACGGCGATGCACAAAGCACGGGCGTGACGGACACCGACAGCATCGATACGGTGACGGTTGACCTGTCAGCGGATGTGTCGAGCATCGCGGAAGGTGTGGATGGCGATAACCAGCCGAATCAAATCACGTACACGGCGACGTTAAGTGGTGGTGAGGCGAAGAACGACATCAAGGTAACGCTGGCGAACGGTGAAGAGATCACCATCAAAGCGGGCGAGACCAGCGGCAGCGTGAGCGTTGCTGTTCAGGGCGACGATGTGTACCGAGATGGTGAGACCATCGAAAACAGCATCAAAGAGGTGAGTGAAGAAGCCGGCAACCCACAACTGGAGTCGCTGGTGAAGGCGGACAACACCGACGTGAGCGTGACGGTAGAAGACACGATCGATACGGTGACGGCGCACCTAACGGCATCAGAGACGGTAGCGGAAGGTGGTGAAATCACCTACACGGTGACGTTGCGAGATGCAGACAACAATCCGGTAGACGCGAAAGAAGCGGTGACAGTGACGGTGACGTTGCCAGATGGCACGACGACCGATGTGGTTATCGGTGCGGACTCAAGCAGCAACAGCGTGGAGTTCACGGTCGAGAATGACATCTACGACATCGACAGCGTGAGCGGCAGCATTACGGACATCAGTGGTGGTGCGAGCTTCGAGAAACTGGAGTACAACGGCGATGCACAAAGCACGGGCGTGACGGACACCGACAGCATCGATACGGTGACGGTTGACCTGTCAGCGGATGTGTCGAGCATCGCGGAAGGTGTGGATGGCGATAACCAGCCGAATCAAATCACGTACACGGCGACGTTAAGTGGTGGTGAGGCGAAGAACGACATCAAGGTAACGCTGGCGAACGGTGAAGAGATCACCATCAAAGCGGGCGAGACCAGCGGCAGCGTGAGCGTTGCTGTTCAGGGCGACGATGTGTACCGAGATGGTGAGACCATCGAAAACAGCATCAAAGAGGTGAGTGAAGAAGCCGGCAACCCACAACTGGAGTCGCTGGTGAAGGCGGACAACACCGACGTGAGCGTGACGGTAGAAGACACGATCGATACGGTGACGGCGCACCTAACGGCATCAGAGACGGTAGCGGAAGGTGGTGAAATCACCTACACGGTGACGTTGCGAGATGCAGACAACAATCCGGTAGACGCGAAAGAAGCGGTGACAGTGACGGTGACGTTGCCAGATGGCACGACGACCGATGTGGTTATCGGTGCGGACTCAAGCAGCAACAGCGTGGAGTTCACGGTCGAGAATGACATCTACGACATCGACAGCGTGAGCGGCAGCATTACGGACATCAGTGGTGGTGCGAGCTTCGAGAAACTGGAGTACAACGGCGATGCACAAAGCACGGGCGTGACGGACACCGACAGCATCGATACGGTGACGGTTGACCTGTCAGCGGATGTGTCGAGCATCGCGGAAGGTGTGGATGGCGATAACCAGCCGAATCAAATCACGTACACGGCGACGTTAAGTGGTGGTGAGGCGAAGAACGACATCAAGGTAACGCTGGCGAACGGTGAAGAGATCACCATCAAAGCGGGCGAGACCAGCGGCAGCGTGAGCGTTGCTGTTCAGGGCGACGATGTGTACCGAGATGGTGAGACCATCGAAAACAGCATCAAAGAGGTGAGTGAAGAAGCCGGCAACCCACAACTGGAGTCGCTGGTGAAGGCGGACAACACCGACGTGAGCGTGACGGTAGAAGACACGATCGATACGGTGACGGCGCACCTAACGGCATCAGAGACGGTAGCGGAAGGTGGTGAAATCACCTACACGGTGACGTTGCGAGATGCAGACAACAATCCGGTAGACGCGAAAGAAGCGGTGACAGTGACGGTGACGTTGCCAGATGGCACGACGACCGATGTGGTTATCGGTGCGGACTCAAGCAGCAACAGCGTGGAGTTCACGGTCGAGAATGACATCTACGACATCGACAGCGTGAGCGGCAGCATTACGGACATCAGTGGTGGTGCGAGCTTCGAGAAACTGGAGTACAACGGCGATGCACAAAGCACGGGCGTGACGGACACCGACAGCATCGATACGGTGACGGTTGACCTGTCAGCGGATGTGTCGAGCATCGCGGAAGGTGTGGATGGCGATAACCAGCCGAATCAAATCACGTACACGGCGACGTTAAGTGGTGGTGAGGCGAAGAACGACATCAAGGTAACGCTGGCGAACGGTGAAGAGATCACCATCAAAGCGGGCGAGACCAGCGGCAGCGTGAGCGTTGCTGTTCAGGGCGACGATGTGTACCGAGATGGTGAGACCATCGAAAACAGCATCAAAGAGGTGAGTGAAGAAGCCGGCAACCCACAACTGGAGTCGCTGGTGAAGGCGGACAACACCGACGTGAGCGTGACGGTAGAAGACACGATCGATACGGTGACGGCGCACCTAACGGCATCAGAGACGGTAGCGGAAGGTGGTGAAATCACCTACACGGTGACGTTGCGAGATGCAGACAACAATCCGGTAGACGCGAAAGAAGCGGTGACAGTGACGGTGACGTTGCCAGATGGCACGACGACCGATGTGGTTATCGGTGCGGACTCAAGCAGCAACAGCGTGGAGTTCACGGTCGAGAATGACATCTACGACATCGACAGCGTGAGCGGCAGCATTACGGACATCAGTGGTGGTGCGAGCTTCGAGAAACTGGAGTACAACGGCGATGCACAAAGCACGGGCGTGACGGACACCGACAGCATCGATACGGTGACGGTTGACCTGTCAGCGGATGTGTCGAGCATCGCGGAAGGTGTGGATGGCGATAACCAGCCGAATCAAATCACGTACACGGCGACGTTAAGTGGTGGTGAGGCGAAGAACGACATCAAGGTAACGCTGGCGAACGGTGAAGAGATCACCATCAAAGCGGGCGAGACCAGCGGCAGCGTGAGCGTTGCTGTTCAGGGCGACGATGTGTACCGAGATGGTGAGACCATCGAAAACAGCATCAAAGAGGTGAGTGAAGAAGCCGGCAACCCACAACTGGAGTCGCTGGTGAAGGCGGACAACACCGACGTGAGCGTGACGGTAGAAGACACGATCGATACGGTGACGGCGCACCTAACGGCATCAGAGACGGTAGCGGAAGGTGGTGAAATCACCTACACGGTGACGTTGCGAGATGCAGACAACAATCCGGTAGACGCGAAAGAAGCGGTGACAGTGACGGTGACGTTGCCAGATGGCACGACGACCGATGTGGTTATCGGTGCGGACTCAAGCAGCAACAGCGTGGAGTTCACGGTCGAGAATGACATCTACGACATCGACAGCGTGAGCGGCAGCATTACGGACATCAGTGGTGGTGCGAGCTTCGAGAAACTGGAGTACAACGGCGATGCACAAAGCACGGGCGTGACGGACACCGACAGCATCGATACGGTGACGGTTGACCTGTCAGCGGATGTGTCGAGCATCGCGGAAGGTGTGGATGGCGATAACCAGCCGAATCAAATCACGTACACGGCGACGTTAAGTGGTGGTGAGGCGAAGAACGACATCAAGGTAACGCTGGCGAACGGTGAAGAGATCACCATCAAAGCGGGCGAGACCAGCGGCAGCGTGAGCGTTGCTGTTCAGGGCGACGATGTGTACCGAGATGGTGAGACCATCGAAAACAGCATCAAAGAGGTGAGTGAAGAAGCCGGCAACCCACAACTGGAGTCGCTGGTGAAGGCGGACAACACCGACGTGAGCGTGACGGTAGAAGACACGATCGATACGGTGACGGCGCACCTAACGGCATCAGAGACGGTAGCGGAAGGTGGTGAAATCACCTACACGGTGACGTTGCGAGATGCAGACAACAATCCGGTAGACGCGAAAGAAGCGGTGACAGTGACGGTGACGTTGCCAGATGGCACGACGACCGATGTGGTTATCGGTGCGGACTCAAGCAGCAACAGCGTGGAGTTCACGGTCGAGAATGACATCTACGACATCGACAGCGTGAGCGGCAGCATTACGGACATCAGTGGTGGTGCGAGCTTCGAGAAACTGGAGTACAACGGCGATGCACAAAGCACGGGCGTGACGGACACCGACAGCATCGATACGGTGACGGTTGACCTGTCAGCGGATGTGTCGAGCATCGCGGAAGGTGTGGATGGCGATAACCAGCCGAATCAAATCACGTACACGGCGACGTTAAGTGGTGGTGAGGCGAAGAACGACATCAAGGTAACGCTGGCGAACGGTGAAGAGATCACCATCAAAGCGGGCGAGACCAGCGGCAGCGTGAGCGTTGCTGTTCAGGGCGACGATGTGTACCGAGATGGTGAGACCATCGAAAACAGCATCAAAGAGGTGAGTGAAGAAGCCGGCAACCCACAACTGGAGTCGCTGGTGAAGGCGGACAACACCGACGTGAGCGTGACGGTAGAAGACACGATCGATACGGTGACGGCGCACCTAACGGCATCAGAGACGGTAGCGGAAGGTGGTGAAATCACCTACACGGTGACGTTGCGAGATGCAGACAACAATCCGGTAGACGCGAAAGAAGCGGTGACAGTGACGGTGACGTTGCCAGATGGCACGACGACCGATGTGGTTATCGGTGCGGACTCAAGCAGCAACAGCGTGGAGTTCACGGTCGAGAATGACATCTACGACATCGACAGCGTGAGCGGCAGCATTACGGACATCAGTGGTGGTGCGAGCTTCGAGAAACTGGAGTACAACGGCGATGCACAAAGCACGGGCGTGACGGACACCGACAGCATCGATACGGTGACGGTTGACCTGTCAGCGGATGTGTCGAGCATCGCGGAAGGTGTGGATGGCGATAACCAGCCGAATCAAATCACGTACACGGCGACGTTAAGTGGTGGTGAGGCGAAGAACGACATCAAGGTAACGCTGGCGAACGGTGAAGAGATCACCATCAAAGCGGGCGAGACCAGCGGCAGCGTGAGCGTTGCTGTTCAGGGCGACGATGTGTACCGAGATGGTGAGACCATCGAAAACAGCATCAAAGAGGTGAGTGAAGAAGCCGGCAACCCACAACTGGAGTCGCTGGTGAAGGCGGACAACACCGACGTGAGCGTGACGGTAGAAGACACGATCGATACGGTGACGGCGCACCTAACGGCATCAGAGACGGTAGCGGAAGGTGGTGAAATCACCTACACGGTGACGTTGCGAGATGCAGACAACAATCCGGTAGACGCGAAAGAAGCGGTGACAGTGACGGTGACGTTGCCAGATGGCACGACGACCGATGTGGTTATCGGTGCGGACTCAAGCAGCAACAGCGTGGAGTTCACGGTCGAGAATGACATCTACGACATCGACAGCGTGAGCGGCAGCATTACGGACATCAGTGGTGGTGCGAGCTTCGAGAAACTGGAGTACAACGGCGATGCACAAAGCACGGGCGTGACGGACACCGACAGCATCGATACGGTGACGGTTGACCTGTCAGCGGATGTGTCGAGCATCGCGGAAGGTGTGGATGGCGATAACCAGCCGAATCAAATCACGTACACGGCGACGTTAAGTGGTGGTGAGGCGAAGAACGACATCAAGGTAACGCTGGCGAACGGTGAAGAGATCACCATCAAAGCGGGCGAGACCAGCGGCAGCGTGAGCGTTGCTGTTCAGGGCGACGATGTGTACCGAGATGGTGAGACCATCGAAAACAGCATCAAAGAGGTGAGTGAAGAAGCCGGCAACCCACAACTGGAGTCGCTGGTGAAGGCGGACAACACCGACGTGAGCGTGACGGTAGAAGACACGATCGATACGGTGACGGCGCACCTAACGGCATCAGAGACGGTAGCGGAAGGTGGTGAAATCACCTACACGGTGACGTTGCGAGATGCAGACAACAATCCGGTAGACGCGAAAGAAGCGGTGACAGTGACGGTGACGTTGCCAGATGGCACGACGACCGATGTGGTTATCGGTGCGGACTCAAGCAGCAACAGCGTGGAGTTCACGGTCGAGAATGACATCTACGACATCGACAGCGTGAGCGGCAGCATTACGGACATCAGTGGTGGTGCGAGCTTCGAGAAACTGGAGTACAACGGCGATGCACAAAGCACGGGCGTGACGGACACCGACAGCATCGATACGGTGACGGTTGACCTGTCAGCGGATGTGTCGAGCATCGCGGAAGGTGTGGATGGCGATAACCAGCCGAATCAAATCACGTACACGGCGACGTTAAGTGGTGGTGAGGCGAAGAACGACATCAAGGTAACGCTGGCGAACGGTGAAGAGATCACCATCAAAGCGGGCGAGACCAGCGGCAGCGTGAGCGTTGCTGTTCAGGGCGACGATGTGTACCGAGATGGTGAGACCATCGAAAACAGCATCAAAGAGGTGAGTGAAGAAGCCGGCAACCCACAACTGGAGTCGCTGGTGAAGGCGGACAACACCGACGTGAGCGTGACGGTAGAAGACACGATCGATACGGTGACGGCGCACCTAACGGCATCAGAGACGGTAGCGGAAGGTGGTGAAATCACCTACACGGTGACGTTGCGAGATGCAGACAACAATCCGGTAGACGCGAAAGAAGCGGTGACAGTGACGGTGACGTTGCCAGATGGCACGACGACCGATGTGGTTATCGGTGCGGACTCAAGCAGCAACAGCGTGGAGTTCACGGTCGAGAATGACATCTACGACATCGACAGCGTGAGCGGCAGCATTACGGACATCAGTGGTGGTGCGAGCTTCGAGAAACTGGAGTACAACGGCGATGCACAAAGCACGGGCGTGACGGACACCGACAGCATCGATACGGTGACGGTTGACCTGTCAGCGGATGTGTCGAGCATCGCGGAAGGTGTGGATGGCGATAACCAGCCGAATCAAATCACGTACACGGCGACGTTAAGTGGTGGTGAGGCGAAGAACGACATCAAGGTAACGCTGGCGAACGGTGAAGAGATCACCATCAAAGCGGGCGAGACCAGCGGCAGCGTGAGCGTTGCTGTTCAGGGCGACGATGTGTACCGAGATGGTGAGACCATCGAAAACAGCATCAAAGAGGTGAGTGAAGAAGCCGGCAACCCACAACTGGAGTCGCTGGTGAAGGCGGACAACACCGACGTGAGCGTGACGGTAGAAGACACGATCGATACGGTGACGGCGCACCTAACGGCATCAGAGACGGTAGCGGAAGGTGGTGAAATCACCTACACGGTGACGTTGCGAGATGCAGACAACAATCCGGTAGACGCGAAAGAAGCGGTGACAGTGACGGTGACGTTGCCAGATGGCACGACGACCGATGTGGTTATCGGTGCGGACTCAAGCAGCAACAGCGTGGAGTTCACGGTCGAGAATGACATCTACGACATCGACAGCGTGAGCGGCAGCATTACGGACATCAGTGGTGGTGCGAGCTTCGAGAAACTGGAGTACAACGGCGATGCACAAAGCACGGGCGTGACGGACACCGACAGCATCGATACGGTGACGGTTGACCTGTCAGCGGATGTGTCGAGCATCGCGGAAGGTGTGGATGGCGATAACCAGCCGAATCAAATCACGTACACGGCGACGTTAAGTGGTGGTGAGGCGAAGAACGACATCAAGGTAACGCTGGCGAACGGTGAAGAGATCACCATCAAAGCGGGCGAGACCAGCGGCAGCGTGAGCGTTGCTGTTCAGGGCGACGATGTGTACCGAGATGGTGAGACCATCGAAAACAGCATCAAAGAGGTGAGTGAAGAAGCCGGCAACCCACAACTGGAGTCGCTGGTGAAGGCGGACAACACCGACGTGAGCGTGACGGTAGAAGACACGATCGATACGGTGACGGCGCACCTAACGGCATCAGAGACGGTAGCGGAAGGTGGTGAAATCACCTACACGGTGACGTTGCGAGATGCAGACAACAATCCGGTAGACGCGAAAGAAGCGGTGACAGTGACGGTGACGTTGCCAGATGGCACGACGACCGATGTGGTTATCGGTGCGGACTCAAGCAGCAACAGCGTGGAGTTCACGGTCGAGAATGACATCTACGACATCGACAGCGTGAGCGGCAGCATTACGGACATCAGTGGTGGTGCGAGCTTCGAGAAACTGGAGTACAACGGCGATGCACAAAGCACGGGCGTGACGGACACCGACAGCATCGATACGGTGACGGTTGACCTGTCAGCGGATGTGTCGAGCATCGCGGAAGGTGTGGATGGCGATAACCAGCCGAATCAAATCACGTACACGGCGACGTTAAGTGGTGGTGAGGCGAAGAACGACATCAAGGTAACGCTGGCGAACGGTGAAGAGATCACCATCAAAGCGGGCGAGACCAGCGGCAGCGTGAGCGTTGCTGTTCAGGGCGACGATGTGTACCGAGATGGTGAGACCATCGAAAACAGCATCAAAGAGGTGAGTGAAGAAGCCGGCAACCCACAACTGGAGTCGCTGGTGAAGGCGGACAACACCGACGTGAGCGTGACGGTAGAAGACACGATCGATACGGTGACGGCGCACCTAACGGCATCAGAGACGGTAGCGGAAGGTGGTGAAATCACCTACACGGTGACGTTGCGAGATGCAGACAACAATCCGGTAGACGCGAAAGAAGCGGTGACAGTGACGGTGACGTTGCCAGATGGCACGACGACCGATGTGGTTATCGGTGCGGACTCAAGCAGCAACAGCGTGGAGTTCACGGTCGAGAATGACATCTACGACATCGACAGCGTGAGCGGCAGCATTACGGACATCAGTGGTGGTGCGAGCTTCGAGAAACTGGAGTACAACGGCGATGCACAAAGCACGGGCGTGACGGACACCGACAGCATCGATACGGTGACGGTTGACCTGTCAGCGGATGTGTCGAGCATCGCGGAAGGTGTGGATGGCGATAACCAGCCGAATCAAATCACGTACACGGCGACGTTAAGTGGTGGTGAGGCGAAGAACGACATCAAGGTAACGCTGGCGAACGGTGAAGAGATCACCATCAAAGCGGGCGAGACCAGCGGCAGCGTGAGCGTTGCTGTTCAGGGCGACGATGTGTACCGAGATGGTGAGACCATCGAAAACAGCATCAAAGAGGTGAGTGAAGAAGCCGGCAACCCACAACTGGAGTCGCTGGTGAAGGCGGACAACACCGACGTGAGCGTGACGGTAGAAGACACGATCGATACGGTGACGGCGCACCTAACGGCATCAGAGACGGTAGCGGAAGGTGGTGAAATCACCTACACGGTGACGTTGCGAGATGCAGACAACAATCCGGTAGACGCGAAAGAAGCGGTGACAGTGACGGTGACGTTGCCAGATGGCACGACGACCGATGTGGTTATCGGTGCGGACTCAAGCAGCAACAGCGTGGAGTTCACGGTCGAGAATGACATCTACGACATCGACAGCGTGAGCGGCAGCATTACGGACATCAGTGGTGGTGCGAGCTTCGAGAAACTGGAGTACAACGGCGATGCACAAAGCACGGGCGTGACGGACACCGACAGCATCGATACGGTGACGGTTGACCTGTCAGCGGATGTGTCGAGCATCGCGGAAGGTGTGGATGGCGATAACCAGCCGAATCAAATCACGTACACGGCGACGTTAAGTGGTGGTGAGGCGAAGAACGACATCAAGGTAACGCTGGCGAACGGTGAAGAGATCACCATCAAAGCGGGCGAGACCAGCGGCAGCGTGAGCGTTGCTGTTCAGGGCGACGATGTGTACCGAGATGGTGAGACCATCGAAAACAGCATCAAAGAGGTGAGTGAAGAAGCCGGCAACCCACAACTGGAGTCGCTGGTGAAGGCGGACAACACCGACGTGAGCGTGACGGTAGAAGACACGATCGATACGGTGACGGCGCACCTAACGGCATCAGAGACGGTAGCGGAAGGTGGTGAAATCACCTACACGGTGACGTTGCGAGATGCAGACAACAATCCGGTAGACGCGAAAGAAGCGGTGACAGTGACGGTGACGTTGCCAGATGGCACGACGACCGATGTGGTTATCGGTGCGGACTCAAGCAGCAACAGCGTGGAGTTCACGGTCGAGAATGACATCTACGACATCGACAGCGTGAGCGGCAGCATTACGGACATCAGTGGTGGTGCGAGCTTCGAGAAACTGGAGTACAACGGCGATGCACAAAGCACGGGCGTGACGGACACCGACAGCATCGATACGGTGACGGTTGACCTGTCAGCGGATGTGTCGAGCATCGCGGAAGGTGTGGATGGCGATAACCAGCCGAATCAAATCACGTACACGGCGACGTTAAGTGGTGGTGAGGCGAAGAACGACATCAAGGTAACGCTGGCGAACGGTGAAGAGATCACCATCAAAGCGGGCGAGACCAGCGGCAGCGTGAGCGTTGCTGTTCAGGGCGACGATGTGTACCGAGATGGTGAGACCATCGAAAACAGCATCAAAGAGGTGAGTGAAGAAGCCGGCAACCCACAACTGGAGTCGCTGGTGAAGGCGGACAACACCGACGTGAGCGTGACGGTAGAAGACACGATCGATACGGTGACGGCGCACCTAACGGCATCAGAGACGGTAGCGGAAGGTGGTGAAATCACCTACACGGTGACGTTGCGAGATGCAGACAACAATCCGGTAGACGCGAAAGAAGCGGTGACAGTGACGGTGACGTTGCCAGATGGCACGACGACCGATGTGGTTATCGGTGCGGACTCAAGCAGCAACAGCGTGGAGTTCACGGTCGAGAATGACATCTACGACATCGACAGCGTGAGCGGCAGCATTACGGACATCAGTGGTGGTGCGAGCTTCGAGAAACTGGAGTACAACGGCGATGCACAAAGCACGGGCGTGACGGACACCGACAGCATCGATACGGTGACGGTTGACCTGTCAGCGGATGTGTCGAGCATCGCGGAAGGTGTGGATGGCGATAACCAGCCGAATCAAATCACGTACACGGCGACGTTAAGTGGTGGTGAGGCGAAGAACGACATCAAGGTAACGCTGGCGAACGGTGAAGAGATCACCATCAAAGCGGGCGAGACCAGCGGCAGCGTGAGCGTTGCTGTTCAGGGCGACGATGTGTACCGAGATGGTGAGACCATCGAAAACAGCATCAAAGAGGTGAGTGAAGAAGCCGGCAACCCACAACTGGAGTCGCTGGTGAAGGCGGACAACACCGACGTGAGCGTGACGGTAGAAGACACGATCGATACGGTGACGGCGCACCTAACGGCATCAGAGACGGTAGCGGAAGGTGGTGAAATCACCTACACGGTGACGTTGCGAGATGCAGACAACAATCCGGTAGACGCGAAAGAAGCGGTGACAGTGACGGTGACGTTGCCAGATGGCACGACGACCGATGTGGTTATCGGTGCGGACTCAAGCAGCAACAGCGTGGAGTTCACGGTCGAGAATGACATCTACGACATCGACAGCGTGAGCGGCAGCATTACGGACATCAGTGGTGGTGCGAGCTTCGAGAAACTGGAGTACAACGGCGATGCACAAAGCACGGGCGTGACGGACACCGACAGCATCGATACGGTGACGGTTGACCTGTCAGCGGATGTGTCGAGCATCGCGGAAGGTGTGGATGGCGATAACCAGCCGAATCAAATCACGTACACGGCGACGTTAAGTGGTGGTGAGGCGAAGAACGACATCAAGGTAACGCTGGCGAACGGTGAAGAGATCACCATCAAAGCGGGCGAGACCAGCGGCAGCGTGAGCGTTGCTGTTCAGGGCGACGATGTGTACCGAGATGGTGAGACCATCGAAAACAGCATCAAAGAGGTGAGTGAAGAAGCCGGCAACCCACAACTGGAGTCGCTGGTGAAGGCGGACAACACCGACGTGAGCGTGACGGTAGAAGACACGATCGATACGGTGACGGCGCACCTAACGGCATCAGAGACGGTAGCGGAAGGTGGTGAAATCACCTACACGGTGACGTTGCGAGATGCAGACAACAATCCGGTAGACGCGAAAGAAGCGGTGACAGTGACGGTGACGTTGCCAGATGGCACGACGACCGATGTGGTTATCGGTGCGGACTCAAGCAGCAACAGCGTGGAGTTCACGGTCGAGAATGACATCTACGACATCGACAGCGTGAGCGGCAGCATTACGGACATCAGTGGTGGTGCGAGCTTCGAGAAACTGGAGTACAACGGCGATGCACAAAGCACGGGCGTGACGGACACCGACAGCATCGATACGGTGACGGTTGACCTGTCAGCGGATGTGTCGAGCATCGCGGAAGGTGTGGATGGCGATAACCAGCCGAATCAAATCACGTACACGGCGACGTTAAGTGGTGGTGAGGCGAAGAACGACATCAAGGTAACGCTGGCGAACGGTGAAGAGATCACCATCAAAGCGGGCGAGACCAGCGGCAGCGTGAGCGTTGCTGTTCAGGGCGACGATGTGTACCGAGATGGTGAGACCATCGAAAACAGCATCAAAGAGGTGAGTGAAGAAGCCGGCAACCCACAACTGGAGTCGCTGGTGAAGGCGGACAACACCGACGTGAGCGTGACGGTAGAAGACACGATCGATACGGTGACGGCGCACCTAACGGCATCAGAGACGGTAGCGGAAGGTGGTGAAATCACCTACACGGTGACGTTGCGAGATGCAGACAACAATCCGGTAGACGCGAAAGAAGCGGTGACAGTGACGGTGACGTTGCCAGATGGCACGACGACCGATGTGGTTATCGGTGCGGACTCAAGCAGCAACAGCGTGGAGTTCACGGTCGAGAATGACATCTACGACATCGACAGCGTGAGCGGCAGCATTACGGACATCAGTGGTGGTGCGAGCTTCGAGAAACTGGAGTACAACGGCGATGCACAAAGCACGGGCGTGACGGACACCGACAGCATCGATACGGTGACGGTTGACCTGTCAGCGGATGTGTCGAGCATCGCGGAAGGTGTGGATGGCGATAACCAGCCGAATCAAATCACGTACACGGCGACGTTAAGTGGTGGTGAGGCGAAGAACGACATCAAGGTAACGCTGGCGAACGGTGAAGAGATCACCATCAAAGCGGGCGAGACCAGCGGCAGCGTGAGCGTTGCTGTTCAGGGCGACGATGTGTACCGAGATGGTGAGACCATCGAAAACAGCATCAAAGAGGTGAGTGAAGAAGCCGGCAACCCACAACTGGAGTCGCTGGTGAAGGCGGACAACACCGACGTGAGCGTGACGGTAGAAGACACGATCGATACGGTGACGGCGCACCTAACGGCATCAGAGACGGTAGCGGAAGGTGGTGAAATCACCTACACGGTGACGTTGCGAGATGCAGACAACAATCCGGTAGACGCGAAAGAAGCGGTGACAGTGACGGTGACGTTGCCAGATGGCACGACGACCGATGTGGTTATCGGTGCGGACTCAAGCAGCAACAGCGTGGAGTTCACGGTCGAGAATGACATCTACGACATCGACAGCGTGAGCGGCAGCATTACGGACATCAGTGGTGGTGCGAGCTTCGAGAAACTGGAGTACAACGGCGATGCACAAAGCACGGGCGTGACGGACACCGACAGCATCGATACGGTGACGGTTGACCTGTCAGCGGATGTGTCGAGCATCGCGGAAGGTGTGGATGGCGATAACCAGCCGAATCAAATCACGTACACGGCGACGTTAAGTGGTGGTGAGGCGAAGAACGACATCAAGGTAACGCTGGCGAACGGTGAAGAGATCACCATCAAAGCGGGCGAGACCAGCGGCAGCGTGAGCGTTGCTGTTCAGGGCGACGATGTGTACCGAGATGGTGAGACCATCGAAAACAGCATCAAAGAGGTGAGTGAAGAAGCCGGCAACCCACAACTGGAGTCGCTGGTGAAGGCGGACAACACCGACGTGAGCGTGACGGTAGAAGACACGATCGATACGGTGACGGCGCACCTAACGGCATCAGAGACGGTAGCGGAAGGTGGTGAAATCACCTACACGGTGACGTTGCGAGATGCAGACAACAATCCGGTAGACGCGAAAGAAGCGGTGACAGTGACGGTGACGTTGCCAGATGGCACGACGACCGATGTGGTTATCGGTGCGGACTCAAGCAGCAACAGCGTGGAGTTCACGGTCGAGAATGACATCTACGACATCGACAGCGTGAGCGGCAGCATTACGGACATCAGTGGTGGTGCGAGCTTCGAGAAACTGGAGTACAACGGCGATGCACAAAGCACGGGCGTGACGGACACCGACAGCATCGATACGGTGACGGTTGACCTGTCAGCGGATGTGTCGAGCATCGCGGAAGGTGTGGATGGCGATAACCAGCCGAATCAAATCACGTACACGGCGACGTTAAGTGGTGGTGAGGCGAAGAACGACATCAAGGTAACGCTGGCGAACGGTGAAGAGATCACCATCAAAGCGGGCGAGACCAGCGGCAGCGTGAGCGTTGCTGTTCAGGGCGACGATGTGTACCGAGATGGTGAGACCATCGAAAACAGCATCAAAGAGGTGAGTGAAGAAGCCGGCAACCCACAACTGGAGTCGCTGGTGAAGGCGGACAACACCGACGTGAGCGTGACGGTAGAAGACACGATCGATACGGTGACGGCGCACCTAACGGCATCAGAGACGGTAGCGGAAGGTGGTGAAATCACCTACACGGTGACGTTGCGAGATGCAGACAACAATCCGGTAGACGCGAAAGAAGCGGTGACAGTGACGGTGACGTTGCCAGATGGCACGACGACCGATGTGGTTATCGGTGCGGACTCAAGCAGCAACAGCGTGGAGTTCACGGTCGAGAATGACATCTACGACATCGACAGCGTGAGCGGCAGCATTACGGACATCAGTGGTGGTGCGAGCTTCGAGAAACTGGAGTACAACGGCGATGCACAAAGCACGGGCGTGACGGACACCGACAGCATCGATACGGTGACGGTTGACCTGTCAGCGGATGTGTCGAGCATCGCGGAAGGTGTGGATGGCGATAACCAGCCGAATCAAATCACGTACACGGCGACGTTAAGTGGTGGTGAGGCGAAGAACGACATCAAGGTAACGCTGGCGAACGGTGAAGAGATCACCATCAAAGCGGGCGAGACCAGCGGCAGCGTGAGCGTTGCTGTTCAGGGCGACGATGTGTACCGAGATGGTGAGACCATCGAAAACAGCATCAAAGAGGTGAGTGAAGAAGCCGGCAACCCACAACTGGAGTCGCTGGTGAAGGCGGACAACACCGACGTGAGCGTGACGGTAGAAGACACGATCGATACGGTGACGGCGCACCTAACGGCATCAGAGACGGTAGCGGAAGGTGGTGAAATCACCTACACGGTGACGTTGCGAGATGCAGACAACAATCCGGTAGACGCGAAAGAAGCGGTGACAGTGACGGTGACGTTGCCAGATGGCACGACGACCGATGTGGTTATCGGTGCGGACTCAAGCAGCAACAGCGTGGAGTTCACGGTCGAGAATGACATCTACGACATCGACAGCGTGAGCGGCAGCATTACGGACATCAGTGGTGGTGCGAGCTTCGAGAAACTGGAGTACAACGGCGATGCACAAAGCACGGGCGTGACGGACACCGACAGCATCGATACGGTGACGGTTGACCTGTCAGCGGATGTGTCGAGCATCGCGGAAGGTGTGGATGGCGATAACCAGCCGAATCAAATCACGTACACGGCGACGTTAAGTGGTGGTGAGGCGAAGAACGACATCAAGGTAACGCTGGCGAACGGTGAAGAGATCACCATCAAAGCGGGCGAGACCAGCGGCAGCGTGAGCGTTGCTGTTCAGGGCGACGATGTGTACCGAGATGGTGAGACCATCGAAAACAGCATCAAAGAGGTGAGTGAAGAAGCCGGCAACCCACAACTGGAGTCGCTGGTGAAGGCGGACAACACCGACGTGAGCGTGACGGTAGAAGACACGATCGATACGGTGACGGCGCACCTAACGGCATCAGAGACGGTAGCGGAAGGTGGTGAAATCACCTACACGGTGACGTTGCGAGATGCAGACAACAATCCGGTAGACGCGAAAGAAGCGGTGACAGTGACGGTGACGTTGCCAGATGGCACGACGACCGATGTGGTTATCGGTGCGGACTCAAGCAGCAACAGCGTGGAGTTCACGGTCGAGAATGACATCTACGACATCGACAGCGTGAGCGGCAGCATTACGGACATCAGTGGTGGTGCGAGCTTCGAGAAACTGGAGTACAACGGCGATGCACAAAGCACGGGCGTGACGGACACCGACAGCATCGATACGGTGACGGTTGACCTGTCAGCGGATGTGTCGAGCATCGCGGAAGGTGTGGATGGCGATAACCAGCCGAATCAAATCACGTACACGGCGACGTTAAGTGGTGGTGAGGCGAAGAACGACATCAAGGTAACGCTGGCGAACGGTGAAGAGATCACCATCAAAGCGGGCGAGACCAGCGGCAGCGTGAGCGTTGCTGTTCAGGGCGACGATGTGTACCGAGATGGTGAGACCATCGAAAACAGCATCAAAGAGGTGAGTGAAGAAGCCGGCAACCCACAACTGGAGTCGCTGGTGAAGGCGGACAACACCGACGTGAGCGTGACGGTAGAAGACACGATCGATACGGTGACGGCGCACCTAACGGCATCAGAGACGGTAGCGGAAGGTGGTGAAATCACCTACACGGTGACGTTGCGAGATGCAGACAACAATCCGGTAGACGCGAAAGAAGCGGTGACAGTGACGGTGACGTTGCCAGATGGCACGACGACCGATGTGGTTATCGGTGCGGACTCAAGCAGCAACAGCGTGGAGTTCACGGTCGAGAATGACATCTACGACATCGACAGCGTGAGCGGCAGCATTACGGACATCAGTGGTGGTGCGAGCTTCGAGAAACTGGAGTACAACGGCGATGCACAAAGCACGGGCGTGACGGACACCGACAGCATCGATACGGTGACGGTTGACCTGTCAGCGGATGTGTCGAGCATCGCGGAAGGTGTGGATGGCGATAACCAGCCGAATCAAATCACGTACACGGCGACGTTAAGTGGTGGTGAGGCGAAGAACGACATCAAGGTAACGCTGGCGAACGGTGAAGAGATCACCATCAAAGCGGGCGAGACCAGCGGCAGCGTGAGCGTTGCTGTTCAGGGCGACGATGTGTACCGAGATGGTGAGACCATCGAAAACAGCATCAAAGAGGTGAGTGAAGAAGCCGGCAACCCACAACTGGAGTCGCTGGTGAAGGCGGACAACACCGACGTGAGCGTGACGGTAGAAGACACGATCGATACGGTGACGGCGCACCTAACGGCATCAGAGACGGTAGCGGAAGGTGGTGAAATCACCTACACGGTGACGTTGCGAGATGCAGACAACAATCCGGTAGACGCGAAAGAAGCGGTGACAGTGACGGTGACGTTGCCAGATGGCACGACGACCGATGTGGTTATCGGTGCGGACTCAAGCAGCAACAGCGTGGAGTTCACGGTCGAGAATGACATCTACGACATCGACAGCGTGAGCGGCAGCATTACGGACATCAGTGGTGGTGCGAGCTTCGAGAAACTGGAGTACAACGGCGATGCACAAAGCACGGGCGTGACGGACACCGACAGCATCGATACGGTGACGGTTGACCTGTCAGCGGATGTGTCGAGCATCGCGGAAGGTGTGGATGGCGATAACCAGCCGAATCAAATCACGTACACGGCGACGTTAAGTGGTGGTGAGGCGAAGAACGACATCAAGGTAACGCTGGCGAACGGTGAAGAGATCACCATCAAAGCGGGCGAGACCAGCGGCAGCGTGAGCGTTGCTGTTCAGGGCGACGATGTGTACCGAGATGGTGAGACCATCGAAAACAGCATCAAAGAGGTGAGTGAAGAAGCCGGCAACCCACAACTGGAGTCGCTGGTGAAGGCGGACAACACCGACGTGAGCGTGACGGTAGAAGACACGATCGATACGGTGACGGCGCACCTAACGGCATCAGAGACGGTAGCGGAAGGTGGTGAAATCACCTACACGGTGACGTTGCGAGATGCAGACAACAATCCGGTAGACGCGAAAGAAGCGGTGACAGTGACGGTGACGTTGCCAGATGGCACGACGACCGATGTGGTTATCGGTGCGGACTCAAGCAGCAACAGCGTGGAGTTCACGGTCGAGAATGACATCTACGACATCGACAGCGTGAGCGGCAGCATTACGGACATCAGTGGTGGTGCGAGCTTCGAGAAACTGGAGTACAACGGCGATGCACAAAGCACGGGCGTGACGGACACCGACAGCATCGATACGGTGACGGTTGACCTGTCAGCGGATGTGTCGAGCATCGCGGAAGGTGTGGATGGCGATAACCAGCCGAATCAAATCACGTACACGGCGACGTTAAGTGGTGGTGAGGCGAAGAACGACATCAAGGTAACGCTGGCGAACGGTGAAGAGATCACCATCAAAGCGGGCGAGACCAGCGGCAGCGTGAGCGTTGCTGTTCAGGGCGACGATGTGTACCGAGATGGTGAGACCATCGAAAACAGCATCAAAGAGGTGAGTGAAGAAGCCGGCAACCCACAACTGGAGTCGCTGGTGAAGGCGGACAACACCGACGTGAGCGTGACGGTAGAAGACACGATCGATACGGTGACGGCGCACCTAACGGCATCAGAGACGGTAGCGGAAGGTGGTGAAATCACCTACACGGTGACGTTGCGAGATGCAGACAACAATCCGGTAGACGCGAAAGAAGCGGTGACAGTGACGGTGACGTTGCCAGATGGCACGACGACCGATGTGGTTATCGGTGCGGACTCAAGCAGCAACAGCGTGGAGTTCACGGTCGAGAATGACATCTACGACATCGACAGCGTGAGCGGCAGCATTACGGACATCAGTGGTGGTGCGAGCTTCGAGAAACTGGAGTACAACGGCGATGCACAAAGCACGGGCGTGACGGACACCGACAGCATCGATACGGTGACGGTTGACCTGTCAGCGGATGTGTCGAGCATCGCGGAAGGTGTGGATGGCGATAACCAGCCGAATCAAATCACGTACACGGCGACGTTAAGTGGTGGTGAGGCGAAGAACGACATCAAGGTAACGCTGGCGAACGGTGAAGAGATCACCATCAAAGCGGGCGAGACCAGCGGCAGCGTGAGCGTTGCTGTTCAGGGCGACGATGTGTACCGAGATGGTGAGACCATCGAAAACAGCATCAAAGAGGTGAGTGAAGAAGCCGGCAACCCACAACTGGAGTCGCTGGTGAAGGCGGACAACACCGACGTGAGCGTGACGGTAGAAGACACGATCGATACGGTGACGGCGCACCTAACGGCATCAGAGACGGTAGCGGAAGGTGGTGAAATCACCTACACGGTGACGTTGCGAGATGCAGACAACAATCCGGTAGACGCGAAAGAAGCGGTGACAGTGACGGTGACGTTGCCAGATGGCACGACGACCGATGTGGTTATCGGTGCGGACTCAAGCAGCAACAGCGTGGAGTTCACGGTCGAGAATGACATCTACGACATCGACAGCGTGAGCGGCAGCATTACGGACATCAGTGGTGGTGCGAGCTTCGAGAAACTGGAGTACAACGGCGATGCACAAAGCACGGGCGTGACGGACACCGACAGCATCGATACGGTGACGGTTGACCTGTCAGCGGATGTGTCGAGCATCGCGGAAGGTGTGGATGGCGATAACCAGCCGAATCAAATCACGTACACGGCGACGTTAAGTGGTGGTGAGGCGAAGAACGACATCAAGGTAACGCTGGCGAACGGTGAAGAGATCACCATCAAAGCGGGCGAGACCAGCGGCAGCGTGAGCGTTGCTGTTCAGGGCGACGATGTGTACCGAGATGGTGAGACCATCGAAAACAGCATCAAAGAGGTGAGTGAAGAAGCCGGCAACCCACAACTGGAGTCGCTGGTGAAGGCGGACAACACCGACGTGAGCGTGACGGTAGAAGACACGATCGATACGGTGACGGCGCACCTAACGGCATCAGAGACGGTAGCGGAAGGTGGTGAAATCACCTACACGGTGACGTTGCGAGATGCAGACAACAATCCGGTAGACGCGAAAGAAGCGGTGACAGTGACGGTGACGTTGCCAGATGGCACGACGACCGATGTGGTTATCGGTGCGGACTCAAGCAGCAACAGCGTGGAGTTCACGGTCGAGAATGACATCTACGACATCGACAGCGTGAGCGGCAGCATTACGGACATCAGTGGTGGTGCGAGCTTCGAGAAACTGGAGTACAACGGCGATGCACAAAGCACGGGCGTGACGGACACCGACAGCATCGATACGGTGACGGTTGACCTGTCAGCGGATGTGTCGAGCATCGCGGAAGGTGTGGATGGCGATAACCAGCCGAATCAAATCACGTACACGGCGACGTTAAGTGGTGGTGAGGCGAAGAACGACATCAAGGTAACGCTGGCGAACGGTGAAGAGATCACCATCAAAGCGGGCGAGACCAGCGGCAGCGTGAGCGTTGCTGTTCAGGGCGACGATGTGTACCGAGATGGTGAGACCATCGAAAACAGCATCAAAGAGGTGAGTGAAGAAGCCGGCAACCCACAACTGGAGTCGCTGGTGAAGGCGGACAACACCGACGTGAGCGTGACGGTAGAAGACACGATCGATACGGTGACGGCGCACCTAACGGCATCAGAGACGGTAGCGGAAGGTGGTGAAATCACCTACACGGTGACGTTGCGAGATGCAGACAACAATCCGGTAGACGCGAAAGAAGCGGTGACAGTGACGGTGACGTTGCCAGATGGCACGACGACCGATGTGGTTATCGGTGCGGACTCAAGCAGCAACAGCGTGGAGTTCACGGTCGAGAATGACATCTACGACATCGACAGCGTGAGCGGCAGCATTACGGACATCAGTGGTGGTGCGAGCTTCGAGAAACTGGAGTACAACGGCGATGCACAAAGCACGGGCGTGACGGACACCGACAGCATCGATACGGTGACGGTTGACCTGTCAGCGGATGTGTCGAGCATCGCGGAAGGTGTGGATGGCGATAACCAGCCGAATCAAATCACGTACACGGCGACGTTAAGTGGTGGTGAGGCGAAGAACGACATCAAGGTAACGCTGGCGAACGGTGAAGAGATCACCATCAAAGCGGGCGAGACCAGCGGCAGCGTGAGCGTTGCTGTTCAGGGCGACGATGTGTACCGAGATGGTGAGACCATCGAAAACAGCATCAAAGAGGTGAGTGAAGAAGCCGGCAACCCACAACTGGAGTCGCTGGTGAAGGCGGACAACACCGACGTGAGCGTGACGGTAGAAGACACGATCGATACGGTGACGGCGCACCTAACGGCATCAGAGACGGTAGCGGAAGGTGGTGAAATCACCTACACGGTGACGTTGCGAGATGCAGACAACAATCCGGTAGACGCGAAAGAAGCGGTGACAGTGACGGTGACGTTGCCAGATGGCACGACGACCGATGTGGTTATCGGTGCGGACTCAAGCAGCAACAGCGTGGAGTTCACGGTCGAGAATGACATCTACGACATCGACAGCGTGAGCGGCAGCATTACGGACATCAGTGGTGGTGCGAGCTTCGAGAAACTGGAGTACAACGGCGATGCACAAAGCACGGGCGTGACGGACACCGACAGCATCGATACGGTGACGGTTGACCTGTCAGCGGATGTGTCGAGCATCGCGGAAGGTGTGGATGGCGATAACCAGCCGAATCAAATCACGTACACGGCGACGTTAAGTGGTGGTGAGGCGAAGAACGACATCAAGGTAACGCTGGCGAACGGTGAAGAGATCACCATCAAAGCGGGCGAGACCAGCGGCAGCGTGAGCGTTGCTGTTCAGGGCGACGATGTGTACCGAGATGGTGAGACCATCGAAAACAGCATCAAAGAGGTGAGTGAAGAAGCCGGCAACCCACAACTGGAGTCGCTGGTGAAGGCGGACAACACCGACGTGAGCGTGACGGTAGAAGACACGATCGATACGGTGACGGCGCACCTAACGGCATCAGAGACGGTAGCGGAAGGTGGTGAAATCACCTACACGGTGACGTTGCGAGATGCAGACAACAATCCGGTAGACGCGAAAGAAGCGGTGACAGTGACGGTGACGTTGCCAGATGGCACGACGACCGATGTGGTTATCGGTGCGGACTCAAGCAGCAACAGCGTGGAGTTCACGGTCGAGAATGACATCTACGACATCGACAGCGTGAGCGGCAGCATTACGGACATCAGTGGTGGTGCGAGCTTCGAGAAACTGGAGTACAACGGCGATGCACAAAGCACGGGCGTGACGGACACCGACAGCATCGATACGGTGACGGTTGACCTGTCAGCGGATGTGTCGAGCATCGCGGAAGGTGTGGATGGCGATAACCAGCCGAATCAAATCACGTACACGGCGACGTTAAGTGGTGGTGAGGCGAAGAACGACATCAAGGTAACGCTGGCGAACGGTGAAGAGATCACCATCAAAGCGGGCGAGACCAGCGGCAGCGTGAGCGTTGCTGTTCAGGGCGACGATGTGTACCGAGATGGTGAGACCATCGAAAACAGCATCAAAGAGGTGAGTGAAGAAGCCGGCAACCCACAACTGGAGTCGCTGGTGAAGGCGGACAACACCGACGTGAGCGTGACGGTAGAAGACACGATCGATACGGTGACGGCGCACCTAACGGCATCAGAGACGGTAGCGGAAGGTGGTGAAATCACCTACACGGTGACGTTGCGAGATGCAGACAACAATCCGGTAGACGCGAAAGAAGCGGTGACAGTGACGGTGACGTTGCCAGATGGCACGACGACCGATGTGGTTATCGGTGCGGACTCAAGCAGCAACAGCGTGGAGTTCACGGTCGAGAATGACATCTACGACATCGACAGCGTGAGCGGCAGCATTACGGACATCAGTGGTGGTGCGAGCTTCGAGAAACTGGAGTACAACGGCGATGCACAAAGCACGGGCGTGACGGACACCGACAGCATCGATACGGTGACGGTTGACCTGTCAGCGGATGTGTCGAGCATCGCGGAAGGTGTGGATGGCGATAACCAGCCGAATCAAATCACGTACACGGCGACGTTAAGTGGTGGTGAGGCGAAGAACGACATCAAGGTAACGCTGGCGAACGGTGAAGAGATCACCATCAAAGCGGGCGAGACCAGCGGCAGCGTGAGCGTTGCTGTTCAGGGCGACGATGTGTACCGAGATGGTGAGACCATCGAAAACAGCATCAAAGAGGTGAGTGAAGAAGCCGGCAACCCACAACTGGAGTCGCTGGTGAAGGCGGACAACACCGACGTGAGCGTGACGGTAGAAGACACGATCGATACGGTGACGTTAACCTTGAATGACGTGACCGTGAATGAAGGCATTGGTCAGGCGAGCATTTCCGCGACACTAAACCACACGCCAGAAACCGAAATTGTGGTTACGCTGGACAATGGTGCGACGATTACGTTTGGCACCGATTACGTGGCGGGCGATGAAGTGACGTCAACACCGTTCTCTGTAACAGGTGATTCAGTTCTTAATGTCCACACCTTTACAGGTGGTAATTTTGAAGTGCTTGATGTAAGCGATAAAGCGCAGGTTATGTTTAACGACAAACCAACCGCCATCGACTTTTCAGTAACCCTAGACAACCAAGATGAAGCGTTCTTCACGTTTGATGGTGGTCAATCTGGTTCAGAAGATAACGTATCAGATCAAGAGGATGATATCGCTGGTACACCTGTCCAAATAGTTATGTTAGAAGAACCATTATTTGGAACTATTTACGATGTTTCATCTGGTACAGAAGTACCAGTTAGTTCTGATACACCTATTAGTAGCGATGCTCAATTAAAGTACGTTGAAGACATTAACGCTGTAGACAATCTAGACTTTGTCGCTTCTGACTTCTCGTCTGAGGTTAGTGCCGGTGCTAGTTCAGTTGACTTCTTGGATGGAAATGTGTCCATTTCAGCGGGTACTTATACAGGCAACGCTCCCACCCCTGGAAATGTTGGTTCTACGGCAACATATTTGTCTTATGTAAGTGGTTCGAATAAAGATGGCTTTGGAGTAAGCAATTCACCTAGTTCAAACAGCGAATTAGATGTTACTAATAAAGAATTTATTTCGATTGATTATAGCTCAAGCGGTGCCGTTATTACCGAAGCCAACATTGAATTTGGCAGTGTATATAGTCACTACAATAAAGGGGATGATGCTGAAGGCGAGATTAATATCGTGGCATTGGATGCCGAAGGCAATGTGGTTGCACAATTTAATTACGACGCCGACGAAGACAACGGTGACTTCCCACTTGTAATCGACAGTAACGGCGTAGCATCTGTTAATGTAAACGTCCCTGATGGCTTTACTGAGTTAAGAGTTTATACCACTCAAGACGGTTCAGACACGCCAACTACCAATTCGAACATTACACTAAAAGGCGTTGATGTAGTAAGTGCCGAGCTTTCTGAAGAGATTGATTATCAATCGGTCGACTCCAGCGGTTTGGTGAGTGACGAAATAGCGCAGTTAACTATTGTGCTAAATGATACTGATCTGGCGCCTGTCGCGCAGAACGATACTGTTTCTGTGTTCGGTGGTTTATCTGGTTACTATTACAGTTCTAATGACAGCGTTAATGGTAACATTGACTCTGTTCAAGACGCTCTTGATGTTATTGCTAGTAAAGATGCTGACCTAACATTTGATGCTAAAGACATTAACTACACACTAGACGAAAATAACAGCGGTTTAAGCTCTCAAAGTCAGTTTGAAGATTTCTTGAATAGTGACGCTGGCTCTGTTGAAGGCACTGTTGGCGCCCATACTGACGGCGTAGTTCAAATGAGTGGTTCAGTTTATCTCGCAGCCGGCGATTATGCGTTTAAAGTTACCGCTGATGATGGCTACACGATATTAATCGATGGGGTGGCCGTTGCGACTGTTGATCAGAATCAGTCATCAACTACGACTCTGCATGATGCATTTACGATTGGCAGTGATGGTTACCATTCCATCGAAATCGTGTATTGGGATCAAGGTGGCGCTGCTAACCTAGATATCAATTTGGGCACGGTTGATAGCAATGGAAACTACAACAATGGAGAGCATGACTTAAATGACTTCCCATTGATTGGCGACGTGCTGTCAGTGCGAGAGGGAGAATCTTTAACTATGGATTCGTCACTTCTTCTTGCTAACGACTACGATCCAAACACAGGTGATACATTCACTATCGTTGCGGATGGATTTAGCTCAACTGATGGAACAGTTTCATTCGATCAAAATAGTGGAGAAATTTCATTCACACCAAATAGTAGTGTATCGGGCACTGCCTCATTCACTTATACCATTGTAGATAGCACTGGTCTCACTAATACGGCAACGGTCACTACAATGGTTACACCAATCAGTAATGGATTGGTGGTATCTGCGGACTTAACCAGTGTGGGTGGGAATATTGCGGACTCAATCGTCTCAAGTATTGAATCTAACCTGGCCACGAAGCCTATAGATACAAGCGCCGACAATAGCGACAATCATCTTCAAAGTTCCAAAGGTGTAGCTTGGGTCGAAGCACTTGATGGGAATGACACAGTTATTTACGGTAGCGGCGACCACATGCAGGTAAGAGGTGGAGAGGGCGATGACGTCATTATCGGAAATGATGGTACATCTACTGTCGTAAATGAAGACCTACAAGGCGGCGATGGTAGCGACATTTTAGTTGGTGGTATTGGTTCATCATCAAGTATTAATTTGTTGGGTGATGATACTGGAGAAGCTGGTAATGATGTTCTTATTTCTCGCAGCCCAACAACGAACACAGCATACTATGGTGGTTCAGGTATTGATGTAGCATACCTTGTAGGTCAGAGTACCGACTATACCTTTAGTACAGTAGGATCTCCTGACTTCCGCTTAACTCATACTGGAACGGGTAATGCAAAACATGACTTTTATAGCATCGAATCGTTGTATTTCTCTGACGGAAAGTTTGAAGTCCAAAATGGCAATTTAGTTAAAGTCGCTGAGGTTTATGAGCTAAATATCGATATCGATTTATACGATAATGACGGAAGTGAAGTTGTCAGCGAAGTGTCAGTTAGCAATGTACCTGATGGGGCAGTTCTTTCTATTGGTACCGATAATGGCGATGGTACTTGGAGTATTCCGGTTAATTCTCTAGACGCTGATGGGAAAGTAACGATCCAAGTTGAAAGTCTAGTTGGGTCCATGCCTAACCTTGTTGTTACAGCAGGCGCGCAGGAAATCGA
Organism: Vibrio fortis; assembly: GCF_024347475.1. Lineage (NCBI taxonomy): Bacteria > Pseudomonadati > Pseudomonadota > Gammaproteobacteria > Vibrionales > Vibrionaceae > Vibrio > Vibrio fortis. The sequence goes on from NZ_AP025487.1 coordinate 1,488,553, forward strand.
CAGCAATGGCGAACCGTTAGATTTGCCAAAATATGCACAGGATGAAACAGGTAACATTCATAAACCTGAAACTAACCCTAATGGTGATAACACTATAACGGGGGGCAAAGGTGAGGATGTATTATTAGGAGATTCAGGCGGATTTGTAACTAATGTTACCCCTGGTGTTAATTACAACATTGCTTTGGTTGTTGACGTCTCAGGAAGTATGGGATGGAACACGACAGATGGTGACGGAAATACAATAACACGCATTGCTATGCTTCAAGATGCTCTGAAGCTATTAGCCGCAGATCTTGCGTCTCACGATGGGACGATCAATTTGAAATTAATCGGGTTTGAGTACGATGTAGTCGTTGAATTTTCAGTCAATGATTTACAACCTAATAGTCAAGGGTATCTGGACTTAATTGACACCATAGATAACGAGTTAGACCCAGATGATGGTGGTACTGGTTACGATGATGCTTTAGCTTCTGCAAATGCGTGGTTTGATACTCAGACGGTCGATAGTAATACCGAAAATTTGACGTTTTTCTTAACAGATGGCCAACCAGCGAGTAGCACTATTGAAGAAGCGCTTACTGAGTTTGCTGAGCTGAGTACTAAGTCGAGCGTTATGGCTATAGGAATTGGTAACGATATTAACGACTCAATCTTGAAGTTCTTTGACAATACTTCTTCTACTGGCCTCGCTGCAGTACCAGGTTTCGGGACTGAAACTAAGCTAATCGATGTTTCTAATCATGGCTTTACAAATGTTAGTGATGATTACTATTCCTCTAGTGTATCTATCAGTGGTAATAAAGTTGTCCTATCTGACTACGATTGGTATTCAGATAGCGCGGTCGAATCAATTCGAACTCAAGAGTTTACCGTGGCCAAAGACAGTAGCTCTGTAAAGTTTGACGTTTACTTAAGTAAAAGTAATTTCACTTGGTACCTATACAATAGTAACGGCACGCTAGTTGATAGTTCGACGCTGAGCAAGCATAACGGTAACACCTCTGTTCTAATCGATGGCATCGCTTCTGGTGACTACTACATGGTCTTCTCTCATGACGCATCACAGCAAAAAAAGAATACTTCCGCAGAGATTGAAGACATTTTTGTTGTAGAGCCGTTACTTGCCCCCGCAGGAGAAGTACAACTGGTCGATACTCCTAGCGAGCTACAGGCTGTGCTTCAAGGAGGCGAAATGATTAAAGATATCGCCGAATTGGGATCGGATACAGTAACAGGTGGGCAAGGTGCGGATATTTTATTCGGTGATAGTATCAACACCGATAACCTCCCGTGGAATACTGCAGGTAACCCTGCTAAGCCTTCTGACTTAGATGATGGTGCGGGTTTGCCTGCGTTAGAGCAGTTCCTTGAGCTAAAAAATGGTACCACACCAAGTGAGTTGGAGGTCTATGAGTACATTAAATCTAATCACGAATTGTTTAATGTCGATAGTGATACACGCGGAGGTGATGACACGTTAGATGGCGGAGAAGGTGATGACATTCTATATGGCCAAGGCGGTGACGATACATTGATTGGAGGCTTGGGTGATGACATCCTAACCGGTGGTGAAGGAGAGGATATCTTTAGTTGGGTCGACATGGATGATGGCTCGTCAGACACCATTACTGATTTCAGTGTTGCTGATGGAGATAAGCTTGATTTATCTGAGTTGCTGGCAGATCTTGAGACGGACGATATAAATGCTCTGCTGAATAACATCGAAGGCTCGATCACTGATAACGGCAATGGTGGCTCAGCACTAACCATTGATAAAGGTGGAGAGTCGATGACGATTGAGTTTAATAATGTCACTTCTTCAGAGTTAACGGATTATCTGTTTAATCAGGATGGTTTGAAGTACACAGATAGTTAACCTCAATTAAAGTTAACTAGATAACAAAAGGGTCACCAAACGGTGACCCTTTTTAATGCGTAATCTTTAATTAGATCAGACGTTGTTTAAAGAACCTTACACGCAAAACCTTTCAGGTAGAAGCCTTCTGGATAAGCGGTATCTGTTAGGTGGTCTGCAGCTTGTTCAAAGCGCTCGACAAACTTAACCGTGCGACCAGCATCAATTGCAGCATCAGCGATGATTTTCTGGAATAGGTCTGTGCCCATGAGTCCAGAGCACGAGTAAGTAAGCAGCGTGCCACCAGGTTTCAGGATTTGCATCGCTAACATGTTTACGTCTTTGTAGCCGTTTGCACCTGAAGTTAGGTTGTTTTTGCTCGAAACGAACTTTGGCGGATCCATGATCACAACATCGAACTTCGTGCCTTGGTCACGGTATTCGCGCAGAAGCTTAAATACATCAGCATTCAAGAACACCGCGCGTTTTTTTGAAATATCGAATTCGTTTAATTCAGCATTGTGTTTAGCCGTGTCTAAAGCAAGCTGTGAAACGTCAGCGTTGATAACGCGCTTTGCGTCACCTTTAAGCGCGTATAGACCAAAACCACCGGTATAAGAGAAGCAGTTCAAGACTTCTTTGTCTTTTACGTACTTCATTGATTCTTTGCGGCTGTCACGTTGGTCTAGATAGAAACCAGTTTTGTGGCCCTCAACGATATTAACGCTGATTTTTACGCCATTCTCTTCGATTACAACAGACTTAGGTGGTTCTTCACCATGAAGAACGCCGACAGTTTGTTCAAGGCCTTCTTTTTTACGTACCGCAACATCCGAACGCTCGTATACATTGCAGTCAGGGAAGCACTCCACGAGAGCCGCCACAAGTTCAGATTTGTGATATTCCGCACCAGCACTGAGTAGTTGGCATACTAGAAAGTTCCGATATTTATCGATAGTGATGCCCGGCAAACCATCAGATTCAGCTGCGATTAGTCGATAGCCAGTAAGACCGTCACGAACAATGATGTCTTCGCGAAGCATTTGTGCGTCTTTGATACGTTTAACAAAAAATGCTTTATCGATGTCTTCTTTTTCAAACGTCCAAACACGAGCTCGAATTTGAGAAGCAGGAGAGTAGGCTGCTTTTGCTAGCCATTGACCGTTGCTTGCGAAAACGTCGACTGTTTCACCAAGTTGCGGCTCACCTGTTACTTTGTCGATACCACGAGAGAATACCCATGGGTGTTTGCGGCGTAGCGACTTATCACGGCCTTTTGCTAGTTGAATCGATGGAGTCATAGTTTACTCTGATTGTTTGAATTCGAAGGTGGTGTATTGTCAGGGAAGAGACTAGCAAAATCAAACGACAAAGACGTCAGATACAAAAAAGGGCCGCAACTGCGGCCCTAATCGTCAAGATTGGTACTTTTAGGCTTTAAGACCAGTAAGTAATCCTTCCATTGAATCACTTTGTTGACGGAGTTGGTCAACGTTAGCGTTACTCTTGCTGATCATCTCGCAGATGTTGTTTGATTGGTTACGAATCTCTTCAACACTTTGTGCAATGTTGTCTGCAACGACACCTTGTTCTTCAGCAGCCGTAGCAATTTGAGTGCTGCTGTCTGAAATAGATTGGTTTTTCTCTGCCAATGATCCAATTTCAACGTTCACTTCAGACATCAGTGTTTGTCCTTCGTTCGCGTTGTTTACCGTCACTTCCATTAGTTTAGTCAGAGACTGGCTGTTACGTTGTAGCGCTTCAATCATACTTTGGATTTCAACCGTCGCTTGCTGTGTACGGCCAGCAAGGGCACGAACTTCGTCTGCAACGACAGCAAAGCCACGGCCTTGCTCACCAGCACGAGCTGCTTCAATCGCAGCATTTAATGCAAGCAGGTTAGTCTGCTCTGAAATAGCATTGATGGTCGTTACTACTTCGTCGATTTGCGCAGCATTGGCGTCTAGCTCTTCAACCGCTTGCGAAGCAGATTGAATCTCTTGAGACAGATTAGAGATAGAGGCAAGTGTGTTTGATACTTTGTGTTGACCGCTTTCAGCAACCCCATGCGCATCCATTGTTTGAGTGCTGGATTCATGCGCTAAGTTTGCAACCTCGCGAATGGTTGACGCCATCTCTTCAGTCGCGCTTGCTAAGCTATTTAGATGCTCTTGTTGAACGCCTGAAATATCTGAACTTTGTTGAGTAGATTGGTTAAGATCAGAGCTAATTTGCTGCATTAAAGCAACAGACTCTTGAATCGAAAGCACCATCTTTTGCTCACGCTCTGCTACCTTATCAATAGTGATGGCAATTTCACTGAATTCGTCACGAACTAGGAAGTAGTTCATACGTCCCGTTAGATCGCCGTCTGCAAGCGTGTTAAGAGCTTTGTTCATTGAGAACATCGCACCGCCGATAAAGGTCATGATGTAATAGACACAGAGACCGATGAGAGTCAGGGTAATACCGATAATGGTGATTTGAGTCGTTGACAGTGCAGACCATAGGTTTTGGTCGTGCGTTGCAACTAAGCTAAATGCACCATTCATTACTGATACAGCACCTTCGCCGAAGCCTAAAGAGATAGTATCAGACTGACTGATAAGTTGTGCTACCTGGTCACGAGACAGTTGGCCTGCTTCAATAAGACCTTTCATTAGCATCAGTTCATCTTGGTAAAGGTGGACCAAAAGCGCGTCTGCAGCACTATCTAGAACGAGAGTTAAGATAACGAGAGCTAATACAGGGAGTAGAAAAAGAAGGTAGAACTTTTCTTGAATCTTTAGGTGGATGAGATATTTGTCAATCCAACGGAAAGGGATTTCTTTCATATTAATGGTGCTCAAATAATTCCACCCAACTAGGGCGGATGAATAGATTTATCAACTATATCACCCAAGTAAATTATGAGGCAATGTTATGGATCGTTCCCATCGTATATTTCTGGTAACAGGTCATGTTCAATGTGTTGGTTTCAGATACTCAACACGCATAAGAGCATTGGACTTAGGGCTAACAGGCTATGCAAAGAACCTAAATAATGGTGATGTTGAGGTGCTTGCAATCGGCAATAACACTAAAATTGAGGAGCTGCACACATGGCTTCATAAAGGACCAGATACTGCTAACGTAGATCGTGTAGAGGAGCAGGATGCTGCTGGTATAAAGATTGATGATACCAACAGCAAATACTTTCAAGTTCTTTGAAACGTGAAGTTGTTATTCAGTGAGTGATGATTGAAGCGCTTTATAAGCATTTTGCAGGTTTAGGAAGGCCAGCTAGCTTAGTTGCTTGCTTGGCTGGACCCTTTTTAAACAGCTTAAACAGGTACTTACTGTTGCCTTTTTCAGGGCCATGAGCTTTCTCCATTGCTTTTACAAGCATGCGGACAGCGGGAGATGTATTGAACTCTTCATAGAAATCACGGACGAAATGAACGACTTCTAGGTGAGCTTCGGTGAGTTCAATTCCTTCATCATCGGCCAGAATCTCGATCATTCCTTCTTCCCATTGCGTGTGGTCTAAAAGATAGCCTTGAGCGTCAGTTTCGATTTGTTTTCCGTTATATTCAAACATGTTTAATCCAGAGTCATATCAATCAGCGGCGTAGGATACATTACTCAGCAATATTTCCCAACAAATAATAGCCAATAGAAAACAAAAAGCCCAAGACGAATCTTGGGCTTTGCGGGATTAATAAGTTGACGATGTTATTAGTCGTCGTTACCCATAATACCTAGAATGCTCAGTAGGCTGATGAAGATGTTGTAGATAGATACATACAGCGTCACTGTCGCTGAAATGTAGTTAGTTTCACCGCCACGGATGATACCTTGAGTTGTCATCAAGATAGCCATTGTAGAGAACACAATAAATAGGCTGCTAAGCGCTAGATGTAGAACTGTTGATTGGATGAAAATGCTCGCAATCATACCAACAACTAGCACTACGAATAGTGAAAGCATTAGGCCACCCATCATCGATAGGTCGCGCTTAGTAGTTAGTGCATAAGCTGATGCTGCCATAAATGATAGTGCAGTACCGCCCAGAGCAGTCAGTACCACGTCGCCCATGCCCGCACCGATGTACGCGTTAAGAAGAGGGCCAATGGTGTAACCTAGGAAACCTGTAAACAGGAATGTGAATACTAGACCCATGCTGTTATCACGGTTCTTCTCTGTTAGGAAAAGTAGACCGTAGAAACCAACCAGCATAATAATTAGACCTGGACGAGGCAGGTTCAGTGCCATCGAAATACCTGCTACAACAGCAGACCAAAGTAGTGTCATTGAAAGTAACGCGTAGGTGTTACGCAGTACTTTATTTGTTTGCAGAGCGCTCTCTTGAGAAGCTGTGCGAGAAAACATAGGGCTGTTCATAATCTTCCTCGTAAGGTGATATCAATAGTTATTAGTACATTTATGGGGCTGAAAGTTCGAAAAATCAAGCCTTTCATTAAATTTGTCTACTTAAAATGATAATCAAAATAGAGAGTTAAGTGTTTTTCAAGGTGTAACACAATGTAACTGTGCGACGGTATCATATCCTCTAAAATAGAAAGGGCAGCAAAAATAGCTGCCCTGTTAGGTAGATACCGATTCTAGTGGTGAAGAATCTGGCTCAAGAAGTTTTGAGTTCGATCAGATTGTGGATTCTCAAAGAAGTCGACAGGATTGTTTTCTTCGATGATCTCTCCGGCATCCATAAATATCACTCGGTCGGCAACTTCTTTCGCAAAACCCATTTCGTGCGTTACACACAGCATGGTCATGCCTTCTTCAGCAAGCTCAACCATAACATCTAGAACCTCACGAACCATCTCAGGATCGAGTGCGGAAGTCGGTTCATCAAATAACATAACTTGTGGGTTCATACACAGAGAGCGTGCAATCGCGACACGTTGCTGTTGACCACCAGAGAGCTGGCCTGGGAACTTGTCTGCTTGATCTGGGATCTTAACACGCTCAAGGTATTTCATCGCGATCGCTTCTGCTTCTTCTTTAGGCATCTTCTTCACCCAAATTGGAGCAAGGGTACAGTTCTCCAAAACCGTTAGGTGAGGGAAGAGGTTAAAGTGTTGGAAACACATACCAACTTCTCTACGCACCGCTTCGATATTCTTTAAGTCTTCGGTTAGTTCATTACCAGAAACAAAAATATGGCCTTTTTGATGCTCCTCTAAACGGTTGATGCATCGAATCATGGTCGATTTACCAGAACCCGAAGGGCCACAGATTACGATTTTCTCACCTTTCTTAACTTCTAGATTGATGTTCTTAAGAACGTGGAACTCACCGTACCACTTATTCATGTCTTTCAATTCAATCATCAATTCTTGAGATTCGTTGTTTTGTTGTTGCGTCATAATACGTCCTTGATCTCTTTAACTATCGTTTGTGACCGGTGTGAAGTCTGTTTTCTAGCCATATCGAGTATCTCGACATACCAAAACAGAACACCCAGAACACTAACGCGACAAATACATAACTTTCTGTTGCAAAGCCTAGCCACTCAGGGTCGGTGTTAGCGGCTTGACCGATACCCAATACATCGAACATACCGATGATAAGAACCAGACTGGTATCTTTAAACAGGCCGATAAAGGTGTTTACGATCGATGGGATCGTAATCTTTAGCGCTTGAGGAAGAATGATAAGCCCCATTTTCTTCCAGTAGGTTAGGCCAAGTGCATCTGCTGCTTCATATTGACCCTTAGGAATTGCCTGTAAGCCACCACGGATAACCTCCGCCATGTAAGCTGCACTGAATAGCACCACACCGACAAGAGCACGAAGTAGTTTGTCTGTTTCTGAACCAGCTGATAGGAACAGTGGAAGCATTACAGATGCCATGAACAGAACAGTAATAAGAGGCACACCACGCCAGATTTCGATATACACAGTACAGATACTACGAATAATCGGCATTTCTGAGCGTCGTCCAAGCGCGAGCGCAACACCAATAGGCAGTGAAACCACGATACCCACGAGTGCGATGATTAACGTAACCAGCAATCCGCCCCATTTGTGTGTCTCTACAACCTCTAACCCGAACACACCACCATAAAGTAGAGCTGCGATTAGGAATGGATAGATGTTAACGAAGAATAGCCAAATCCATGTACGCTTTGGTGTTCCTTCGTAGGCTAGTAAACCAACGAAGACAGCAAGCGTGAAGTAGAATAGGCGAGGACGCCACAGCTCTGCTTCAGGGTAGAAGCCGTACATGAACTGTTCCCAACGTACACTGATGAATACCCAACATGCGCCATCGCTTGTACAAGCGTCACGTGTTGTGCCTACCCAGTCTGCGTTTAAGATGGCCCAGTCAAAGACAGTCCAAATTAATGAGAATGCGAAGTAACCGAGAATTACGGTAACAACACTATTCACAGGACCGTTAAATAGGTTTTTTCTAAGCCAACCTACGACACCCACCGTGTTTGCTGGAGGTGGTAGATCAGGCTGAAATTGATGTGTGCTCATTTTATCTCTCCACCAATGCTACTTTACGGTTATAGATATTCATTAACGCAGAGGTTAATAAGCTCAATGTGAGGTAAACGGCCATCGTCATCGCGATAATCTCAATCGCTTGACCGGTTTGGTTAAGAGTTGTACCTGCGAATACTGAAACCAAATCAGGATAACCAATCGCCATTGCTAGAGATGAGTTTTTAGTTAGGTTCAAGTATTGGCTTGTTAGCGGTGGGATGATAATTCTCAATGCTTGAGGAATGATCACCAGCTTCAAAGTACGAGAACGTGGCAAACCTAAAGACATGGCTGCTTCAGTTTGACCGTGACTTACAGCATTAATACCAGAACGAACGATCTCCGCGATGAATGACGCAGTATAGATACTTAGCGCAAGCATAAGAGCGGCAAGTTCTGGGATGATGCTGATACCACCTTTGAAGTTAAAGCCTTTAAGCGCTGGATATTCAGCTGAAATTGGCATACCCATAATGAAGTAAACAATGACAGGCAGGACAACAATTAAACCCAGAGCAATACGTCCCATTGGAGTCTGTTGGCCAGTAAGGCGTTGTTTGTTGTTTGCCCAAATGTTGATGATGATAGTCGCTACAATACCCGCAATGAAAGCGGCGATAACGATACTACTGCCGGCTTCAAAAACAGGCGCAGGGAAGTAAAGACCACGAACATTCAGGAAGATAGCTTCACCAAGGCTTAAGCTTTGACGAGCGGACGGTAGCGCTTGAAGAACAGCGAAATACCAGAAGAAAATTTGTAGTAGAAGCGGGACATTACGGAAAATTTCGATATAAACCGCTGCGAATCGGCTAACTAGCCAGTTCGATGAAAGACGCGCAATACCCATGGTAAAACCAAGAACCGTCGCTAGGATGATACCTAGAACAGAAACGAGTGCGGTATTAAGTAGGCCAACAATGAATGTTCGACCGTAAGAAAAGGTTTCGTCATATTCGACGAGTGTTAAACCGATACCAAAGCCAGCTTCTTGGCTAAGGAAATCGAAACCGGTAGCGATGCCGCGAGCATCCAAGTTCGTTAACGCATTGTTGACAATGGTATAGAAGAAAGCGGCGAGTGCACCAAGAGCGATGATCTGAAAAATGACCGATCGGAAAGTTGGGTTATAAAGAAGGTTGGCGCTTTTAGCTTGGGGCTTTTCCTGGGAAGGAATAGAAGTGTTATTAGGTTTCATACTGCAATAACCTCAAATCCATTTAACAGTTAGGGCGGAAATCCGCCCTAATTTCGTGTTACTCAGTTGTAAATTCAGCGACTCTAGGTCAATCAACTATATAAAGGATTGGCTAGAAGCCGCTGTGTAAAGTAATCACGTAGTGGCTATTAACGGATTGGTGGAGCGTACATGAAGCCGCCCGCATTCCATAGCGCGTTTACACCACGAGAGATCTGAAGTGGAGAACCTGTACCTACAGTACGTTCGAAGCTCTCACCGTAGTTACCCACTTGCTTGATAACTTGGTAACCCCAGTCATCACGGATACCTAGGCCTTTACCTTTTGGTCCGTCAACACCAAGGATACGCTTGATGTTTGGATCTTTAGACTTAAGCATTTCGTCTGCATTCTTAGATGTAATGCCGTACTCTTCTGCGTTAACCATTGCAGACAGTGTCCACTTAGCAACGTTGAACCATTTGTCATCGTCTTGACGAACTACAGGGCCTAGTGGCTCTTTAGAAATGATTTCTGGAAGTACTTCAGCAGACTTAGGATCTGCAAGATTTAGACGAAGTGCGTAAAGGCCAGACTGGTCTGTTGTAAGAACGTCACAACGACCTGCGTCGAAACCTTTAGATGTTTGCGCAGCCGTATCAAATACCACTGGCTTATAAGACATACCGTTGTTACGGAAGTAGTCAGCAAGGTTAAGCTCTGTTGTTGTACCAGACTGAACACATACAGATGCGCCGTCTAGTTCTTTAGCACTCGTTAGGCCAAGATCTTTCTTAACCATAAAGCCTTGACCATCGTAGTAGTTAACGCCTACGAAGTTCAGACCAAGTGCCGTATCACGGTGCAGCGTCCATGTCGTGTTACGTGACAGAACATCGATCTCACCCGATTGTAGAGCCGTAAAACGCTCTTTAGCCGTTAGAGGTACGTATTTAACTTTGGTTTTATCACCGAGTACAGCCGCTGCAAGAGCTTGACAATACTCAACATCAATTCCTTCCCATTCACCTTTTGAGTTAGGGTTAGAGAACCCTGGAAGACCTGTACTTACACCACAAGTAAGAAAGCCTTGAGATGTGACTTTGTCCAGAGTGCTTTCTGCCGCTGATGCAGATGTTGCCATCATTGCAGTTGATGCAGCTACTACTGAAGCAAGAAGTGTTAGTTTATTTGTCATTTGTATCCTTCCTTGTTAAACCAGGTGACACCTGATACACGTGCTCGATTTGTGTTGTGCTTGCTGTGTTGCTTGTTTTTGTTACCTTTAAGCGCGGTTACTCAAATCATGGTTTGCATTTTGCAAATAACATTGTGTGCGATTTGAACAACTGTTTATAAGGTTAGGAAAGGATTTGCAGTTTCTCAAATGTATAATTTAAAAAGATTTTTGAGTGAAATCACAAATCCGGACACATTTAGAATGACCAAATGTTACGTGAATGTAAATAGTGCAAGGGCTCACACTGTTGGTGCAACGAGATTTAGGTTTCTAAATTCTTAATAGTCTAGCTGATTATCTTGTTTATGTGATTTTCTGTCGAAATTTTAACCTTAAGAAAATCTTAAATTTGGTGAAATATTATTTTAATTATGCAAATGCACCTAGGATTATGCCCCAAATTTGGTAGCATGCATGAATAGTTATTAAAGAGGTCTCAAGGAAGAAAATGCGTTACTTTCCAATGTTTTTAGACATCGAAAACAAACCGATTCTGGTTGTTGGTGGTGGCGAAGTTGCTTGTCGAAAAGTCGATAGTTTGCTTCGAGCTGGCGGCGATGTAACCCTTATATCGCCGAAGGTTGAACCTTATTTAAAGCAGTTAATAGATGAAAATAAACTGCACTGGGTACAAAACTTCTACTCGTCACAAATGTTGTCGAGTCGATATTTACAAGTGTGGGCTACAACGGACAATCCTGAGCTTAATCATCAAGTGCATAGTGATGCAAAAAAAATGGGTATTTTGGTAAACGTGGTCGACGATCAACCATACTGTGACTTTATTACCCCTTCAATGATTAACCGAGGAAGAATTCAAATCGCTATTTCGAGTGGCGGTGCTTCTCCGGTCTTAGTTCGCAATATTCGTGAAAAATTTGAGAGTTTATTACCACAGAATTTGGGTCTACTTGCTGACTTTGGCGCGTCAAAGCGCAACTCGATCAAAGATACGTTTCCTACAGTTGATGAACGTCGTAAGTTTTGGGAGCGTTTTCTGTCTTCACCTCGTATAGAACGCATCACGGAACGTGATGAACTAGAGAAGTTCTACCAAGAGTCACTAAAAGAAGAGGTCGATTCACTAGGGCAAGTGACTTGGATTGAGTTTGAGTCAGACGTTGAGCTTCTTTCAATCAAAGCGCTGCGCCTTATGCAGGAAGCAGAACTTGTTCTATATCCTGTTGACTGCCCATTTGAGTTTATCGACTTGTGTCGTCGTGACGCGGAACGCGAGCAATTTAAAGACAGTGGCGAGTTATCTACGAAGCTGATGAAGGCACGCAGTGAAAACTTGCGAGTGTGTGTTTTTGTACCGCCAAGCAGCGTCGAGTTTAATTTACTGATCGGTACTGACGTTAAGCTGGCTTCAGGTCGCAGTCTTTAAACTGATGACGAGCTGTAGCAACTGAAACTACAGGCACTTAAAAATACAAAAGCCTCAATGCTAGTAAACATTGAGGCTTTTTTATACGGCTAAACAAATATTAGTCGCGGAAGTTATCAAACTGGAATGGTTGACCGAGTTCACCGTTTCGAACAAGTGCCATTACTGCTTGAAGATCGTCGCGCTTTTTACCTGTTACACGAACTTTTTCGCCTTGGATAGCAGCTTGAACTTTGATCTTGTTGTCTTTAATTAGCTTAACGATTTTTTTAGCAACTGGAGTCTCGATACCTTGCTTAAAGATAACGGTTTGGTGCCAGTATTTACCTGATTGGTCAGCTTTTTGAGATTCCATCGCTGATACATCAACGCCACGTTTCGTTAGGTTGCCACGAAGGATGTCACGAAGCTGTTTTAGTTGAAAATCGTGCTCTGCAGACAGCTTTACTGTTTCATCTTTGAATTCAAAGCTTGCTTCAACACCACGGAAGTCGAAACGGGTCGCTAGTTCGCGGTTTGCGTTGTCCACCGCGTGACGCAGTTCAACAGTTTCGATCTCAGAGATAATATCAAATGAAGGCATGGTTAGTTCCTTAAGCTAAGTTTCTATCTTTAATTGCAGTTGCAAGCAGTTCAAGCATGCTCGCAGTATCGTCCCAGCTTAGGCATGGGTCGGTGATTGACTTACCATACTCTAAGTTGTTGATGTCTTTCATCGACTGATTGCCTTCTTCAATGAAGCTCTCAGCCATGATACCTGCTATTTGATTCTTACCAGACTTGATTTGCTCACAAATGTCTTTAGCAACATCAAGTTGTTTACGGTGTTGTTTCTGACAGTTAGCGTGACTAAAGTCGACAACAAGACGTTGTGGTAGGTCAAACTCAGCCAGTTGTTGGCATGCTTGATCAACAGATTCAGCGTCGAAGTTAGGACCTTTGTCACCACCACGTAGAATAACGTGACCGTATGGGTTACCTGAAGTACGGTAAACAGTCATACGACCATTTTTATCTGGTGAATAGAAGTAGTGAGAAGCTTGTGAAGCACGGATCGCGTCGATAGCAATCTTAATGTTGCCGTTAGTTGCGTTCTTGAAACCAACAGGGCAAGAAAGAGCTGAAGCCATCTCACGGTGAATCTGTGACTCAGTAGTACGAGCACCAATCGCGCCCCAAGTGATCAGGTCTGCGATGTATTGGCCAGTGATCATATCCAAAAACTCAGTCGCTGTAGCGAGGCCAAGCTTATTGATATCTAGCAAAAGCTTACGCGCTTTATTTAGACCAGCTTCTAGTGCATAAGAACCATCCAGGTTTGGATCGGTAATCAGACCTTTCCAGCCAACAACAGTACGTGGCTTTTCAAAGTAGGTTCTCATTACGACGAATAGCTCGTCTTTGTATTGCTCTTGAATTTTGCTTAAGCGTTCAGCGTAATCTAACGCTGCGTCAGTGTCGTGCACAGAACAAGGGCCAACGATGACGAGCAGACGATCGTCGCGTCCAGTGAGAATGTCTTCGATTTGGCGGCGAGAGTTTGCAATGCGCTCAGCAACGTCGTCAGTGATTGGGTGTGCGTTGCCTAATTCGGCAGGAGTTGGCATTGGCCCAAGTGCTTGGGTTCTCAACTCATCAGTTTTTAATGGCATGTGATAGCTTTTTATTCTATTGCGAAGCAGTAAAGATAACGGAATTAACCGGAGGAATAAACTCCCTTAGGTCAAAGTTATCTCGGATATTGGTAATATTCTTAGATTTATCAGTTTGCTTGGAGGTATTGTGTAGGGCAGACATACACTGAAACAAAGCGAATCAGAGAGTAAGAAACGTTAGGTCTCTTTTTTGTAACATTTTTTTGACATTCAAACGCGTGTTGGGTTAACTGGTCTGACAACTAAAAAGCAAGGACGCAGTAATGTTATCCCCACTTCAGAAAGCTAACTTTTATCTCAATATGTTTGGTTTTTTCAAAGTGCCTTTAATTTGGCTATGTAGACCAAAACTGTTGGCGTTAGATGACTCTCATGTAGAAGTAAAAATCCCTTTAAAGAGAAGAACCAAAAATCATCTCAATAGTATGTATTTTGGCGTCCTTGCTGTAGGGGCTGATGTCGCCGGTGGCTTTCTAGCAATGAGTAAGTCTCAGCAGCAAGGAGAGAAGATCTCATTGGCTTTTAAGGAAGTGAGTGGTCAGTTTTTAAAAAGGCCAGAAGGTGACGTGCATTTTACATGTCGTGATGGTGGTCTGATTAACGATATGTTGGCCGAGACAATGAAAACCGGAGAAAGAGTCAATCAGCCCGTAACGATTATTGCTACTTGCCCATCACTGCATGGCGATGAGCCGATGGCAGAGTTTATTTTAACGCTCTCGATTAAAAAGGTCAGCCGTTAAGCTGACCTTTATGCTTCACACTTAGGTATAACTTTCTCCAAGTGACTTGGTCACATAGAGGTGACTGCTAGACTTGGGTGATCTCTTCAATATCGACGATCTTTGATCGGTTCATAACGATTTTCCAACGATAATAGGTTGGTTCGCTATCATGATTGTTCTCTTTGATGATTAGGTTCAGTAGGTGACGTTTTTCGACCGATTCACGACTGACCTGTCCGTCATTCAAGCGATAAACCTTGTTTGAACCTTTATCCATTAAACGCGTTAGTGCCCTTAAGCTGATTGAGAGTGTCTCACGCGTCTCTTCGTAACCACTCATAAAAGTTGATGTCGACATCTCTGTATGGGAACGATAGTGGAGGATCTGCTCCTCACGTTGCACAACACGTTTTTTGCGGATTGCTTGAATACGGTCTGCGAGTTTTGAAAAGTTCGTGTAATCCAGCCATTCAAGTTTGTGTCCAACGACTTTCTTCGTTGTCGGATCAAGGTAGCGGCGTTTCCATTTTGGTTTCCCTTTGCGAATCCAACGCCAAAGTATGTCACGCAAGTCATCTTTGAAGATCTCACGTAATGCATAAATGAATGACATAGCAACAATAAACGAGGCGGTAATTTCTCCGAGGAAATCTCGAGCTAGAATAACCGTGGTGGTTACAAATACCATCACTAAGCCAGTAGCAATGCCTTTAACGGCACGCTTGACGTTGTTGCCCATCGAAACGGCTTTTTCTTGAAGTACAATCGGGTGTTCGATAAGACGGCGTAATAAACGCATTTTGTTACTCAATCGAGTCACATCTTCACGAACTTTAGCCGAATTGTATCGATTGAGTTTTCGGTGTGCGGTCTCTTTTTCACACAGAGCGATCAAGCGTTCTTTAATCGTTGAGTATTCACTGCCTCTAGGCATATGAGAGATCAGCGATAAGAACTTTTGTTCAGTATACCAAGAGAGGTAGTTATCGATGTTGGCGTAGTAGCGCTTTAAGTTTTCTTCATATGGAATGCTTCGACGAAGCTTTTTAAGGATATCAAGAGCAAGCTCGATCACCTCATCTACTTCATCTGACGTGACCGTGTCACTATCATTCTTGTTCAGGCTAGACACCGCCTTATCTAGAGCAATCACATACTGATAGGCGAACAAACTTAGACTAACACGGTATTGAGTCGTTGAGAGGCGCCCACGTTTTGCGAGACGACTGTGAACAAGAGGCAATAGTGTTTTATCACTGTAGTAAGCGCGTTTCTGCGTAATAGAGCTATAGAAAAATGCGCTCTCAGAGAGGACTTCTGGTGTCAGTCCGAGTTCACCGGGAACAAAGAGATACACGTCCATGTCGAGTTTTTTGGTCTTGGCCATTGCATGGTTTATTTTTAGTGTAATCGCGTCTTGTTTATCAACGGTGATCAACGAAAGTTCCTCTAGTGTAAAAATATGAATGAAACTAGCGAAAGCATAACAGAGATCACGTATAATCTCTGCCAAATTTAATGTAGAGACAATTTTGATGATTAATATTGGTCAAATAAACAACTTAGAAGTAGTAAAACAAGCAGATTTCGGTGTATTCCTTGACGCAAGCGATTATGGAACCGTGTTGCTACCAAAGAAGTTTACTCCTGAAGGCGTTGAAATTGGTCAAAAATTAGATGTGCTGCTTTACATCGATTCAGATAATCAGATTGCAGCAACTACAGAAACTCCAATTGCACAAGTGGGCGAGTGGGGTTTGATGCAAGTAGAAGGCGTGAACAGTACGGGTGCTTTCGTTAACTGGGGTATCAAAGGTAAAGACCTGTTGGTACCATTTAGTGAACAGCGTGGTCGCCTGCATGAAGGTCAATCTATTCTTGTTTACGTGTATATTGATAAAGCGTCTAGCCGTATTGTAGGCACAACGAAATTTAACAAGCTACTAGATAACACACCGGCAAACTACAAGCGTAACCAGCAAGTTGATTTGATCATTGCTGAGCGCAGCCAACTGGGTTACAAAGCAATCGTAAACGGCGAACACTGGGGGATGATTTTCCCATCAGATGTAATTGGCAAACTTTTCATCGGTAAAACACTGAAAGGATACATCAAGAACATCCGCGAAGAAGACGGCAAAATCGACCTGTCTTTGCAGAAAGTGGGTGTGGCTAAGATGGACGATTTGAGTGTTAAGATTCTCGATCTCTTAGAGAAAAAAGGCGGTTTCTTACCGCTGAATGATAAGTCTTCACCAGATGCTATCTTCTCTGCTTTCCGTACCAGTAAGGGTACATTCAAGAAAACGATCGGCGGCTTATACAAAGCGGGTAAAATCTCGATTGATAAAGAAGGCATTACTTTAGTTAAGTAACGCACTTTGTTTAGATAGGACTTATTTAAGTTCGTGTTTGTGAAGGAGCTCTTTATGGGCTCCTTTTTGTTTGTCACAAAACAAAAAAAAGCCCAAACGTTCCTGTCCGGGCTTAGGGGAAAGGGCTCCGAGGAGCCGACGCTTACAGCGCTATTTATCTGTCTGATAGGTCAAGTTTAGTCGATTTTTACCAAATGGCGATTTATTCCCTTTAAAAGCAGATATATTTATTAATAGTTTTAATAACAGTAGCATTTGACGATATGCATCAGAGTTACTGTTGAATCATCGTACCTCGCTCTGATAGAAACGAAAAAGCCCGATATCACATCAAAATAAGAGTGAAATATCGGGCTTTTATGGTTTTATGCTTAGGAGTTAGAACAAGTTTTTATCTCGAACTAATTCTCGTGGGAGGCCGTTTTTAATTCGGTTGCCGACCCATTTCCCAAGGCCAATTATTGCGCCTTCAAACTTAACAAGAACTTCACCTTTACCTGATAAACTTTCAGGGCGAACGTCACGTCCCATGAACCACTCACGAGCATCTTCAATGGTAAGCTCAACGACATTCGATTCGTTTCCTTTAGCCAAGGATGTTGCGACTTGATGCTGCCAGCGATAGCCTTTCTTATGTGTCTCGGCGATCTTGATGCCCATGCGCGAGAATCGTAGCTCACCAATCATAGGCTCAAGTGCAGCCGGGAATAACCACACATCCTTGTCGCGTAGCCAAACCTGAGCGTCTGTTGGTAGTGAGATATCCAAAGCAGTATTGAGGTGATCCTCAACTTCTTGTTGTATTTTTTTCGACGCTTTTTCAAATGGGAATTTACCCATGCGTTTTTTCACCTGAGGTGGCGTCACAGAAGCCACTTTGCGTATACGAGCCACGAAGAAACCTTCTGAATCGTATACTTGTGGGAAGATATGTAGGAATCCTTCTTCAGTTAGGGTCGCTTTGGCATCCTCGAATAAACCTTCAAGAGACTCGAACTCCACGGCATCACCAAAGGTTTCTTTTAAGTGGTGACAAACTTGTTGGTTCTCTTCTGTACTCAGAGTACATGTTGAATAAACCAGAACCCCATCGGTTTTAAGTGCATGGAAAGCACTCTCAATCAAATCTTTTTGTGTGTTCGCGATATCGACTACTGAGTCGTAGGTCCAGTTTTTCATCGCGTCTGCATCTTTGCGTACAGTACCTTCTCCAGAGCATGGCGCGTCGAGCAAAACTGCATCAAAGGTCTCTGGTAACCAGCCACCAAATACACGGCCATCAAAGTTACTCAACGCCGCGTTGCGAACACCACAGCGTTCGATGTTAGCATGAAGGACTTTTACACGACTTGCTGCGTATTCGTTGGCAACCAGAACGCCTTCGTTATTCATTAAAGCAGCGATCTGTGTTGTTTTAGAGCCTGGCGCCGCCGCGGTATCCAGAACAGCACTATATTCTTCATTTCCAAAGAACAGTGCTGAAGGTGGCATCATAGAGCTGGCTTCTTGAATGTAGAAAAGACCAGACATATGCTCAGATGTATTTCCAAGTGGAACTACACTCTCATCTGCTGTGATCCAAAATCCAGTATCACACCATGGCACCGCTTCTAGTTCCCAGCCTTTGTCTTTTGCACGCGCTAAGAAGTCTTCAACACTGATCTTAAGTGTGTTGACTCGAATGCTTTTGCGTAGTGGTTTTTGGCATGACTCGATAAATGAAGCCATGTCCAGATGACTCGGCATAAAGGTTTCGATGTGAGTAAGAAACTCTTTGGGGATATAGACGTTAGCGTGCAAGGGTTTATCTCGGCTGTGACTTGAATGCGACAAGTTTAAAGCAAAAAGGGTGAGTGCTAAACCACAATTGACCCAGATAATAAAAATGCAGCCAATTGGCTGCATTTACGTTTAATTATTGTTCGCCTCGAACCGTTTTGGTGACTAAGGCTTAGGAATAGCGGTGCGCCACATTTTCCAGTCATCTTCCGCTTGCGGGTAAAGGTAGAAAGATTGATCTTCTGCTGCTTGTGGTTGGAGTTTATCTGTTGGAGGTGTAGCAAACGTGATGCCACCGCGCAGTAAGCTTTCAACCGTACCTGCTTTGATATTAGCGCCAGACAGGCCAATAGAAACATCGACACCGGATACGTTCCAGAACACGCTATTGGCGCGAACTAAGTAGGCATATTCAGAGTCAATTCGAATCGTTGAGATAATACGATCAGCAAATTCCCCCAAGCGAACATCAATCACAGAGCCAATCTCTAATTCGCGGAATAGAATAGGGGTGCCTTTGGTCACAGAGCCACGAGATTCGCTCTGAAGTACAAACACTTTTCCTTGAGACGCAATCGGTGCATCGTCTAAGACAAACTGATTAGTGTGCTTGCCTGAGCCTGGCTCAACGCTAATATGCTTAGACAATAGTGCTGAAACGTTCTTTATTCCGCTTAGTCCTATTTCAGGGCTCGCCAACCAGAAATGACTATTCTGAACTGCGACTTTATCTACGTACTCCGGAAGAATTCGAGCGGTGATCTCAATACCCTTGCGGTTGAAGTTAGGAACGACGAGAGTCACTTCACCAACGGTCACACCTTGGTATTTAATCGGTGTTCCTTTTGCCACCTCGATATCACCACCAGCGACTAACTGAATCGCACGGCCAAACTTACGAGCTGTCTTAGCATTTTCATAGAGCTTCCAAGAAGAACCAATCTTATTATCGATGCCAGGCAAAGAGTCAAAGGCAATACCCCCTTGAATCAGAGTTTTCATCGGGGCTGCTGTGATATTCACACCGGCTAAAGAGGCATCGACTTCAACACCTGAACGATTCCAAAAGACCGTTTGATCTGTAATTAAATGCGTGTAGCGATTCTCAACCTTGGCTTTGATCTTCACGCCACCGTCAGATAGTTGGAAGTCGGAAACGGTGCCCACCTCAAGGTTTCTATAAAGAATTGGACTGCCTTTCGAGATAGGCGGCAGTTCATTGGCAAACAGAGTGATCGACTTTGAACCACTATGATTAAGCTTTGCCAATTCAGCCAATGATTTGCTTTGGAACAGTTGATAGTTGGGTTGTACTTTCGCTTGGCCTTCACTTACAAAACTGATTGAGCCAGTCAACAGTTGTTTGGCTGGTGGCACTGTGACACTCAAGCCGGATTCCGTGAGCTCTGCAGTGGCGCTGCCCGTCACGAAGAAACGGTTATTGCTCTTGATAAGATGCGCGTATTGGTTGTCGATAAGCGCATCCATGTAAACTTCGTGCCTATCACTTCCAGTACCGACTCCGTCAACAAGACCCACTTCAATGATCGAGCCAACTGCAATGCCTTTGTAGAGCAAGTTCGTCCCAACATCTAGACCAAATGAGTTGTTTGATGTCAGGCGAATTGCAACGGATTTTTCTTGTTGTTGATTGTATTCGTGTTTACGAATCGCGGTAAATTGACGCGCTTTGTCACCTTCGCCCGGTACTAGTGTAAGGAAGTTCCCCGTGACTAAGTTGCCAATGTTCTCTACGCCCGTTAAAGATAGCTTGGCTTCTTCTAAGATGAATTTACTGCCTGAGTTTAAGAAATCGCTGAACGCAGGTTGAATTGCCGCAGAGGCAACCACATTTTCACGACCTTTACTCAATGAAAGATCGGTAACCTGGCCAATTTCAATACCACGGTACATAATTGGTGCACCCGTTGCGCTGATGTTGTTGTCATCAGGCACGGCAATCTTGACTGAGATACCACGTCCAGCCGTCTTTAGATCTGGGTAGAGCTTGAACTTGGTATTCATTTCGACAGGCTGACCTTCTCCTGGTGAATCAACCGCAATTGAACCTCCAAGTAGGGCGCTGAGACTTTCTAAACGTACGTCAACGCCAGAAAAGCCAATACTTGCACCTAAGCCACTAACATTCCAGAAGCGGCTTTGGTCGGTGATGATGTGGCTGTATTCATCTTTAATTGCTGCTTGAATCGTTACCGACTTACCGCTTTCATTAAGTTGATAGTTGTAAACCTCACCAATTGGGATCTTGCGGTAAACGATTTGAGAGCCAACCGACACACCACCGAGGTCTTTCGCGGTCAACATGATGTTTAAGCCTTGAGAAGCGAGCAGATCTGAAGGTGAAGACTCTAAAGCGGTGAATACTGTTTCTGGCTCTTGCTCGGTTTCACTTGGATGAATCGCAATGTAATTACCAGACACCAAGGCATCCAGCCCTGATATTCCAGATAGGCTGGCGGTTGGTTTTACTAACCAAAATCGCGTGCCTTTACTAAGGAGTTTTTTCGCCTCTGGGTAGATGTCTGCGTCAACGTAGATGCTCTCAAGATCTTCAGAGAGTGTAATATCTCGTACCATACCGACTTCGAGGCCTTGGTATCGAATGGTAGTTCTACCCGCGATTAAACCTGCCGCATCTGAGAAGTAGATCTGTACACGCTGCCCTGCATCGTGAATTGACTTCATTACCAACCAGCCGGCGAGAGCGACAGTCAGTATCGGAAGAATCCACAGAGGTGAAATACCTTTGTTTTTCCTGATATCAGGTGAGTACGACGTTTGTGATTGGTTATTGTTGTTCATTCACTGACCCATCATTAGAGGTGTGGTTATCCCAAATAAGCCTAGGATCTAAGCTTTCAGCGGCGAGCATGGTAAGTACCACTACAACGCCAAAAGCCACAGCACCATATCCTGGTGTAAAATTAAGAATTTGACCGCGGTCGACTAATGTCATCATGATTGAGATAACAAATAGATCCATTACAGACCATTTGCCAATCCACTTTACGATGAAATAGATCGTCATACGCTGACGGCGGTAGAGCGTCCTTTTCACTTGAATACATATAAGAATGTAGGCAAGCCCTAAAATCTTAGCGACAGGCACGACGATACTGGCGATAAAAATGATCGCGGCAATGCCGTACATTTCGCTGTTTACCAATGAGGCAACACCAGAGATTATTGTATCTTCGAGGCGTTGACCGTTGGTTATAAGTATTGAAATAGGGATGACGTTGGCAGGTATGATTGCAACAGATGCAGCAATCAGGAGACACCATGTCTTTTGAATCGAATAGGGTTTGCGATGATAAAGCTGGTGATGACAACGCACACAATTTTCTCCCTCTGGTTGAGAGAGGTGACAATTATGACAATGGACACTTTTAGAAGTATCAAAATTAAATGTAGTCTCTGCTTTCCATGCTTCCCAATATCGGCGAACACTAATTCGGCTCACTAGAAGAACACTAAACAGCTGTAGAAGCAGTAGGCCGATAAGCCCCGGGCCGACAAAAATATCGGAATAGTCTTGGAGCTTAAAACAAGAGACCGCAACACTGACCAAGAATACATCTAGCATCATCCAATGTTTGAGAGTTTGGACGATGGCTAGTGAATAACGAAATGGCGTAAACCACTTCATGTCTAAAGCAAGGTGAGCGAGTAATACTGAGCTACATACAAGAAATGGCGCAATTGAACTACAAAATAGAATTAATAGCCCAAGGAGCGGGAAACCTTCCGCCATCAACGTAAATACCCCAGAAGGGAGCGTAGCGGGAATCATCACACCAATCAGACGAATACTAATGTAATCGAAAAAGTGCGATGGAATGAACAACAGTAGACAGGTGACAGCTATCGCTAGATTGCCTGATAAGCTCGGAGAACCACCTCGATAAAGCTGAGTGCCGCAACGAGGGCAGTATGCTGATTTGCCACTAGGAACATCGGTTTTGTCTACCGGTAACTCGCACCCTTGGCAAAGGCGCACATTTTGTGGTTCGTTCTGATGACGTTCGGATAATGGAACAGTTTGAGTTGGTGTTTTAGAAGTGGAGGCCATAATACCTCCATTCATTAATTTGGTTGCTGTGGGTTAAAAACGAGTGATGGTGTGTTGGGCAAGCTGTGAACTTGCCCTTATCTGTTGGTGAACAAATACTAGGCGTGAGATTGCACACTCCCATAGAGTGTTTGATACAGTCCTTGTTGTTCAACCAATTCACCATGTGTACCCGTTTGTGTTACCTGCCCATCTTCTAATACATAGATGAGATCAGCTTGTTTTACCGCTGAAAGTCGGTGCGCAACAATCAATGTTGTGCGATCTTTCAAAAATTCACTTAACGCTTTATGCAGAGCGGCTTCGGTTGCAGTATCGAGCGCAGACGTCGCTTCGTCGAGAATAACAAACTTAGGATTACTCAACACCATTCGAGCAATTGCCAAGCGCTGTCTTTGGCCACCGGATAGGCGAACCCCATTCTTGCCGATTTGTGTATCTAGCCCATCATTTAATTGCGCAATAACGTCTTGCATCTGAGCGATATCTAGCGCACGCCATAACGACATTTCATCGTAATCTGCTCCAAGGGTCAGATTATGCCTTAATGTATCGTTGAAGAGTATAGGCTGTTGTAAAACAACGGCTATTTGATTTCGAATTACATCAAAGCTGATGTCATCCGTCGTCTCGCCATTGTATTTTATATGGCCTGAATCTGCGCGATAAACCCCAATCAGCAATTGGATGAGTGTAGATTTACCACCACCACTGGCACCTACCAGTGCGACTTTCTTACCCGCTGGAATTGAGAGAGAAAGCTTGTTTAAAACAGTGTTTTCTAAAGTGTAAGAGAATGTAACATTTTCAATGTCAACAGACACTTCTTTATTTTCAGAAAATGGGTTCACTTTGCTGACCGGGCGGTGCTCTTCTTCAAGTGTCAACAAGTCATTAATACGCTTCAGTGCGGCCTTAGCGCTGTACCAAGAGAACTGAATACCAAGTAGTTCTTGTACAGGGCCTAACATAAACCATAGGTAACCAAATACCGCAAAGATTTGGCCGATGGTCAGATCGCTAAACAAGACCATCAACATCGCGACAGCTCTAAACAGTTCAAAGCCGAGCAAAAACAGAAGGAACGATAATCGACCTGCTGCTTCCGATTGCCAAGCGTATTTGTCGGCATCAATTCGAACTTGATTAGCTTGCTGCTTTAGTTCGTCGAGGAAAATACGTTCTTTATTGGCCGCTCTTAATTGATAAATGCCATCGAGAGTTTCGACCAAACGGTTCTGGAAGCGCTCAAATGACTGGTTTTCATGTTTCTTAAGGTGTTTGACCTTACTACCAAGCTTTCGCGAGAAATAGATAACAACAGGGTTAACCAATAAAATGAACAGGCCTAAGCGCCATTCCAACCACAGCAAGACAATGGATGTGCCTAGGACTGTGAGAAAACTAATAAGGAATTTAGACAGTGTTGAACCAATAAATTTATCGATGGTCTCTATGTCAGTGATTAAGTGAGCATTGATGCCACCGCTGCCTTTGGTTTCGTATTGTCTGATACTGATGCGACCAAGCTTGTCGATCATCTTACTGCGCATCTGATAAGTGATCGTTTTGGATACAAGAGTAAATTGTCGACCTTGCAGAATGTTCAGTCCTTGGCTAACTGTGCGCATCACAATGACCAATAGGAGTGTCAGTGCAATGTAACCGGTAGGCGTTTGCATTGAAGCTGGCAATAGATGATTCATCATATCTAGGCCAGATGCAGGCTTGTCGAGTAACACTTCATCAACCATTAAAGGCATTAAGAGTGGGATAGGGACGCTGATAAGCGTGGCGATAATGGCAATAATGTTGGCAAACACCAGTTTGGACTTGTGTTTTTTTACTTGAGTTATAAGCCAAGCGCGGCTAATAGTGTCATCTGAATTGGTCATTTTAATGAGAATAAGTCCTATTTGGGTTGGTGGCCGCATTCTACTGCGTTCTCTTAATAATGGAAGTCTCAATTTAATTGGAAGTTAATATGAAAATAGAACATTACCATCGCTTAACCAAACAAGCCGTCGCTTTAATCGAATCAGAAACCGATATGATCGCAAATTTGTCAAATATCAGTGCATTACTGGCGATGGAACTTGACGATCTTAACTGGGCTGGCTTTTACTTAATGAAAGGCGATGAGTTGGTTCTTGGCCCATTTCAAGGTAAGCCTGCGTGTGTTCGTATTCCAATTGGCCGCGGAGTATGTGGAACGGCGGTAGCAACAAACTCTGTACAACGTATATACGACGTACATGAGTTCGAAGGTCACATTGCTTGTGATGCCGTTAGTAACTCAGAGATCGTAATCCCATTCTCTATTAATGGTGAAATTGCTGGTGTACTTGATATCGATAGCCCAAATGTTGGTCGATTTAGTGAAATTGACGAGGAAGGACTGACATTTTTCATGGCAGAAGTGGAAAAGCTGCTTAATTCGCATACGAACAAGGCATAAATTATTCTCTTACTGTGGTTTTTCCCAAGCATCTCTCTATAATACGTAAAAATATTTTCTTAATGCTCGCGGAAAAACCGCAAAAACCAGGAACCCTCATGGAAAACACTGAAAAGTTAAAAAACAGCAAAGAAGTTATCGCATATATTGCTGAATGTTTCCCTAAATGCTTTACTTTAGAAGGTGAAGCTAAACCACTTAAAATTGGTATTTTTCAAGATCTTGCTGAACGTCTAAATGAAGACGAGAAAGTAAGCAAGACTCAGCTACGTGCAGCGTTAAGACAGTACACTTCATCATGGCGTTACCTGCACGGCGTAAAAGCTGGTGCAGAGCGTGTTGACCTAGATGGCAACGCATGTGGTGTTCTAGAAGAAGAGCACGTAGAGCACGCTAAAGCGACTCTTGCAGAAAGCAAAGCGAAAGTACAAGCTCGTCGTAAAGAGCAAGCGCAAAAAGCTCGCGAAGAGAACAAAGCAAAACCAAAGGCGAAGAAAGCTCAACAGCCTCGTCGTCAAGCACCAAAAGCTCCAAAAGTAGAAAAGCCTGTTGAAACACGCGCTCTAAATGCTGACGAATTCGTTACTGGCAAAGAAGTGAATGTGAACATGGGTAAAGGAAACATGGCTGCGACCATTGTTGAAATCAATAAGGAAGATGTACGTGTTCAGTTAGCAAACGGCCTACAAATGGTTGTTAAAGCGGAGCACTTGCGCGCTTAAAGGAGATACTCCTACGCATGAAATGCCGTTCAAAATTGACACTGATTGCTGCTAGCTTTTGGCTAGCAGCTTCAGCTCAGGCTCTCGAAGCCAAACTCGATCAGGATGATTTACCTCTACTCGCTCCTGAAGTCCAACATGAAACCGCGAGTAAACGTGTCACTTCTCGTTTCACACGTTCTCACTATAAACACTTCAATCTCAACGACGATTTCTCTCAAGCTATTTTTAATCGTTACCTAGAGATGCTCGATTACAACCGCAATATCTTCACTCAGGCGGATATCGACTCTTTTACTTCTAAAGCTATTCAGCTTGATGATCAACTAAAAGCCGGTAATAACCAGATTGCTTTTGATGTTTACAATCTATCAATGCAAAAGCGTTTTGAGCGTTTTCAATATGCGCTGTCTTTGCTTGATGAAGAGATCAAGTTTGATGTAGATGAAAGCATTGAACTCGACCGCAGTGAAGCAGCTTGGCCTAAAGATACCGCAGAAGTGAATGAACTTTGGCGCAAACGTGTTAAATACGATGCGTTAAATCTTAAGCTGACTGGAAAAGAGTGGCCTGAAATTCAAGAAGTTTTGGAAAAGCGTTACAACAATGCGATGAAGCGAATTACTCAATCGCATAACGAAGATGCTTTCCAGATCTACATGAATGCATTCGCTCGTGAAGTTGATCCGCATACTAGCTACTTATCACCACGTAATGCAGAGCAGTTCCAATCTGAAATGAATCTTTCATTGGAAGGAATTGGAGCAGTATTGCAAATGACGGATGACTACACGGTGATTCGTTCATTAGTGGCTGGTGGTCCTGCATCTAACAGCAAGCAGTTAGGTGAGGGTGACCGTATAGTTGGTGTCGGGCAAGATGGCGAAGAGATCGTTGATGTTATTGGCTGGCGACTTGATGACGTTGTTCAATTAATCAAAGGCCCAAAAGGGACTAAGGTTAAGCTTCAGATCTTGCCTGACGGTAAAGATGCAAAAAGTCACGTTGTCACAATTGTACGCGATAAGATTCGTCTCGAAGACAGAGCCGTTAAGTCTGAAGTGATTGAGAAAGACGGTAAGAAGATTGGTGTTCTTGAAGTACCGAGCTTCTATGTTGGCCTTTCAAAAGATACTGATAAGCTGATTACTGAGCTTAAGAAACAAGATGTTGACGGCATCATTGTTGATCTTCGTAACAACGGTGGTGGTGCACTGACTGAGGCAACGGCACTTTCTGGTCTGTTTATTAAAGAAGGTCCGGTAGTTCAAGTTCGTGACAGCTATGGTCGTGTCAAAGTGAACAGCGATACTGATGGCGAAATCAGCTATCAAGGTCCGTTGACGGTTTTGATCAACCGATACAGTGCTTCAGCTTCGGAAATCTTTGCGGCGGCAATGCAAGATTACGGACGCGCGATCATCTTAGGTGAGAACTCATTTGGTAAAGGCACGGTACAACAGCACCGTTCACTGAATCATATCTACGATTTATTCGATAAAGAGCTAGGTTATGTTCAGTACACCATTCAGAAGTTCTATCGAATCAATGGCGGTAGTACACAAAATAAAGGTGTAGTTCCAGATATTGCTTATCCAACGCCAGTCGATCCTGCAGAAACAGGTGAGAGTGTAGAGGACAATGCGCTGCCTTGGGATAGTATCGACAAAGCAAAATACTCTGTGTTACAGCGTAACGATGAGCAAATTGCAAAGTTGACAACACAACACCAAGCTCGTATTGCTAAAGATATGGAGTTCGGATTTATCGCTCAAGATATTGAAAAATATAAAGCGGATAAAGACGACAATACGCTTTCTCTAAACGAGAAAATGCGACAAGAAGAGACTGACACAGCAGAAGCACTTCGTTTAGAACGTATCAACCTGCGTCAAAAAGCTAACGGTGAAGAAGCCTTTAAGACACTGGATGATGTGCCTAAAGACTACGAAGCCCCTGACGCTTACTTGGATGAGTCAGTTGCGATCATGCTCGATATGATCAATAAGTAATTCTTGTTGAGCGAAAAAAGCGAGCCTTGTGCTCGCTTTTTTATTATCTATGGTTGCCACAAACATGCATCTATTCCTTTTGGGATGACAAAAATGTTACTTCGTAAGTAAAATTTAGTGATTTGGATCATATTTTTCGCTTTATATGAATAACGTGCCTAAGCTTAAAGAAACATAAGGGGGCGCGTATGAAATGGATACTTCTGACACTATCTTGTCTATCATTTATCGCTACAGCCGGAGAAGGTGCTGCACCGACACCTACTGAGCCAACTCAACCAGCTAAGAGTGACAGTAATCTGTCGCACTTCGATCTTCCACTTTTGCTGGGTGATTGGTACCTACTTAACCCAAACCCTGAAGACGGTACTGAAGACTTCAGAGCAATTAAACTTACCCTTGATTCCAATTACACATTCAGTATCGATATTCAAAAAAAAGACTTTAGCGTTGATCATTGGGAAGGGATGTATAACGCCAATGGCGACACGATTATTCTTGGCCTAAACACGGCAGAACCACAGGTTTACTCATACAGCAGTAATCACAATATGCTGAATCTCAACGGTGTTTTGTTTACTAAAGCTCTACCCAATGCGCTGGCAGGGATTTGGTCGAGCGCTGAATTATCAGGTAGTGATTTGAGAGCGAGTAATATTCAGAAGATGGATTTAGTTCTACAACCAGATTTCGTTTTCATGTTCAGAGTCTCTGATGAAACAGGTGATGAGATCGTGCAGCGCGGTGTTTATTACACAGAAGGCGACCAATTAGTTCTGCTTTATGAAGATGGTGAGCACGGTACACGCTATACCCTCAATAGTGACGTTTTAACACTCGAAGGTGAAGAGAGTGATATGTACGCTGTGCTCAACAGAATTCGTTAACGCTCTGTTTCTAAAGAAATTGTTAAAATGTGGAGTTATTTCCGTTTGATGGAAAATAGTAATGCAGCCCCCTTTACCAGTGTTAAATAACAAATCTGGTTAAAAAACTAGCAAATATAAGAGGCATTTATACCAAATGCCTCTTTTTGTTCATCTAGCCCTTGAGTTCTGACCAAACTGCCTTTAGATATATACAGTTATTTCAAATTTACGCATAACGATCAAAAGGAACAAGTCATGGCACATACCCCTCAAGCCAAGTATCGTAAAGATTATCAATCACCTTCTCATAGTATCTCTGAGATAGACCTAACATTTGACCTATATGACACGGCTTCTATCGTGACAGCTGCTTCTAAGGTAAAGCAAGAAAAGGAAAGCTCGACTCTGGTACTGGATGGTGAAGGCTTGAAGTTGGTATCAGTATCGGTCAATGGTGCAGAGTGGACTCATTACGAGCAAACAGAAACACAACTATCACTGACACAACTTCCGAAAGAGTTCGAATTAACGATCGTGACGGAAGTGAATCCTGAAGGTAATAGTGCACTAGAGGGCTTATATAAGTCGGGCGGCGCATTCTGTACTCAGTGTGAAGCGGAAGGTTTCCGTCGTATTACTTATTACATGGACCGTCCTGACGTATTGGCTAAGTTCACAACGACGGTGATTGCTGATAAAGCTGAGAATCCATTCCTATTAAGTAATGGTAACCGTATCGACGAAGGCGAAGCAGAGAATGGTCGTCATTGGGTTAAGTGGGAAGACCCACATCCAAAACCAGCATACCTGTTCGCACTGGTTGCCGGCGACTTTGATGTACTGCGTGACAAATACATCACTCAATCTGGTCGCAACGTTGATTTAGAAATTTTTGTTGATAAAGGTAATCTAGATCGTGCAAATCACGCGATGGTGTCGTTAGTTAACTCTATGAAATGGGATGAAGAGCGTTTCGACTTAGAATACGACCTAGATATCTACATGATCGTAGCGGTTGATTTCTTCAATATGGGCGCGATGGAGAACAAAGGCCTTAACGTATTTAACTCTAAGTTTGTTTTGGCTAATGACCAGACAGCAACGGATACCGATTACCTAGGTATCGAAGCGGTAATTGGCCATGAGTACTTCCATAACTGGACTGGTAACCGCGTTACTTGTCGTGACTGGTTCCAATTAAGCCTGAAAGAAGGTCTAACCGTATTCCGCGACCAAGAGTTCTCGTCTGATCTAGGTTCAAGAGCAGTCAATCGTATCAACAACGTTCGTATTATTCGTGGCCCTCAGTTTGCAGAAGATGCGAGCCCAATGTCTCACCCAATTCGTCCTGAGAAAGTGATTGAAATGAATAACTTCTACACTTTGACGGTTTACGAAAAGGGTAGCGAAGTGATTCGCATGATTCATACTCTGCTGGGTGAAGAAGGTTTCCAAAAAGGCATGAAGCTTTATTTTGAGCGTCATGATGGCACAGCAGCGACTTGTGAAGATTTTGTGGCGGCTATGGAAGATGCATCTGGTGTTGATCTGACTCAGTTCCGCTTATGGTACAGCCAATCGGGTACGCCGACTTTATCTGTAGAAAGTCACTATGATGCAGAAGCCAAACAATATACGCTGACGACACGTCAACGCACTGAACCAACACATGAGCAATCTGAAAAACAAGCGCTACATATTCCTTTCGACATCGAACTCTACACATCAAACGGTGATGTGATTGAGTTACAATGTAACGGTGAGCAAGTCGGTAATGTGTTAGATGTAAAAGAGGCGGAGCAAACCTTCGTTTTCGATAACGTTCAAGAGCAACCAATTCCATCACTACTGCGTGAGTTCTCTGCACCTGTGAAACTGGAGTATGATTATTCAGATGAAGAACTTATCTTCTTGATGGTTCATGCTCGCAATGAATTCTCTCGTTGGGATGCAGGTCAGATGCTACTAGCGAAGTACATCCGTAACAATGTAGCTAATGTACAACAAGGTAAAGAGTTCGAACTTGCTTCATCGGTGATTGATGCGTTCCGTGGTGTATTACTAAGCGAAACACTAGAGCCAGCATTTATTGCAGAGATGCTTTCTCTACCTAGCCACAATGAAGTGTCAGGTTGGTATGAGCGCGTTGATATCGATGCAATCGCGTCTGTACTTAAATCAATGAAAGTGACACTGGCTGCTGAACTGCAAGATGAATTAGCAGCGGTATACCATAGTCATGCGTTGAAACAGTACACCATCGATCATGACTCAATCGGTAAGCGTACGTTGCGTAAAGTCTGCTTGAGCTATCTAGCTCATACAGAGCTTGGTAACGATCTTGCTGTTGAGATGTACGAATCTGCAAACAATATGACCGATTCGATGGCAGCAATGGGTGCAGCAAACAGTGCTCAACTTGCATGTCGTGAAACGTTAATGGCTGATTACAGTGATAAGTGGAAACACGATGGTCTAGTAATGGATAAGTGGTTTGCACTTCAAGGCACCAACCCAAGTAGTGATGCTCTAGAAGTGATCAAGGCGTCGATGTCTCATCAAGCATTTAGTTTGAAGAACCCGAACCGCACACGTAACTTGGTTGGCTCATTCCTGAACATGAACCCAGTTCAGTTCCATGATAAGTCAGGTAAAGGCTATGAGTTTGCAGGTGAGATCCTGCGTGAGCTAAACAGCACCAACCCGCAAGTGGCCTCTCGACTGATTGACCCACTACTTAAGTTTCGTAAGTACGACGAAGAGCGCCAAGCGTTGATCAAAGCGGAACTAGAGACGTTGAAATCAATGGACAACCTTGCAAAAGACCTGTTTGAGAAAGTGACGAAAGCGCTTGAGGCGTAATCAAAGTTATTATTCTCTTTCTAACTTTAGCGAGATTATCTTCTAACTATACAGCGATAAGCGATATAGTCAGATAATGTTTAAATTTAAGCCAGTAATGCTAGTGTATTGCTGGCTTTTTCATCAAAAGTGCCGATTTTTCGGGATACTGTTTATTTATACAGGCATCATATGAACAGCTACCATTTCAGACTTAATATTACTTACCAGCAGTTTTTGGCGAATTATTCCGGCGCCGCAAGTAACGTACATGTTGTTACAACGACAGGTTTAAGGCTTCAATTGCCTGCAACTCGATTCAGACCATTTCTTACACAAATAGGGGTGAAAGGGCTGTTTAGACTAACAACTGACCAAAATAATAAGTTTATTAAGTTAGAAGCTCTGTAAGCCTCGCCATAACTAGAGAGTTAAAAGGAATCTTAATCACATAATCAAACATTTCACCTCCTACCAGCCCGAAAATTATTAACTATTTTTCAATAATGCTTTTACAATAAATGGATGCATTACCTTTGCTTAACTCGCTTGTGAAACCAGAGGTTTAGGGCCCTGTTTTTTAGTGAGCTGAGTGATCCCCCTAATAATAAAATACAATTCTAATTGTGGAGTGTGACTATGACCGCACGTGAAACTGTGGTTCCAGTTTTGCTTGAAAAAGTGTACAAACTGATTCAAGACAAACTAGACCTTGCTCATCGACCTCTAGTAACTCAACTTGCTCAACACATGTTTAGTAATGTTTCTCACGACGACCTAATCCAGAGAAACGAATCCGATTTATATGGTGCTGTAGTTAGCTTATGGCATCACATCAATGAGAAGAAAGCCGACGATATTTCTGTGCGAGTATTCAATCCGACGGTAAGCCGTCAGGGTTGGCAATCAACGCATACGATTGTTGAAATAGTGGTGCCAGATAGCCCATTTCTTGTCGACTCAGTAAAAATGGCACTAACACGCCTTGATCTCTCTTCTCACTTAATGCTCCACAACCCAACTCAAATTCTTCGTTCAGACAAAGGCGATGTTGTCGGTGTTAGCGCTAACGAAGGTGTTTTCCAGTCACTATTCCACATTGAGGTGGACCGTTTAAGCAGTAAAGCTGAGATGACTCAACTTAAAGAAGAGTTACTGGCGATCTTCCGCGATACTGGTCTAGTTGTTAACGACTGGATGAAAATGGTTGAGCGACTACAAACCGTCACAGACCAAGTTGAAGCGCAAAAAGATTCTATTCCAGTTGACGAAAAACGTTTCGAAGAGACGGTTGCGTTTTTGCGTTGGCTAGGTGAGCACAACTTCACTTTCATGGGATACAAAGAGTACGACCTAGTATCTGTTGATGGTGATACAGTTTTAAAACCAACGGAAGAGCAAGGCCTTGGTTTATTCGCGAACTCAAATCGTGTTCGTGATGTGAAACTGTCTGAATTCTCTGATTCGGCAAGACTAGAAGCGAAGAAGCCTTACGTTCTTATTTTAACGAAAGGTAATACAGCGTCACGCATCCACCGTCCGGCGTATACCGATTACATCGGCATTAAGAAGTTTGATGAGAATGGTAAAGTGATCGGTGAGCACCGTTTCACAGGTCTATACACATCTGCAGTTTATAACCACACAGTAGAAACGATCCCACTCGTGCGAGAGAAGGTAGAGCGTATTCTGGAAGCAAGTGGTTACCGTGAAGGTTCATACTCTTACAAGGCTCTGCACAATATTCTTGAAAACTACCCACGCGACGAACTTCTTCAGGCTCGTGAAGAAGAGCTGTTAGAAGTAGGTACGGGTGTCGTTCAGATGCAAGATCGCGATCTGCTGCGTCTGTTTGTTCGTAAAGACCCGTTTGGCCGTTTCTTCAGCTGTATGGTGTATGTGACTAAAGACAGATACAACACTGAATTGCGTCGTCAAACTCAACGTATTCTTAAGCAGTACTTTGGCTGTGAGCAAGAAGTAGAGTTCACGACTTATTTCTCTGAAAGCCCACTGGCTAGAACGCATTACATTGTTCGTGTTGATAATAACAACATGGACGTTGACGTTAAGACAATCGAGCAGAATTTAATGGAAGTATCATCGACTTGGGATGACCGCCTATCGGAGTCAATCATTGCAAACTTTGGTGAGAGCAAAGGACTTCCTCTGTCGAAAGAGTACATGCGTGCATTCCCACGTTCATACAAAGAAGACATGATGCCAGGTTCTGCGGTTGCAGACATTGAGCGTTTGGAAGCTCTTACTGAAGAAAACAAGCTGGGCATGTTGTTCTACCGCCCACAAGAAGAGGCTGCGGATTCGAAAGCAGTTCGACTAAAGCTTTTCTACCACAGTGATGAGCCAATTCACCTTTCAGACGTTATGCCTATGTTGGAAAACCTAGGTCTTCGCGTAATTGGTGAATCTCCTTATGAAGTTCGTAAGACTAACGGTGTTACTTACTGGATCCTTGATTTCTCAATGCTACATAAGAGCGAAGAGACCATTGATCTTCGTGAAGCGCGTGATCTTTTCCAACAAGCGTTCGCTGCCATTTGGGCGGGTGAGCTAGAAAGTGATGGCTTTAACCGTCTAGTACTGGGTGCAGGTCTATCAGGTCGTGAAATCTCAATCCTGCGTGCATATGCTCGTTACATGCGTCAGGTTGGCTTCCCATTCAGTCAGCAGTACATTGAAGAAACACTGTCGCATTACCCTGAACTGGCAAAAGGTCTGGTTAAGCTGTTCGCTAAGCGTTTTGATCCTAAACACAAGGGCAGCGCGAAAGGTCAACAAGATCTTATTAACACAATCACTGAGCAGTTAGATCATGTAGAGAGCTTGGATGACGATCGTATCATTCGTCGCTACATGGAAATGATCAGTGCAACGCTTCGTACTAACTACTACCAAGTAGACGAGAACAAGCAAGCAAAACCATGGCTAGCACTTAAGATGAAGCCAAGCGAGATCCCTGATATCCCGGCACCAGTACCGGCGTTTGAGATCTTCGTTTACGCACCAGACATTGAAGGTGTTCACCTACGTGGTGGCAAGGTGGCTCGTGGTGGTCTTCGTTGGTCAGATCGTCAAGAAGATTTCCGTACAGAGATTCTTGGCTTAGTTAAAGCACAACAAGTTAAGAACACCGTAATCGTTCCAGTTGGCGCGAAAGGTGGTTTCGTATGTAAACGTCAGCACACGATGACTGGCCGCGATGAGATCTTTGCTGAAGGTCAACGCTGTTACAAACGTTTCATTCGTGCACTACTGGATGTATCCGATAACATCATTGAAGGTGAAGTTATCCCACCTAAGAATGTTGTTCGTCATGATGAAGATGATCCGTACTTGGTTGTTGCAGCGGATAAAGGTACTGCGACATTCTCAGATCTCGCAAACTCAGTATCTGCTGAATATAACTTCTGGCTAGGCGATGCATTTGCTTCTGGTGGTTCTAATGGTTATGACCACAAAGCGATGGGTATCACTGCGAAAGGTGGTTGGGAATCGGTTAAGCGTCACTTCCGTGAAATGGGCATCGACTGTCAAACCACAGACTTCACAGCAATTGGTGTGGGTGATATGGCGGGTGACGTATTTGGTAACGGTATGCTGCTATCTAAGCACATTCGTCTACAAGCTGCGTTTAACCACATGCACATCTTCATCGACCCGAATCCAGAATCTGCTAGCAGCTGGGAAGAGCGCAATCGCCTGTTCAATCTGCCTCGTTCTAGCTGGGAAGATTACAATAAAGATTTGATTTCTAAGGGTGGTGGTATTTTCTCGCGCCGTTCTAAGTCAATCACTCTTACACCTGAAATCCAAAAGATGCTTGGCACCAAGAAAGCATCGCTAGCGCCAAATGATTTGATCAAGATGATCCTATCTATGAAGGTCGATCTACTTTGGAACGGTGGTATCGGTACTTATGTGAAGTCTTCAAATGAGACTCACACTGATGTTGGTGACCGCGCAAACGATGTATTACGTATCGATGGTCGTGACCTACAAGCAAAAGTTGTTGGTGAAGGTGGTAACTTAGGTATGACACAACTGGGTCGTATCGAATATGGTCTAGCTGGTGGCCGTGTAAATACTGACTTTGTTGATAACGTTGGTGGTGTTGACTGTTCGGATAACGAAGTAAACATTAAGATCTTCCTGAACGGCCTAGTATCAAACGGCGATCTAACGGTTAAGCAACGTAACCAAGTACTTGAGTCGATGGAAGACGAAGTCGGCGAGATTGTACTTGATGATGCATACTGCCAAGCTGAATCTATCTCTGTAACCGAGCACCAAGGTGTAAGCCTAGTGAAAGAGCAGATTCGCTTTATTCACACTATGGAGAAAGCGGGTTACCTCGATCGTGGTCTAGAGTACATCCCAGATGATGAGACACTACTTGAGCGTGAGAAGCAGGGCAATGCACTAACGCGTCCAGAGCTATCAGTTCTGATTGCGTATGCGAAGATGGTACTGAAAGAAGATCTTGTTTGTGATGAGATTGCGAACGATGAGTTCCATGCTCAGCAACTGATCCAGTACTTCCCAACAGAGTTACGCCGTAACTATGTGCAGCACATGGATAACCATCCTCTACGTGCTGAGATCATTGCAACAGCACTAGCTAACCAAATGGTTAACGAAATGGGTTGTAACTTCGTGACTCGTTTACAAGAAGAGACGGGCGCAGACATTGTTGACATCGCGAATGCTTACACTGCATCACGCGAGATCTACGGCTTTGGTGATGTACTTAAGCGTATTCGTGCGCTAGATAACGTTGCGTCGTCTGATGCTCAATACGATCTTATCTTCAATGTTCGTCGAGCGATGCGTCGTATTAGCCGCTGGTTATTAAGAAATCGCCCAGGCAAACAGTCTGTGACAGCATTGATTGAGCTGTACCGCGAAGATGTAAATGCAATTACGAAGGTTCTGGATGAAACGCTAGTGGCTGCAGAGGTAGAAGAGCACAACTCTGTTGCTAAGGTTTGGATTGAACAAGGTGTTGAAGAAGAACTAGCGAACTCGGTAGCGCGTCTGTCTAGCCTGTACTCAGCACTGGATATATCCACAGTGGCACGCGAAACGGGTAAAACGGTTGAGCAAGCTTCGAAGTTGTACTTTAACCTTGGTGATCGTTTGTCGCTGCACTGGTTCTTGAAACAGATCAACAGCCAAGCAGTAGATAACAACTGGCAAGCACTGGCTCGTGCGGCATTCCGTGAAGATCTGGATTGGCAGCAGCGTCAACTAACTGGTCAGGTTCTAACTTGTGGCTGTGCATCAGACTTGGATGTTATCAAAGCCCTAGACGACTGGATGGAAAGCAACGCTGTGTCACTGCATCGCTGGGAAAGCATTCTGAATGAGTTTAAAGTTGGCTCAGTTCATGAATTTGCTAAGTTCTCAGTAGCACTACGTGAACTTATGCTTCTTAATCTAAATTGTATGTCGAAAGACCAATAAGATTTAAGTAGCGTTAATATCGATACGAAATGGCAGCAGAGTGTGGCTGCCATTTTTTGTGTCGAAATAGGTCAATCTTGTTAATTAGTTTATGTTCCAAGCAGATAGACGATAACGTTTGCTTAATTCATGATACACTTTGTTAAGAATTCGAATTATCTTACCCTTACTTGTAGTAATAGATTGAATTGTTGGGTAAATAAGTAAATAATATCGCCCCGTTTACACGGGGCTTTTTTCTATCGGAGGCACAATGCTTTACCGTCTAGCCAGAACTGGCTTTTTCCAACTTGATGCCGAAAAGGCACATGATCTTGCAATTCAAAACTTCAAGCGTTTCACTGGCACTCCTGTCGATCTGCTTTACCGTCAACAGCTACCGCATCGACCTGTAGAGGTGATGGGGCTAACGTTCAAAAACCCAGTTGGTCTTGCAGCTGGTTTAGATAAGAACGGTGAGTGTATTGATGCATTCGGCGCAATGGGCTTTGGCTTTGTTGAAGTAGGTACTGTTACTCCTCGCCCTCAAGCGGGTAATGACAAACCTCGTCTTTTCCGTCTTGTAGAAGCGGAAGGTATTATCAACCGTATGGGTTTCAATAACCTGGGTGTAGATAACCTAGTCGAGAACGTTAAGAGAGCTAACTACGATGGCATTCTTGGTATCAACATTGGTAAGAACAAAGATACACCGATTGAGAAGGGCGCTGAAGATTATCTAATCTGTATGGAAAAGGTTTATCAGTACGCTGGCTACATTGCTGTAAACATCTCCTCACCAAACACACCGGGACTTCGCTCTCTTCAATATGGTGAAGCGCTGGATGAACTTCTAGCTGAGCTAAAAACTAAGCAATCAGAACTAGAGCAAAAACACGGTAAGTATGTCCCACTTGCACTTAAGATCGCACCGGATCTGAGTGATGATGAAATTAGCCAGATTTGCGAATCGTTGATCAAAAATAAGATCGACGGCGTGATCGCGACCAACACAACACTGGATCGCTCAATCGTTGAAGGCATGAAGCATGCTGATGAAGCGGGTGGCTTGAGCGGTCGTCCTGTTCAGTCTCGCAGCACTGAAGTTGTACGCAAACTTCATGAAGAACTAGGTGATAAGCTTCCTATCATTGGGGTAGGTGGCGTTGATTCATATGTTGCAGCAAAAGAGAAAATGATGGCGGGCGCTAAGCTTGTTCAAGTTTACTCTGGCTTTATCTACAAAGGTCCGAGCCTTGTGAGTGATATTGTTAAGAATTTATAATCGTAATAATGCTCATAAAAACAAAACTTGATACGTATCACTAAAAGATACACTGTAACTCGCTGAGTTTTAGAGAAAAGAGGAATTTCATTTCCTCTTTTTTTTTGCCTATTGCTCAGTAAAATTACTGCATTGAAGGGTAATTTTGCGTTTTACCTAATGGAATGCTTCAACAGTGTGAGACGAAATGATGCTTAAACCTAGTGATACATGGAGTTGGTACTACGATGAACAGCAATGTTCATTAATGCTAAACCTCGGAGAGGATATGATTTTCAAGACTAACCTCGTCCGCAATAAGCTGGTGGATTGTGCATTCAAAGAGAATGAATTCACGGTTGACGACGCTTCTTCTTATCAGACCTTCAAAGAACAGATCTCCGGATTAGACCTATCTGAACCTCGTCAAGCAGAGCTTGCGCTTTACTGCGTTGCTGCCAAGCGCTTTCATAAACCCGTTCAGCCGAAAAGTTGGTTTTTTGAATCACAGATTCAAGGCCATGAATGCCCAGAAGAGGGTGATATCGTTCGAATGAACAATCAGTACAGTTTGGGTTACTTTATTGTGCTAGAGGTTGGAGAGAACGCGAGTTTGTGCGCCTCGGTAGACCTTGACGAGTTCAACTTGACCTCATCAAAAGCGCTTCAATTTGGTGATTCCATCAAAGTGATGCACGATAGAATGGTAGACGCCAACGCTATATTGCATCATCACCGTCATATAGCGATGGTAGGTTAGTCAAAAATAACGCTCTCACACTCAAGAAAATCGACCTCAGGGTCGATTTTTTTATACCCAAAATTCACAGTTCCCATCAAACCACTCATAGATAATTTGTCTATGAGCTGCTTTTTTACACAACCAAAGCCTATTTTTTCAACTTAATTTCAACCTGCCTCTGGGGGACTTTCCGTAAATAGGGGCGTAAAATTCCCTGTTTAAGTCATTTTGTAACTCAATTTCACTGAGTTATTGTGCTTGGTATATACCAATTTGCAGTGGAATAAAAATTCAAAACCTTATGGTGGATTGAATATTCGCTGCATAAACTTTTCTTTTGGGTTGTTTTTTGAACGTTCGGCACAGATTGGTCTTGCGAGTTAGCGAGTGCTTAGCTTTACGAGCAATTGCTGAGCAATTAGGAGGAAGAATCAATGAAAAGATGTGTTTAGAGTGACGCTTATTGACTCAAATAAGGTATAATCGAGCTCATTTTTATCAATAAAAGAACACTATGAATCAATATCTAGCGGTTACCTCAAACGGCCTTGAGAATTTATTAGTTGAAGAACTAACCCAACTAGGGATTACAAACGCAAAACCTGTGCAGGCAGGTGTTAAATTCAAAGCGACGAATGAGCAGATTTATCGTTGTTGTTTGTGGAGTCGCTTGGCTTCAAGATTTGTACGTGTACTTTCTGAGTTCACCTGTCAAGACGACATGGACCTGTACCTTTCTACGACTGCGGTAAACTGGGTAAATCAATTCCATAGCTCTAAGCGTTTTGTGGTGGATTTCAACGGTACAAACCGCGAGATTCGCAATAGCCAATATGGTGCGATGAAGGTTAAAGATGCGGTTGTTGATTGCTTTGAAAAGAAATCTCTACCTCGTCCGAATATCAGCAAAGAAAATCCAGATATCCGCATTCACGTTCGTCTGCATCGTGATAAAGCGATCTTGGGTGTTGATATGGTTGGTAGCGGTCTTCACCAACGTGGCTATCGTCCAGAATCTGGTCGCGCACCTTTACGTGAAACACTAGCTGCAGCGATCCTGCTACGTAGTGGTTGGGATGCGACAAAACCATTCTTAGATCCAATGTGTGGTTCGGGTACGTTAGTCATTGAAGCGGCAATGATGGCGGCAAACATGGCACCAGGCGTTAAACGTCAGAAGTGGGGCTTTCAAGCTCTTGAAGACTTTGATGCTGAGCTATGGGCGGAAATTAAATCAGAAGCGAATGTTCAAGCTCGCCGAGGTCTAAAAAAGGTAGAGTGTAAGTTCTACGGTTACGATAATGATGCCCGTGTACTGAAAACAGCTCGTGATAATGCGCGCCGCGCTGGCGTTGAAGATTTGATTGAGTTTGAGCTAGGTGATGCAGCACTAGTGAAGCGTCCTGCAGAGTTTGATAACGGCGTTATTGTATCAAACCCGCCATATGGTGAACGTCTTGGTACAGAACCAGGCTTAATCGCACTTTACACAGCATTCGGCGCTCAACTGAAATCAGAGTTTGGTGGTTGTAACGCATCAATCTTCTCTAGCTCAGATGAGCTACTAAGTTGCCTTCGCATGCGTGCTGATAAGCAGTTCAAATTGAACAATGGTGCGTTACCGTGTCACCAAAAGAACTACTCAATCTCTGATCGTCCAATGTCAGAGCGTCCGTCTGACCAGCAAGAGCAGCAAATCGCACCAGACTTTGCCAACCGTCTGAAGAAGAACATCGGCAAAATCGGCAAGTGGGCGAAGAAAGAGCAGCTTGACTGTTACCGTATCTACGATGCCGACCTTCCAGAATACAATGTTGCAATCGATGTTTACCCTGGTCATCTTGTGATTCAAGAGTATGCAGCGCCTAAGAACGTTCCTGAAGAGAAAGCAAAGCGTCGTCTGACTGATATCATTCGTGCGGCGATTCAAGTAACAGGTGTTGAAGCAAACAATGTTGTGCTTAAAGTCCGTCAAAAACAGAAGGGCTCTTCTCAATACCAGAAGCTTTCTCAAGACTCTTCAAATTTAGAAGTGAACGAATATGGCGTGAAGCTGATTGTAAATCTTCACGATTACCTAGATACAGGCCTGTTCTTGGATCACAAATTAACGCGTCGTCGTATTGGTGAAATGGCGGCAGGAAAAGATTTCTTGAACCT
This sequence comes from Vibrio fortis, assembly GCF_024347475.1. Classification (NCBI taxonomy): domain Bacteria; kingdom Pseudomonadati; phylum Pseudomonadota; class Gammaproteobacteria; order Vibrionales; family Vibrionaceae; genus Vibrio; species Vibrio fortis. The sequence goes on from NZ_AP025487.1 coordinate 1,529,875, forward strand.
GTTTGCTTACACAGGCTCTGCAACCGTACATGCCGCTGTTGGTGGCGCACGAACTACTAAGACTGTCGATATGTCGAACACCTACTTAGAGTGGGCGAAAGAGAACATGGAGCTTAACGGCCGAGTAGGTCGTCAACACCAATTCGTTCAAGCTGATTGTCTTCAATGGTTAGCGAAAGAGAATGGTAACTACGACCTTATCTTTATCGATCCACCAACGTTCTCTAACTCGAAGCGCATGGAACAGACGTTCGACGTACAGCGTGACCATCTTCAGTTGATGGAGAATCTAAAACGCATTCTTCGTGAAGAAGGAACGATCGTATTCTCGAATAACAAACGACACTTTAAAATGGACCTAGAAGGCTTAGAAGCGTTAGGTCTTAAAGCACAGAATATTTCTGGCAAAACACTGCCTTTAGATTTTGCACGTAATAAGCACATCCATAACTGTTGGGTTATTACTCATAAGTAATGAGTTGTGCGTAAATAAGGATAGATAAGTGCTGACACTCTACAGTACTGAAGGGTGCCATCTATGTGAGATGGCATTTGAACTTACGGAACAGTTAAACATTAGCCAGCACGTTCAAGTGGTTGATATTGCATTTGATGATGAGTTATTTTCCCGTTACGGGGTCACGATTCCCGTTCTCAAATACGAAAGCCCAGACGGCAATATTAATACAGAACTGAACTGGCCTTTTGGCTTGTTAGAATTAAACGATTGGTTAAGAAAGAATGGCATTACTTACAATTCATAATGGTCAGCTAGCATTTGGCGATCACCCATTATTAGATCGTGCAGACTTTGCTCTGCAGGAGAACGAGCGTGTATGTTTGGTCGGCCGTAATGGCGCAGGTAAATCAACCTTAATGAAGGTTCTTGCCGGTGAGATCATTATGGATGACGGCAAGATGCAAGTGACACAAGATGTCGTTGTATCGCGTTTAGAACAAGATCCTCCACGTAATGAAGAGGGTACTGTTTATGAGTATGTGTCTGGTGGCCTTGCGGAAATAGGCGAAAAGTTAAAGATCTATCATGATCTACTGGATCTTATCGCTGAAGATCCAAGTGAGAAGAACATTAACCGTTTAGCTCGAGTTCAAGAAGAGCTGGATCATGTGAATGCATGGCGTTTTGATGACCGAGTAAACAACGTTCTTGGTGCTCTTAAACTTTCTCCAAACACTAAGTTAACCGATTTGTCAGGTGGTTGGCAGCGTAAAGCGGCGTTGGCTCGTGCGCTTGTATGTGACCCTGATGTACTACTTCTTGATGAGCCGACTAACCACCTAGACGTAACAACGATTGAGTGGCTAGAAGGTTTCTTAAAAGACTTCCGTGGTTCAATCATCTTTATCTCTCACGACCGTGCATTCATCAAGTCAATGGCGACGCGTATCGTTGATCTTGATCGCGGCCAGTTAAGTTCGTTCCCTGGTGATTACGACAACTACCTTGTGGAGAAAGAAGAAGCGCTTCGCGTTGAAGAGATGCAAAACGCGGAGTTCGATAAAAAGCTTGCTCAAGAAGAGGTATGGATCCGTCAGGGTATCAAAGCTCGTCGTACTCGTAACGAAGGTCGTGTACGTGCCCTCAAAAAGCTTCGTGAAGAACGTCAAAACCGCCGTGAAGTGCAGGGTAAAGCTGTTATTCAAATCGATGATGCGCAGCGCTCAGGCAAGATTGTATTTGAAGCAGAGAACCTCAACTTTGGCTTTGAAGGCAAAGACATTGTTAAAGACTTTAGTTTCAATATCATGCGCGGTGACCGCATCGCTCTTATTGGACCAAATGGCTGTGGTAAGAGTACAGTGCTGAAGCTGCTATTGGATCAACTTAAGCCGGACTCAGGTCGCTTACATTGCGGTACTAAACTTGAAGTAGCTTACTTTGACCAATACCGTGAGATTCTAGATCCAGAGAAGTCGGTGATTGATAACTTAGCTGATGGTAAGCAAGAAGTTATGGTTGGTGGGCGTGAGCGTCACGCATTGAGCTATCTTCAAGACTTCCTGTTCTCGCCTAAGCGTGCGCGTACGCCGGTTAAAGCTTTGTCTGGTGGTGAGAAAAACCGATTGCTACTTGCTCGCATTTTCCTCAAATCGAACAACTTATTGATTCTCGATGAGCCAACTAACGATTTAGATATCGAAACTTTGGAACTTTTAGAAGATTTGCTTGCCAACTATCAGGGGACGCTTCTTTTAGTAAGCCACGATCGTCAGTTTGTGGATAACACGGTCATGACGAGCTGGATCTTCGAAGGTAACGGCGTTATTGAAGAATTTGTAGGTGGTTATCACGATGCTCAGCAACAACGATCTCAAGTTCTTCAGTCACGTCAGGTTGAAAAGCCATCAAAGAAAGCAAAAGTAGTTGAGGAAACTCCCAAAACTGCGCCAGCTAAGGCTAAACCGAAGAAGTTATCGTATAAGCTACAGCGAGAGCTTGAAGCGTTACCTATGCGTTTAGAGGAATTGGAAGCCCAAATTGAAACTCTTCAGGAAGAAGTGAATGAACCGAACTTCTTTTCAAATCCTGTAGAGCAGACACAACCAGTTTTAGATAAGCTATCTGCTGCAGAGCAGGAGCTAGAAGTTGCTTTTGAGCGTTGGGAAGAGCTCGAGGCACTACAACAGGAAAGTTAAGAAGTAATAATGAGTAGTACGAATTTTAAGTTAACGACAATTGCGGCCCTTGTATTGGCTGCAACGAACGCTAACGCTGCGCTTTATCAGGTAATTGAAGTTAAGCCGACAACAATTTCCGGGATGACAGAAACGTTTGGAGTTGCAATCCAACCAGCTATCTTACCAGATACTTCGGCCGACGATACTTCAACACTAGGATGTTTTGGTGGCACTAGCATCGAAGGTAAAGCATGTGCTGATTATGTCTTGGCTGGTGAAACTCGTAACTCTGTAGAAGCTGTTAGCTATCGAGAAGAAGTTCCTTTTGCAATGGATGCTGTGTTTCAGTATATCCAAGAAAGAGATGATTTCAGAAATTATTGTTATCGTGAGCTAAGGTACGCTACGTGTGATAGCTGGGGTGATAATCGTTGGGCGACGTGGAGTAAAGAGAAAAACAATTTATCGTACTTAAATGCCCAGGCTTTTATTGAAGATGGCACAGAATATACTACCACAAATACTGTAATTACAGGTCTTTCTGAAGACGGAATCACCGCTTTGGGCATTACTTCTGACGGTTCCAGTATCCGAAATAATGCTTTGTTTACGACAGGATCTGCCCCTGCGGACAATAGTTCTGAAACACGCGCTTGGGGCGAGCATCGCCATAACGGAACGACTTATAACTTTGGTAGTGTTTCAACTAATCAAACCAATGATGAAGGTGCAGTGTTTAGCTCAAAGGCTGCGATTTGGGATGGGACCACGACCACAGAGATTGACTGGATTCGCGGAGGAAGTGCGCAACAAGGGCAGTATCTGGCTCAGGGTAGTATGCGAGGTTTGACTGTTGCGCAGAACCCAAACCAAACAGCCGATGTTTTATACGGTGTCGGTTATAACACTGAAGATGGTAGTGGTGACCTACAAGATATGAGCGCAAGTGTTTTTGTTAGTGACAGTTTAGATCTAACGACTGCCGCATTCAGTACAAAAGTTATATCAGGGGCACAAGTTAAATCTGGGTCTTCAAATGATGATGCGATCTTCACAAATTCTGTAGCCACCGATATTAATAGAAATTTGTTTGCAATTGGTTTTGCTAAACGTAATGGTTATGTTCCTGAAAGTGGTACTGCAGATAACAAGATATTTGTTGTAGAAGATGCATCAAATCCAGTAGCGAAGTTTATTACTGGCGGTATTTTCTTTACTGGTGCTGGTAGCGAAGCTAAGGCTGTCAATAACTTTAACGAGTTCGTTGGCCAAGTCGACGCAGAAACCACTCGTGAAGTCGATGGGAGTGAACGTCGCCATCGTGGCTTCATTTACCCTTATAACCTACCGACTTCAATTGATGAGCGACGTGTTGATATCTTTAAAGGCCAAGCTTGGTGGTTAGATGACCTGACAAATGATGGTAATGTATCTGGCGATAACAACAAGTTCCGTATTATTGATGCTACTGATATCAATGATGCGGGTGTCATATCGGCCACCGCCATCAAATGTACTGTTAATGGTGTGGAACAACCTTATGATACAACTTCACACAACTCTTACTGTGGTAAGGCTGCGTCAGGTGCGATTGAGGAAATCGTAGCGGTTAAGCTAGTGCCAATCTCTGGTGCAACTAACGATGATATTAAAACCCGTGGTACAGACTCTCAAAATGTTGAACGTCAAGGCGCTGCCCTCGGTGTTTTCGCTTTGACACTGCTTGGTTTCCTCGGGTTCCGCAGAAAATTTAAATAATTTTAGCTCTTGAGCCCAAGTTCACAATTCTGAACTTGGGCTTTTTTTCGTCTTGAGAAAAGTAGGATCTTGGTTAATTCTTAAGATTGGAGTCACAAAAACTCCACGATGTTGTAATCATTATATGTTTAGAAATGGACACCCGTATGAGGACTGCACTATGAAGAGACAAAAGCGTGATCGCCTAGAACGAGCACAATCCCAAGGCTACAAGGCTGGGTTAAATGGAAGGTCGCAAGAAGCTTGCCCATATAGCCAAATGGATTCTCGGTCGTATTGGTTAGGTGGTTGGCGTGATGCCAAAGATGACAAACAAGCGGGTCTCTATAAGTAATAGGACAAACGTCAAGGATTTCAAAGGCTCCGATTTCGGGGCCTTGTTATTTTATAGAACTAGAAGCTGGTGGAGGGGATTGATTACTTTGTTACAACATACAATTAGTCATCTAGAGCACTATAACTAAATATCTTACCACCAAAGAAAAGCTGCAATAAGCAGCTTTATCTTTAGAATTCTTTTAGAAAGAAGACGTATCTTGGAAAAGGCCAACTTTAAGGTCTTTTGCTACGTAGATTTCTTTGCCATCTACAAGAACGCGACCATCAGCTAAGCCCATTACTAGCTTGCGGTTTACAACGCGTTTCATGTGGATCTCGTACGTTACTTTTTTCGCTGTTGGTAGAATTTGACCAGTAAATTTCACTTCACCAACACCTAGAGCACGGCCTTTACCTTCGCCGCCAACCCAGCCTAGGAAGAAACCAACAAGTTGCCACATAGCGTCTAGACCTAGACAACCAGGCATTACAGGGTCACCTGGGAAGTGACAATCAAAAAACCACAGGTCTGGAGTAATATCTAACTCAGCAAGGATTAGACCTTTACCAAAATCACCCTCAGTTTCTGACATCTTAGTGATGCGATCCATCATCAACATGTTTGGTGCTGGAAGTTGAGGGCCTTGTGGCCATAGTTCGCCTTGGCTTGATGCTAGAAGCTCTTCGCGAGTGTAAGAATCACGTTTGTTTTGCATTATCAATTTACTCCAATTTTTGATAGGTGCATATTAGTGAACAGGTGTACGCTAAACAAGTCCGATCAGTACTAGACAAACCAGTTTTTGATGCGTTCCACAATTCCTGGCGGATGTTCATGTCTTTCAAAGTTTTCAATACGTTCCGCGATTTTGCTGAGAACGCTTTCTTGCTCTTCGTCTCTAAATGGTTTGTTCATAATAAGAGGAATGGCTTCATCTACATTCGATACAGACCAGATATGAAATTGCCCATTTTTAATGCTTTCGACTACATCTGGCTGAAGCGCCAAATGCTTTAAATTTGTATGAGGTAGGATTACGCCTTGTTCACCTGTGAGACCCTGATGTTTGCATACATGGTAAAAACCTTCGATCTTTTCATTCAGTCCACCGACAGCTTGTACTCGGCCGAATTGATCAACGGCACCTGTTACAGCAATCTGCTGATTGATCGGATATTCAGAAAGGGCACTTACTAATGAACATAGCTCCGCCAACGATGCACTATCGCCATCTACTTCACAATAAGACTGTTCGAATACAACCGAAGCTGAATATGGTAGAGGATCTTCGAGGTTCAATGACGCACTCACAAAAGCTTGCATGATCATCATGCCTTTGGCGTGCAAATTACCGCCAAGTTCAGCTTTTCTCTCTACATCGGAGATATCACCATCGCCAAAGTGAATCACACAGGAAATGCGAGCAGGTTCACCGTAGGAGATAGGATGTCCAGGGACATCAATAACGGTTAAACCATTAACTTGACCAACTTGTTCACCTCGAGTTTCGATGATCACTTGTCCATCGAGGATGTCATCTAAAGCACGCTCAGGAAGGTACGACTCACGTTGATATTTGTGTGATAGCGCTTGTTCAATATGAACGCTATCAATATCGGTGTTATTTGACTCTATCGCTGCTTCGCTAAGTAATGTGTTGTGCCAGATAGGGCATAGAGGCGTGTAAGTTTGGTCTTCAGCTTCTCTTGCACCTGCGCAAAGTAAGGCTGTAACGGCTTCTACATTAAGCTCTGGTAACTGATAGCGTTGTTGTAGCCACTTAAGGTAGCCTAAATATTCGACCAGACTCTTTTGGTCTAATTTTAGGTCTTGTTCAATCTCACTAAATAGACAAAAGCCATTACGGATATCGCTGTCCAAATAATCAAGATCACCCATTTGGCCACGGTCACCAACAATAATGAGCTTAATGTTATATGTGCGAGGTGATTGCGGCGCACATAGGTGGTCCGGGTTACTTCTGATTGGCTCAATCTCATCACCGAGTAAAGCGGATTTGAGTAATAGCCAACTTCCCGGGTTCGCAAGGATGAGATTTGCCGAGACAATGAGAAATCCGTTGTCTGCTTTAGAAAGCAAGCCTTGTGTGGTCGCTATCACTTGTCCATCTTTTGATTCAACTTGGTCAAATAGCGCCGCTGCATTTAATGACTCAGTTTTGACTACAGGGTGACTATCTTCAGAAATAGAGTGGTTGAGCGATTCAATGATGAGCTGGCGATAGATAGCATTATCAGGCGCATTGACAAGTAACACACGAGATAGACTAGACAAGCGTACAAAGCGAGTTAAGGCATCACGGAATCTATGCTGAATCTGCATAAATGAAAAAGGCGATAGGTTAGGGTATTGCCCTAACTGATGTGCGTATTCATCATATTGTGGCGTAACATGTCGCCAGTCTACTTGAGTCATTGAATTTACTAAATATGGTAAAGAGACAAGGAGTATATAGAAAAACGACAATGCCTAATAGAAGTATCTGTTTAAACGCAAGAAACCAAGCAATATAAGTATGATCTTGGTCTATTCTTTTAATTGTTCAATTGTCTATTTAGGTAATTTGGGTTACGCTGTCACTAGGATTAACGTTTGGGATTTGACATGAAATATCAGCAGCTTGAGAATTTGGAATGTGGTTGGAAATGGAACTATCTGGTAAAAAAATGGAAGGAAGGTGAATCCATTACCCGCCATATTGATTCAAGTGAAGCAGATGTTGCTGTACAGAATCTGCTGAAGCTAGAACACCAACCGACAGGCGTTCTTGAGTGGATAGAAGATCACATGTCTTTAGAGCTCGACAACAAGCTAAAGCAGGCTATTCGCGCGAAACGTAAGCGTCATTTCAATGCTGAACAAGTTCATACCAAGAAAAAATCGATTGATTTAGATTATCGCGTTTGGGAAAAACTATCACAAAGAGCAAACGAGCTAGGCTGTACTCTGTCTGATGCAATTGAATACTTAGTCAGTGAAGCATCAAGAAGTGAACAAGCAAGTAAAACGGTAACCAGCCTCAAAGAAGATTTGAGCGCGTTATTATCTGACGATAAATAGTGATTTAAGGCGGCTGTTATGATGTATGTGATTCTTATCGGGGCAGTACTCGTATTCTGGCTTGTCGCAATTGATAGGCCTGTACTCAAAGTGACGTTTGCAAAGGGGCAGATTGCTCAATTCAAGGGGCATATGCCATCAAGTTTCAAACATAATTTACAAGAGATTGGCCGTAACCAGAGCTTTGATGGAGAGCTTAAGGTATATGCAAAGCGCTCAGGTTATAACTTAAAGTTTTCAAAGCAGGTACCTAAAAGCACCCAACAACGCATTCGTAACGTTTTTCCTCACAATGGCTTTAAATCGAAAGGCTCTAAGAGAGCTTGAGCCCCTATCAATGCTAAGTTGTTAGCATATTGTCATTCTAAATCCATCCAAATGGTTTAGCGCTTATCTGCATAATACCTTCATCTTAAGGAGGAGGTATTATGAAAAAACTATTGATTCTACTAGTTATCTCTCAAGCTTCTATAGCTGATGATGCGCTAGTAAACCCAGTAGCAAAAAAGATAAAGTCACAAGTCATCAAAACACTTAACGCTAAAGGGAGCAGTGATCTTAATGGATTTTGTGACTTGATGTTGGAAATGAGGCATAGCAAAGCACTCACAAAGGTTCACCGAGTTAAAACCCATGGAGATGCCAAGCTATGTAAGCTAGCAAAAAAGGCAGTACCGAAGAAGCAATATCGTTACCAAAGTTACGAAAAGTTCATTCGAATACAGATCACTTTTTAACATAGGGAATAAGATTTAATGCACTATAACTAAATTTATTGAGTAACAGTTAACTATCCCGTGAAAAATAATGCGACTTCATTTAATATACAGAACTAATAATTTAGATAGGCTGTTATAACAGCCAGGTAATAAAATGTGGTCAAGGGATTTGTAGGTTGTTGTTAGCAAATAAAAATTTCACACCTGAAGTAGTAGAACTCTCAAGAAAGATATCATCGAATGTTGCAGAACGCTTTAACAAGTGGCTCGTAAGTCCTAATTACAAACTCAATCAGGATCTCGTTGACTCATTACTTAGCTTAGAAAATCGCTATTGTGATGATGTGATTTTTAAAGAATCTGAGCGTATAACCAATAACCAGCGCATCTTGTTAATGTGTGAGCAGGATAGGGTTGCCGCTAAGCGTGAAAAGATCGCAGCTAAACAAAATACACTGCGCTATGTTCTAGAAGATGTATGTGAAACAGCCTCAGTGCTTCTAGAAAAAAAACTTGAAAGCACTCTCATAAGCTCACTTTTCTCCCAGCTTCCGGATTTCAACGCCTTTGCTAGTGTTGCTTATTCCCCTTCATTGAATTTCAACAAACTTCACCGTTTAGCAGAAGAGAACCGAAGCCTGTCGTCTAGCTTAACTGACTTTGTTTCCAATAGGCAGTTTTGTGAGAAATATGGTCGTAAGCCTAAAGTCATCTTGGATCCTAAAGTCGCTGTAGGTCAGATTGGCATTGATAATAGCCGTTTGCTTTATCCTATTTTAATGAGCCAGCCGCTACTTAAATGGTCTGATGAGAATACTAAGCATATAGCGCCTAAACTATGGCAACACTTAATGGTGACGGCGAACGCAACACGTATACGTCTACAAGATACGTCTGTGCGAGATCCCGATGTAGGAATTCTATTGGGTACGCTGCGTATTTTGCCTATGTTCCTAGTGTGCAATCATTTCTCTCAAACATTCGAAGACGCACTCGTGCAAACGATGCTGAGTTATCGTGGAGCCAGTGACAAACACAATGAATACTATGCTTGTGCTGAAGTCCTACCAAATACTGGTTTCTTAGAGAAAGTATTCTCCAGTATGGAAATGACACTCCTTAATAAGTTAATTGAACATATCGATTGGAGTCCAAATACAACCTACATTAAACAAGCGCTAGTGGAGGAGGTTGATGGTGTGAATGTTTCTGAGAGGAGTGTTTATGGTGCAGCGCTTGCTCAGGCCCATGCGTTTTCAATTTTTGAAGCCTTAAATCATAGTGAATTATTTAATCTAAAACACCGTCCTTACTGGTTTTCACAAGTTCAAATGTCAGGCTTGGCTATTGCTCAAATGAAATCACGAGTTCCTGGTCAGTTAACCAATAGCATCTAGTGACCGCGTCACTTTTTTGTTTTGTGCCGATGATATCTTATTGTTATTGTCGGTACAGACATTCATCTTATAGCCTAAAATCTTCCTATCTCTTACTTTCCAAAATCACTGAAGGGGTTGTACTGAACTCCTGTCCGGCTATCCAATACAGAGCATTTAGAATGATAGAGCTTCATCTTTGGCCGATGTATGACAATAGTTAGCCGTAGTGACGCTGTAACTCAAAGCTTTTGCATCTACACTAAAATAAAGTGTACCAGATGAGTCATTATCAAATGAAAGTGTCGTCATGAGAATTGGTATTCATTCGTACGTTGGCTTTTTGCTTGGTTACCATAGCGCCATCCTGGTCGTTGTTGAACATTAGAAACAAAGCACGGTATTGGAACTAAGCACCTAAGAAGTAACAACAAGGTCTAAGACAAAGATCGTCCGCTAGAAACTTGTGACATTTTCAAGTAATGAATTATCAAAGGATGCAGAGGTGTGCGTGAAATCTAGGTAGTTACAGGAGTAAGCATGTTCAAGATTTCAACACAGAGTCACATTCAACAGATTCGATTGAGATTTAAAAGAGACGCTTGTCATTTAATATGTGACTCAGTGGGTACGGAAATTCTCGTAGCGTTAATTCAATCGTTATTGTGATTTTCAGTTAGTTTTGAAGCATAGAAAAAACATGAGGCTTTCAGAACGTACATAAAGAACCTGAGGATTGTAGAAACTGTCGGCGAACTTGGGAAAGTTGCCAATTGGTTTGGTTTAACAGTTGTCTGATATGTCTAATAGAGATATTTAAAAAGTCAGCAGTTTAGGTCCTCAAAGCCAAACATTGTTTTAAGCTTAGGAGGACATTTTAAAGTTGCTCAAACCGGACATTACTATATTGCTCTTACAAAATCAGTGCGTATTATCTATCTTATGTTAAATTCCCTACTAGCAGTAAATTGTAGATGTCTAATTTACTTACATAATAAATTCAACTAGTTAAAACGATTTCCAATTTCTTGACAAAGCAAAATCTCCATACCTACTCTTGTACATAAGAGTCAAATCTACGAATGGGAATTTGTATATGTATAAGGTTGAAAATTGCAATGGTAAGTTTTATTGCTTACTGGATATGGTGACCACTATGCCACCTTTGCTTGCATTTCGCTGGACCGAACAAGAACTCATGGAGAAATCACTAGCGACACAAAAAAGCTATCTCACATCTTTAAAGCTGTTTTATGACTTCTGGTTAGCCAAATATAGCATTACCCTTGACTATGCTTTGCATCTGAAAAACTACCAAGACTTTGATGTTATAACGCACGAACTAATGGCCTTCTGGGATTATCTACTTGCGGATAAACAAATTGCTAATGTGATCAAAATACCATCATCGAACAACAGCCAGAAATCGCTGGCTAAGAAAAAACGAACGGCAGCTAAACATTGCCAGGTGATCTGCAATTTTATTCAGTTCTTGTCGGGGGTTTATTTGACTACGGCCTACTTTGATGAAGATCCTCATCAGCTGCGTCGTTTGCGCACCGAAATCAAACTGCGTTTGAAAGATTCAAAACGTAAATTCGCGAAATGGAAGAAATCCAATAAAGAAGCCCCAGCTTACAGCACCCTCCGCAGCATGACCAGCGAGCAATTTGAAGATTTTTTCCGTATTCTAACGCCAGATGTGATGAAGCCAGTTCCAGTTACATTACCAGACGGCAGTATTCAAACTACCTTCACCCTTATTAAGGAAAACCCACTAAATCCCATTGCCAGTTACGATGTGCAGATGCGTAATTACCTGCTGACAACTTTGCTCGTTCGCTATGGTTTGCGTATTGGAGAGTCATTGCTACTGCGCAAACAATCCTTCCTTCCATTAAGGAGTGACTCTAGTAAAGTGATCATGCGAGTTCGTAATTTGGAAGAGGATGATTTAAACGATGCCACCATGAACGATGTGCGTCACAACAAGCCACAAATTAAGACAGTCGATAGCGTTCGTGATGTGGAAATCACAGCCGACGACTACAATAAAATTCAAATCTATTTCGAATTCATCCGTCCTAATGAATGTGAGCACGATTTCATCTTCGCTTCCTCTTTGAAACCCTACAAACCGATATCCTACACCACCATTCAGACTCAATTTAAACTAGTCGCTGAATCGTTTAAGACACATTTCCCAGAACATTTCAACCCACAATATGCTGACTTCATCAGTGAAACTATCACCCCTCATTGGCTTCGTCATACTTGGGCCTATGCAATGTTGTCGGCCATTTATGAGAAGGAAAAGCGTCGGTATATTGACTACGGAGTTGTCAATATTAAGGGGATTATGGAGGATGCGCAGGATCAATTGAGAGTTATGGGAGGATGGGCTAAGAAGTCCATTATGCCAGCCAAATACGCTAAGCGATTCATTCAAGAGAATGCCAATCAAACGCTCATGGAGGTTTATCGCAATCACTTTAATGTAAACCGTGACACTGATTTTAATAAGGATCAATGGGATGCTGCATTCAGTTAAGAAAGAAGATCACAGAGGTATTAGCTCTGTATTCACACCGGAACAGGTTGAGTTTATAAATAGCATGGAACTACCGAGTGTGATGGCGATTACCCAAGCCTCTAAGTTCGACACTCCATATGTTCAGACGAAAAATGACTGTTGGGAATATGTCCGCATGGGGCGTACCCATCTTGAAAAATTTGACTTAGACGATCTCAGCAACAAGCTGTTGAAATGGCTATCTTCAATACATACGGAATGTCACACCGCACCTCTTGGGTATATTCGGTTCAACGCATTAAAAAAGCTTCTTAAAGAGTCAAAGAACGTCTCATTTACCCAATTTAGACAACGACTTGATGTACTCTCAAAGACTACCAACTCAATGGACTACTATCTACTCAAGTCGGCCACTCAAACATTGATACGTCATCGGTTCCCTGGTTTCGATATTGATGATGAGGAAATTTTGAATTGTATAGCGTCCCCAAATGTTACTGACCCCTTTCTTCGCTATCAAGAAGTTGAAGATACCATGCCCACCCACTTGAAGAACCTTATAGCCAATCGTTTGGTGGAATTTGGGACAGAGGAAGGGCTCAGATCATTGGCTGACAAGGACTTAAAGAACCTCTGCGTATTGGGCTTATCGTTTGCTATAGGCCCACGACCACAACAGTTTTCCATGCTAATCGGTAGCTCAGTAAAGCTGGTCACAGTCAATCATATAACTGCACTAAAGCTCTACGAAGTGGCCGTCCCTTTAGCAAAACAGCCAACAGTGCCCGTTGACGTACCAAAAGTGAATTTGAGTCAGGAAATAGGATGTTTAATAGATGAATATAAACATCGCTTTAACATTGGGGATGACGATGCACTATTTCCTTATACTGGGGACGTCAATAAGACATTATCGCGGGAAATCCATAAAGCGTTAAATGATGCGTTGCTCTTCATTCAGCCGAATGATGTAAAAGAAAAAATTCTCTCAAAAAAAATGCATCGTCTTATTTATACCGCCTATGACTTTCGCCACAACATTGGTCATTCGATGGCAATGGCTGGTGCCAGTGCTGAGGAAATCGCCATGGTGCTCGGTCAAACAACTACAGTTGCGGCGCAATATTACATCATGTCTACCCCTGAACTGGCACTGCAGAAGCATAAGGCTCTCGGTCAAAACCCAGTCTGGAAAGACATGATGGGGCTGTTGCTCACCGGTTATATTACCAATGAGTCTGAATGGTCTGGCAAAAAGGTCTCAGGTATGCTTAAGGGGAAATTATTTCACCGTATCGGTGGCTGTAACCGCACACAAGATAAGTGCCATCTTGCGTTGGTCCGCTCTTGTTATGCCTGCTTTTATTTTCGGCCGTTTAAAAGCTTGAACAAGCATGAAGCCGTCCTTGAAGTCATCACGCATGAACTATTTGAATTGGTCAAAACGTCGCAAGACGCAGGCCAGCATAACAACCCACTGATTGACGCTGCCACACAATCCAAGAATGAAATAGAAATGGTCATTAACCGCCTCAAGGAGGGCTTACGATGAAAGATAATTACGAAGCCTTAGAACAATTTATCACGGTTCAAAAGACCTTTTTCAAGACGGCTTTATTGCCTGATGTGAATATCGGCATCACTGACCCAGACAACTATTATTCGTGGGAAACGAATACTTGGACGTATGGACCTTCGTCATGCGGCTTTCTCGCAAAGGCACATAGAGTTCTTACTTTCTTTGAAGTGAAGACCGCCCGTGCTGGCGGAATGTTCAAACCCAATGAAAAAGAAATTAAAAGGTTTGAAATCAATAATATTTTTTCAGACTTCATTAAAGCCTATTGCGTCTCCCTCAATCATAATCGTAACCCATCCGGGCAGTCTGTATTGGCACAGCAGTTGATTTTAAAAAGGGTTTACGTCCGTATGGTGATGGCAGGCGTTGAACCTCACCCAATCAATATTACATCCGATTTTCTGCAAGATGCGGTAGACATGCTAGCGCAATCACGCACTGGCAACAATGCGCTTATTAATGCCGCCAAAGACTACGATGATGCCAATGTAATTGCCCAAAAAATTAACTACTTAGGGTTTACGTTGACGCCCATCGAAATCAAAAAGAAACAAAGAGGCATTGCGACACGCACAACCAAGGCCGGTAAGAAAGCCAAAAAGGTAAAGTATGGAGAAGACCTCGATCAAGATGAGCATGAAAAGAACCTCTCCATCCAGACCTTCTTAAATGTGGTGGCTCTGCGAGGCATGGTCCAGCACGATGGCGAGCGGATCATGCTGAACCTTGTGTTACTACTGTTGGTCACCGGATTTCGCCATATGGAAGCAGCTACCATACGTTACAACAGCTATAAAATAGTGGAAATTGAAGACCAGGTCACTAAAGCGCTGATGGAGCAACGTGGTTTGCCAACGTTCTATGTCGGAATCGTCTATTTGGGTGAAAAAGGTGCCGGCCATCGGACTCACTGGCTTGAACCATTCGCCGTGGAGGTTGTTGAGGAACTTTGGGTCGACACCATTGTGTTAACCGAGAAACTTCGTGCCCAAATTGAGTATGTTCGAAACAAGGGCTTTGAGTCCTACCTGCCGAAAGCGTGGCATACAAGAAGTACCAACGTGGTCGAAATGAATGAGCGACTAGTCAACCTCGATGCCATTGTAGATGAGGTTTATGAATCCACTGCAAATTCTGCTATCAATAGCCGTGGCCGCTCCGCATTAAGGGATAACGCTAAGAAGAAAATTAGTAACTCAGGGAGCGGTATTGAACCTCATTCTGTCGTTGAACTTGATGCTATCCGAAAAGAATTTCGTTATACACAGGCGGATATAGAATGCTTTATTCGACATTTCATCGAAAGTACTCCAGAACTATCAAATGACTTTATTTTTCGTCAAACAGACTCAAAAAATAAAGTCATTAATGAGATCCCTTATGAGTCCTTGCTGTTCATTATTCCCAATGGCAGTGCTGCGACTAAGCGTAGCGGTGCAATGAAAGTAGTTCCTCAGATCATCACCGGACCTATTCTGCGTCCTTTCCTCGGTTATCCTAAAGAAAATAACCGTGGAAGGAGCATCTTTGCCAAATACAATCTCACTGATGAAAATGGTGAGTTCACCATGATGTACAGTCACACCCCGCGCCATGGTTTGAATACCTTCATTGCCATTGCAGGAATAGCTGACCACCTTCAAGCGATGTTTATGGGCCGTAAAGATTTCACACAAAATGAACATTATCAGCACCTTGCTATTACCGAGCGAGCGATCTCAACGAAACTGGTAACGGCAGGAAACACAGACTCGTATTTTAAACAAGAAACAGCATTAGAGCGCATTAAAAAGCAAGGCAAGATCGGTTTGAACCCCAAATTGACCTCAGCAAATGCACTAGCTCAAGCCATAAATACTCATACGACTGCGCAAGATAAAGCTGCGTTCGTCATTGATGTGGTAAGTAATTCAAACAGTACTGCTTTTAGTGAGTTTGATGAAATGTTTGGCATGTTGAGCGAGAAGGAAAAGGAAGAAGCAGCAGCGCGTCATACTGACTTGAATCCCATGGATGTTGGTAGTTGCCGTCGCAAACTAACAACATTCCAATGTCCATATAACATAAAGTGCCAAGACGGAAGCCCATGTCCATATTTCACACTTACCGGATGTGAAGGTGAGCTTCAGAAAGTGGAACAATTGGCAGCGAGCCTTGAGTCTGAAATTGCGATCATCAATGAAATGGAAATGGCTGGCCATATGGAGGTAGCCGAGGCTGATGAAATCCTAGCAACTCTCAATCTTCGCAAGGAGCACATCCAGTACCATCTCGGTCAATCCCAGGCGTTTGAAGACGAGAAAGTTCAAATCAACTTGTTGGAATTGGACAACATGCAGAAACCTCAAATGCTGTCCAGCCTGTTCGCGCTTGAGCAACGTAAGCTGGAAAAAACAAAGAGATAGAGTCGTAACTGTTAAAACTAGTTTAATCGAAAAGCATAAGAATAAAGCACATTTGGCCTTTGCATTAATACTCGAAGTGTCATCAATGCTATGCGAAGCCATTCAGGAGGTATAAATGATCGATAAAATTAAAGGTAAAGAACTAAATACGGTTATTGAAAAGGAGTTAATTCGAATGTGTGATGAGGGCTTCGAGCAATCTCCAATCACACAAGCAAATCTATTTAGACGGTTAAACGCCAAAGGATTAATCAGTACACGTTCAACACTCACAAGTCGAAAGAGTCTCATTGAATCTTTTGCTAAACAGCAGAAAGAGGCAGTGGCTGGCACATTAGGTAAAACCTTGAAAGACACAGCATCAATGACACGAGCAGATTTAGAGAGAGCTAATGCAAGTCTAATAGAGCAAGTAAAAACTGCACGCAAGATGCTACAGGGTAATACTGAATGCATTATTGACATAGCAAAAACAATTCGGCTACAAAACCAAGTGCGTAATATTGAGCGTTGCTTATCCCCATACCTCATTCGTGAATTACACCAGAGCCAGAAGCAAGACAAAAAATGAGAATAAGAGTGACAATTGGCGGTGCCCAAAAGTCGTGTGTCGTTGTTCCGTGACATAAAGAGGTTAGTGCAAATAGATTGGTTATCGATTTTGGAGTGCCCTATCCTCCGAAACATATAAAGTAGTGAACATTTTTGATTAAACGTAATTTGCAGTATCAGAAATTTAGTTTGGTACGCCGACGGTAAGTTTACACTCGAACAAATAATACAAGACTTCGTAGGGTGTTTAAACTTGTATACCAGTAATGTTTTGACTAGATAATAAGTAATTGATTTAACTTAACTAATTTACCATAAAGTACATAATCACCATTATTTAAACTACCGTTTAAATAATGGTGATTATAGGTCAAAAATTTACTGTGCTAGTGCATTTTCAGTTGCTTCAACCAAGCTTTTGAAAAATCTAATACATTTTTCTGCTTCTGGTTTACTAATAAGATGAGTGGTTTGCTTATCCAAAACAGAACGATGAACAGCATCACCACGCTTTTTTATCCATTCATTTAATTTACTTCGAGTTCTCTCTGGTTCTTCATAACCTGGCCATGACCATGACGTCGTCACATCTATGCCGAGAAAACGCTCAAAGAGATCTTTAGTTTTCTTACTATTAGGTGTATGAAAAAATTTTAGCTCTTTTTCTAACGAGTTGCCGATAAAGTTACCTATCTGAGACCCTTGAAGTACCCTGGTTTGAATTTCGACCTCTTCACTAATCTTATCTTCTACATAAGTTTCCCACGCAGTTAAGGACATTATTAGCGCGGCGCGTTTAAGCTCTTCAGGGTCACGTCCTAAATCTGGGATACTCTTCATATGTTCATAGGCCTCTAAAATCCTTTCAGCGTCTTGAATAGATACATCGAACACATTTTTTGCTCGGCACATAAAAATCCTCTTACTTTTATTAACGCCTTAATTCCACCCACTCTGAGATGTAATGCATTGGGTCACAAATTTTGCTCATTGATGTATAGTGAGAATTACCGATTTGTATACCGTGTACCTGTAGCCCATGCTTCTCTCTTCGGTTGCTAATTTTCCGACTTAACCCCGAAGTCACTGGGAACTCACCATCACTCACTAACAAAACATCGGCTTTATGCCATTCTTCTGAATCACACTTTTCCAGCGCTTTGTTGAGTGGCCCTTCAGCATCTGTACCACCTCCAAAAGACATCGTGAGGAAGTTAAGTAGGTCATTAACCCCCGAAGCATCTAACGTCAAATCAAGCTCACTAACCTCCTTCTTACTTCCAAAGAGATAAACGTAGCAACGCCGTTGCTCTTTGTAGGCCGCTTTCAAGCATTCCAAAACGGTCGCTTTGGCAATGTTTTCTGGTAATCCCTTCATTGAGCCTGAAGTATCCAAGCAAATCACCATCGGACCTCGTTTTTTATTGCTTTTATTACCCTGTTTTTCACTAATGGACTCTTGTTCTATTAGCTCTTCTGTTTCCAAAAACTCAGTCCCTTCCACTGAGTAAGAAAGTAAAGCATGCTCTGCACGCTTAGCATGCCAGAGTTTTTTAAGCACAAGGTTAGTTAACAGCGAGGCTTCTTGAGGCAACATTCTAGAAATCGAATCTGAACGAGTAATGCCTTTAGTTTCCATTGGAACAAGAGGTGTCGTCACATACTTCTCATGACGATCAGCGACACTCATTTTAATTACGATTTTTTCAAGTACTGCCCCTTCGGCTTGATCTTCTCGCCCTAAGTCCCGAATCAAGCTTTGTAACTTGGGAAGCTTTTTAACAAGCTTGTTCAACCTAACAATATCTAGCCAACCATGGCTTTGAAAAACGCCTTTTGATAAATCAAACCCTAGACCGGTGATCAACCCAAGCTCAGTAAATACCTCTTCTAATTGTGACCATACCGCTAGCCTCTCTTGCCATACAACAGGCAAGATACCAACCCTATCCTGTTCAGAGATCAGCTTCTGCCAGATCTCCTCCGAGGCAGTTTCGGCAATTAGCGCCCGCTGTGCGTTAGTCATAGACAGAGGTTTGACTTGTTTACGCTTACTCTTTTTTTTCTCTAAAGCTTGCTTGATTTGATTTAACGCTTCATCTTCTAGCTTCTTAATAAGGTCATTTATCAGAGGAGATGCCTTAGATTGAAGCTCGTCTATTGTCGTAAGAATGTCAGATAGCAGAGCATCTGTGACCTCTTCATTCTGAACGCAGTAACGATTTAATCCAGTGTCTTCTAGCACTTTACAAATCGCATCAGTCAGTGTCTGGGGGGCTAATGGAGTTAAACACGTCGGATTCCCTCCCATAAGAAGTTCATTTCTGGAATTAACTAAAGACTCACACCGCTCTAATAACTCACCATCAGTATTTGTAATAACAGCCGGAAGAAACTTCTCCGGCACATTATCGAGGCATGTAAATTGACTATCCATGTTAAATAGCGGAAAGCCAATCTGGTACGATTCTCTAATCACACAGCTCTCCTTCCACAGGATCATCAGAAGAAACTAGCTCTGCAATTTCAATACTTGGGTCTTCTTCCAAAGGCAAACAACTAAACCCATCAACAAGTTTATTAGCTCTATTTAACAGCTTTTCAGCCTGCTTCAATGACTCATTTAGTGCGTCGACAATTTCTGGTAATAAACTGCAATCTAACCAAAGGTGACTATCGAAGTATTGTGCAACTGTCTGCAATTCTTGCTTAACAGTATCAATGTGCTGCTCGATGTTATTCACTATTTCTTGAACGCTTAATACTCTACTTTCGATATGAGCATTGGAAAATCGAGTACTACCAATCAATGGATTGTTCTCCACTTTTTCCCTCCAAGGTTCGAACCGACCATAATTGCTGTTCGTAGTTTTACTTCCGTCATAGTCTTGATATAGCAATCTACCGTTTTTATCCGTCGCTTGACGTTCACTAGACTTTTTAGTCGTTTCATTACCATTACAATCGATATAGAGTAGTTTTCCTTGAGTATCTTTTTTATGCGGGCAGCTTTCTTCTGTTAACCTACTTTCCCATACACTCAAAACTTGTAATAGGCGTGATGGTGGCGTTTTTCCATCAACAGTCACCAATCGCTTGTAGAGCTCTTGTAGGCCTTCAAATTGCTTTGGTTGCTCCCATAAGCAATGCGGCAAAATCCAAGTATCATAAATACTGGTTTCGTTAAATCCAGAAGTGAAAGCCGACACTTTTATTAATTTCACTAGCTTACGCCAACGGCGGTCAGATACCTTTATATCTTGCGATTTCAGGTAGTTTTTGAACTCTTTACAGGCCTCAATCGTAGCGGCAGTTAACTCCACTTTTTCAGCTAGCTTCTGTACCTCATCTAGGTCATCAAGCTTTAAGCGAACATTCAGTTCAGGATCAAACTTTTTTAACGTCCCGTTCAGAAGTTGTTCAAATGACTCATCAGACACAGGCGACACATAAGAACGCAGAATGAATCTATCGTATAAAGCGCTGAGCTCTTCGCCTTCCGGTAACTCGTTACTTGCTGCTACAACAGAGATTAAAGGAACATTGACTCTTCGGTTGCCGTTATCAAACTGGCGTTCGTTCAGCAAAGTTAGAAGACTGTTTAAGATTGCACTGTTTGCTTTAAAGATTTCATCGATAAACGCCACAGATGCTTCAGGCAGGTACCCACTAGTAAGCCGGTTATAACGATCGTCTTCCAACGCTTTGATCGAAAGCGGCCCAAACAGCTCTTCTGGAACAGAAAAACGCGTCACTAATCGTTCAAAGTAATTAGCCTCAACAAAGACACTTTTCAGTCGCTTTGCCAATTCACTTTTAGCCGTTCCTGGAGGCCCAACGAGTAAGACATGCTCACCGGAGAGTGCAGCTAGCATCATTAGTCGAACTTGATGCTCTCTTTCCAATAATCCATCACTCATCTGAGCCAATAGGGTTTGGAGCTTGTCTTTTCTATTCATAGTTGTTGCACATACTGTCGTTGTCACAATAAATTCCTTCTCTTTATGTCGTTAGCGTAAATTTGGGAACGGATTTATTCCGAGCACCACACGCGTAAGTCAGCTAATGTTGTTTTCTTTATAAAAAGTTCTGTTGTTCCAAGCAGTTTGAGCATCTCTTCTGTAATTTGTTCTTTACTCACTCCCGGTTGTACCACTGCGACTTGAAACTCGATAGGTGTAGTGCGTGAGCGATTCTTGATGCTTTCCAACTGAGCCATAGTCCCTTTTAGAAAACGGCTTTGACCTCGCCCTTTCCAAGCTCCTTCACGCTTCTGAATATGTTTATATAAATATGGAAGACCAACATGTTTCCAACGTACAGAACGTTGAGCCTGCCCGCAGACTTCATAAAGATCACTTAGTCGTCTTCCAGGCTCACTACCATGAGAGTATTTACAGTGGTACAGGCTTAGAATTATCTTGTCTGGCAGAGATTTAATTGCCACTAAATCAGCAGCTTCTCCATGGTCATCATCATTGATTACGATGTCGTACTCTGAGTCGATAAGCTGCCAAGTTCGATGCTGTACTGTATTAGTATTTAAGTTCGCACCCATTGACTCTTTCGTTATGTCTACAGCCCATTCGATAGGATTCAAAGCGTCAGGAGAATAACAACCGATATTGTCCCTCACCTCAACCCAGTAACAGTTATAAGAAAATGAACCATCAGCGTAGTAGACGAATATTGGGTCGTGATACATCTCTTCGATGAGCGTTCTAGGTTCAGAGTTTCCTACTTGAATGGAGATAGGCTCACCGTCTAACAATTGATAGTCATAACCTTTAGACAGCTCTTGAGCTATCAGAAGTTTGTATTTTGATGTGGCTTGAGAGGACTCAAAAACCAGAATAGGTTCTTTGGTTTGTTCATCCCATGTCACTTTTAAGTCGACTTCATACAAGTAGAATGAAGATGAACCAAAATAGATTTTGACGCCTTCTTCATTACGAATTTGAAGTTGTTCCCCCCACTGAATCGATATCGGCATATAAGGATGAGGCTTGTCTATTTTCTGCGGTCTTAAGAAGTCACGTGTAATGTTTGTATCATCATTACCACCTTCTACTACTTTATCCCATGCTGCTTTTGCCCAGAGTAACCAATCGGCGATTGAACCTGCTTTGGGAGACCAAACTTTACCTTTACGCTCAGAACACCCCCACAATACTTTGTTGCCATCCTCGTAACCCATGGCCGCAATATTACTTAGAGTTGACGCAGATTTTTCAACTGCGCTTAACCCCTCAGTAACGTTTGGTCCAAAGAATTGCGTAAAGCTGATCGCTCCGTTTTGAGCAGAACCAAGATTATTCACCAGTGGATATTCAATGTTATTGAGAACATTAAAGATCTGTTTTCCTGACATAACATAAGTCGACTCACCACATAATTTTTCAGCCAGTACTTCTACTTTAAACCCCTTATAGTCATTTGAATAAATGAGTAAAGCGTTACGTTCATTATCCCAATGAGCTATCAGTATTTTGTAGTTGATGTCTTTCACGTCTTTAAAATGCCCCCACTTCACCGACGTGCTAGCTACAGCTAACAACACCAATATATTTTCTTCGGTTGAAACTGAGTGCCACATTTCATCATGGCTGAATTTAATATCCGTGAACTTTTCAGGATTCCAACTATCACAATCTGTCTTGAATAACATCGCAGAGCAAGATGGTCGCAAGTTCCAAAGCGAAAGCTGTTCATGCAAGTCCCCTTGCCCTCTAAGAGAGTCAACAACCTCCTGTAATCGTACCTCTCGGTCTATTTGATTCTCTGACAAGCGTCTTAACACTTCATCCCAATCAGCACCAAGTGCGTACAATTTCTGCAACGCACCTTCAACGCCAGGATCTGCTATATTCACAACCACGCTTGCAGAACCGAGCGTTTCTTTGTGGGATACACGAGTAAATCGCCCAATAAACTGTAACGTTATAGCCAAACTTTTGTGATGGTCGTGAATAGCGGCAATCTTTAAGTTAGGTAAATCGTAGCCTTCACCTAACATATCAACGCAAACCACAACTTTTGCCTCTCTTGAGCGCAAGCAGGCTAGCCGCTGATTTTGTACCGTTTTAGAAAGGTCAGAATGAACCAATACTGGTTTAAGTTCTGGTGCCAATTTCTGATATAGAGCAAAAACTTCTTTCGCTCTTTCTTTAGTCTTCACCCTAGCCATCATTAAATGGTCGAGCCCTGAATCCATATCATGCTGAAGCAACTTGATTGCTTTATCTGCGATAGCGAGATCCATGGAATCTTGGAAGTATTCTTCTACTGGTTCGAGCTGTACGTTAGTAAAATAGCCTGCTTTTTGAGCTTCACCCATTGTGTAGTTGTAGATGATTTTGGCACCCAAGCTTTGAGTATCATTACGAAAAGGCGTAGCGGTAAACTGAATAACTCTTTTTCCAACAAATTGCTCTTTTATTCCATTCCACGTATTAGCTGAAATATGATGAGCTTCGTCAACAAACAGATGGCTACAAGCGTTGCAGATTGTTTCGAGTACTCCTGAATTGTTCAGTATCTGAGGTGTTGCAACTAGCACACTAGCACTGTCGAGCAGCTTCTGCGCCTCTTCTACAGTCTTAATGCCCTTTTTGATCTTCACGACAGCAGGATGGAGTATTTCCTCGGGTACAACATCAAGCTCAGCTAAGCAACCAAGAGTTTTAAACTTGTCGCCGATTTGATCTCGTAACGAATTTGAAGGAACTAACACTAAGACTTTATCGCAACGGTGGTAGATCGTCGCCGCCAACATAGTCTCTGTTTTACCTGTTCCAGTAGGTAGAACGACTGTACTAGGCTCTATATTCGTTGACTTTGAAAACTCAGCAGAGATTGCGTGAAGAGCTCCGATTTGAGGCGTACGTAATCCCAAAGTACCCGACTCATTGTCTTCCGCCTTGAACATGAACTGATTTTGCCAAGATTGGGAAATTTGCGAAGGTTTCAAATCGTTCAATTTCGTCAACGGGTGCTTTAGCCACCCAAGATCAGATTCAACACCCAGCGCTTTAAAACTCGAAGGTTTTAATGTGTATAAAACTGGGTAATTTTCAAGGTGCGAAGTACAAACGCGCTTACTTTTTACAATATAGAACTGGACGAAATCACCTCCAATAGGCGACTTACAGACAACAATACCTGCATTATCTGTAGCAGCTATCGATACAGCGAGCTCAAACGAGCGACGTCCGAACCTCTCGACTCTATTTCCAGATACTTGGATATCCGGAAAAGAAAATGATGGAATTGTTAAAGTAGTAGAATTAGCGTCTGTCATATTCGATGGCACCTCGATTCGTAAATGTTGATACAACAATGCAATCAACAAGCATGCCAAACGCTAACATTATGATTTAATTGAATCTTTGCAAACTATCACAGTTTTATATGGTAATAATATTTACCATATGTAAACAAATTAACAGCCAAATAATCCTGCCACATGTATCGCATCAAGTTGCAAACTCCAATTGCTAATCAAGGATGAGAAGACCACACACCTCTAACAAGTTCAAAATCTTCATATTGAAGAGAGGCGTTATAAGAGCTAGCTTTTGCTTGTAGCAAATCAATTGGCATCGGTGTAATCTCAGTCAACTCTTGAGTCTGATCTACATCGCCCGGCTCTGAGAACCCTCTGTCGTAAATCAGCCCCCCTTTCGCTGTAAATAAACCTCGAGAGTGCAAGAACCCCGAGCCTTTATCATCAGCGCAATACCAGTACAGCTTAATGTTTTCAGGCATAGCTTCCTTAAACTCAATGAGAGCTTGTTCTGTACGTCCCCAATCAGGTTTTCCGTCTTCTTCCGAAAAGACGTGTAACTCTACTTCACCTTTCTTACATAGCTTCATCAATTCCAAAAGTGTCTTGCGGCTACCAGCTTTAGTTGCGCAAATATATGGATCGTAGATTGTTACCCTTTCTGCGCCAAAGAGAAGACCAGAAGCTGCACTTGCTAAAGACTCAGCCTCACGTGTGTAAAGAGATATATACGCAAAATCTGCATCCTCCAAATCTATAAGTGATGAAACAAATACAGGGCGATCGTCGAAGGAGTCTTCAATCAACCGATGGAATAACTTAGCATCGTGGCTATTTCTAGCAGCCTCAACCCAACCTTCTCCGTCAAACGCCCTTCCAAATGAAACTAACTTGCTTGATTGCAAAGCTCTGAGCTTTTCAGTCGCTCTGTCTAGTTTGGTTCCATCAAGTTCAGCATTTAGCTGTTGAGAGACTTCTTTGAACCAGGCTTTGGGAAAACGTGATAATACAGCTCCTTTTTCGTAGCCCAGTCTTGCTTCCAGTATCACAAGATCCATCAAAGAATTAATTTGACTTGGCGCGACCGCAAATTCCAAATGCAACATCAGAATAGCTCCTCTCTTCTTTCTTCAAAGAAGCCATTTGGCCACGGTGCATCAAACTCACCCTCGTCAGTTGTTTTGATTGGAATTAAACGAGTTTTACCTTCAGACTGCTCACAGAAAACTATCTGTACATCACTTTTCTTACAACCAAATGGTTCGTATTCGATCTCTTCATCTGCGGTTTGACGGCGGCGCTTTAACAACCTCAATAGCAAATGTTCGCTGTGAGTCTCAACCAAGAACATACGGTCAGTATTTTTCTTAGTTGCCTCTAGCATCATATCCCCCAAAGCTAACTGCCATTTCGGGTGAATATGCAGTTCAGGTTGCTCGCACGATACGATAAGATCTTGTTCAATTGAGGTCGCAACTACAAATGGGAATACTTGCGATACGCCAACACCAACGCTTGACGGCAATAAAGGGATGTCAGTCTGAGAGTCTTTAAGGATGATTGACTTTTCACTCAAACTAGCTTCACCGTAAGCTGGAGACTCAAAGCAGTAATTAGTGCCAAAGAACTGGCTACTAATGAACTTTTCATTAGTTTTGGTTTTAACCCTTTCACTCGAAAAGGCGAAAGTCTCCCAGCCAGCTGTGCCGTCATACCAACGCTGAGGATTCGTATTCTTGTTCAAGACGGTTGCTCGCGCTGGCACAATACGTAGCGGCCCAATGTGAAGCAAGTCTTCAAGTTTTTTCACTAATAGTTTTAGTGGTGCAAACGCTGCTTGAGAGAGTGAAGCTTCAGCAAACAACTGGGCAGCTAACGGATGACTTTCGAAAACATCAGACCACTCGAACGGAGGTTCTGATAGGTCAAGCCTCTTATAGATGTCAGGCAACGCATTTTGACCGTTTATTGAAACATCTTCCCACTGGCCAGAATCAAAGAGATTCTCGACTTTAAATGATTCATCTACTTCCCAATGCGGCAATGGTTGATAGTGAGTAATTTGGCAATCTGGTCGACCGGCTTGAGCGGTTATTTTGAAATACTCAATACCATGGCTTTTACATACATATCGGCTGATGTACGCACGTTTTTTGGTATGATCCCATTTAATGTCTAACTCAAAGGATATAACGTCTGCGTCTGAATCGGGTGTGAAACCCAAGTTAGACTCTAATAGCCAGCGCTCAGAATCAGATAAATAATCATCCCAAATGTCCGCTGCACCATCTCTAAAATCTAGAGTTGCGCCAAGGGTGATAACGCCATTTAAATCCTTGCCATGAACAGTGTTTTGAAAACCGCCAAAGTAAAGTGACTCCCCTGAGATTGAGCTGTACTGCGCATCAAAATTACGTTTGGCGACTACTTCATACAGATACAGCAGTGCATGTAATACTGTGCTTTTACCTGTACTGTTCGCGCCAAAGAACAAGGTGATGGGCGCGAGTGGAATGGTCGCTTTGTTTTTGATGCCTTTAAATCCACCAATGGTAAGTGATGTTATTTTCATTTTTTACCTAACCTCTGATCAAAAAAGAGGCATCCGAAGATACCTCTGAAATTTATAGTTGGCCTGAGAAGGCTTTTTGGGAAAGAGAATTGAACAAGTGACTTTTCTCACCAACATACTCATCGCGGAAGCTTTTTTGACATAATTCCACAATAGAGTAAAACTCTTCTACCTTTGACAAGTCCGGAACAATTACATCTAAGTTTCTTAAGTCCTCCAGACTAATACCACTTTGTGCAACTCCTCTGACGTTATCTATTAATTTCCTTTGAATCGGTGATGACAGAAGCAGGCATTTGAAAAATAGACGTAAATATCTATCGATTAGTGGTATCACCGCAACTTCCCTAGATACATTCCAGCCTTTAGCGCTTTTCGGTACTTTTGCTACCCGGCCTACCGTCCCTCTGATACTTATTACTAACTCATTACCGCTAAGTATTGTTCTAGTATACTTTTCTGAAATATTTGGAGCACAACGTACGATTTTGTTGGGGATAAATTCATTTGTTGTAAAATCCGAAATTCTTACCACTGGAACACCGCCATCACACTCAGCTCCACGCTGAACAATGCCGTAAGAAATAGAGCGAGATTTATCAACCAAATCAATTAGCTTCTCAACCTCCCACCCCTTTGGATTCGTAACCGGATCACCAAACATATCCAAAAACACGCTGCGTAAGAACTCGTCGGCAAGGTCAATGGCTTGCTTGCGTTTCTGGCGAATAGCATCAGCTTTATCCAAAATGGCAGCGATGCGTTTTTGTTCTTCTAGTGGTGGCAGTGGGACCTCTATTTCCTCTATTCGAAAAAGCGCTAGCTTTGGTTGACTCGTCGCTTTTTTCTTTGATTGAATTTGGTCTTGCCCTTGCGTCGACAAAAACCGGATAAGGAAATCTTGATCAAGTAATTGATCATCTTTAATTACCAATTTAGCAGCATTTTCTGTTAAATTTGCTCCATCAAGTGATGGCGGTATTTTCCCAACAATTCCTATACTTCCTGCGATTGAAATATATACATCGTTTTTACTAATCGTATACCTCTGGATTTTATTATGAGTTTCCTCACTAATATATTCCAACCCTTCGATATTCACAGAGCCATTTATAAAATCAGTAACTCGTATATAAGGATGCTTAGTTTCTGACTGGTGATAAGACTCTCCTTTCGGTAACCGCTTTCCGCCCTTTACATCAACTAGATTCCCCAGTGTGACAATCGGCCAACTCATAGCATCGACTCCAGCTCACTTAGGTCTGCCAAAATTTCATTTTCTAGTGCTTTAAGTTTACCTAGAATCACTTTGGGTTCTTCGTAGCTTTCTTGCTCGTACACCACTTCTTTGTAGCGGTTGATGGATAGATCATATTTGTTCGACTTAATGTCATCTTTCGCTACCAAGAACGCTTTTTGGGTTTTGTCTGCCCATTGTTCGGTTGACTGCCCTTCGGCTACCGCCGCTTGATACGCTTTGTATTGCTTCACCAAGTCTGGCAGGTCGTTGTCTTTGATTGGGGTGCGCTTATCATCGAGCGATTTACCATCAGCTTGAACGTCGTAGAACCAGACGTTTTCGGTGCTGCCACCTTTGGTGAAAATCAGAATCGCCGTAGAAACGCCAGCATATGGCTTAAACACGCCGCTTGGTAGTGAGATAACCGCTTCTAACTGGTTGTCTTCTACTAGGTGTTTACGCAGGGTTTGGTGCGCTTTAGAGCTACCAAATAACACACCATCAGGAACGATGGTTGCAGTACGGCCGCCGACTTTCAGCATACGTTGGATCAGTGCGACAAACAGCAATTCGGTCTTTTTGGTTTTAACCACTTTTAGAATCGCAGGATCGACGTCTTCCTCATCTAAGCTGCCCTTAAACGGCGGATTCGCTAAAATGATATCAAAACCGTTTTTCGCCTCATCAGGATAACGCTCTATGAAGCTTTGGCTTAGGGTGTCTTGGTAATGAATGTCCGGCTGTTTAACACCGTGCATCACCAAGTTCATTGCTGCAACGCGCAGCATGGTAGAGTCAAAGTCAAAGCCGTGGAACATGTCGTAATCAATATGAGCACGGTTTTCTAGCAAATCACCTGCGTATAAGTGATTAAACACAGGGTTGCCATGCACATCTAAAACAGGCTTTCCTTCAGTGTCAAAGGCTTGCTCTTTCTCTACACCTTCAGGTGACGAATACTTTTCTAGTAGGTATTCGTAGGTAGAAGATAAGAAGCCACCCGTACCACATGCTGGGTCACACACTCGGTGCGTTTCTTCTACATCGAGCATTTCAATCATGGCGCGAATAATATGACGTGGTGTGCGAAACTGACCATTGATGCCTGCGGTAGTCAATTTCGACAGCAAGTACTCATATAAGTCACCTTTTACATCTTTGTTTTCCAGTGGCAATTCACTCACCAATTCAACCGCTTTAACCAATAGCGATTGTTTTTGGATCATTAGCTGTGCATCTTTCATAAACTCAGCAAACAGGGTGTCATCAGATGTAAGCTCTTTGAAATACGGAAAGAGTTCATCTTTTACTAATGGGTATAGCTTTTCTGCGCCAAGATGACGGCAGTTTTCCCAACGGATATGCTGTTTACCGTCTTGAAAACGGCGATTAAATGGCTTGCCTGTTCGGGCGCTTCGCTTTTCGTCGTTACGCTCGTTCATGTCTAGCATGCGGGCGTACATTAAATAGGTAATTTGCTCGACTACGGTTAACGGGTTAGTGATCCCACCCGTCCAAAATTCTTCCCATAGCTTGTCAATTTGGCTCTTTAATGCGCCTGATGTAATCATTATCTATTCTCTATATTTTTTTATGGCAATTGTCGCTGCAGCTTTATTGATTAGCCCCATCTAGTAATGAATGAACAGCGTCAATCGTAATTAGTTGTAGTGTACTTAGCCGGTTGCTACCGCCAAAGGTTTAATTCACCATTTTCTCAACACTTGCTTGTTTCTCACCCAAGTGGACACTAAAGCGACGAACAAACTGTTCCACCACATCCGCTTGAGCAGGGATTGGGAATACGCCATCTAAGCCAGCATCATCAATCTGATTGAATGGTGCGTCGTACAACTGTTCAATATCAACGCTTCCGTAGCGGCAAAGGTGATTTTTGAGCATAACGATAAAGCGTTGCTGCTTTGAATTCAGATGCGCACCCAATCGCTTAACAAGAACTGTGAACTCACCTTCGATGGATGTTGCATCCAACCCTATAATTGTGCGCATAATTTGATCGAGCCCAGCGGTGGATTCTGGGAAGAACGCTTTTAAGTAACAAAGCTGCGGGCCCTGCTCCCTCTCTATGAAAAAGTCGTCTAACCATGCTAGTTCAGCTTCATTGACTCTTTCTCCTTTTCTAAGGCTTACAAGAGTTGGGTGGTAAGAAAAGTTCTCTTGGATTGCATGAAGCAAATCAGATTTAAATTGTTCAAAATTGATTTTAGTCGACTTTGTTTCGACACTGTAACATGCATGTTCTTCTCGTATTTCCACGACCTTAGTGTTAACAACTTTTTTCACTCCCGCTTGCGCTAAAAGCTCTTTATCTTCTTTATTCATGCTTTACCTACAACTTCTACAGATATCGCTTTTCGTGGCGAGGAACTGTCTATATCTAAACCGATAAAAATAGCACCTGATAGAACAAATGCTATTAACGCGATGTTGAACCTTTTTGTGAAACTAACCATGAGTTGTTGTCGCTTTAAGTTCACTTGATGGTTTGACTCGGACGCAGCTACAACAGATTCAATGATTAAAGACCGCCAAAGTACGTCAACTTTATCTGGCATGGTCTCTCCATAGGCATCAATTAAGACTTGTCTTTGGTCTTCATACTGCATCGCATTTGCTAAATATGTATATTCATTTCCCCAAAACACTCTGTACGCACAGATCGCGGCTGAAAGCATACCAACAAACGACAGAAGCAGAGATAGCGAGAATAAAGCAAGAACATACATGTTCAAGTTGATTTCCATCGTCTTCAGCATGTAAAGCAGAATTGAAGATACGGTAAGTAACACAGCAAAGCGCAATTGAGCTTGCTGCGTTATTTTTTCTTTTTTGTCTAACTCAAGGCGATATAGCTCTTGATAGAAATCAAGAGCAAGTTCATTTTTCATCTAACTATGCCCACTTTTTCTTGAGTGCTTCCTAAATCTACACTAAAACGACGAACAAACTGTTCCACCACATCCGCTTGAGCGGGGATTGGGAATACGCCATCTAAGCCAGCATCATCAATTTGATTGAATGGCGCGTCGTACAACTGTTCAATATCAACGCTACCATAGCGACAAAGGTGATTCTTAAGCATCCCGATAAAGCGTTGTTGTCTAGAGTTAAGGTGCGTATGTACTTGCTGAACAAACGCCGTAAACTCCCCTTCAATTGCCTTTGCATCCATCCCAACAATGGTACGTAAAATCTGGTCCAACCCTGCAGTTGATTCAGGAAAGAACTCTTTCAGAACCGAAAGATCGACACTTGGATTTTGTGTATGTACAAGCGCATTGAGGGTCTCTAAATCCGCTTCTGTTACTGATTGTCCAGCGCGTATTTTCTGTAGCACTTCATTGGATTCAAACAATGGTGACAGCGTTTTTTCGACCTCTTGTTTATAGATTTGATAATCCACCGTCACAATATCGGTTTTTACCTCTTCTGTGTGATATTCAGCCGCATCTTCTTTCACATCCAATACCGGAGTTGGCTTAGGTGGCGTTGTCACGCCTTTATCACGCAGATGAATTACCGTTCGTAGCTCGCTTCGACAAGCTTCTAATTCCTGGTGGTCAGCATCATTCCAGAAGTTCGGCTGCTGCACTTGCTTAATCGTACTAGCCTTACTACGCACTTCGTTAAGGTGCATAGAAAGTGTGGTGACCTTGTCCATAATCGGCATCGCAACAATATCGACCTTGGAAGGTTGTTTGAGTTTAATAAGCTCAAGCTCTAAGAACTGGAGATCGAGGCGCAGAGCTTCGCTCTCACCAGTAATCGGCTTCCATTGCATTAGCGGTGCCATTGTAGAGCGCAGTAGCTCTTTGGTATCCGGAGCCATTTGGTGTAAGGCTTTCTCATCACTTAGTTGCGCTTTAATTTGCCAGTTTTCACGCACTTCGATGGTCTTGTCGTTAAGTGAATCGATATCAGCTTTGATCTGTGGGATCACCGCATCGAAGATATCCATTTCTGCACGTTTGAGTGCCTCATCAGCCAAGTTTAGCCGAGCTTCAAATACCTTTTGCGCAAGAGATTTACCTTTTGCACCATCATCTTCATCTGGGTTCATTTTGAAGTATTCAAAGTTGTTCCAGTGATCGAAGATCAAGAAATGCTTTTTATGTTCGCCTGGGCCAAACAAGTTCTCACACAAACGAGTACCACGACCTACCATTTGCCAAAACTTCACTTTCGATTTGATAGGTTTAGCAAACACAAGGTTGATACATTCCGGAACATCAATACCGGTATCGAGCATATCGACAGATACCGCAATGGTAATTTCTTCTTTATTGCCTTCAGCACTTTTGAAGTTGTCGATCAGTTCATCTGCACGTTCGTATTTTGAGTGAATTACTCGGCAGAAGTTGCCACCCAGATCAGGGTACATTTCGGCAAACAGATCGGCGATAAGTTCTGCGTGTTTGATGCTACGAGCAAAGATGATCGATTTACCTGGCAATTGATTGTCGGCATCTTTAAGACCACGTTCCATCAGATTACGGATAATTTGGCGGTTGGTATCTTTGTTGAAGATCGCTTTATCAACCAGCTTTGAATCAAAATTAAGCGCATTCGGGTCGATGCCTTGATCTTCAAGCTCTGCTATCTGCTCATCAGTTAGCTCATTGCCTTTTATACCATCACGCAAGAACTTGGTGGTATGAGAAACGACTTTAAAAGGCACGAGGTTCTCTTCTTCAATCGCTTGCTCTAATGGGTAGTTGGCCGTTGGCATTTTGTAGTCACAGCCAAACAGCTGACTGGTCGAACGGGAGATCATCTCAACTGGCGTTGCCGTCAAGCCCACTTGCAGCGCATCAAAATACTTAAATAGCTCGCCAAACTTGTTATAGATGGAACGGTGCGATTCGTCGGCAATAATAAGGTCGAAGTGACCAACATCGAACTCTTCGAAGGTTTGCATCATGCCTGGGTAAGTTGCGATCACGATACGCGCTTTACTCGCAAGTTCTTTTTTGCTTTTACCTTTTACGAATAACGGCTCTTTAGTGTACTCATTAAATGCATTTGCCGCTTGCTTACGTAGCTCTTTACGGTCACATAAGAACAACACTCGCTTTGCCCAACCTGCATCAAGTAGACGCTTGGCTAGCGCAATGGAAACACGCGTTTTCCCCGTACCTGTGGCTTGCACAATCAGCGCTTTACGGTGCTTATCACTAAATCGTTCACAGACACGAGTAATCGACTCCATTTGATAGAGTCGACCTGCGACTTCGGTATCAATTGGAGTGCTGTTAAGATCTTTTTTCAGCGCACGCTGCTGAATAAGGTATTGCAGGCTGTCTTTAGAGTAATAACCAAAAAGTTTGCGAGGTACGTAGCCCTGAGCGTCATCCCACAACCAGATATCATAACCATTGGTGTAGAAAATAACTGGACGTTGACCCGTTTGTTTTTCTAACGCATCAGCATAGATTTTGGCTTGCTCTTGTCCCGCTCGCGCATCCACTCGGGTTTTCTTCGCTTCAATAACCGCTAGCGGCTTGCCGTTGTCATCCCACAGTACGTAATCACAACGGCCTTTGCCTGATTGAGTTGGTTGACCTTCGACTTCGTACTCTTTTGAAACTTGCTCGGTACTCACCTCTGCCAGTGCAACATCCCAGCCTTCACTGCGCAGCTCTGAGTCAATCAGGCGTTTGCGTGTTTCCGCTTCATTGAGATCAAAGCTGTTCTTCAACTTGAGGGTGTTGCGCTTTAGCTTCTCAGCTTTGGTTTGATCAACTTCCAACTTGAGCTTACTAGCAGCCTGCTGGGCCAACAACTGGGCTTCTTTCGCCTCTTCAAGCTCTTTCAACGCCTGTGTAAGCTGCTCACTGTTCTGGGCGAGCTTTTGTTGTAGCTGTTTGTTTTTTCGCTTGAAATCTGCTTTAGACTCACCCTCTAGCGGGGCATTGTCAGGTTGAGAATATCGTGGACATTCTTCTTGGGAACCATCCCCATAGGCAATGAAAAGCCAACAACCAATCAGGTAGGATTCTTTGAGTAACCAGAGTGCGTCATGCTGATTGACATATCCGTCATGGGCAGCTTTGTTTCCGCCTTTGCGCACAGCATGAAATTTATCGAGAATATCTTTATGGATGATGGCAGTAAACGAAGCACTCGTTAGCTTGTCGTGAACCGATGCATTTGGCAATACAGGTATACGTAGCTCTCGATATAGGTAACCTACAATCTTTTCGACATAGCAACGAAGTTTTACCATCGAGCTTTGAGGATCTGTCACTGCATAAGCTTCGGCAAATGCACCCAATTCAGCCAATTCTGGCCAGTCTTTTCTTAGATGTTCAAAGTTCACTGACGTTTTCACTCTTATTGTACTCCTGACCTCAATGAGCAATGGGTGTGCCAACCCTGTTTTAGCCAACTTGCTTATTCTTCGATGCCTAATTTTGTCATCCAACCGCTTAACGTTTGATGGCTCTTTAGACCTAGTACTTCAGCTGCTTTGGATTTATTGTTGCGACTATACTCTAAAGCGGATTCAACCGCATCTTTCTTAATAGTATCAATGTATTGCTGTATATCCCCAGGTACAAAAAACTCCCCCCGAGATGATTGCCTTCTGCCTGCACTTAATACTGATGATTGAAGGTCTTCGGCAGAAATGGTAGGTGATTCGGACCATAACACAGCGCGATTCAGTGTATTCCAAAGCTCCCTGATATTTCCGGGCCATGGATAGGATTTTGCAAAATTTATTGCATCAGTGGAAATTTTCTTACTTTCGAACAGAGGGTGTTTGTCAGCCTGTTGATTGATATCGATCATTAGTGTTGATATTAGTTCAGGAATGTCTTCCGATCTCGCTCTAAGCGGTGGCATTTCAATAACCCCGACGGCGAGTCGGTAGAATAAGTCTTCCCGAAAGGCTCCTTGCGATGTCATACTAAACAAGTCTTGGTGTGTTGCTGCGATAATGCGAACATCAACAACTTTTGATTTAACGTCACCGACTCGAGTAATCTCTTTTTGTTGCAAAGCTCTAAGTAATTTAACTTGGACATTGAGTGGCAGCTCGCCTACTTCATCTAGGAACAAGGTGCCGCCATTTGCCTGTTCAAATAACCCTGAATGATCTTTATCCGCTCCAGTAAACGCCCCTTTGACGTGACCAAATAGAATTGAGTCCACCAAATTCTCTGGTAATGCACCACAGTTAACGGCTCTGAATGGTTTATCAGAGCGAGAGCTTGCGTTGTGAATTGCCGTTGCCATAACTTCTTTGCCAGATCCACTTTCACCCAGTACGAGTGCGGGTAAATCAGATAATGCGAGTCTGTGAGCCTTTTTCACTAGAAGCTGCATGATTTTCGACTTTGTTGTTATAGCTTCAAAAGCTGAGCTTAAATGAGGGATATCTGATGTTATAGACTGTATCGCGTTAGTGGAAGATTTGGTGTATTCCGTCGCGAAATCGACAGGTATATCAACTTCAATCAACTCACCTTTAGGCGATGTTTGTAGTAACTGGCATTTCACAATGCTTTTACCGAGCAAGACAGAAACAACCGTCATCGCTGGCGTTCCAGATGTGAGGTTCAAGTAAATATTTTCTGAGCCAGCAGAAGTCTTACTCAGCTGTTTTTGCATTACTTTGGTTATAGAGAAGTAATCTATCGGCGACGCTAATCGAACACGCTGAATGGTCACTGAAGTTTTGGAACGCCCCACGCAAGCCAGCTTTCTCTCCAACCATTCTTTGTAATCGTACCATTCGTCTTCCCATGTACTGGCAAGGATAGTGATACTGTCTAGTGTTTTTCCTTTCAAAGCAATCGTTGCAATTGAAGCTGGTTTATCCAGCTTCATTTGATCAAGATCTGTTCTACCAAGCCAACTTATTAGAGTTGCCATTTTGACGTCCGTAACTATTTTTACTTATGGGAGAGGAGTTTACCGCATTAAGCGTTGAGTTGATATTCAATTGGTATAACTACCTTGAATCTATTACGTTGAACCCATCCGCATTCTTATAATTAGCGAGTAATGGGTTCTACATAAAAGCTTCGATAACTTTTTGCTTAAATTCCCCTAAGCGTAAGTCGTCATATCTGTCATGGTGCAAGTGAAGAAAGTCTTGGGTTACATCTAATTTTGACCAGCTCAATTGTTCCGAAGCTTCTCTGGTTTCAATCACACTAGCATTCGATAAACTACTAGGGGTAAATCTCTGCTGCTCTTCGATCTCCTCAACTAATCTAGTAGCACTAACGATTCGAACTGAATCTGGGATATCCTGTTCAACTCTTTCCGCAAATGTGATTAAGCTTTCTTCGGCAAAGGTATATAACCAAGCTTCTTGATTACGAGAGTCATTTACTCGAAGTATCCGCCCCAGCACTTGTCTAAAATAAAGTTCAGTTTTTACTGAGCTCATGTGGCAACAAACCTGTAACCTAGGAATATCGGTTCCTTCGCTAATCATTCCTACGCTGACTATCCACTGAATATCTGAATGTCGAAAAGAGTCAATCTCGAGCAACGGATTATTGTTTTGATAGGTTACAACGCTAGCTGATTGTCGGAAATCATCAACAAGCCGCTTCTGTATAGCTTTAGCGTGTTTTATGCTAGAAGCTACTACTAGTCCTCCAGCATTTACGGACTCCCTCCTGATCTCGGCTAACTTGCGGCAGCCACTTCTTAAGATATAATTGATAGCGTCTTCATTGTTCAAAATACTCTGATAGGATACATCTGAGTTTTTAAGACAATCTAAAATAGAAGCAAAACTTTGCCTGTTGAGGCTGAGGTTTTCGTTGTCGATCAAGACAACTTTGGGTTTACGGCAAACAGCATCGACAACAGCCTTTTTTAATCCATATTGATAGTCACAAATAACCGTCCCATCGGGACTAGAATACTCAGCCATTACAATTGGCAGCCTGTCTGAACGCCATGGTGTTCCCGACAGCGCTAGCGTGAATAGAGCTACTTTTTGTATCTTCAACACAATTTCAAGTCCCCAAGAATTTGCACGACCTTTTTCTTCAAATGAACAATGATGAATCTCGTCAAATACGACTAAAACCCTATGTCTTCTAACCGTCTCTAAAAACTTTTCATCAAAGAATCGAATAGATTGGTAAGTATAGGCTCCTCCGAGAGAGCCTAAGCCACCATTAAACGAACACCCTAATTCTCGCGAAAATGTAATTCGCATTCCTTCTGAAACCGTCAGAGAAGGAGAGAAACAGAGAACTAAATCGATTACATTTTCTTGTAAAAGCCTTTTGGCCACTTCCGCAGCCATTATGGTCTTTCCAGCGCCTGGAGTTGCTTGACAAAAAAAGTGTTTTTGTCCGTCCAAAACAAATTTTTTTATTGCTTTGTTTACACATTCAGTTTGCCATGCCCTCAACATTATTGAGCCCTACCTTGTACGACTTGAATCCACTTTGCTAGAGCATTGATTCTTCCCATTTGTT
This sequence comes from Vibrio fortis, assembly GCF_024347475.1. Classification (NCBI taxonomy): domain Bacteria; kingdom Pseudomonadati; phylum Pseudomonadota; class Gammaproteobacteria; order Vibrionales; family Vibrionaceae; genus Vibrio; species Vibrio fortis. The sequence continues at coordinate 1,567,407 of NZ_AP025487.1, forward strand.
TAGCCGAGTGCTCTCTGGCGCGTTCGAACAATGGCAACAGTTCTTGCTTATACTTTGGAAACCTATTAAATAATGACTGATATTCCTCTATTTCAGCTAAAGTTATAGCTAGGTCTCCTTCATACTGTTTCTTTTCTCGGATCAATATTTTTATACAGGGAGGGCTGACGTTCTCATTTCGCACCTTTTTTTTCGCCAAATTTCTAGTTTTAGGTTCGACTGAAAGCCCCCTAAAAGAACTGGTTACGTTGTAGCGTTTTTGTCTGTGATTTCCAGTTACGGAAAGCCAACCTTTGTTTACAAAAGCAAGAATTTGCCTGTAGATGTATTTTCTGGCATCTCCTTTACTTAGAGTGCTTCCCTTTTCACTTAGTAAAGCGTCCCTAGCATCTATAACAGAGAAGTTGTTCATCTCCTTTTCGATCAATAGATTAAACATGCAGGAATTAATTTTAGTCAGATTTTTCATTGGTTATGCACAGCGTTAAAACTTAGGATTGCTAAGTATACAAAAATCAGTAAAACTTAGACAATCTAAGTTATCTAAAGGTCTACAAGAAATGTCTAAGTGCATAAAGACAACCCAATCCCAACGAGGCTCAAAGCTGCGCGTAAAAAAGCTCGAATCACCCAAAAAGATTTGGGGGTTAAGATAGGTATGGAACCCAGTTCAGCAAGCGGAAGAATGAACCACTACGAAAAAGGCAGGCATGTTCCTGACATTGGGACGCTGGAACGAATGGCGAGAGTACTAGGTGTTCCACTCAACTATTTTTTCTGTAGAGATGAATTAAGTGCGGAGCTAGCGTGTGCCATAGATAAGTTAAGTGATGAAGAGAAAGCCATTTTGTTGGAGAATATGAAGATCCACAAATAGACAAGCAATTACTATTTCCGTTCACAGTTGGCGATCCGTATATCACCAATTACTCAAACGTACCGCACTTCTTCAAGGATGTGATGATTTATGGCAACCTAAAGTAATGTATCGTTTGCATAAAGCAAGTAAGAGTTTTTAAATTCTAAAATGTTGACTAAAAGTGGCTATTTTTAAAGAGAACATCCCATGGTAACTAATGATAATAGAAGAAGTGTAGCCAAGCGTTTGTACATGTACACAATCGATAAAAACTACACATTTTTGGATAAACCTCAAGTGTACATGTACAAAAAACAATAGTCATACATACAACAATAGCTTAAGGTTCTGTTATTTCTAAGAATTTATGTAGATATAAAGACGTGTACAACACCTGGTTCATAGGTAAGTTAAATAAGGTTTGGTGGAAACAGGTATTGTGTTCATTTCTGGCACCCCACTGACACTTTTTGGCCGGTAAAAGCGTTTCAATTTAACCGAAAGTCTATTTACCATAAAATACCTAATAATCATATTCATAATCTTCGATTCAGAATACGTTTATTAGGACTCTACTAATAAGCGATCGATCGCTTCTGTGATCTCTTTGGTTCTTACTGGTTTGGTAACGAAGTCATTCATACCTACATCTAAGCACGAACATTTGTCTTCATTTGATGTATGAGCTGTTAGTGCGACTATTGGTATGTCTATGTTGTTTTGCCTCATAACTTTGGTGGTTGTTAGGCCATCCATCACCGGCATTGAAACATCCATAAGAATAATGTCTATGGGTGCTTTGTCAGATTGAATAAAGTTAATGGCTTCTTTCCCGTTACTTGTGATGAAAACTTTGTGTCCTTGTCGCGACAGAATCAATTGAATAACCATCTGGTTCGTTGGATTGTCTTCTACGATTAACACAGAATATTGAGCCCTAAGCGGTTGGCTTGCCGCGTTGCACACTTCTTTCAACTGAGCATCTTTGTTTAACCGACTTAATACAGGCAATTGAACCTTAAAGCATGAGCCTTTGTTCAACTCACTCGTTACTTCGATTCTTCCATCCATTAGTTCCACCAAGCGCTTGGTGATGGCTAAACCTAGACCTGTTCCACCAAATCTACGTGTAATGGTGCTGTCCGCTTGAACAAACGGGCTGAATAACGATGCCAATTGTTGAGGATTCATGCCAATACCAGTGTCTTCTACGGATATATGGAAAGCACTTTGCTGGTAATGAATACCGATATTAACTTCTCCTCGCTCAGTAAACTTAATGGCATTGCCGACTAAGTTAAATAGGATTTGAGCAAGTCTCGTTTGGTCGATGTAATGTAGCTCGTGCTCGGGCATTTCACAGGTTAGATTTAGCGTTAACCCTTTAGCGTCAGCTATCTTAGTTTGTTCTGATAAAACAAAAGTTACAGTGTCTCTTACATTATTCCATTGAGGCGCTAAAGAAAAACAGCCGGATTCAATTTTAGAGAAGTCTAGTACGTCGCTTATAATGGCCAGCAAGAGTTCAGAGGATGTTCCCATGCTTTGAATGATCGAGCGTTGTTCATTGGTTAAGTCTGAGCACTTTAATGTCTCTATTAATCCGATAATGGCATTAAGTGGTGTGCGCAGCTCGTGACTCATCATTGCTAAGAATTCGGATTTGGCTTTGTTTGCACGCTCTTCTTCTTTACGCGCAGAGATGAGTTCAGCTGTACGCTCTCTAACCGTTGCTTCTAACTTCTCTTTGTTTTCGATGTCGAACACTGCGCGTTCAATTAGTGGTCGGAAACGGTTCAGTGTGGCTTTCGTTTCAACACTAAAGTGTTTTGTATTGGAATGGATAAAAACGATCACAGATTGAGTTAAGCCTGTGTCGATACCGGTCATTAATACGGAATTGATTTGGTCAAGTAATATTGAATTAAGTGAACTAAACTCTGGCAGACTGCGTGGCTCAAATAAAATTGTGCATTCACCGTTTATAACGCGCGATAACTTTCCTGAGTCTTGCCACTGAATATTTTCATAAGCACGGTTGTTCGCTAGGAGCGTTTTAAAACTATCTTGGTTGTTTACACGTGAAATTACGATGAAATCGTCAAATTTTATATACTTCTTAAGAACTAGTTCTAGGCTGGAAAATATATCAGAAATAGAGTTAGCCTTGCTAATTTCAGAGATAGTCGACAATATCACCCTATTCTCTTCAGCTAAACTACGCTCGCGTGATTTGGCCCTTTCTAACTGTACCAACGCCTCTTGTAGCGCTTCCTGGTTGTCCGTACCCATTATTTCTTTAACCTATAAAAAGTGGCCGACGACACCATTAAATTACCGTGCGCATTTTCACCACCACAAAGACGTCCTTGTTCGCCAAACGTGAATGGACATATGTATGGAAGCCCATTAAGTGCTTGATTTATTTGTGTGCAGACTTCGTCCATATCCTGTTTTAAGCTCAACATAGGCCCTGCGCAAAAGATGTTGATCGCACCCAGTTTCTCTTCATGATCCATGTCGTTAAAATAAGATGAATGTATGATATTGGCGGCTCTGCTGATGATCTGTTTTCTAGAGCCCTGCATTAAGTTGATCACATCACCTTCATTAATATCGGTAAATAGTTCAATGCCTTTGCACTCTGTTTGTCTAATTGAATGTGACAATTTGAAATAAGGTGTCTTATACGAAGAGCCGACCTTTCGGCCCAAAGGATAAACGGATGACTGCTCGAAAATAAAACCGTCATCAGAGTTCCCTAAGTGGTAATTGGTCCACTCATTATAGACGTCCACAGCGGGTCTATTATCAATTTCCTGAAGTATACGATCTCGAGCTTTAGTCACTGTGCCAGAAAATTGAGTTGGCGTATGCCCTGCATTTAGTGAGCTATATACAGATTGAGATGAGAAAAAGACAGTGAGAGAAACCCCGTTAATAGAAACGAGATCTTCGGTAAAGATACTCCAATTACCAGAAACTTTATTGTCAGCGGCACTACCACCAATGATTGGCACTTCGGTGCCGAATTTCGCATCGATCGCATTCATGACTGTTTCTTCATTCCCTGGAGTTGAATGAAGAAGAATAAGGTCTGGTACTTCCCCTACGCGATCAGCCTTTCTCAAAGCCATATCTATTGCATGATGGGTACTAGAGGTAACATCACTTTCAAAGCTCTGTATCCCTGTGCCGTAGGCGTTTATCCCCGAGTCATAGATGGCTAACACACCAATCACGGGGCCAGAATGAAAACCCGTCTCTGTCATTATCCCATGACAAGTCGTGCAACCATGAACTGGTGTATCTGGCAGTTGTTGTTTAAGCAACTCTTGAACTGAGAACGTTGAATATTCTTCAGTGCAGTAGCAGATAAGGCAGGCAATCTCATGAGTTCGCTCTAAACCAGCGAGGAGCTCATGAACAGCGACGACGTTGTCATGTGAGTAGGAAACTTTAGAGAGAAACTTCATAAACGCTTGATTAATTTATTAATCGGTCAGTTATACCATTTTGAAGCATGAGTTTTTACTGATTTAGTACAAGTTTATCCCACCTCCGACCTCATAATGCTTATTTTGAGAGGGTCACCGAAACTCGATGGCCTTGTTGCGGGGTTGTGACTGTTATTTGTGATGTCGGTTCATCGGTTGTAAGTAACCAAGAAGATGGACTTTTTACAACTAGAGTTCCTTTTCCATCATAGTTAATAGCAATTTTGTTACTTTCAGATGTTTCGATTAAATAGCCATGATTATCACTTGAAACACTAACATTATATTTATCAATAGTAATTTCACACGGGGCTGAAAGAATACAGTCAACCGTTTCGTTATTTTCGTATGTTACTGTTCTCCAAGTAAATGCAGCTACTAAAATAGACAACATGACGATAATTTGTACAAGCCTGCCTTTTGTGAGCTTTTGTGCTGCCATTTTATCCTTTACTCCTTGTTACAAAGTTCAAAGTTTTTAAATAAAAATACATTTCCTGACCAACCGTAAGGTTACTACTCTGTCATTGATTTGTTAATTCAAGTATAGTGTCGCGTTGAAAATGCCACTTTTTTTTAAAATCAGCAAGCGGAAATAAAGTTCTGAATAGTCTGAGTTTCTTTTTCTGATTTGGGTGGCATTACGACGTGAGTCGTGTTGGAAGTAAAGTGTAGTAAATAAGAAATTGGAAGCATGCAAATGAGCCAAGAAAAGCAGCTTGAACAAAACTACAACTATACGGTCGTCCGTCAGTTCACCTTAGTAACTATTCTTTGGGGTATTGTCGGTATGGGCGTTGGTGTTTTGATTGCCGCTCAATTAGTTTGGCCACAGCTAAACTTTGATACGCCGTGGCTGACGTACAGTCGTTTACGTCCCCTGCATACTAATGCGGTTATTTTTGCGTTCGGTACAAGTGCCCTGTTTGCAACATCATATTATGTTGTACAACGCACCTGTCAGACGCGTCTCTTTGGTGGTCCACTCGTAGCCTTCACCTTCTGGGGTTGGCAAGCGATTATTCTGTCCGCTGCAATTACTTTACCGTTAGGTCTAACCTCTGGTAAAGAATATGCAGAACTTGAATGGCCAATCGATATCGCTATCACGCTTGTGTGGGTAGCTTATGCAATCGTGTTCTTTGGAACAATGATTAAGCGTAAGACGTCACACATCTACGTAGCAAACTGGTTCTTCGGAGCCTTCATTATCACGGTTGCCGTGTTGCACATCGTTAACAGCCTAGCTGTTCCTGTATCTGCGTTTAAATCGTACTCGATTTACTCAGGTGCTATCGATGCAATGGTACAATGGTGGTACGGTCACAACGCGGTAGGCTTCCTGTTAACAGCTGGTTTCCTAGGTATGATGTACTACTTCGTACCTAAGCAAGCTGAACGCCCTGTTTATTCTTACCGTCTATCGATTGTTCACTTCTGGGCTCTAGTGTCTCTGTATATCTGGGCTGGTCCTCACCACCTGCACTACACAGCACTACCTGACTGGACTCAATCTCTAGGTATGGTTATGTCTCTTGTTCTATTCGCTCCTTCTTGGGGTGGTATGATCAACGGTATCATGACTCTATCTGGTGCGTGGCATAAGCTACGTTACGACCCTATCCTACGTTTCCTAATCGTTTCTCTATCATTCTACGGCATGTCGACTTTCGAAGGCCCGATGATGGCTATTAAAACGGTTAACGCACTATCTCACTACACTGACTGGACTATCGGTCACGTACACTCTGGTGCATTAGGTTGGGTTGCAATGGTTTCTATCGGTTCTGTTTACCACTTAGTTCCAAAACTATTTGGTCAAGAGCGTATGTACTCTGTATCTCTAATCAACGTTCACTTCTGGTTGGCAACAATCGGTACTGTTTTCTACATCGTAGCAATGTGGATCTCAGGTGTAATGCAAGGTCTGATGTGGCGTGCAGTTAACTCTGACGGTACGTTGACTTACAGCTTTGTTGAGTCTGTAGAAGCATCTTACCCATTCTACTTTGTACGTTTCCTAGGTGGTTTCATCTTCCTAACTGGTATGTTCTTAATGGCATACAACACGTACAAAACTGTTACAGCACCAAAAGCTAGCTTAAAAGCTATCGCGCAACCGGCTTAAGGAGATTTAAGAATGAGCTCAAATTCAAATAATCGCCATGAGTTGGTAGAAAAAAACGTTGGCTTGCTAGCAATCCTGATCGTTATCGCAATCAGCTTCGGTGCTCTTGTAGAGATCACTCCTCTTATCTTCCAAAAGCAGACAACTGAACCTGTAGATAATCTACGTGTTTACTCTGCTCTTGAGATGGAAGGTCGTGATATCTACATTCGTGAAGGTTGTAACGTATGTCACAGCCAAATGATTCGTCCATTCCGTTCTGAGACTGAGCGTTACGGCCACTACTCTGTAGCGGGCGAAAGCGTTTGGGAACACCCATTCCTATGGGGCTCTAAGCGTACTGGCCCGGATCTAGCGCGTGTTGGTGATCGTTACTCTGATGAGTGGCACCGTGTTCACCTAATTGACCCTCGTGAACTTGTTCCAGAGTCAAACATGCCTGGTTTCCCATGGCTAGAAGACAATGTACTTGATGGTAAATTGACTCAGCAGAAGCTTGAACTCTTCCGCAATCAATTTGGCGTTCCTTACACAGACGAACAGATTGCTAACGCGAAGCAAGATGTTGAAGGCAAAACAGAGATGGATGCAATCATTGCTTACCTTCAATCTCTTGGCCACGCAATGAAATAAGGAATGACTATGGACATTATTACATTTCAAAGCGTTTGGACTGTGACCGTTTTTGCTTGTTTTATCGGCATCGTTTGGTGGGCATTTGGCAAGAATCGTAAATCTCGTTTCGAAGACGATGCAAACCTAGTTTTTGCGGATGAAGCTGAAACGAGTTCAAAAGAACAAGGAGTGACTAAGTAATGAGTACATTCTGGAGTATCTGGGTTTCCGTAATTACTATCGGTACACTCATTGGTTGTGCGGTTTTACTTCGCTCATGCTTCTCGAACAAAACGGGTATTGAAGAAGGTGATGACATGGGTCATGAATACGATGGTATTCGTGAGCTAAACAACCCTCTTCCGAAGTGGTGGACTTACCTATTTATCGGCACACTTGTGTTCGCGGTAATCTACTTCATCCTTTATCCAGGTCTAGGTAACTTTAAAGGTGTTCTAGGTTGGACAAGTTCTGACCAGACCGTTACTTCGGTAGCACAGTCTCGTGCTTCTGTAGTTGACGCGCAACAGAACAAGCGACTAGACCAGTATGCGAAAGAGCTAGACGACGCTAACAACTACTTTGGCGAAGCGTTTAACCAACTTGCATACGATGATAACGGTCTTCGTTCGATCCCTGATATCGCATCAGACTCTGAAGCAATTAAAGTAGGTCAACGTCTGTTCCTACAAAATTGTTCTCAGTGTCACGGTTCGGATGCACGTGGTCAGAAAGGTTTCCCTAACCTAACTGACGATGCTTGGCTATACGGCGGTGAGCCGGAAGCGATCCTAACGACAGTACTACACGGTCGTGTTGGTCAAATGCCAGGTTGGAAAGACGCTCTTGGCGAAGAAGGCGTGAAAGAAGTAGTTAGCTACACTCTTAGCCTTTCTGGTCGTAGCGTTAACGCTCGTGAAGCTGAAGCTGGTAAAGCTCGTTTCGTAGTGTGTGCAGCGTGTCACGGTACAGATGGTAAAGGTAACCCTGCTGTAGGTGCACCTGACCTGACTGACCGCGATTGGTTGTTCGGCGATTCTCGTGCAGATGTAACAGAAACTGTAATGTACGGCCGTTCTGGTGTAATGCCAGCATGGAAGGACATTCTAGGTGAAGAAAAAGTTCAACTAGTTTCTGCTTACGTGTGGAGCTTAAGCAACTCAGATAATAAGTAACATTTCAATAACAGCCCCTTTCTTAGGGGCTGTCTTTCCTTTATTTTATAAACACTTCTTTTTATTCTTTTTCGAGATCTTTTTTATGGTAAAGCCTTGGTATAAACAGTTTTGGCCGTGGTTCTTAATCGCGTTGCCTGCGACAGTTGTGGTCTGGACGATCTTAACGGTTATTGTATTTACACAGAACTCTGTCGACTTGGTCACTGAGGATTACTATAAAAAAGGGAAAGGCATTAATGTCGATATCTCTAAGGTTAACGTAGCAAAAGAACTAGGCTTGTCAGCAGACATTTCTGAGCGTGGTGAGTCAATCATCATTTCTTTAGATAAAGGCAAACTTGAGCACTTCCCTGCGATCAGTGCCATGTTTGTTCACCGCACCCTGCCTGACCGCGACTTCACACAACTGCTTACAGCGAACGCACAGGGCGATTACGTGCTTAACACTGACCATGAGATTGAAGGCCCTTGGTTCATTGAATTGACGCCACACAACGAAGAATGGTTGGTGCAAGGCCGTATCACCTTCCCTCTAGAAAACAAAATCAAACTAGAGAACTAAAGTATGAGTGAATCCTGTTATCACTGCGGTGAAGATGTACCAGCGGAAACGGATTTTAAAGTAGAAATATTAGGCTCTATACGTCCAATGTGTTGCCCGGGCTGCGAAACCGTAGCCCAAACCATCGTTGATAGTGGCTTGGTCTCCTACTACCAATATCGTACCGCTCCGGCTGAAAAAGCTGACCTTGTTCCTGAACAGTTACTTGCCCTCAGTCATTACGACAATGAAGATGTGCAACTTGAGTTTGTTCGCAATTCTGAAAACACCTCAGAGGTGACATTGTCACTAGAGGGTGTCTCTTGTGCGGCTTGTGCTTGGTTGATTGAGAAGCAAGTCTCTTCTCAAGACGGTGTTTATGGTATTCGTGTTAACACGACAACCAACCGTGCCCTTCTTAGCTGGGACAATACAAAAACTAAACTGAGTGAGCTGCTTTCTGCGATTCATACGCTTGGTTATAAAGCGGCGCCTTTTGAGGCAGACAAGCAAGAAGCGGCTTACCATCGTTCGATGAAGAACTATTTGTATCGTTTAGGTGTTGCTGGTCTGGCAACGATGCAAGTAATGATGCTTGCAGTCGCCCTGTATCTTGAAGTTTTCGGTAATCTTGAGCCTGAGTTTAAGCACTATTTTCGTTGGGTGAGTTTAATCTTCGCAACACCGGTTTTACTGTATTCAGCATTACCTTTCTATATTAATGCTTGGCGAAGTATCAAAGGCCGTACGTTAGGTATGGATGTACCCGTGTCTATCGCCCTGTTGTTCGCCTACGTGGCTAGCTTAGTAGCAACTGTAACAGAGCAAGGCGAAGTCTTCTTCGAATCTATCTCGATGTTTACGTTCTTCCTCTTGTTAGGGCGATTCCTTGAGATGCGCGCCCGTCGCAAAGCAGCTGCCGCAAGTGGCAACCTGCTTAAGTTAGTTCCAGCAATGGCAACCACTCTCGATGGCGATCAAATTCCAGTTAAGACGCTTAAGGTTGGCGACAAAATCCGAGTTCTACCCGGTGAACACATTCCTGCAGATGGTGTCGTGTTATCTGGGCGAGTTCATATTGATGAATCCATGCTCACGGGTGAATCGATCCACGTCGTAAAAAACCAAGGGGGCTCTGTTTTTGCAGGTACCTTAAATGGTGACGAGTCTTTTGAACTTGAAGTAAAGAGCTCAAAAGCGGATTCGGTTATCTCCAACATTGTCCGTTTACAAGATGAAGCTCAGCTTTCTAAGCCTCGTATTGCAGAGATTGCGGATATCGTAGCGCGCTACTTCGTCGCTGTGATTTTGATTATCTCTTTTGGTACTTGGTTGTACTGGCATCAAACTAAACCAGAAGACGCATTCTGGATCATGTTGTCAGTACTGGTTGCGACTTGTCCTTGTGCATTATCTCTTGCAACACCAACAGCAATCACCTGTTCAACTTCCCGTATGGGTAATTTCGGTATCCTGCTTCGCAAGGGTCACGTGTTTGAGACGCTCTGTAAGGTAAATCACCTCATCATTGATAAAACAGGAACCCTTACCGAAGGTGACATTCGTATTAGTCAAACTGCAACGCATTCAGATATAGACGAAGATACCTGTCTACAGATAGCCGCAAGCCTTGAGCAACATGCTAACCACCCTATCGCTAAAGCGTTTAAAGCGTTTGAATCTGATGATGTAAGAGTCGACTCAGTGAACAATGTGATTGGTTCCGGTATTACTGGTGAGTGGAATGGTCATAAAGTGGCTATCGGAAGTAGCGAGTTTATTCTTGGCGAGGCTCAGAACGATCAGAGTAACGGTATTTACCTCTCTCTTGATGATAAACACATTGCAACCTTTGTTTATGAAGATCCAATTCGTAAAGAGAGCATCGAGTTCATTCAAAAGTTCAAAGAAGCGGGCATCAAAACCACTCTTTTGACTGGTGACTCATTAGTCAATGCTAAACCTGTCGCGGAAGAGATCGGTATTACAGATATTGTTGCCAACGCTAAACCTGAAGATAAGCTTGCCTACCTCAACTCTCGTGATGACAAAGATATTACGATGATGGTTGGTGATGGTATTAACGATGCACCTATTCTTGCGGGCGCTCATTTATCTGTAGCGATGGGCGGCGGTACAGATGTCGCTAAAGCTTCTGCTGATATGGTTTTGTTAGGTGATAAGCTTGATAGGCTACTTCAGTCACGTAAGTTGGCATTGAAAACTCGTAAAATCATTCGTGAAAACTTAGCGTGGTCACTGGGATACAACCTACTTATACTGCCGCTTGCGGTTGCTGGCCTGGTCGCACCCTACATCGCTGTGGTTGGCATGTCAGCGAGTTCTATCATTGTAGTGTCTAACTCACTGAGACTTCTAAAAGAGCAAGGTAAATAATGGAAAGCTTATACATACTCATTCCTATCGCTATCGTCTTAGTGTGCATTGCTGTCGGCATATTTTTGTGGGCAGTGAAAAGCGAACAATTTGAAGACTTAGAACGCCAAGGTCACAACATTTTGTTCGATGAAGACGCAAACGATCCTGCTTCAAAGAAACAACCAAGTAGCAAGAAATGACACCCGATTGGATTGGTGCCTTTGTGGTTGGATTGATCGGCGCAGGCCACTGCATGGGAATGTGCGGTGGCATCGCGTCGATTCTTTCTATTGGCGCTCAAAAGCCTTCCCCTATTACTCCTATTCTTTATAACTTTGGGCGTTTACTCAGTTATATGATGATTGGTGGGTTAATTGGTGGTGCGGTCTCTTCATTAGGACAGCTTAGTGATTTTAACGCTGCGTTAGCTTGGCTACGGCTTGTTGCTGCGGTATTCATGATTGTACTGGCGTTATACATCGGTAAATGGTGGTTTGGTCTATTGGCTTTTGAAAAAGTTGGACAACGCTTATGGCGCTACGTTTCTCCAATAGGTCAATCGCTTCTTCCTCTCAAGCACCCGAGCCATGCTCTGCCATTTGGCTTTGTTTGGGGATGGCTTCCTTGTGGTCTCGTTTACTCTATGTTGACGTGGGCCGCGGTCTCAGGAAGCTGGATTAACGGTGCTGGAATCATGCTCGCGTTTGGTCTCGGGACCTTGCCTGCAATGCTCACCGTTGGTTTTGGTGCTGGTTTTCTAAAAAAGTTGCAACAAGCTGACTTGTTTAGACAATGCGGTGCAATTTTGATCCTTTTGTACGGTCTATTTACTGCCTACCAAGCCATTCAGCTCATTATTTATACCGTATAGGTGTGCTTTAAATGCGGTTTTTTTGCTATCCTTTACTCTGAATGGATGCTAAAATATTGACGTATATCAAATAGTGAAAGATTGTTATGATTTCTGAAAAGCCTGTGACGAAACGTGTTCAGTCTGGTGGCTGTGCAATCCATTGTCAGGATTGTAGTATTAGCCAGCTGTGTATCCCATTTACTTTGAATGAATCTGAACTGGATCAACTAGACCAGATCATTGAGCGAAAAAAGCCTATTCAAAAGGGCCAAGAGCTATTTAAAGCGGGTGATGAGCTTAAGTCTCTTTACGCGATACGCTCTGGCACTATCAAAAGCTATACAATTACTGAGCAAGGTGATGAGCAGATTACTGCATTCCACTTGGCTGGTGATTTAGTTGGCTTTGATGCAATTACTGGCGACCTACACCCTAGCTTTGCACAAGCTCTAGAGACTTCAATGGTATGTGAAATCCCATACGAAATTCTAGATGACTTATCAGGTAAGATGCCGAAGCTTCGTCAGCAAATCATGCGTCTGATGAGTAACGAGATTAAAGGTGATCAAGAAATGATTCTGCTTCTTTCTAAAAAGAATGCAGAAGAGCGTCTTGCTGCATTCCTTTACAACTTGTCTACTCGATTCTCTCAACGTGGTTTCAGCCCAAGAGAGTTCCGCTTAACAATGACTCGTGGCGATATCGGTAACTATCTAGGTCTTACTGTTGAAACAATCAGCCGCCTACTTGGTCGTTTCCAAAAAGCAGACATCCTGAGCGTTAAAGGTAAGTACATTACTATCGAAGATCACGATGCGCTGATGGAATTAGCTGGCGTTTCTAAAGAATAGTTCTAAATATCAATGATGTAGTTCAATAATGAGCTACATCATGTTTCTCTTCAAAAACCTCCTATATTTCTCTTAATCTCTTCATAACTACGCTACATTGTTTATATGTTCAGTCTGAAAAGTAGGCTTAGTTATGAGTATCTATAACAAAATTTTAGTGGTCGCCGACATCAATCACGATGAGCAACCTGCCCTCGTTCGCGCTATTCAACTTGCCAAAAAAAGCACTTCAAAAAGCCACGTTACTTTCTTTCTTTCCATTTATGATTTCTCGTATGACATGACTTCAATGCTCTCTGTCGACGAGCGTGATGCCATGCGTAAAGGTGTGATTCACCAACGTGAGATTTGGATGAACAAAGTGGCTGAGCCATACATTGATGACACCATCGAATTCAATGTTAAGGTTGTATGGCATAACCGCCCGTATGAAGCCATTATTGCTGAGGTGTTTAGTGGTGAACATGACATCTTAATTAAAGGTACTCGTAAGCATGATACGCTAGAGTCTGTAATCTTCACGCCTACAGATTGGCACCTGTTGCGTAAATGCCCAAGCCCAGTTTTATTGGTGAAAAACGAATATTGGCCAGAAGATGCTAAGATCTATGCGTCTGTTCACGTTGGTTCTGAGACGGAATCTCATCTAGAACTTAATGATGCGATGGTTGATAGATTGTTGGAAATTACAGGCCGATTAGATGCTCAACCATACTTGGTTAACGCCTACCCTGTTACGCCAGCAAATATCACGATTGAGCTTCCGGAATTTGACCCGACATCTTATACCGATGCTGTCCGTGGGCATCATCTAACGGCAATGAAAGCACTACGCCAGAAACATGGTATGTGTGAGGAGCAGACGATTGTTGAACAAGGCTTACCTGAAGATATTATTCCTAAGGTGGCTGCAGAGAATAACGCTGCTATGGTGATTCTAGGCACAACAGGTCGTACTGGTTTATCTGCTGTGTTTATTGGCAATACGGCGGAGCATGTGATTGATAAAATTAACTGTGATGTCTTGGCTCTGAAACCTGCTGGGTTTATTAGTCCGCTCGACCCAAATACATCTAACTAGATTTTCTCCTGTATTAAAAAAGCGCCTCTAGTCTCACTAGAGGCGCTTTTGTTTGTATCTGTTCTTTTCTAGCTTTAATGCTAAATATTCGTCACGTCGATGAACATTGATTCATCGATGTTAGATGAAGAAATCTCGGCTTCGCTAAATTCATACTCTTCACGCTCGCCGCTACGGTCTAGTGGTAGATTCACAAAATCGAACAACTCGCGGTCAGCCAGTTGGCTTGGGCTCACGTTTTGAATTGACTTAAAGATCTTCTCTACGCGACCTGGTGTTTTCTTATCCCAATCAATCAGCATCGCTTTAATAGATTGACGTTGTAGATTCTCTTGTGAACCACATAGGTTACAAGGAATGATCGGGAACTCTTTGTGCTCTGCGTACTTAATAAGGTCGGTTTCACGACAGTAAGTCAGCGGACGGATAACCACGTTACGACCATCATCAGAACGTAGCTTAGGTGGCATCGCTTTTAGGCGCGCACCGTGGAACATGTTTAGGAACATGGTTTCTACGATGTCGTCTAGGTGATGACCCAGTGCAATCTTAGTTGCGCCAATTTTCTCTGCAAACGAGTAAAGCGTGCCGCGACGCAAACGCGAGCATAGACCACAAGTCGTTTTACCTTCTGGGATCTTCTCTTTTACTACCGAGTAAGTATCTTTGTCGACAATGTAGTAAGGGATGTTCAGCGTTTCAAAGTATTCAGGAAGAATATGTTCAGGGAAACCTGGTTGTTTTTGGTCTAAGTTTACCGCCACAACATCGAACTTGATTGGTGCTGCTTCGCGTAAACGTAGCAGGATATCTAGCATAGCGAATGAGTCTTTACCGCCACTAATACACGCCATTACTACGTCATTTTCTTCAATCATGTTGTAGTCGATGATGGCATTTCCAACATTTCTTCTTAGGCGCTTTTGAAGCTTGTTGAATTCGTGGATTTCTTTTCTGTTATCGTTTTGGTTCATTGCTATTCTCATACTGCCGGAAACACCGACTGTCGATTGCTAGGTGGTATGTTTTAGGGCGTGGATTATACGGATTTTTATTTCAGGTTGAAATAGTCAACGCGAGATAACCTCACCTCTTATTGACAATACTGTTCTATATCAATTGGATTCAAACAAAAACAGCAAGCGATGTGCTTGCTGTTTTCGATTAGATGTTAGGAGCCGTTTTATTTATCAGTTGGAATATACGGCAGCACTCTCAGCGTTGGTTCTGGTAGTGTAAAGCTGCTCGCTCCATCAAGATCTGCAATGGCAAAGCGAGCACGACCCTGTTCAATCGCTATTGTTTTGCCATTTGAAAGGCTGATTTCACTGTTGAGTTGATTTGGGAACTCCAATGTCACGCCCTCAATATCGGGTGTAAACCAACTAGAGAACATACCGCTAAGATCTTCTAACATGGTTTGCATTTGCGGCAGTAGTGCCTCGATGTCGCTAACCTGTACTTCGCCTTGTAGTGGTTCTTTGGTCATAACTACGAGTGAATACGCGCACTCTTTTTCCGTTGTATGAACGAAGATTAAAGGATTAGCAGAGCGCAAGTTCTTGTCGATAGGAAGAAGCAGTTCATTCACTGGTGATACTTTCAGATCTTCGTAATGTTCTTCTTTTTCCATCCACGACTTACTGATGTGACAAGTGGTATTGGTTGCTTGATCAACGAAAAAAACAGCGACTTTAACGTCTTCATGCCCTTCTTTAAGGTTGTTTTTGAGTTGAGTATAGAGCTTTGAATAGGTGAACATGTACTCTTGGGCCGCAGCAGGAAGAGATAGCCCAAGGCTCAATGAGGCAAGAATAGCAAGCGTCGTCTTTTTCATGGTACTTCTTATAATTGTTGAGCTTAAAAACAAAAAGAGCAGCGTTAACCCGCTGCTCTCTATTAGTTTGATAGGTTATTTGACCCAGTATACCTTGTTGTGACGTATCATGGCTTGTAAATCAGTCACATAGTCGGTGCCACGTTCAGAATATTTTAATAAGCCTTGTGTTAACTCGGTTGCTGCACCAAAAGTTAGAAGGTCTTCGCCCTGCTCATCAAGTTGCGCGCGTATAGCACGTAGGTCTTGATAGGCTTTATTGCGATTCAGATTCATAAAGTAACGGTGAACAGACTCTTGGCTTGACGAGAACTTAGCAACTTCATGGGTGCTTCCCTCGTTACGTTGTAATGGTACAAGCCCGCATCCTTTGCTGTAACACCAATGTCCAAAGTAGTTGTTTGCTGCAGTGGCGAAGCGCGATGTACCCCAAGCAGACTCATTAGCCGCTTGTGTGAGGACCAGAGCTTCAGGTAGCACATTGACGCGGCTCAGCATCTCGTTTAACCAAGCGTCATCAATACCCGCGGTTGGTAACGGTAAACTATAAAGTTTCGCTAACCTGTTTGCGTACGCCTTATCTTCCGAGTCTGCATTTGTCACGTTCTTATCAGCTAGGCTTTTTAAGAAGGCTCTTTCTTTTGAAATACGACGGTTTTCTAGGTTGATACTTGGACGTAAGTAATCGAAGAAGGCTTTTTTCTTTGCGTTGGTATCTTCAATTGCCGCGAAGTTAGGCTTCCCTGATGGCAGATCAAGCTCAAGGATAGTATGCGTCGCTTTTGCTTCTGTTTTCTCTAAAGATGCTTTTCGACGTTCCTCTTCTTCATTATAGAGGTAAGGACCAACCAGAGAGACCGAGCCTACCAGTGCTAAAGCAGTAACCTTTAGTGCAAGAGCACGGCTTTTTCGTCCTGAATCTGAATTATGCATCGAAAACCTGTGAGTCGTTGTTATTGTCGTCATCGTTCTTAGGCTTGTCCGATGCAATAAGCTTCAGCTTAATACCGAACATTTCGCGATACAGAATACCTTTCACATGGAAGAAGAACGGTAAAACGAAAATCAAGCCAATGCCGTAAAGCATCGCTGCAGCAATAAACATCAGCATTACCATCAGGTAAATAGCAGCAACTGTGAATATCTTTTTGTTTACTGCGCGCAGTGACAGTAACAAAGATTGCATCGGCGGCACTTTCTTATCACAGATAAGCAGGATTGAGTGCGTAAATGCCAACGAGAAGTAAATCGACAAGAAAGGTAGAATCATACCTGCGATGCCTTGTAGCATTAGGCTAAATAGCGTTGCTAAGATCACGGGTACTGTAAATTGAAGCCCTTTACCAATATGACGCAACTTAGTATTTAATCCGGCCGCGTGGCTCATTGCCATTAAGCTGATACCTGCGTAAACCGGTGCGCTGATTACTTCATAGCTAAAGTTAGCAATAAAAATCGATTCAACGATCTGAGGCGTAAATGCTTCAGGATCAATCACGGCATCAAGGATAATGCTTGGGTCACCAAGCTGTAACTTCAGAGCGATATAAAAGATAGCAAGTTGGACAAACATTAAAGCAATAATGGCTGGCGAGAAGTTTAAGAAGTGGCTAATCGTATGCTTCCACGCTTCTTGGAAAACAGCTGTCGCTTTCAGTTCGTAATCTCCAGAAAGTGCTCTGTCGATACTGCCGCCTAAATTAAAGTCTTTTTCGATGTCATTATTCATAGTGATACCTAGGTGCGCTAGCGAATTCGAAGCCACCTAACTTATTGATAAAAAATTGGCTTCATTATACTCATATGTAGAGTGCAAACTAAAACTTGATTCTGTAACAAGGCTTGCTTTTATGCGTTAATGGTTAATAATTAAACACTTATTTATGCAGAAATGCCTCAAATATCAGTATGGTAAAGGATGTTTACTTTTACCTGCGAAATTTTTTATCAACCAATGATAAAAAATGCTTTGAATTCACGATTTTGGTGATTATGATGCGCGCCTTAAAAGTGTGTAGCAACAGGTCTTGAAAAGGACCAAGGTGGAGAAAAACAGACGTTGAACGCTAAACAATCAGTAGGAAAACCAGTAGTACAACTCACTGGTATTAGTAAAAGTTTCGATGGTAAGGAAGTCATCGGCAATCTTGATCTAAATGTCAATCACGGTGAGTTTCTCACCATCTTAGGTCCATCGGGTTGTGGTAAAACCACAGTACTAAGAATGATTGCGGGCTTTGAAACGGCAGATAATGGTCAAATACTATTAGCTGACCAGAATGTTACCCAAGTCCCTGCTGAACAAAGGCACGTAAACACTGTTTTCCAGAGCTACGCCCTATTCCCACATATGACAGTCTTCGACAATGTGGCATTTGGTCTATGTATGCAGAAAGTTCCTAGCGCAGAGATTGAACCTCGTGTGATGGACGCCTTGAAAATGGTACGCCTAGAACAGATGGCACAGCGAAAACCACACCAACTCTCTGGTGGTCAGCAACAACGTATCGCCATAGCGCGTGCCGTTGTTAACAAGCCTAAAGTTCTACTGCTGGATGAATCTCTGTCTGCTCTGGATTACAAACTTCGTAAACAGATGCAAATTGAGCTTAAGCAGCTTCAGCGTCAACTTGGGATTACGTTCATTTTTGTAACGCATGATCAAGAAGAAGCGCTATCGATGTCAGACCGTATTATTGTTATGCGAGACGGTGTTATCGAACAAGATGGTACACCACGTGAAATTTACGAAGAGCCTAAGAACCTATTCGTTGCGCGTTTCATTGGTGAAATCAACGTGTTTGAAGCAACAGCGATATCTCGTCTTGATGACAAACGCATCGTGGCAAAGATTGAAGGTGAAGATTCGGTTATCTACCACGATAAAGCAATCTCGGAAGGACAGAATCTGCAAGTTCTACTAAGACCAGAAGATCTTCGAATCGAAGAGATCAAGGAGTCAGAACAGCGCGGTATTGTTGGCCATATTATTGAGCGTACCTACAAAGGCATGACCCTAGATTCAGTCGTTGAACTAGAATCTGGTATGCGCGTTATGGTAAGCGAATTCTTCAACGAAGATGACCCAGATGTTGATCACTCATTGGGCCAAAAAGTTGCTGTAACTTGGGTTGAGAGCTGGGAAGTGGTACTAGAAGATGAGCAAGAAGTTTAATTTACAAAACGCCATTATCGCTTTGATCACTGGTTGGCTTGTTATTTTCGTGATGATTCCAAACATCATGATCATCGGTACAAGCTTTCTAACTAGAGATGAAGCGAATCTTATCGAGATGACTTTTACACTCGATAACTACGCGCGTTTAGCTGATCCACTGTACTTCAAAGTGTTGGCGCATTCGTTCTACATGGCGATTGTGGCTACTCTACTTTGTTTAGTGATTGGCTACCCGTTTGCTTACATCGTGGCAAAAATGCCGGCTAAGTGGCGCCCATTCATGCTGTTCTTAGTGATAGTTCCTTTTTGGACCAACTCACTGATTCGTACTTACGGTTTGAAGATCGTATTGGGTACTCAAGGCGTGTTGAACAAAAGCTTAATGGCGCTCGAAATCATCGACAAACCGATGCGTATTATGTACACCGAAACGGCTGTGATGATCGGTCTGGTATACATCTTATTGCCATTTATGATTTTGCCACTCTACTCTGCGATTGAGAAGTTGGACGATACCTATATCGAAGCAGCAAAAGACTTGGGTGCGAATAAGTTGCAGACGCTACTTAAAGTCATCTTGCCATTGACAATGCCAGGTATTATTGGCGGCTGCTTGCTTGTTCTATTACCAGCGCTAGGTATGTTCTATATTTCCGATCTTCTGGGCGGAGCGAAGAACCTATTGATTGGTAACGTGATTAAGAGCCAAGTATTGAATGCTCGAGATTGGCCTTTTGGTGCAGCAACCAGTATTGCACTAACCGCTGCTATGGCTGTGATGCTTTATGCCTACTATCGTGCAGGCAAGCTATTGAATAAAAAGGTGGAGCTAGACTAATGGGTCGCACAGTTAAGTTCAGCTTTATGACATTGGTATATGGTTTCCTATATCTGCCAATCATCGTATTAATTGCTAACTCCTTTAATGCGAACAAGTTTGGTATGAAATGGGGCGGTTTTACGACTAAGTGGTACGACGCGCTGATAAACAACGATAGCCTTATGCAGGCAGCGTGGCACTCTCTAAATGTTGCTGTGTTTTCTGCAACGGCAGCTACAATTGTAGGTAGTTTAACGGCGGTTGCCTTGTTCCGATACCAGTTCAAAGGCAAAGGCGTCGTAAACACAATGTTGTTCGTTGTAATGATGTCACCAGACATTGTTATGGCGATCTCATTGCTGGCTCTGTTCTTGGTGATGGGCGTTCAGTTAGGGTTCTTTACCCTACTCGCTGCTCACATCACGTTCTGCCTACCGTTCGTTGTGGTGACAGTTTACAGCCGCTTGAACGGATTTGATGTCAAAATGCTTGAAGCAGCAAAAGACTTAGGTGCGAGCGAATGGACGATTTTGAAACAGATCATCCTACCGCTAGCGAAACCTGCGGTTGCTGCGGGCTGGTTATTGAGCTTTACCTTGTCTTTAGACGACGTAATCATAAGCTCTTTTGTAACGGGTCCAACTTATGAAATCTTACCATTGAAGATTTACTCAATGGTTAAAGTGGGAATTTCACCCGAGGTTAACGCCCTTGCAACGGTCATGCTTGTGGTCTCATTGATACTAGTGGTTGCGTCTCAATTACTAGCGAGAGAGAAAATCAAGTAAACCTCAAGTGTTATTCATAAACAGAATGGTGATGTCATCATTCTGTTTCTCTATCTACTGCCTTTGGGCAACGTTTAGTTTGGAGCTAACGTCAATGAAAAAATGGGCTACTTTATTAGCTGGTAGTGCATGTGCGCTTTCTATGTTTTCTGCATCTGTTACTGCAGAAGAGAACAAAGAACTAGTGTTTATGAACTGGGGTCCTTACATCAATAGTGAGATCCTAGAACAGTTCACGAACGAAACAGGTATCAAGGTTATCTACTCTACTTACGAGTCGAATGAAACTTTATACGCAAAGCTAAAAACACATAACAAAGGCTACGACCTTGTTGTGCCATCAACCTACTTCGTGTCTAAAATGCGCGATGAAGGCATGTTGCAAAAAATTGATAAGTCTAAGCTAAGTAACTTTACTAACCTAGACACTAACTACCTAGATAAGCCATACGATCCAAACAACGACTACTCTATTCCTCACGTTGTTGCGATCACTGGTCTTGCTGTAAATACAGATATGTATGACCCAGAAGATTTTCAAAGCTGGGCTGATCTGTGGAAGCCAGAGCTTGAAGGTCAGTTGATGATGATGGATGACACGCGTGAAGTGTTCCATATCGCTCTTCGTAAACTCGGTTATTCAGGCAACACAACAGATGAAAAGCAGATCGATGAAGCTTACGCTGAGCTGCAAAAGCTGATGCCAAACGTACTTGTGTTTAACTCTGATAACCCAGGTGCGCCATACATGTCTGGTGAAGTTGGTTTAGGTATGCTTTGGAACGGCTCTGCAGCAGCAGCGCAAAATGAAGGTTTACCAATTAAGCTAGTATTCCCGAAAGAAGGTGGTATTGGTTGGGTAGACAACTTTGCTATCAGCTCTGGTGCAGTGAACGTAGAAGCGGCTCACAAGATGATTGACTTCCTACTACGTCCTGAAATCGCAGAACAAATCTCTCGCGATACTGGTTACCTAACAGCAGTAAAAGCTTCGAATGAGAAGTTCAAAGATAGCCCTGCACTGTTCCCTTCTCAAGAAGATCTGGATCGTGTTGAATGGCAGGCTGCTGTCGGTGACAAAACAGTAAAATACGAAGATTACTTCATGAAGTTGAAAGCAGGCCAGTAAGGTCTATAATAATTTCAATGCAATAGGCAGCTTAGGCTGCCTATTTTCGTATTAGACTGCTATAATCCGACGCGATTTTTATAAATCGATTCACATTGGGTCCGCAACCCAGATTCAAATCAAACAAATGAACGGAACAGTAATGAAAAAAACACTGTATACCGGCGCATTGTGTGCTGCTACCTTACTTTCAACTCCTTCTTTCGCAGCTGACCAAGAACTGTACTTCTACAACTGGTCTGAATATATCCCTAACGAAGTGTTAGAAGATTTCACTGAAGAGACTGGAATTAAAGTTATCTACTCTACCTATGAGTCTAACGAAAGCATGTACGCTAAGTTAAAAACTCAAGGTTCAGGTTACGACCTAGTTGTACCTTCTACGTACTTCGTATCTAAGATGCGTAAAGAAGGCATGCTTCAAGAGCTAGACAAATCTAAGCTAACTCACTTTGCTGATTTGGATCCAAACTACCTAGATAAGCCATTTGACCCAAGCAACAGCTACTCTATTCCATATATCTGGGGTGCAACGGGTATTGGCATTAATTCAGACATGCTAGACAAGTCTTCTGTTAAATCATGGGATGACCTATGGGATACACAGTGGGAAGGTCAGCTGATGATGATGGACGACTCTCGTGAAGTATTCCACATCGCTTTAACTAAACTGGGTTACTCTCCAAACACCACTAACCCAGACGAAATAAAAGCAGCTTACGAAGAGCTGAAAAAACTGATGCCAAACGTATTAGTATTCAACTCAGATTTCCCTGCAAACCCTTACCTTGCTGGCGAAGTATCATTAGGTATGCTTTGGAACGGTTCTGCTTACATGGCACGTCAAGAAGGTGCAACCATTGACATCATCTGGCCAGAGAAAGGCGCAATCTTCTGGATGGACAGCCTTGCGATTCCATCGGGTGCGAAAAACGTAGATGCGGCACACAAGATGATCGACTTCCTACTTCGCCCTGAAAACGCAGCGAAAATCGCACTAGAGATCGGTTACCCAACGCCAGTGAAAACGGCATACCCTCTCCTACCAAAAGAGTTTGCTGAAGACCAGAACGTTTTCCCACCACAATCTGTAATGGACAACGGTGTATGGCAAGACGAAGTGGGTGAAGCGAGCGTGATTTATGACGAGTACTTCCAAAAACTAAAAGTTAACAACTAATTTAACTTTAAATGATATTGAAAGCGGCTTTAGCCGCTTTCTTTTTATCTAAACTTTATATAGTATGAAATAAACAACATAAAGTGCGGTTAAATATGAAAGCAAACCCTATATTGGTGATCGTTACTCTTATGCTTTTAGGCTCATTCATCATGCTTGGCTTGAGCTCAGTGACGGACATAGATTCAAATTACGACTTATTCTTTGAAACGAATACTCTCATTATCGTTATCTATGTTTATGCGGTTGCTCGCAAAGCTATCGGTCCTCATAAGATCTTACACTTCGGCGCCCTGCTCCTTATTTTCAACTTATTCTATGACGTTACCACCGAGCTTGAGCGTCTAGACGAATGGGCTGACCGCCATGAGCTTCTCGATACTATTTTAGAAGACGGTTTATTGCAGATTGCATTCTTGTTGATTGCGATTGGAATAACGCAACTGACCTCATCCATTAAGGCTCAAGGCGATATTGATGAATTAACGGGTCTCTTCAACCGCAAAAAACTGGATACTGTCACGCTTGAAGAGTTCGATGTTATCTATCTTGATCTTGACGGTTTAAAGCGAGTTAATGATCTTAAGGGCCATAACGTCGGTGATCTCATGATCGTGCGTTTTTCCCAAGTGCTGCGTCAGGCCGCTGTGCAAGAAGAGCTATTATTTCGAATTGGTGGTGATGAGTTTGTTGTGGTTACGCTCAAAGGGCGTGGTGCAGAGTTTATTGAACAGGTTGCGAACCTGCTTCACGGCGAGAATATTCATTTCTCATACGGCGTGACTCCGGCAACACGTGAGACTTTTCAGCAAGCTTTAGTGGTATCAGATAAAGCCATGTACACCATGAAGAAAGCGAAACACAGTCATTAGAATGATAAGTTATTCGGTGAAATGTGTTTCTGAAACGATGCGATGAACGATCTGTTTTTGCACGGTAACTCGCACTTCGTGTGAACTATTACTTGAGTCTCTGTTGGTTATGCTAGTCTTTTTTTGTTGTAGTTCAGAAGGATAAGAGACGTGAAGCCGATACATGATATTGATGACTATGAAATTGAAACTGATCCAGAGATTCTTGCTGAGCTAGAAGAAAAACGTCAACTTGTAGACCTGATTCAAAATTACGGGATGACCAGTGAGGAAGCTATCGCTTTCTATGCCAAAAAGCACTAACGCAATATTGGTTATTCATATTGGCTATCCATTAGCATGAGCCATACTCAAAAAAACAAGGCATCACATTTTACTGTGATGCCTTGTTTTCGTTTGTCGTAATAAGTTAATCACGCTTTCAAGCTCTTAAACTGCTCGGCTCTTCGTATAGGAGTTCTGATACTAACTTAGGGACTTCAATACTTGCCTTACCGTAACGCTTTTCAACAAATTCACTCTCTACGGCACTCGGTTCTAGATTGATTTCTATCGTATGAGCACCGTGCATTTTGGCATCGTGGACGAAGCCAGCAGCTGGGTAAACCACGCCAGAGGTACCAATCGAAATAAACAAGTCAGCTTCTTCTAGCGCAGAATAGATGTCACCCATGCGCAGAGGCATTTCTCCAAACCAGACAATGTGAGGTCTCATTTGTGCTGGGATTTGACAGCAGTGGCATAACTCGCCAGTAAGGATGTCTTCTTTATGTTCGATAACCTGATTGGACTCACTGCAACGCGCTTTAAGAAGCTCGCCGTGCATGTGTATTACATTCTCGCTGCCGCCTCTCTCGTGAAGGTTATCGATATTTTGTGTAATGATAGTGACCTTCCCTTCTAAACGCTTCTCAAGCTCTCCTAGCGCTTTGTGTGCTGCATTAGGTTCAATGTCGGGGCTCTGCAGCCCTTTGCGGCGTTTGTTGTAAAATGCCTGAACTAAATCAGGATCTCGTTGAAAGCCTTCGGGAGTCGCCACATCTTCGATCTTGTGGTTTTCCCATAATCCGTCTTGTGCACGAAAAGTTTGTATTCCTGATTCTGCCGAGATCCCAGCTCCAGTGAGAATCACGATATTTCTGTATGGGAAATTCATATTACGTCCTTATCAATATGTCACTTTGTAACAGCTTAGCATTGTTCAAATTCCAACAATAGTTTTGGGGATTAGACCATGGTCTTATGTGCATGTATTCATTGGTCATTTGTGAACTAGCTTGAGTTTTAAATAAGAAAAACTGTGATGAGAGAAACAATGTGTCGATTTTGATGATGTAGAGCAATTAAAAAAGCGACCGAGGCCGCTTTTAGATTGGGGTTAGAATGACCAGAAGATAATTCGTATTGAAACTTAATCTTCACTCACAGATGAGATCTTATGAATAGAAAGATCTGCACCGTTGAATTCGTCTTCTTCGCTCAAACGAAGGCCCGTTACTTTGTTAAGGATGCCATAGACGATAAATGCACCGCCAACTGCAACCGCGATGCCTGCGATAGTACCTAAAACCTGTACCACAAAGCTCACACCACCTAGTCCCCAGAATGCTTGTTGGCCAAAGATGCCAGCAGCGATACCGCCCCACGCGCCACAAACGCCATGCAGAGGCCACACACCCAGAACATCGTCGATCTTGGTTTTGTTTTGCATGTAGGTAAATAAGTAAACGAACAGCGCACCTGCTACACCACCTGTTACGAGTGCACCGAGTGGATGCATCAAATCAGAACCTGCACAAACAGCGACTAATCCAGCTAAAGGGCCATTGTGAATGAAGCCAGGGTCATTTTTGCCAGCAAACAGTGCTGCGAGAATACCGCCAACCATCGCCATCAGCGAGTTCATTGCGACTAAGCCACTAATGCCATTGATCGCCTGCGCTGACATTACATTAAAGCCAAACCAACCAACACAAAGAATCCATGCGCCAAGTGCTAAGAAAGGAATGTTTGATGGTGCGAAGTTGGTGTGTTTGCCTGCACGAATACGCCCTTTACGCATACCCAAAAAATAAACTGCGACTAATGCAATCCAACCACCTACACCGTGGACCACGATTGAGCCGGCGAAGTCATGGAAGCCATAACCAAACTGCGCCTCAAACCAATCTTGTAGGCCAAAATTCCCATTCCAAATAATCCCTTCGAAAAATGGATATACCAGCCCAACTGTAAACAGGGTTGCTAATAGTACTGGGTAGAAACGCGCACGCTCTGCGATACCACCAGATACAATTGCTGGAATCGCTGCAGCAAACGTCATTAAGAAAAAGAACTTCACTAACTCATAGCCATTAGCTTGAGCTAAGGTATCGGCATCAGCAAAAAAGTGTGCACCATAAGCAACCCAATAACCGATAAAGAAATACGCGATGGCTGAAACGCCAAAATCCGCAAGGATCTTTACCAAGGCGTTGACTTGGTTTTTCTTTCTTACAGTACCCACTTCCAGGAAGGCAAAACCTGCGTGCATCAAAAAGACCATGATGGCACCCAGTAGTAAAAACAGTGTGTCCGAACTTTGCGTCAAGTTCTGTACTGCGCTATGAACTTGCTCGACTGACTGGCTCATTAAAGCTAACTCCTTTTGCTTTATCATTTGCACTTATTATGTGCGAGTTAAATGATGTAATTATTTAAAGACTCAATAGCTACGCAAGATGTGTTCCATTCCTTTCGAACCAAATATTCGCAGTC
The DNA here is from genome assembly GCF_024347475.1 of Vibrio fortis. Classification (NCBI taxonomy): domain Bacteria; kingdom Pseudomonadati; phylum Pseudomonadota; class Gammaproteobacteria; order Vibrionales; family Vibrionaceae; genus Vibrio; species Vibrio fortis. The sequence continues at coordinate 1,593,950 of NZ_AP025487.1, forward strand.
TGCACTCCTTTTTAACTTGCTGATTATCCTTGGCTTTATTGTTTGGTGGCACAAGTTTGGTGAGCTACAGTGCGCGAGCTTTGATTTTTATTTGCACCAACATAGTGAATTGCACCATAAAAGAGCGTGCAACATCGGGCTCGAGATTTAGACGGTTAAGAGGTAAAGATAGAGAGATTAAAAAACCCAGCGCTGGGCTGGGTTTTAATTAGGAGAACTCTGGGAGTGCTATTACAAGTTTGGTCCTGTCGACGCTTTTTGTGGTAGACCCTGCTTCAGACGCGTCATTCCTTGGTACATACGAATGAACCAAACGACGATAGCAACAGCACCAAACAACATACCTACGTAAGGGATGTAATATGCGATTTCATCGATGAAATGGCTCTTATACCAGTAGTCGTTTACACCGACCAAAACGCCATTTGATGTCGCAACTGTAACAATCAATACCACAAAGTAAGTCAGATTGAGGAAGAAAGTGCGAATCAGGCCGTAGTAATGAGAGTCAACGACTTCACCATCTTCCCCTTTGTCTAAGCGATAGCCAGCGTAAACAATCGCGATCACACCAGAAATCAGACAGGTAAATGGCGTAAAGCAACTTAATATGTAAGCAACCCATATACCCTTATGAGGTTTGTTCATTCGGTTTTACCTCTTTATTTTCTGTGTGAGAGACAGTTTCTGTGTTCACGACAGAAGCGCCACCTTGTGCTGCCTCCTGCTTCTCTTTTGCCATCACTTCTTCATACCAAAGGTCGTGGTGCTCTTTAGCCCAAGTTTCATCCACCTCGCCTGTTACCATACCTTCTAGCGCACCTTCCATACCGAATAGGCCGATATAGATATGGAACACAAAGCCACAGATAAGGATCAATGCCGCCAACATATGAACTAAGTTAGAAAGCTCCATATCACGACGTGTTTGACCAAAGATTGGGAAGTCGAGAACTAATCCACTGATCGCGACGACGGTACCGACGACGATAAGTAGCCAGAATAACGCTTTTTCACCAGCGTTTGAAAACTCTGCCGATGGATGTGAGCCCTTATGCTTACCAACCATGCCGCCAAGTTTCATGAACCACTTAAGGTCAACCATCTTGAAGATAGACTTACGCCACCACTTCACTAGTACGCACATCAGCAATACATAGAAGATTGGACCGATGTAGTTGTGGTATTGCTTAGCGAGCATAATGATAAAGCCCCATAGATCCGTTGGGATATAAGGCTTTAAGAAGTGCTTACCGTAAACCAGCATCAAGCCACTAAAGGCGAGAGTCAGGAAGGTAAACGCCATACTCCAGTGGAGCGCTCTGTCTAAGCGAGACCAACGTTTTATCTTACGTCCTGTTCTTGGTGCGCTTAACATCAGCGGACCAATAACAACATACATCAGAGTAACAAAGGCAATACTACCGAAGATAGCAACTGCGCCTGCCGGAGACATCCACTTCTCTTTTAAGATGTACCACGTTTGCCCGGGCGTACTGATCAGCATACCGTGCTCAGCAGATTGAGACGTTGTGTATCCAGTCTCACCTTCACGCACTTGTCGCCAAAAGTCTGCACCCGCCAGTTGGGTCATCTCACGCTCTGCGGTATTCGCTTTCGTCTCAGCAGCGTGACTCATTGGAGCCAGCATTGTCAGTGCTGCCAATAGCGGCAGCACGACAAGTGAGAGACGTTTTAACAATGAAAGCATACGTCTCTCCCTACTTAGCTCTTAGTCGCATCGTAAGATAGGTCGTTACCATTGGTCCAACCTGCGCCTTTTGCACCGCGCTCTACAACACGCTGACGGAATACATCAGAGACTTTCTCTGCATCACCCGCTAGTAGCGCTTTAGTTGAACATAGTGATGCACACATTGGCAGCTTACCTTCAGCAATACGGTTCGCACCGTACTTCTGACGCTCTTCAACAGAGCCTGCTTCAGTTTCAGGACCGCCTGCACAGAATGTACATTTGTCCATCTTACCGCGCTCACCAAATGCTTCCTGTTTAGGGAACTGCGGTGCACCAAACGGACAAGCAAACAGACAGTAGCCACAACCGATACACAGATCTTTGTTATGTAGCACGATGCCATCTTCAGTGTGCTCGAAACAGTCTGCAGGACAAACCGCCATACATGGCGCGTCAGTACAGTGCATACAAGCAACTGAGATAGAGTTTTCACCCGGTTCACCATCGTTCAGTGTTACAACGCGGCGACGTTGAATACCCCACTCTAGAGCATCATCGTTTTCGTTTTTACATGCGGTGACACAGCCGTTACATTCGATACAACGCTTAGTGTCACAAAGAAATTTCATTCTAGCCATTATTGGACTCCTTAAGCCTTGCGAATGTTACAAAGGGTTACTTTCGTTTCCTGCATTAACGTTACAGGGTCATAACCATAAGTGGTTGCTGTGTTTGCAGCTTCACCAATAACATACGGGTCAGTGCCTTCAGGATACTTAGAACGTAGGTCTTCACCTTGGAACTTACCGCCGAAGTGGAATGGGATAAACGCCAGACCAGGTTTCACACGACGCGTTACAAGAGCTTTAACCTTAATGCGGCCTTTCTCTGCACCTTCAACCCAAACATCATCGCCATCTTTAAAGCCGATGTCGTTTGCGTCTTTCGGGTTAACTTCAACGAACATCTCTTGTTGCAGTTCAGCAAGCCAAGGGTTAGAACGTGTTTCTTCACCACCACCTTCGTATTCAACCAGACGGCCAGAAGTTAAGATAATTGGGTACTCGCCAGATTTATCTTCTTCTTGAATCGATTTGTACAAAGTTGGTACACGGAAGATCGCTTCTTTGTCATCCCACGTTGGGTAGTCAGCAACAAGGTCGCGACGTGGTGTGTAAAGCGGCTCACGGTGAAGTGGTACGCGGTCTGGGAATGTCCAAACAATCGCACGCGCCTTCGCATTACCAAATGGGATACAACCGTGTTTAATCGCAACGCGTTGGATACCGCCAGATAGGTCGGTTTTCCAGTTTTTGCCTTCCGCAGCTGCTTTCTCTTCGGCTGTGAGATCGTCCCACCAACCTAGTTGTTTCAGAAGCTTGTCAGAGAACTCTGGGTAACCATCTTTGATTTCGCTGCCTTTTGAGTAGCTGTCTTCTGCCAATAGGCTTTGACCTTCGAACTCAACACCGAAACGAGTACGGAAGTTACCGCCGCCCTCTGCCACAGGCTTAGACGTATCGTAAAGAATATGAGTACCAGGGTGTTTCATCTCTGGTGTACCCCAACATGGCCAAGGCATACCATAGGTTTCACCGTGGATTGGGCCACCTTCTGCTTCCAGTGTTGTTTTGTGGAATGTGTGCCAGTTCTGTTGGTGCTCTTTAATACGCTCTGGGCTTTGACCTGTGTAGCCGATTGTCCACATACCTTTGTTGAACTCGCGTGTTAAGTCTTCAATCAATGGCTGATTATTTTCAACACGGATGTTCTTAAACAACTGGTCTGCATAACCTAGTTTCTTAGAAAGTAGGTACATGATTTCGTGGTCTGGCTTAGAGTCGAACAGAGGATCAACGACTTTGTCACGCCATTGTAGTGAGCGGTTAGACGCCGTTACACTGCCGTAAGTTTCGAATTGCGTTGTCGCTGGAAGTAGGTAAACGCCATCAGTGCGATCGTTCATTACTGCTGCAACCGTTGGGTATGGGTCAACAATAACCATCATATCCAGCTTTTGCATCGCCTTCTTCATTTCAGGACCACGAGTCTGAGAGTTCACCGCATGACCCCAATAGAACATCGCACGAATGTTTTCGCGTTGACGGATCTTGTCTTTGTCTTCAAGTACACCGTCAACCCAACGAGATACAGGGATACCTGCACTGTTCATTGGTTTTTGACCGCCGTATGCGTTGTCATCGAAACGACCTTTTACCCAGTCGAAGTCTAGATCCCAAACTTTTGACCAGTGGCGCCAAGAACCTTCAGACAGGCCGTAATAACCTGGAAGTGTATCTGATAATACGCCAAGGTCAGTTGCGCCCTGTACGTTATCGTGGCCACGGAAGATGTTTGCACCGCCGCCTGATTTACCGATGTTACCAAGTGCAAGTTCAAGCACACAGTATGCACGAGTGTTGTTGTTACCTGTGGTGTGTTGAGTACCACCCATACACCAAACGATACAACCTGGACGGTTTTCAGAAAGCAGCTTCGCTGTGTGGTAAACGTCAGCTTCTGATACGCCAGTTACGCGCTCAACTTCAGCTGGTGTCCATTTAGCAACTTCAGCACGGATCTCATCCATACCGAATACACGTTGGCGAATGAACTCTTTGTCTTCCCATTTGTTTGCAAAGACATGCCATAGTACGCCCCAAATAAAGGCAACGTCAGAACCTGGGCGAAGTGATACGTAGTGATCAGATTTTGCTGCTGTACGAGTACGTCGAGGATCCGCAACGACGATCTTACAGTTGTTCTTCTCTTTTGCGATCAGAATGTGCTGCATTGCAACTGGGTGAGCTTCAGCCGGGTTCGAACCAATGAATAGCATCGACTTACAGTTGTGCATGTCATTGAACGAGTTCGTCATTGCACCGTAGCCCCACGTGTTTGCTACACCGGCTACTGTAGTTGAGTGACAAATACGCGCTTGGTGGTCGACGTTGTTGGTGCCCCAAAGCGACGCCATCTTACGGAATGCGTAAGCTTGCTCGTTGCTGTGTTTCGCACTACCTAAGAAGTAGACAGAGTCAGGACCAGACTCTTTACGAAGCTCAAGCGCTTTGTTACCGATCTCTTCAATCGCTTGATCCCAAGAAAGCTTCTTCCACTTACCGCCTTCCAATTTCATTGGGTATTTCAGACGACGTTCACCGTGGCCGTGTTCGCGCAGTGCTGCACCTTTCGCACAGTGTCCACCAGCGTTGAATGGGTGATCGAATGCAGGTTCTTGACCTGTCCACACGCCGTTTTGAACTTCAGCGTAGATACCACAACCCACTGAACAGTGAGAACAGATCGTACGTTTGATCTCAGTTTTTGCATCTGGATCAACAGACTTTGCCTGTGCTTTCTTCATCATGCCTGGAGCAAATAGGCTTGCACCTACAACAGCGCCACCAGCAGCCAGTGAAGTGTTCTTCATGAATGCACGACGAGATACGCCGAGCTGATTGGTTTCCTTGCTCACACTATCGGAGCGTTTGACTAGTTTCATCCTCTATCCCCTATAGTGTGTCGTAGTAGTCGCGAATATGTTGCGTTTCACGATAGCCAGTCTTCTTCACGTCTTTTTTGGAAAGTTCAGGCGTTTCAGCTGCTGATACCACTGTTGAAGTTCCAGCGACAACAGCACCTGCTACGGCTGCAGTTGTTAAGCCTTTGAGTAAGTCCCTACGGCTTGTATTTACTTCTTTATTATCTTTCATCATTGCTTCCTTACCTTACGGTAGATCTTTATGGAGGCTTAATGCCCCTCTATCGATATGATCGAGTACTGCTCGATTACTCGTAATCAGTGACGTTTTTCACATCAATTTTTGATTTGTGCTTACTGCTCTTGGTATTCACACTAAAACGCACTTGCTCTAGTGATAGAAATGCTTGGCATAGCTGAGCGGCTGGCTTGTAAAAGTTGGCATGTTCTGCACTTTCCGTTTGACGAGTGAAAGATTCGAACCAAGGCGCAATATGTTTATTGAACACAACTTGCTGAAGCTCTTCTTCTTCACCAGTTAGCATCGCCATCACTTCACAAAGCGCCGAGATATGGTCTTCAGGTTCTTTAACGTTTTCATCACGTTCAATACCAAGAAGTTCAAGATCATGGCGAATCTCTGCTAATGGTTTTTCCATCATTGCGCCAGTCATGTGCCATGAACCAAAAGGCATGACTTCACCACGACCGATTCCAATGAACAGATCTTGATATTCGTCTTCCAGTGCTTCACGCTCAGATTCAATGGCGGATTTTTGAAGTGCAATCCACGCTTTTTGCATCGCACTTTCTGACTCTTCAATTTCTAGTGACTTTAAAAAGTCGATCATCTCTTCCGTTGGAGCACTACGAAATAGTGCAGACAGAACTAGGTAGATATCTGTTCTTAATGTTTGTTCTTGTTCTGAATGAGTATCCAAAGCCAACTCCTAGTATTTCAATTGTTTCAATGGATCTTGTGCCATTGAATCGAACATATCGATGACACGGCAGTCTTCACACATAGCAATACGATTGATCGCAGCTTCGTCTGAAAAATGAGAGTGACCGCGTAACTTGTTTTGCAACATATCAATCATAGATTGCGGAGCAAACGGCTTGTGACAACGGATACACTCCGCTGCTTTCTCTTCATGAATCACAACAGCCTTCTGACGCTCCTCTTTCACCCAATTCATACGAGGTGTGAGAGTCAGAACATTTTCAGGGCAGGCTTTTTCACAAAGGCCACATTGAACACAATCTTGCTCAATGAATTTAAGAGATGGAGACGTGCCATCGGTGTGAAGTGCACGAGTTGGGCATACCGCCACACAACTCATACATAAAGTACAATCTTTGCTTTCGCACGAAACGTTGCCATACGGTGCGTTTGATGGAAGCTCAACGATATTTTCTACAGGAATTCGTGATGTGCTTAGTGCGTCTAGAGCAGTAAACAGGCGTTGGCGCTTATTGCCTTGCAGGTCACCGAGTGCCAAATCAAACGAATCGGTACACAATGTCGGTGCACCTTCACGAAGAGATTCAAGATAAAGGATATCTATAGTCTCTTTTGCAACGCCAATTTGATCCAATAGCTCTTGCGCAATACCCACTTCGTTATTTAAAACTCGAATAATGGTTTGAGGCATAAAACGCGATGCTGCAAATAGAACCTGTGTTGCGCCATTGACTAGAGCAGCAAACCACGTATCAATTCCAATAGAAGGCAGTTCTTCAACGACAACCGGAATAACATTGTCTGGAAGTGCTTTAAGTGCCATCACGTTGTAAGTTTCATGACGCGAGCTACAAATCAGAACGATAGGGTCTAAGCCCCCTGCTTTCTCATAATTGGCTAACGTGCGTTCAATGAATTTTTGCGTGTCATCTGGATTAGGAAGTGCGTAGCTGATCGCTTCAGTTGGACAGCTAGTTGCACAAGTTCCGACGCCTTGACAAAGGTATGGATTAATCTCGATGCGATGACCCGTTTTGTCTGTACCTTCACTAGATAGTGCACCAGCAGGACAAGCATCAACACAACGCTCACAGCCTTTAACGCCACGAGAACTATGTGCACATAGGTCGGTATCTAGACGGAAGAATTTCGGCTTATCGAACGTCCCCATCAACGTTGGGATTTCTTCTAGAGCTTCGGCCAGTTTTGGATAACCGCGTCCAACTGGGTAATAACCCGGAACTGGAACTTCTTCAGTCATACAGCTGTCTAGGCAAAGGTCTAAAACAACATCAAAGCAATCATGATTGATAGCAACTTTCGCTAAGTTACTCGTCGTTCCACGGTTTTCAATTACGACTTCAAATGTGCCTAAGAAACCGGATACCTGTACGGAATTAGCAAAATAGAGCTCACTGTTTGAACCCTTTTCTCCGTCAGTCGATAACAAAGTAAGACTGGTTAGTTGAGGTAGCTGCGCCGCTGCGCTCTCAATGATCGCAGTTGGTCCAATGATTAAGGTATTACCACCACTTTCATAACTGACTGTTGGTGGAATAAGGTTGGTTAACTCTACGGTATTTTCAAAAGCATAGAGTCGCGCTTTACCATTATTTGATGTTGCTTGTTTTAATAGTTCTTTAAGCATTGCTCAGTTCCATATAGCGTCATGGATAATCTGCTCAACTTTGATTGTAGTCAGCCTCGAATAGAATGCTGATTAATTGCTCAATTAATGACGAGTCGACATTCATCATCGTTACTTAAACAATCTACAAACCCGTTGATAATGCTTGTACATAGCAATGTATATGCCAACTTTATTTTTAATTAATTTCAATGGGTTAGTTGTTTTATCTCTATTTTTTTAGGACAAAAAAACCGACTGGGACAATTTGTCTCAGTCGGTTCATTGAGTGTTTAGTCAAAATGTACCTATTGTTTGTGTGGTATATTTTGTCCCAATTTCATACGTAGCTGTGCCAATAAGATAGGTAACTGTGTTTTCATACAGTGCTTGTGATATTTAGGACCTTTCTGGTCTATCAGAGTCTGTGAGGCTATCCTGATCTTCTTGTTCAGGCTCCTCTAGCGCTTCTTCTGACACTGCTTTTGTTTCATCTTCTTCTAATTCATCACTAGAGGATGCTAACTCCTCTTGAGTTTGCGTGACTTCCGATTCGCTATCTTCGACGGTCTCTTTTACCCAATCCCTTAGTGTGTCCGCGACCCCTTCCCCAAGAGACTTAAGGTTACTGTAGTCGTCGTCATAGTCATCTAAGCCATCACGAACGTTGAACTCTTCTGATAAAAACAGCTTTCTTAGCGCAGCCTTTTTAACACTTTCTGATGCCTCAGAGACAAGCAGCTGAGCAACAGAAGGTGACTCACCATCACCTTCAGAGCTGTCTACTGAACTTTCTAGACTTTCACCTGAAACATCAGCGGACACTTGTTCAGAAGTAATCGATGATTCTTGTTCGCTAACTTGTGGTAATTCAGAGGCTTGGGTGTTATCCGTTGTGCTGTCTGACTCAGGTGATTCAATGTCAGTCGCCTTATCTCCATCTAGCTTACGCTGTGACCAGCGACTAAAGAAACTAGTTGCCATTAGCGCGCCCTGCTCCCTTGCGCTTCTTACGACGCGTTTCCAAAAGCTCCCCGTGACGACCAATAAAGGCTTCCATCCAAGCTTGAACGGCTAGAGGCATGTCAAATGAAAGTACTTGATTGTCTCCATCCATATACTGACCTGCGACCATTTGAGAGGCAGTCAGCAATTGAATAACAGGTACTCCTGAATCGACATTATCCATAACTAAGAAAAGCTTCGGCTGCTGAGAGCTTAGGTTAAAGCGATAATCTGTACGTTCATCTTTATGGAGCTGTAGTAGGCACACATCTTTCGTGTCGCTGTTAGGAGATAAGTCAAAGCCTGCGAGTTCCCATTGAGTGGTCGTCCACATGCCTGTTTTTATCTCTTTCTCTACACGATGAACGCCTATTGACCAAGACGTTTCGGTTTTCTCATATTGTTGTTCTAATTCTTTGGTATCCGACATATCTCATCCAGTTGTTATTGGACGCCGCTATCAATAGGACATTTTGTTCTATTAACGACGTCAGAGAATCTTTGATCTACTTGAACTAAGCAATAACCACGCCATTGCGTAATCAAATAAGCATGAGCTTGTGCTTAGATTAGACCGATGTGACATATTTTGCGCTAAGTAAAGGTAATTAACGGAATAATTTGAGATAAAGAGCGCCTTGGAATAAGAATTGCTTTAAGCATAGATGCAAAGAAGCCGTGACCCTTTTCGGACTTCAAAATAACGCCTAACCCGTCAACGTCAAAACGCGTGATGAGCGTATACACAACTAGGAAATTAAAGTGGTTAAACCAAACATTATTAAAACCAGTGAAAACCCTCTACAAACCATTGAAGTGGAAGTGTTCGACGAGTATGGCGAAAAGCTGACTAAACAGATTGCTTGCGAACGTCCGCTCACTGTTATGCTTAATTGGAAAGAGATCGTGACTCTTATGACGTTAGGATCTCGCCCTGAATCATTGGTCTTAGGGTATTTGAAAAACCAGAGCTTCCTTTCTGACCCTGAAGCTATCGAATCGATCATCATTGATTGGGAAACCAGCTCAGCGGCGGTCGTGACCAAAGAAGATACCAGCCAATTAGAAAGTGCACTTAAGAAGAAAACTGTTACTTCAGGCTGTGGTCAGGGCACCATGTACGGCAATGTAATGAAGCAGCTTGAAAATTACCAAGTGCCTCAGACTAAACTAAAGCAGTCAGAGATCTATACTGCCCTAGAAGCATTAACTCACTATAACGATACCTATAAAAAAGCCGGTGCGGTACATGGTTGCGCTGTGTGTAAAGACGATCAGGTGCTCTCTTTCGTGGAAGATGTTGGTCGTCACAATGCGGTAGATACGCTTGCAGGTGAAATGTGGCTCAATCAAGAAGATGGCTCAGATAAGATCTTCTACACTACCGGTCGTTTGACTTCTGAGATGGTGATTAAGGTTGCTCAAATGGGGATCCCTGTGTTGCTGTCTCGTTCAGGTGTGACACAAATGGGTCTCGATTTAGCACAGAAGTTTGGTATCACGACCATTGCGCGTGCAAAAGGCCTACGCTTTCAGGTATTTACGGGCGCCGATAAAATTATCTTTGATGTAAAAGGCAATCAAGCATCAGAGTAACCTCTTGTTGTTAAGAATTATTGCTAACAGCTATTGTTAAAGTTCGATTGTTAACGCTACAAAACAATCGTGCAGCCTCCTACTAGGCCCTAGATGACGTATTGCTCGCAACCAAGCACCTGGTAGCTATCTTACACTACCAAATCGTTATTTAGGGTCATTTCATATTAGTATTCCTTAATATTCTTGCGTTACTCCTCCAATAAGCTATTAGTTACATATCTATCTTTTATTAATATATAACTCAAATGAATAACTGATAGGTACACAACGTCATCGGCTAAAAGGAGTTGCCTATGGATAGGTCAACTGAAAAACAGCGTCCTGCGCTGTCATTGTCTATACGAAGTAAATTTATTCTTATCAATATCACGCTATTTGTCTCTGTTTTTGTTTATGCCGTATATGAACAGATGAGTCTTGACCGGCTTGAGTCGTTAGAGCGTGCCGCTAATGAAAACCTACGGAGTTCAGTAGACCTCCTCATGCTAAGAAGGCACGAGAAAGATTTTCTGGCAAGGAAAGAACAGAAATATGCTGAGCGCTTTGATAGTACTGCATTGACGTTGAATCAACGTTTATCCGATTTAAATCAGACGCTTATTTCTTACGAATTAGACCTTTCCAACAACTTTACCCAGATCACCCAAGCCGTTGAAAGCTACGAAAATCAATTTCGCCAGATTGTTCAACAAGTGAATGCGATTGAAAATCCTAACCCTTCCGTTGGTTTGATAGCGATGCTGGACAAAAGACGAACTGAACTAAAACATGCGGTAGAAAAAGAGGCCAATTTGTCATTGGAACTCGCGCTGCTTGAATTGGTCGAGAAAGATTTCCACTACCTTGCACATACCAATGATCAAACCAGCCTCGCTTTTGATGGTGCATTGGATACGTTTACTCCTTACGCGCAGAATACGGATACGACCAAACAAGCGTATTTGAACTATCGTGATTCAGTAGAAAAGCTACTCGTGGCAAATACGCGTTTGGGGCTTACCGCCGATTTAGGACTCAAAGGTGAACTTCGCCGAACTGTTCATCAAGCCGAGCAAGCGATCAATAACGTTCAGCTTGAAATCAATCGTTCAATTAGCCAAGCGAGTTCTGATACGAAGAATACGCTGCATCTGTTTGGCTTCGCAATCGTAATACTACTTTCAGTATTGTTGGCCTTCATAGGTAAGAGTGTTCTAACTCGTATTAAAGCGATTAACGACTTGATGGAGTCAATTGCAAATGGGGATGGTGACTTAACAGTGCGTATGAATGCCAAAGGTACCGATGAGCTTGCACAGCTCTCCCACTCCTTTGATGCCTTCATTAGTAAGCTACACGCTAACATTAAAGATCTCTCAGGCGTAATGACCGTTCTCACCGACAGCTCATGCAGCTCTGAGCAAGCGGCACAAAAAAGTATGAACAATGCTGAAAAGCAAAAGCAACAATCGGAATCCGTTGCTACGGCGGTCAATGAGCTTGTTATGACCAGTAACGAGGTGGCAGCGAATATTGAAAACGCCGCATTAAGTGCTGAGAAAATCAAAGGTAATGCGCATCATGCACTGCAAGAGACACACGCAACCAATGACAGTATTCAAGTGCTGGTTACTAATATCGAAGAGTCACAATCTTTAATTGATCATCTGGAAGAACAGAGCCGTGAGATCAACCAAGTTGTGACGACGATTCAAGGCATCGCCGAACAAACTAACCTACTTGCCCTTAATGCGGCGATTGAGGCGGCACGAGCAGGTGAACACGGTCGTGGCTTTGCCGTCGTCGCCTCGGAAGTTCGCGAGCTTTCATTAATGACGAACAGTTCGACTCATCAAATTGAAACCACTATTCAAGGTTTAACCAATGGTATCGATAAAACCGTAACTAAGATGTCAGAGAGCTTAAACCAAACCGAGCACGTAAAGCGTCAAACTAAGGGTGTGGTTACTGCAATTGAAGGTATTCATCTTCAGGTTGGCGAGATGTTCGATTTGAACAGCCAGATTGCCACAGCGTCTGAGGAGCAGTCTGTTGTCTCAGCTGAGATAGATCGTAACATCACAGATATTGCACAGTTATCGGTTGATACTTACGACGTGGTTTCAGGTTCGGTGCGCTGTAGTGAGCAGGTGTCTAATGTGAGTGTGAAACTGGATAATATCGTTGCTCAGTTTAAGTACTAGCCTCACTTGATTACAGTGCCTATGTTTCGGCGCTTAGATATTGCTACTAACTTCAGTAGCGAGACTAATAGTGACTCTACATAAAACAAAAACGCCTTTATATCTCTATAAAGGCGTTTTCTTATTTAGGATTTAAAGACCTAGTCGCTTATTAGCTACGAGCTTTTAAGAACTCAGCGTAAGTACCGCGGAAATCGTTAATCTTGCCATCTTTGATTTCAAGGATACGAGTCGCTAGAGAGTCTACGAACACACGGTCGTGAGATACGAAGAACAGTGTGCCTTTGTAGTTCTCAAGAGCTAAGTTAAGTGCTTCGATAGATTCCATATCCATGTGGTTAGTCGGTTCATCCATAAGTAGGATGTTTGGCTTGTGCATCATGATCTTGCCAAGAAGCATACGACCTTGCTCACCACCAGAGATAACCTTAACGGACTTCTTGATGTCGTCTTGGCCAAACAGCATACGACCTAGGAAGCTGCGTACTACTTGCTCATCTTCGCCTTCTTGACGCCATTGGCTCATCCAGTCGAATAGGTTCATGTCCTCTTCAAAGTCATGTGCGTGGTCTTGAGCGTAGTAGCCGATGTTCGCGTTTTCAGACCACTTGTACTCACCTGTGCGAGCCTCAAGTACACCTGCTAGTGTATTAAGCAGTGTTGTTTTACCTACACCGTTTTCGCCGATGATTGCAACACGCTCACCCACTTCGAAAATCGCATCGAACTTGTTGTATAGGTCTTCTTCAAAACCTTGAGATAGGTTTTCTACCACAAGTGCGTTACGGAAAAGCTCTTTAGACTGTTCAAAACGAATGAATGGGTTTTGACGGCTAGATGCTTTTACTTCGTCTAGTTGAATCTTGTCGATTTGCTTAGCACGTGACGTTGCTTGCTTCGCTTTAGATGCGTTAGCAGAGAAACGAGATACGAACGTTTGAAGTTCAGCAATTTGTGCTTTCTTCTTCGCGTTATCAGACAGTAGACGCTCACGAGCTTGTGTCGCTGCCGTCATGTACTCATCGTAGTTACCTGGGTAAACACGTAGCTCACCGTAATCAAGGTCAGCCATGTGTGTACATACAGAGTTTAGGAAGTGACGGTCGTGCGAAATGATGATCATTGTACAGTTACGTTGGTTTAGCGTATCTTCCAACCACTTGATGGTATCCATGTCCAAGTTGTTCGTTGGTTCGTCAAGAAGCATGATATGCGGGTCCGCGAACAGAACTTGTGCTAGAAGAACACGAAGTTTCCAGCCTGGCGCGACTTCGCTCATTAGACCAAAATGAAGAGACTCTTCGATACCTACAGCAAGAAGAAGCTCACCAGCTTTCGCTTCCGCCATATAACCGTCCATTTCAGCGAACTGAACTTCAAGATCGGCTACTTTCATGCCGTCTTCTTCGCTCATTTCTGCCAAAGCGTAAATGCGGTCACGCTCTTTCTTAATTTCCCATAGCTCTTTGTGACCCATAATAACCGTATCGATTACTGTGAATTCTTCATAAGCGAATTGGTCTTGGTTTAGCTTAGCAACGCGCTCGTTTGGATCGTAGCTTACGTTACCTGCGCTTGGCTCTAGTTCACCAGAAAGAATCTTCATGAACGTCGACTTACCACAGCCATTCGCGCCGATTAGACCGTAACGGTTACCTTCGCCGAACTTAACTGAAATATTTTCGAAAAGTGGCTTCGCGCCGAATTGTTGGGTGATATTTGCTGTGGAGATCAATGCCTTTACCTTTTTGATGTGAAAAACGCCGCAACGTTACTCGTTCAGGGCTTCAACTGCAAGCGTTGTTTGCCTTATTCAGCATATTAGCCCTAGGAATCGGAGTAATTGACACTCAACATTCCACACAGACCAATGGCTTGTTAAAAAGTAGAAGGGATTTTCGAAAAAACCACCTTTGAGTGAACAATATTTCATCGAAATGCCGCTCTCATCGATAGTGATAGCAATTTAAGAGGATCATTGGCGGTAAACGAACTACACTAATTCAATCTAATCAGGAAGTTAAAGTGAAGTTTATGCGCCAATTATCACTAATATGCGTTCGGCATATTTGGTTACTATGGATGGCAATGGTTCCATTTAGTAGTGCTGCCGAATGGCAATACGAACAGGAAGTCGCGCCTAGCGTTAGTGAAACAGCTACCAGTATCAGTAGCGAGATTCAAACCCTACCCGAGCCTCTGTTTATGTCCGCTCAAGAGCAACGCAAGGTATCGCAGTTGCTTAGAGTTGTGCTCATTGAGCAGCAAAAGCAGAGTGATCAGTTTGCACAGCATCTTTCCCAATTCATCGATAATCTCAAATCCGATGAAGCCTCAGACATCAAGTCGCAAACGAGTGACGATATTTGGTTCAAAGTTGAATCCGATTATTTAACACTAAGCAGTATCAATCGCAGTAAGCAAAAGTTATTGGAGCTGGCTGATAGCACAACTCGCGACAAGCTGACTGGGTTTGGGCCTCAAGGTGTTAGGCAGTTGAAGCAAGAGTGGCAGTTGACACTGCTCAATGCCGAGTATCTGTTTTATTTTCAATTACGCAGCTTTCGCGCACTAATAGAAGATATCTTTGTTTCACCTGTCCCTGTTGTTTGGGCCGGCATTAAAGTGTTTTTCATCTACAGCGTATTAATGTGGTGGCTAGCTAACAGCGCGAGGATTATTGAGCTGTATAAAAACACAGTGCTAGAGAAAACCAGCACACCACCACTTTGGGTTCGTATCATTTGGTACTTTAGCCGAGCGCACAAAGCATTAGCGTGGTTAGTGGCGATTACCCTATCTCTGCAAGTTTTGTCGACCATTCCTAGCCTCCAGCATCTCGTCTTTTTGGAGATATTTACTTGGTGGATACTTGGAGGCTCCATTGCAATCAGCTTTATTTTGGAGTTCGCTTATCGTAATAGCCGTACTTCAAGCAAGAAGATCGTTGAATTGCGCCTATCAACAATTCGCCGCTATGTATGGAGTGCAATCATCGCGGGTGTGATCCTGCAAATCTCTACTATGACGCTTGGAAAAGGCACCATCTATAACTGGATATACAGTGCACTCTTCTTCTGGTTCGTGCTGATCACAATCTCTGTATTGCGATTATGGCGTGAAACCGTGTTTGAATTGGTGGAGGGTATTGCTGAACGCCCGTGGTGGGTTAATTGGGCGATCAGCAAAAAACGTATTTGGGTTATTAGTATCGTTGCGACAGCCATAGCTGCTGCTTGGGTAATGATTCATATCGCGAAGCATCGTTTAATCGCGAAGCTATCTCATTTTACTTTCTTTAGCCAAGCGCTCGCCTATCTGTTTCGGATCGAAGTGGCGAAACAGAAAAGCAACACTGCAGATGGACAATCTCTGGTTCGAGTCAAAGGCGACGCAGCATTCAATTACGTTCTACCCGGTAATCATGACAGCGAACTGATTGAATATGCTGATGCGGAGATCAAACAGCTCTCTAAATACCTGCTGACTGACTCGCCTGCTTTATGTGTGGTATCCGGTGAGCGCGGGGTTGGTACAACAACTCTGTTGAAGCAGATGCTTTATAAAGTGAAAAATGCCGAACCTATTTATCTCAACTGCCCTCACTCTGGTTACCAAGAGTTGCTAGCACATTTTGCGGTGAGTATTGGCCTGGACGAAGACGCGACAGAAATACAGATATTAAGTCAGCTTCGTGGTAGCCAGACGACCTACCTGATAGCTGTAGATAATGGGCAACGGTTAGTGAAACCAATGGTGGGTGGGCTGTCGGCACTCATTCGTTTAACCAATCTGATTCGACGTTCTAAAAAGAACCATCGCGCCATCATTTCAATTGAGAAAGCGAGTTGGCGCTTTGTCGACCGAGCTAGAGGTGAAAGGTTGTTGTTTGATTGGGTTGCTTTTCTGCCCAAATGGAACGAGCAGCAAATCGCTTCATTGCTCGATACGCGCATTAACCAATCTGAGGATTACACAGTGAGTTTTGATGGATTGGTTGTGCCAAAGCAATGGGATCAACAAGAGATCACTGAAGAGGAACGAGCAAAACAAGGCTTCTACCGAATTCTATGGCACTACTCAGATGGAAACCCAACGGTTGCTTTAAGGTTCTTCCGTTTTTCTCTTAACCGAAACAAAGAAACCGACCAAGTCATGGTTAGGCTATTCCATGCGCCTGAATCTGAAGAGTTGGAGAAGATGCCAAAACCTATGCTAGCGGTATTGCGCTCCATTATTCAGCTTGAGATAGCAACGCCTGAGGAATTAGCGGAATGCACGCAGTTAACCATTTCTGAAGTAACGGGCACGCTACGTTACTTCCAGAGCCGCGGCTATATCGAATGGACCGAAGACAAAGCCAAAGTCTCAGACCACTGGTTTAGGCACATTACCAATGTATTAGACCGACAGCATTTATTGGTGAAGTAACATGAATAGAATTTCTAAAACACTTTGTATTGTACTGCTTGCCCTTCTACTGCCTTTGCGAACCGTATTGGCTGCAGAAGAAGTAGTTAACGTAGAGAGCATTCAACAATTCGCCAGCCTCATTCGTTGGAGTGGTGTTTTCTTCTCTGCGTTAGTCGTCGCAGCGACTTGGTTGCTGATTAAGTTTATGAATTCGATGGTTGAGAGCATTGGTGGTCAGTTTGTTCAGTATCGAATGATGCTGCAAAAAATCCAATCGTTCCTCCAGTTTTTCATTTATATGACCGCTGGTCTGGTGGTCTTTATGATGAGCTTTCGCATTAATGATCACATCTTAGCTTTGATTGGCGGCACGTTGGCTGTATCAGTTGGTTTTGCATTGAAAGACCTTGCAGCTTCATTCATCGCGGGATTGACGGTGATGATCGACAGGCCGTTCCAAGTAGGTGACCGTGTCACCTTTGAAGGGAATTACGGTGATATTATTACGATAGGCTTACGCTCCGTCCGGATGAGAACCCTCAACGATGACATCATCACCATTCCCAATAATAAGTTCCTCAATGAGGTTACGACGAGTGGTAACTACGGCGCGTTAGATATGCAGGTCGTTATTCCCTTCTATGTAGGAATGGACGAAGACATTACCCTCGCCCGTGATTTGATTCAGGAAGCGGCATCATCAAGTCGCTACATCCACTTACCTAAGCCTGTAACCGTGCTAGTGAAGCAGACGATTACCGATAACTACTTAGCGATCCAGTTAACTTGTAAGGCCTACGTTGTTGATACTGCTTATGAGAAGCTGTTCGAGACCGATATTACCCTCAGAGTGATGAAAGAGTTCAAGAAGCATGGGATCAAACCGCCTAAGATTGCTTTGGCCTCTGATTAAGCACGTTTAAGCCTAAAAGTAAAAAGTAAAAAGTAAAAAGCCCTCGCTACGATTGTAGCGAGGGCTTTTGTTTGAGTATTTTTAAAGAGGCTAACGCATCTGGCTAAACTTTGAAATATTTAAGTTGTTCTGTTAAATGCTCTGCTGTATTCGCCATCTGTTGACTGTCTTCTGCAAGCGACTGAGAAGCTTGTAGAACCTCATTTGCGGCTAAATGAATGCTAGAGACATTTTGGTTCATCTCTGTCGCCACTGAACTTTGCTGCTCTGAAGCTGCAGCAATTTGTGCCACCATGTCGTTGGCATTTTGCAGTTCGGCAACGATCTCATCAAGTTGAGCACGAGTATCGTCTGACGCTTTCACGCTATGGTCGACCTCTTCATTACTCTGTTTCATCGCTACAAAGGTTTGTTCAGCTTGATGAGTGAGCTTTTCAATGGTGTGCTGCACTTCATTCGTAGAATTTTGAGTTCGACTTGCAAGGTTACGTACTTCATCCGCAACGACAGCAAAGCCACGACCTTGTTCACCCGCGCGCGCGGCTTCAATCGCAGCATTTAACGCTAACAGGTTAGTTTGCTCAGAAACGTCACGAATAACACCAACCACTTGGCTAATTTCGGTTACGCCCGCTTGCAGATCTTGAACCAAGCTATTCGCATTCGAGATGTTCTCAGAAACATGAGAGATGCTTGTTGCGGTAACCTTCATATTCTCATCGTTACGATAAGCATGGTCGACGACCTTATTGGTGCTTACGGCTGTATTTTCAGCATTAACAGCAACGTCAGAAATCGTTGCACTCATCTCTGTCATCGCCGTAGACAACAACTCAAGCTGTGCGTGTTGAGAGTTAACACTTGTTGCTGCTTCTTCACTCGCTTGAGCAATATGGCTCGCCATTGAACTAGACTGTCCTGCTGATTCGTTGGCAGTTTTAAGCGTGCTTTGTAGTTTCTCTAACATCTTATCGATCTGGTTAGACATTTCGCCCAGTTCATCTTTGCGTGTCATGTTCATGCGCACACGCAAATCACCATCAGCGATCGCATGAGTGTTGTTAATCAACTTAGCAAGTGGAATCAGAATATTGTTTGAAATGGCGTAACCCATAGCAAACAGCATCCCTGATAAAACAAGGGCTACAAATGCCTCTTTAATTGCTAGCGCCCAGAATGCTTCTTGGATGTCTGCAACTAAGATCCCTGAACCTACGATCCAGTTCCATTCAGGAAACAGTTCCACATAGGAGATTTTGTCTTTTAACTCACCTTGCGGGCTCTTCCATTGGTAATCGAGAAAGCCTTTACCCTGTGGAGAGCGCGATATAGAAACCATTTCACGCCAATGGAACTTGCCTGCTCCATCTTTGAAGTTATGGGTGTTTTCACCATTTAGCTCTGGCTTTAATGGGTGCATCACCACTTGTGATTGTTGATTAAGAATCCAGAAGTAGTTATTGCTGTCATAACGCAGATTCTGAATCGCAGCGAGTGCTTGTTGTTGTGCTTGTTCTTCACCGAGTACAGTGCGTTGGGCGTAATAGTGTTTTGCCAATGATACGGCGGACTCTACTTGTGCGCTGAGCTTACTTTCACGTTCGGCCATGGAAGTGGCGCGTTGCTGGAGCAAGTTATACGTACATGCCATGATCAGTGAGATTACTGAAAAAATGACGATAGAGGCGAGTTTGGATTTGATAGAAAGGTTGCTTAATTTCATAGCGAGCTGACTTTATATTTTTGTTATTAGTTGCGAGCAAATTAACAAAATCAGTTCGATTAGCGATGATGCATGTCATGAAGAATGAATATTCACATGATTACATATGCAAAAAGTGACACTTGTCACTTCTAGTTGATTGAATTTTATAAAAATATCAATAATTGGTAAGCGTTATTGAACTAGTCTCTTAATTCCGAGAGTTGTTTAATGCTGTGAAAATCAGTGTTTGTGGAATTTTGATTTACAGTTCGATTAAACCAAATGGCATTAAGTCCAGCATCGATAGCAGGCACAATATCTTTCTCAAGTGTATCGCCGACCATTGTCACCCTTGATGAAGGAACATTAAGACGAGCAAGAATGGCAGGAAAGAACTCAGGGCTCATTTTATCGACCCCTAGATTTGATTTACAGAAATAGCCAGAAATGAATTTGTCTAAGCCTACTCGACTAAAGGCTCGTTGAATGTCCTGCTCTGAGGAGTCTGCCGCATTAGTCGCGACATAAACTCGATGATGTTTGGAAAGGTATTCGAGAGTTTCTAGCGCACCATCAATGGGTTCAACGACAGGCCAGTCGCACATTTTTCCAGATTGATCGGGGAAATTGACCATTAAGGTGTCTCCCCAATCAAAGAGATATGTCTTTGTCATTCTGCCTCCATGCATGACGTTATGTTCATCGCTGCTGTTAGTTCATCGAGTGAAGCCCGATAACGTTACCTTCAGTATCCATGACTAAGCTAATAAAGCCATATTCTCCAATCGCCATCTTGCTCATTTGCAGAGTACCGCCACTCATAAGCGCGCGTTTTTCTTCGATGGCACAGTCTTCACAGGAAAAGTAAACTATGGTGCTATTTCCACCAGCAGCCATATCGTTCATCTTGACTAAGGCGCCGGTTGCTCCGTAGCTTCCCATATCATCAGAGAACACCCACATATCAAGAGGAATGCCTCCAGGGCTATCAAGCTTTGATAATGTTACTTGAAATACTTCTTGGTAAAACTGCTTTGCTCGATCCATGTCATTGACGTAGATCTCAAACCACCCTACTGGATTACCCAACATAAGCCCACCCTCATTTGTTTAACACAAATTGAGCATAGTTCACTGCAAACCATACATCGTAGCTAATATCAGCATTATCAGTACAGACGCAGTGAACCTTGGCCTAAGTAAAGTTAAAAGTTTAGTTGACGTTAGATACCAATAACTGTGGCACAGCTTTCTTTGGTAAATAAACACTAAAACGGCTGCCTTTACCTAGTTCAGAGGTGACACGAATTTCCCCACCAGTTTGAGAAAGAATACTCTGAGAAACTGATAACCCTAAACCTGTCCCATCCCGTTTAGTGGTGTAAAACGGTGAAAAGATACGTTGAAGTTGCTCTTCTTTAATCCCGCACCCTTCGTCTTCAACATGAATGACAGCGCCTTGAACCACATCGTCTTCAATCCAATCTTCACTTGAAATGGTTAGGTTACCTTCTCCGTCCATTGCGTGAATCGCGTTCATTTGTAGATTCACTAAGATCTGTAGTAACTGATTTCGATTCACTTCAACAGACGTTTTGGCATCGAGAGATGAGTGATAAACGATTCCTTTCTTCTTGGCACCAGTTTTCACAAGTGTAATGCTCTCATCAACGATTGGGTTGATGTGTTGCCAAGTGATCTCATCTTGGACACCACCATGGCGACTGTACTGGAGCAGACTGCGCGTGATGTTTCGAATACGATCGATCTGCTCCATGATCGCTTGGATCTCTTCATTCACTCGGTCGGTCTCTTCGCCCAGTTCAAACTTCATTAACTCGACGTTTCCAAGAATCACAGCGGTTGGGTTGTTGATTTCGTGCGCAATACCCGCCGTCAGCTCACCAAGCGCAGCTAATTTTTCATTAACCACTAGTTTGTCGCGAGCTTGATTCAACAGCGTAATATGGTGTTCAAGTTGTTCGGTCTTCTCTTTAAGGCTAGCGGTACGCGAATGAACCTTACACTCCAATTCCAGTGCAGCTTTCTGGATTTCTTGATTTCGTTCATGCAGAAGATCCAACATTTTATCGAACTGTTTCGCCAACTGCGTCAATTCATGCTGATCATCAAGACCCAGAGTACCAATACGTTTGTCTTGTCCCATCTGAACTAGTTTCACTACTTTGTGAATGCGTTCAATTGGGTTGAATAGATCGCGCGCGCCGCGGTGCACAATAAATCCAGACAGCAATAAAAGCGCGACAATGGTTACGCTGATCTCGCCAAGATTGGTTAAGTACGTCTCGATAAGTGGCCAAATCAGATAACCGGTATAGAGCATACCAATGACTTGTTCATGATGATCATGGATAGGTTGGTATGCAGTGATGTACCAAGCATCATAAACATAAGCGCGATCCAGCCACTCTTTGCCTTCGTTGAGAACTTTACTGTGCACTTCATGAGAAACACGGGTGCCGATAGCTCGGCCTTCACTGGCGTCGCTGTTGAGAGGCACATTGGTACTAACACGTAAATCATCTAGAAAGACGGTTACAGTACCAACACGACGAGAAAAACCTTCTGGTCTTGGGTAGATCAAGTTACTGATCTGATCAACAAGCTGAGAACTGTTATTCAGTAAAATTCCGCCATCAAGGAAACCGACAACGCGATTATCACCATCATAGATCGCGACGACTGTGCGACTCACCAAACCGCGAGTCTCGACCTCCGAACCATTGAGCAACGGCACTTCTGCTCTTTTAGCTAGGGTGCGATCTAGTTCATCGAGTTGACTGCGTGTTAGCACGCTAAAGAACGATTGTTTACTTGTGAGATCAAGGAGTTCTGTTGTGTCTTTCAAAGAATGGGCGTTGTACCAGCGTAAAAAATCGAGCTCATAGCGACTTTTGTTTTCAGATACCCATTGAATGAGCTGCTCTTCGGTAATATCACTCTCAAGTTTATTGCGAAAACGATAAGATTCAGAGAATGCTCTCACGTTATAGGCTTGCTGATTTTGGATAAGGTGAATGCTGTTGTCAGCAACATCCAAGCGCTCATCAACATCAATCAATGCGCCCTGCCAGGTGTAATGCACAGACCAATAGAGCGTAATTGCGATCAAGGCGCAAAGCGTTAGAATAATTGGTGCAGAGGTCAAAAACAGAAGACGATAGCGAACCATCGTCTTAAATCTAAAACGCCATTTTCCCCACCAATGACGACTAGTTGGCATATTGCGAATCCTCAGCGTTCCAATCTTTGTATTTACGCTCTAGCGTTTTACGAGCAACGCCTAAATCACGAGCGGCAGCGGATTTATTTCCATCATGATAAGAAACGACCTGTTCAATGTGGGCTTTCTCTACCTCTTTGAGTGTCCAGCTATTTGGATAGCCTTCTGCAGCGTCATTAGGATCCATCCCAGGCAGTTCTGAACCATGTGACACCGTCACTGATACGCGAGTCGGTACGTTACTCTCGCCGTTTAGCTCACGCCAATAGTGCGCTGGTGGCTTGCCCAGTAAAATACAACGCTCCATTAAGTTCTTTAGCTCACGGATGTTTCCTGGCCATTGATACTCGTTCATCGCGAGAATATCTTCATGTGCCCATGTTGGTTCAGGCATGCCGAGTTCATGAGCCAGCATGCGTGTGAAATACGGAACCAAATCCATTAAGTCTGATACACGTTCACGCAGCGGAGAGACATCGATCTTCAACACATTGAGACGATAGAAAAGATCGCGTCTGAAATTGCCTTTCTCGACCTCTTCTTGAAGATTACGGTTGGTCGCAGCGACGATGCGCACATCAACGGTTATCTCTTTTTCGCTACCTACTGGGCGAATTGTACGCTGTTCCAAAACACGCAGCAGTGCAGCCTGCATAGGTAGTGGCATTTCACCTATCTCATCAAGAAATAGAGTGCCGCTATTGGCTACACGAAACAGACCTTCACGATTCTTTTTTGCACCCGTAAACGCGCCAGACGTATGACCAAACAGTTCACTTTCCAAAAGTTCTGGTGCAATTGCGCCACAGTTAATCGGTACAAATGGTCCTGTGCGTTTGCTCGCTTCATGAACGCCACGGGCTACTAGCTCTTTACCAGTACCAGACTCGCCTTCAACCAACACAGACGCACGAGATGGAGCGAACTGAGTAATCAGCTGTTTTAGAAGTCGAGTTTTATCAGAGTTACCGATGATTTCTGTTTTGATATGACGGCTAACATCACGCTTAAGCGCATATTGCATTCGTTGTGCGAGTCGTTTGTCCATGCAGCGAAGTACGGCTTGAATCATCTGTTCGAGATTGAACGGCTTTAAGATAAAATCTGAAGCGCCAAGTTTAAGAGCTGAAATTGTCATCTCTAGGTCAGCGTAACCCGTCATAAAGATAACGTCTGAGCGTTTTTCGCTATCATTGAATGCTTCTTCCCACTCAATGCCAGAACGTCCTGGTAAATTGATATCTAACACGATCAAATCAAAGTGTTCAGCACTGCGGATTGTCTCCGCCTCTTCTACTGAACCCGCGCACATAACCTTACCAAACAGTTTGCCCAGTGCCTTTTTCAAAATTGCCTGCATTCCTATTTCATCGTCAACAACCAAAACAGAGAAAGCTTGGTATTGAGTTAAGGAGTTCAGAGTCTTGTTTGTGACATTTGAGCTGGTAAGAGACATAAAAACACACCGGTGAGGAAATTTGGGACAGAGTGTACCAACTCGCCTCAAGTACAACAGGTTCAATATGCGACATTTTGTCCTAGCTCATATTTTCTTTAAATTTAATTTCGAAAATGGTGCTATTTTGTCCGAAATAACAGACATTTAATGAACCTAGTTACCTATCCTTGTTGGCATTAAGTTTGCTTATAGGGAGAGGATAATTAATTTATACCCTTTGGCCCAGGAGCCATAAGTCGTGCATCTCTACTTATGGTGGTCTATTCATAACTCATGGACATAATAATAATGAAAGCAATTCCTTTAACTATTGCAGCACTTTCTATCGTCAGTTACTCAGCGAGCAGCGCTGAAGATACTCAACACATCAAACTCGCAACAACAACCAGTACTTATCACTCTGGCCTACTCGATTTCCTTTTGCCTGAATTTGAAAAAGACTCAGGTATCAAGGTTGACGTTATTGCAGCGGGTACGGGTAAATCACTTCGCATGGGCGAAAACGGCGATGTGGATCTCGTGATGACACACGCTCCTAAAGCGGAAGCAAACTTTGTTGAGAAAGGCTACGGCGTTCTTCCTCGCAAACTGATGTACAACGATTTCGTTATCGTGGGTCCACAAAAAGATCCTGCAAAAATCGTGTCACAAAGCAACGTTGCTGAGGTGTTCAAATCTATCGCAACCAACAATGTGACGTTCGTTTCTCGTGGTGACGACTCAGGTACACACAAAAAAGAGATGGGCATCTGGGCTCAAACTAAAATGGAACCTAACTTCGGTGGTTACCGCAGTGTAGGCCAAGGTATGGGACCAACACTGAACATGGCTTCAGAGATGCAAGGTTACACCATGACTGACCGCGGTACTTGGCTGGCTTATCAAAATAAACTTGATCTAAAAATCCTATTCCAAGGCGACAAGAACCTTTTCAACCCGTACCAAGTTATTCTTGTTAACCCAGAGCGTTACCCAAGCATTAATTATCAAGCAGCAAAAACATTCAGTGACTGGTTGGTAAATCCGAAAGGACAAAAGCTAATTAACGAGTTTAAGCTTCATGGTAAGCAGCTATTTGTCGCGAGCGCTGAATAAAATAGTCAGGTTTTCTCAGGTTGCGGTATGAGCATTTGAAAAACGCTCATATCGTAACGGGTAAATTCGCGACTGAATGTTCGCAACTGACAAAGCTATACTGAATTATACGCGGAGCCTCCGCACAAAAGAGATACATCATGACCTTATGGCAAACAACGCTTGATGCACTGAACTTACTCGTGAGCTTTGACCACGAATTGTGGCAAATTGTCGCAGTGTCATTTAGCGTTTCTCTGTCGGCAATTTCATTGGTTATTGTGCCTGCAATTGTCATGGCCTTTTTACTCGCTTATACAGAGTTCCCCGGTAAATGGGGATTGTTATCCATCATTAATACCTTGCAAGCGATCCCTACAGTCGTGATTGGTTTATTGATGTATATGATGTTATCTCGCTCTGGCCCTTTGGGTGACTGGCAAATGCTGTTCACCCAAAAGGCTATGATTCTAGGTCAGATGCTAATCTGCTTCCCTATACTTGTCTCTATGATGCATGGCGCACTTCAAGCAAGTGACCGACGTGCCGTTGAGACAGCTCGTACTCTAGGGGTTTCAACTTTCCGTATCGCGTCAACATTGATTTGGGAAACACGCTTCCCACTTCTGGCTGCGACCATTGCTGCCTTTTCACGAATCGTTACAGAGGTAGGCTGTTCTATGATGGTCGGCGGTAATATCATGGGTATGACAAGAAATATCCCAACCGCAATCGCGATGGAAAGTCATAAAGGCGCATTTGCACAAGGCGTTGCGCTGGGCATGGTGTTGCTAGCATTGGCACTGGTTTTAAACTTTTTCCTTTCGAGTGTGAGAGGAAAAGGCTACTTAAGAACATAGGAATGCTGTCATGAGTATAAAAATAACAACGCAGCAAGTTTCAATGCGCTACAAAGAGCGCGTTCTTTTTCACATTCCGGAACTGTCCATTGGGCCTAACGATGCAATCTATCTAAAAGGCGACAATGGCGTAGGTAAAACAACGCTATTAAAAATTCTATCTGGCTTGATTAAACCGACTTCAGGAAGAATCCAAACGGCTCATCACAGTTGGAAAGGTACCCTATTCCCTCGCTCAAAGTTCAAAGACATTATCTACCTACACCAAACGCCTTATCTGTTTGATGGTACTGTGTATCAAAATGTCGCTTACGGCATTCGATTTAACAAAGAGTCGCAAAAAGATAAGCGAGCTCAAATAATCAATGCGTTGAGAATGGTAGGTTTAGAGACCCTAGCGGACGAACACATCTCTGTACTGTCTGGTGGGGAGCGTCAACGAGTCGCGATGGCTAGGGCTTGGATTCTAAAACCTTCTATCCTACTTATGGACGAACCAAGTGCATCATTAGATAAAGAATCTATTGAAAGATTGGTCGTTATGGCCGAAGATCTTCTTCAGCGCGGTGCAAGTTTGGTGATAACAAGCCACCAAACCAATGCCTTAACCGATCTATGCAAAAAACAGTGGTGGATTAAAGATAACTCTTTAACTGAATCACCATTGCTGCAAATTATTAAAAAAGACAAAGCACAAGAGAATATTTATGCTGCTTCCAACGCAAACTAGTTGGGTTATCTTAGCTGGCGGACAAGCCAGCAGAATGGGTGGACGTGACAAAGGTCTCGTCGAATTGAACGGTCGTCCACTCATTCAATACGTTATCGACAAATTGTCTCAACAAAACGTATCTATCACCATTAACGCCAATCGAAACCAAGAGCGTTATCAAGATTTCGCGCCTGTGGTTTCTGACTCTTTTCCTGATTATCCAGGGCCGCTAGGCGGTATTCACGCTGGATTAAAAAATGCCGACACCGACTGGGTCGGCTTTGTTCCTTGTGACAGCCCACAAATCAACGAAGACTTAGTGGCTCGCTTTTGTGAGGCAGTAAACCCAGACAGCGATATTTTGGTTGCTCACGACGGTGAATTTAAACAGCCAGTATTTACCCTATTCCATAAGCGCGTATTACCTAGGTTAGAAGCATTTTTAGAGCGTGGCGATCGCAAGATCATTCTGCTCTACAAAGATTGCGTTACCGAGTTTGTTGATTTCAGCGACTCGCCAAACTGCTTTGTAAACCTTAATACACCAGAAGAACTCACCCAATTTGGTACGCTTCAATAATGAATGATTCAAAACAACGCCCTAACCTTCCGTTACTCGGTTTTGCTGCCTACAGCGGTACTGGAAAAACAACACTACTTGAAGCGCTGCTGCCAATGTTAACCGAGTCCGGTTTGCGCATTGGTGTACTTAAACATGCGCACCATGACTTTGACGTCGACAAGCCTGGTAAAGACAGCTACCGATTACGTAAAGCAGGTGCTGGCCAGATGCTGATTTCTTCTAGAAAGCGCTATGTGTTGATGACTGAAACACCAGAAGCTGAAGCAGACTTTGATTACTTACTGACTCGCTTTAATACTGAGAAGTTAGATCTAATTCTGGTTGAAGGGTGTAAGAATATCGCATTTCCTAAGATTGAACTGCATCGTGAAGAAATTGGTAAACCTTGGTTGTACTCTAACGACAACAACATCATTGCCATTGCTGCTGATACGCAAGTGGAGTCGGATCTTCCTCAAATGTCGATCAATGATTTGGAAGCGATTCGCGACTTTATCATCAACTACACCAAAGATTTCAAACCAACCTTCGTTAGCTGCCAATCAAAAGCAGAGAAAGCACCTGCTGTTTGCTGTGATTCCTTCTCTCCTGCTGGTCTGAGCGTAACGCAAGGTCAGGAGAAAATCTTAGAGAGCATCACTAAAGAACAGCTTGGTGAGAGCGTTGCGGTTGAGTCTGCATATGGTCGAGTGTTAGCAGAAGACATTATCTCTCCGATCAATGTTCCACAAAACACCAACTCTGCAATGGACGGTTACGCTATCCGTGGTGATGACCTTGACCAAGAGCAGTACCAAGTTGTAGCTGAAGTTCTTGCAGGACACAGCTACGACCAAGAAATCCAGAAAGGCCAAGCAGTTAAGATCATGACTGGTGCGCCAACACCAATTGGTGGTGATACCGTTATTATGCGTGAGCAAGCCGTTCAAGATGGTGAGTTTGTTCGTTTCCCTAACGCAAAAATCGATTTAGGCCAAAACGTTCGTATGGCCGGTGAAGATTTGTCAGTTGGCCAAGCTGTATTTACCCAAGGTACTCGTATTGAAGCACCTGAAATGGGTATGATGGCTTCGTTAGGTTTCGCTACTTGCCCTGTTCTTCGTAAGGTTAAGGTTGGTATCTTCTCTACTGGTGATGAAGTTCAAGCGCCGGGCACACCTCAGCAGGCGAATTCTATTTATGACTCAAACCGTTTCACTATCATTGGTATGCTCCAGAAGCTAGGGTGTGAAATTGTCGATTACGGCATTATTGAAGATGATCAGCAGAAGATGACAGAAGTTCTTCACTCTGCAGCGTTAGAGACAGACATGGTTCTGACTTCAGGTGGCGTATCGGTGGGTGACGCCGATTACATCAAGCTTGCGCTGGATGAGCTTGGTGAAATCAATTTCTGGCGAATCAACATGCGTCCTGGTCGTCCGCTTGCTTACGGTAAGATTGAGCAAACACCGTTCTTTGGGTTACCGGGTAACCCTGTGGCGGTAATGGTATCGTTCATCAACTTTGTTGAGCCTGCGATTCGCAAACTGCAAGGTCAAACAAATTGGACACCAGTTAAAGCGAATGCGATTGCGACAGAGCAACTTCGTTCTCGCCAGGGACGTACCGAATTTAGTCGTGGCGTGTTCTCTATGAATGACCAAGGTCAACTTGAAGTGCGTACAACAGGTAAACAGGGTTCTGGCATTTTACGCTCGATGAGCGAAGCAAACTGTTTGATTGAGATCTCCCCTTCCGTTGATACGGTTAAAGTGGGTGAAACCGTTACCGTTATTCCACTCCAAGGGCGCATCTAACTTTAATCATAAAAGCGAAGCTGTTTTATAGCTTCGCTTTTTTAACCTCTTTCACTGCTAATAAATCAACGCTTCTGTTGGCAGGCTATTAAGCGCTTTAAGTTTCACGTCGTTTCGACCACACGCCTTGGCAAGGTAAAGCTGTTTATCAGCTTGATCACAGATGTTCTTGAAACTTGGCTCTTGCATCGAATCACCAAACCTCATGTTTACCCCACCAATGGAGACTGTCAGTCTGTCTGCGCGTAATGCGGAAGGGTTATCTAGGTTGGCATCATTCAATGCAACTCTTAACTCGTTGACCTTTTTCTCAATGGTTTTCATCGACTGGCCGTAACACACCGCCATAAACTCATCACCACCGTACCTAAACAGTGAATCATGCTCTTCGCTAAACACGCTTTTTAAAATTTGACTGATGATACGCAGCGCTTCATCACCTTGCAGGTGACCGTGATAGTCGTTGTAGGCTTTATATTCATCCAGATCAATCATCAGTACCGCCAAGGTTTGAGCATTCAAGCTCGCTTGTCGAATAAGCGTTGGGGTGATGCTATCCAGCTGATATCGATTATACAGACCCGTCAATGGTTCAATTTTGTAGAGGTGCTCTAACTCATTGTTCGCCGTTTCTAACCTGAGACGCTGCTTTTGATTCTCTAGTGATACAGCGATGAAGCTCGCTAAGTGCTCAATCAGATATCTATGATGAGTTTGATACTGATTAGCTTGACTATGTTGAACAGAAAGCAAACCAATTACCTGGTCGTTCAGAAGTATTGGTGTCAAGATGATCGAGTTGGTGTCAGGTTTATTGTTCACGATAACCGCTTGAGTACCACCTTGTGATTGGCTTTCGATGTATGGCGCAAGTGACTCAGGCGTAACACTGTTAAGGTGCACCGTGGCACGCTGCTTAATTACATAACTGCCGACAGTGGTACTTTCTGCGCACACCACTTGCATTGGTTCAACTAACCCCATGGTATCAACGAAGTAACGGTAATCCAGTACATCGCTGACGTGATCATAGAGCGCGATACCAAACTCAAACGTGGGCAAGATACTGTTAATTTTGGTCAGTATCTCCGGTAACACGCTGTCTAAGGAATGGGTTGTCGCGATAAACTGTCCAATCTCAGTAATAGACCCCATGTGCTTTTGAATTTGGTTTAGCACATCCGCATGTTGAGTGTCTCTTACTGTGTCGACTTTTTTTACAATATCGCAGCTTTGTTTGGCCTTATGTTGTTCAAGACTCGCCTCGCCTAAAACAATATGTTGCGATTGAATATTTGCTAGTGATTGCCAATCGTTGTCGCGGCGATACAAATTAGCCCGTGTTTTCGCGTAAACACTGTAAGTCTGAAAGCTTGCCTTAATGTCGAATTCGCTTTCTAGCTTTGTGCACAACTTTTTTGATGCTTCAAGTTTCTCGACCGACTCAAGGTATTTCGCCCAGTGTGCGAGGTTTTCAACGCGGTTATGCTCGTCTACAACCTTGGTATAGTAATCTTCAGCCAGAGCAAACGCTTGAGTTACCTGTTGTTCGGTGAACCTATGATCGTTTTTTGAATCGATACATTGCACCATGATCTGTGCTTTATAGCCGTAATAGAGCGCTAAGGTTCTATCACTTTTCATTTGAATACCGATTTGCTTGGCTTGGTGCAATGCTTTGAGGCCTTTATCAAATTCACCGATGTGCGAGTAACTGAAAGCAAGGTTGAGTGAGCAAATCGCGTAGTCTAGAAAACGACTGGCATTTTGTGCCGCTTTAGCACCGAGTTTAGCGTAGAGAATGGCATCGTGATATTGACCTAGCGTGAGGTAAAGATCGCTTATATTGCAATAGATCAGTGCACTTACGTTGTCATCCACACGATGCAAGTTTCTGAGTGCTCTTTCGTAACAGTGATAACCACGTTGAAACTCTTCAAAGTCGACATAGATAGACGCCAGCAGGCCATTGATAAAGACTTCGAGTTGAACATCATCATCGCCAAGCTCTGATAGGCTCTTTTCGTATAATTCAATGGCTTTCGGTAAGTTATCCTGACGGTCAAAGGCGTAACCTTCTAGAAAGGTTTTTACTGGTGTAGGAAATTGAGCTTGATGCTGGTTACAAATGGCGCTGATCTTTGATTCGATTTCACGTAACCCTTTGAGCCCAGGATAGTTTTGGACTCGTGTAATAATGCCTAGAATTTGAGAATTAAGTGTGTTGTTCATTTAAATTATGAGCGTGCCATCGGGCAACATCGCCCGCAAGAATAGTGTACTATAAAATGATTTTTCCGCACTATATTTCGCCCAGCTTTGCTTTACTAAACAACTAATTCCGCCTTATCCTTGAGAGTAAGGCAGATTTTCTGTAGAGTTCGCGAAAATCCTAGATTCGACTGGAGAGCACCATGGCTCGTACTATTCTGTATACCTATAAAGATGAAGAAAAAGAGTTGCTGTTTTCAAAACAACAACACCGCACTATTCAAGAAGCTGTTGCCGCGGCTGAAGGTATCGACATCTCTGAGTATTTAAAAACAGAGCAACAACTTGAGTTGATTTCAGATACGAAAGCGGTTCGTAACTATCAAGATAATTACTTCCGTAAGCTTGGCTTCACAAAGCTTACATTGAAGCAAAAAGAAAACCTGGGTGTTGGTAAAAAGAAAAAGTAACCTTTCGTTTCTTTATTCTGATTGCTCGATTGAGTAACCAACACATTAAACATAAAAAAATGCCGCAACCTCTTCAGAGATTGCGGCATTTTTATCTAATTGGTGTAAATCCGCTAAGCCTAAGTTAAATTACTTAAGGTTTAGGAATGCTGCACCACGAACACCGCCTGAATCGCCGTGTTTCGCTTTAATGATCTTCGGACACTTCGCTACTGAAAGCAGGTATTTTGGAATTCGCTTTGGCATCTCTTCGTAAATAAGTTCGAAGTTTGATAGACCGCCGCCCAGTGCAACGACATGTGGATCCAAAGTAGTAAATAGGTTCGCGAAACAGATAGCCAATAGCTCCATAAAGCGCTCTACGTGCTCAACGGCTTTCTCTTCACCTTCAGCATGTGCTTTGATGATATCAATCGCTTTCTTCTTCTCACCATAGTAGTGCTCGTAGATAAGCTCAAAACCACGACCAGAAAGGTAGCTATCCAGACAACCTTTTTTACCACAACCACAACCTAATAAAGGTGCATTGTCACCTAGATGGAGCCATGCATCTAACGGTAGACGCATATGACCAACTTCACCCGCAACGTGGTTGCGACCCGAGAATACTTTGCCGTCAAAGATCAAACCGCCGCCAAAGCCTGTACCTAGAATCAGACCAGCAACTGATGGCTCATCTTGTAGTTCTTCATCCCAAGCTTCAGAAAGCGCAAAACAGTTTGCGTCGTTTTCAATCTTAACGCTACGGCCAATACGAGCTTCCAAATCTTTACGTAGTGGCTTGCCTGTTGAGGCTGGAACGTTAACAACCAACATTGTGCCGTCATCAGCGTTTTCCATACCCGGTAGACCTAGACCGATCTTACCTTCGCAAGCGAACTCGCTGTCGTATTTCTCAACAAGTCCTGCGATCGTGTTGATCAGTTGCTCATAAGAGTCAGTAGGCGTTGGTACACGCTCAGTTGCCACACGTTCTAGTTTCTCATTGAATGCACCAAATTCAATCTTAGTGCCGCCAACATCAAAGCCGTAATACATCAAATCTCTCCAATTTTTCCCTAAATCTGGGACAATATAAAAGTCACTGTGAGCCATTATCCATAACACTCCCCCTACAAACCGTGATAGATGACAAACTTATTCTCTGATTGAGTTCGTTTGAACAAGTTGTCAGCACATACGGTGTCAGGCTTAGAGCGACGTCTCACTTTCATGATAATCGATATAAGCATTTAAGCTTGGTTTTGTTTGATCGGATTTGTAGCGAGTTTTACTGAGCATGTAACTCTCTCTAAACGCTTCAAACCACATCTGAAGTGTTTTTGCCCCCTGCTCTTCACCTGCTTGCTTCAACACCAAACTTGCTACTTCAGCTGTCGACAAATGCTGCTCATTATCCGATTTACGCATCATATACTGAGACACCGACTCAGGCTCAATTGATAACACAGGTAGGTGTTGCAGATATTCTGAACGGCGGAAAATACGACGAGCTTCGCGCCAACTACCGTCAATAAAGATGAGTAACAAGGTTTTGTTTGAATCACGCATCGCTGGAAGATCTTGAACCACTCGGCTCTTATCGTCCGTATAGTCTTCAGGGAACACGATGACTGGTTGGTATTTCTCGTCTTTTAAGACAGCAAGCATCTCTGGATTTGGCTCGGTTCTGTGCCAAAGGTAGACGTGACTGTCTTTGACTGTATCTACGATCAATCGACCAGTATTGCTTGGCTTGAGAACTTCGTTATCCGATAAGATCAACATACTCGCTACATTCGTTTTAATGTCGGGTTGATGTTCGCAGATACAATGACCTTGCTCGATCTTACAATACTCGCAGCGAACCACCTTACAGCCTCGCGCTTTAAAAGGTCGAGTAGAAAGGGACAAACGATGTTGATAAAGGTGGTGAAAAGCGTGAATTCTCATGGTGTTTAACGATAGCTCTAGAAAAGTGGTGCGATTGTACTTAGAGTGAGTGGATAATGATAGAAGGAATTCCTATGCAAGACCCCTCTTTACTTCGGCTTGCCTGCTTTGTCACCGCTTTTATCGGTTGTGCTTTGTGGGAAGCGTATTCTCCGCGAAAGAAGCTGACTCAGAATAAATGGTATCGTTGGACTAACAACTTTGCTTTGGTTGCGCTCAATAGTGTGTTGCTAGCAACATTGTTTCCAATCGCCGCTTTCCAATCCGCGTTGATTGCTGAACAAAATCAATGGGGATTGTTCAATCAACTGTCGTTGCCTGTTCCCATTGTCATCATTGTGAGTGTTTTTCTGCTCGACTGCGCTATCTATCTTCAACACTTGGTGTTTCATCGAGTTCCAATACTATGGCGCTTACACCGTGTTCATCATGCCGACTTAGATATTGATGTCACCACAGGAACGAGATTCCACCCGATAGAGATGATTCTATCGATGTTGATTAAGATAGCCCTAGTAATGATGCTTGGTGTGCCTGCGATAGCTGTGGTTGTCTTCGAAATTGTATTAAATGCTAGCGCGATGTTTAATCACAGTAACGCCAAGTTGCCCCTTCAAGTAGACAAAATTTTACGTAGATGGATAGTGACACCAGATATGCATCGAGTGCACCATTCCGTGATTGTTAAAGAGACCCACTCTAATTTTGGTTTCTTTCTCTCTGTTTGGGACAGATGGTTCAAAACCTATCGTGAGCAACCAAAACTTGGCCATGACAATGTTCAAATAGGCGTTCCTGAGATTCAAGATGGCAAGGAGCAGCGACTAGATAAAATGTTGCGCCAACCCTTTATCAAACAAAGCTAACTGCTACTCATCACAATAGAAAAAGGACCGATTATCTCAGAGATTAATTGGTCCTTTTTTGCTTTATTGTCTTTGGCAGACTCAGCTTAAAACATACTTATGTAGCATCGCTTGTTGGTGGCCTGCGATATCTGCAACTTGCTCTGAGCTTTCAATCATCGACTCTAATTGCATCTTGGTGTTGTCACCCTGTTCAGATATACGTGTAATGGATTGTGACACATCAACCGTTGCCCGTGCCTGCTCTTCAGTCGCGACCATGATCTGTTCAACACGACCTTTGATGTGAGCGACAGCGACTTCGATTTTATCGAATGCTTGCTTAACATCATTACTCGTTTGAAGTGCATTCACCATTTCGTTGCGTGACTCAACAACTGACTCTTTCGAGCGGTCAGCGGCAGCGATCAGTTCCGTCATCATGTTACGTATATTGGTTGTCTGCTGAGATGTACCGCTAGCAAGTTTACGAACTTCATCGGCGACAACGGCAAAGCCTCTGCCTTGTTCACCCGCTCTTGCAGCTTCAATGGCCGCATTGAGTGCCAAAAGATTGGTATTTTCAGCAATCCCACTGATCATATCCACCATCTCTCTGATCTGTTTTACACGACCATCGAGCTCATCCATAGATTGTTCATTTACACTGAGTGTTTTCTCTAGGGCATGCAGTCGCTGTTGATTTAAACCGACTACATGGCTGCCATTCACCGATTCCGTTTCAGCTAGTAGCGCATCATCGTTTGACGCATTCGAGATTCGTGCGATTTCGCTAATAGATGCTTCAAGTTCAGTAATCGTCGTAATCATGTTTTGCAGTGATTCATTTTGTGCGTTCAAACTTTTGTTAGTTTGCTCTGCTGCGTCATGACTGACTTCCGCGGTTTGATAAAGGGTTTCACAGTTACGAGTAACTGAGCTCACTGACTCAGCTGTTGATTCCACCACTATGTTGAGTTTTGAAGTGATGACTTGGAGTTCGTATGGGCCTTTAGGCTCTGATTTTTTGGAAAAGTCATGTTCTGCGAGAAGAGCCAAATGCTGTTTAATGTTCTTAAGCCCTTTGTTGACCCAACGTTGAAGCACAAAACCAGAAATCAAGATGATCATAGTGATAACCGAACCACTGATAATCAGAACCCTGTCGATATTGCTAATGGTGTTGTTTACCACCGACTCACTTTCTTCAATCAAGCGTGAAGCCTTGTCCGATAATGTGTTAAGACTAACAATGACCCGATTAGCAGTACTCATGACTTTCGCTAACTCTTGCTTTTGCTCTTCAGTCAGCATTAGCTTAGCGAATATGTTTTTGATAATCCCCTGATCTTCAAACCCATCAGAAACCATTTGATAAGCGGCGACAAGGCTAGTGAAATCTTTGACATCTGGGTGCCACTCAGAAAAATCATCATAGGCTAAGTTCATACCCGCTAGGCGGTTACGTAACTGTCGATATTCTGATTCCGCTTTGTCTATATCTTCATACATCATCAGCATTAAGAATGAACTTTCCATCGCGCTCACACTAGAGACAAATCGATTCGCTGCGTCAGTAGATTCCGGGTTTCCTTCGGCTAAGAATGAGCTAATACGGCTCATTTCTGGCCCAGCAGAGCTCACACCGTAACGAAATGCTTCTATTTGTTTATTGATGTCACTTTGTTTTGATTGGATATCTATCTGTATCGTGAGCACATTCGATGTCAGTGTTCGCAGCCTCGTCATGTCCGCGACAAGCTGTTCTCTCTCTTGCGGCGAGATCGCATCAGGAAAGTGCTCGGTAATCACCAACAACTCTTGCAGCATTGAGTTTGATCCATCAGCAAGAGTCTGAATTGACGATTTGGTTGAATTGAGTTCTGCTAAATCAGAAGACTGAGTGCTGTAACCCAATAATTTAACTTGCTCTAGTACATTTTGAGTCAGCTTGGCATTATTAAGAGCAAGCGGTAATACTTGTTCAGAAAGCGCATCAAAATGACCGCCAACTCTGTCGACGCCTTTTATACTGACCATAGATAAAAAGACAACCAGCAGTAAGATTACACAAAAGATACTGGTTACGGTTTGTATGAGAGAAAAAGTGAAACGAGCGGGTTGATTAGTTACATTTTTATCAGGCATTGTTGTTCCGATTTAGGTACGGTGTGTGGCATCCTTTCTAAGCTCGGTATACTAAGTTTCACCTATGACACTTTTATTTCATTAATTTTTCAGAAGAGTTACAGATTGCAATTAATTCAAAGAGTTATATTAACAGTCACAATAATGGGTGTCGTTGGGTGCTCTTCGTCACCTGATTTTCAAGATTCTGCGCCCAGCAACCAAACGCTCTCCCCGTTAGAGAAGCAGACAACTCAAGCGTATATGAGCGTTTATAAAGAATGGCAAGGGGTGCCCTATCGTTTTGGCGGTACGTCTTTTAACGGTGTGGATTGTTCAGCATTTGTTCAAATTGCGGTGCTGAATGCAACACAGCAGGCGCTACCGAGAACAACGCTGGATCAAAGTAAACATGGAATCGAGATCGCTTACGAACATGCTAAAAGTGGTGATTTGGTGTTCTTCAAAACGTCACCAAAGGTTAGACACGTAGGCGTATATTTAGGCAATAAGCAATTCTTACATGCTTCGACATCAAAGGGTGTGATTATTTCTAGGCTGGATAACCCTTACTGGGCTTCAACTTTTTGGCACTTTAGAAGGATCTAACTACCCGACCAAGTTGTCAGGTATGAGTATTGGCGAATGTTAGTATAACGATTCGCCAATTACACAGAGCGAGCTGTTTCTCGCTTGAACTATCGACCTATTTAGTCGTACTTAGCAACAGCCGTATCGAACAAGTTCTTCACCAGAGCAATATACTCATCTAGAAAAACGATCTGTTCATTAGTAGCTTTTTTAGCCCAAACACCCGCTAACACTTCACCTAGGTCAGCAACAACGGCATCGGCTTCTTTAAGCAACTGAAAACGAACACTGGAATGCAATTCAGGGTTTTGTTCGAAGATCGCCATGATGTTCGTAGAAATCATGTCAGTCACGATATCTTCAACACTCTCTGTGCCTGTATCACCTTTACCACCTGTAAATACATCCAAATTAAACGACAAGTGTTCAATCAAAGCTAAATAACCATCGGTTTCTACAACCACAATACATCTCCGTTTAAGCTCAATGGTAAATTTGTCACTACAATACTAGGCGAACTCTCAGTATTGTCATTAACTAATTGTTTGATTTGCTAATAAATCGCTAGACCTTGCGTCTAACTGCTCAAAATTAACTCATAAGTCGAACTTTTATCTTACGTTGAGCTAAGCGATCGTCTGGAAGAGCAAATCAAATTTTCATTTCTTAACGTGACTTGACCCATTAGAGCAAAGTTTTTTAATTCACAAACTGATTTACAACAATATCAATTGATTAAAGCTTTAACAGTATTCTGGTTTATAGGTCGTCTCAAATGTGAGATTGATTCCATTCTCACATTTATCGAACATTGTTTAAGATCGAGGCTAAAGGTCACAATTCTCGTAATTGCTCGGCTAGAGTGCTAATAACAGCTAAGAACATTGACGCATACGCCTAAAAATAGTGGAAATTTATCCTAAACTATTGCCATACCCATGTTCTTTGAGGATTTCCTATGTGGCAGGCCATTTCTCAACAACTTTCAGACACCCTTCTTTTTAACTTCCCGATCACCGAGCGCGTTAAGTTATCAGGTGGCGATATCAATGATTGCTACATGATTACCGATGGCAACGAGCGTTACTTCGTAAAAGTGAACCAAAGAGAGTTTATTAATAAGTTCGAAATTGAAGCTGAAAACCTACGATTGTTACGAAATACTTCCACAGTATATGTCCCAGAATTGGTACTGATAGGTACGACTAAAGAGTGTTCCTTTATTATCCTCAACTACCTACCGACCAAACCATTAGATACTGGCAACAACGGCTTTGACTTTGGCGTTTCGCTGGCCAAGCTCCATCTTTGGGGAGAACAGAAAGAATTTGGCTACGATCAAGACAACTACATAGGAAGTACCCTTCAGCCCAACCCGTGGCATAAAAAGTGGGGACGTTTTTTCTCTGAGCAACGTATAGGCTTCCAACTGCAACTACTTAAAGAGAAAGGCATCGAGTTCGGTGATATTGATGAGATTGTTGATGTTGTAAACACCAAGCTGTCTGGACACAATCCAACCCCTTCTCTACTACATGGCGACCTTTGGCATGGTAACGTTGCGACTTCAGCATTCGGCCCTATCTGCTATGACCCTGCGTGTTATTGGGGCGACCGAGAGTGTGATATTGCTATGTCTGAATTGTTTGGTGGTTTTCCAAAAGAGTTCTATCAAGGCTATCAGAGCGTCGCACCGCTCGACGTCGACTATAATGTTCGAAAAGACCTTTATAACTTGTACCATCTTCTCAATCATTGCAATCAGTTTGGCGGTAGTTATCTAGAACAAACAGAAGCGCATATTCAGAAGATTCTGGCTGTTTAAGTTGCTGTGAGGAGAATTGACTATGAACAATTACACTGAAAAGCACGTGTCTTGCCCACACTGCGGACACTCTATCGGGATAACACTTGATGCTTCAAATGGAAGCCAAGACTTTTATGATGACTGCCCTGCCTGTTGCAATGCCATTCATCTAGACATGCAAGTTGATGAAGTTAGGAACACCATCAACTTGTCGATTGACGCAGATGACGAACAAGTTTTCTAGTGCAGAATCAGAGCTACTGAGCTTTCCGATATTAAAAGAGCACGTACTGACGTGCTCTTTTTGATCCTGAAATCGTTAGAGTTCTTAGAAATGCTGACTTATTTGTTTTGGCTCGCCAATACACGCTCAACCGTGTCGACGATTGCTTGTGTTTGCGGGTCGAATTCGATATTCACTTGGTCGCCCACTTCTCTTCGTCCAAATAAAGTTCGATTGAGCGTTTCTGGGATAAGATGGACTGAGAAGCGGTTGTCCACTACTTCACCAATCGTCAGTGAACACCCGTCGATGCCGATATAACCTTTGCTCAACACGTACTTCATCGATTCTTGAGGCAGTTCAAACCAAATCGTTCGGTTGTTTTCTGTTTTAATGACGTCAACGATGTTGGCCATCAGAGAGATATGTCCCGACATGCTATGTCCGCCAATTTCATCACCAAATTTTGCTGCGCGCTCAACGTTAACCAAATCACCTTCTTTCAAACGACCTAGATTTGTCAGCCTTAGTGTTGCTTGCATTAAGTCAAAAGAAATTTGTGAACCGTTTATCTCTGTTACTGTTAAACAACAACCGTTGTGAGCCACAGACGCACCAATTGCTAGGCCTTGAGCCATCTCACCGTCCAGTTCGATAACATGAGTCTGGAACATCTCTTTCTTTTTTATAGCAACCAAGGTCGCCATACCTTGCACGATACCTGTAAACATAATATTCCCGTTTTGTGCCGTCACGTCACAGTTTTTCATAGCAGTTGTAGTGACATTTCTTTATTATTCGCCCAGTGGCGCATAACGATCAGTATCTCTGATTCAGTCTGAATGTCCATCCCTAAGTATCTAATCTTATTATCTTCTAGCTGGAGTCATTTGTGCATCGTTACAAAACAGAAGCATCAAACTTAATAAAACTTGCGACACCGGTATTGATTGCCTCTGTTGCCCAAACGGGTATGGGCTTTGTCGATACCGTCATGGCCGGTGGTGTCAGTGCAATTGACATGGCTGCGGTATCTATCGCTGCAAGTATTTGGTTGCCTTCTATTCTGTTCGGTGTCGGCTTGTTGATGGCTCTAGTTCCTGTGGTTGCACAGCTGAATGGTTCTGGTCGCCAAGAGAAAATCTCATTTGAGATTCAACAAGGCGCTGTTATGGCTTTGCTTATCTCGGTGCCAATCGTTGGTGTTTTGTTTCAAACCCAAGGCATTCTTAACTTGATGGATGTTGAGCCTTTGATGGCAGCAAAAACCAACGGTTACATGCATGCAGTAATGTATGCAGTACCTGCGTTCCTGTTGTTCCAGACTCTTCGAAGCTTTACAGATGGTATGTCACTAACCAAGCCAGCGATGGTTATTGGGTTCATAGGCTTACTGCTCAACATCCCACTTAACTGGATGTTCGTGTACGGCAAATTAGGAGCACCTGCGCTTGGCGGTGTGGGTTGTGGTGTTGCAACAGCCATCGTTTACTGGGTGATGTTCGCTCTCTTACTTGGCTATGTGATGACGTCAAAACGTTTAGCTAAAATTAACTTGTTTGGTCAGTTCCATAAACCACAATTAAAAGCTCAGATACGCTTGTTTAAACTTGGCTTCCCTGTCGCAGCGGCTCTATTTTTTGAAGTGACGTTATTTGCGGTTGTTGCGCTATTGGTCGCACCGCTTGGTCCTATGATCGTTGCCGCACACCAAGTTGCTATTAACTTCTCTTCTTTAGTGTTCATGTTACCAATGAGTGTTGGCGCGGCCGTAAGTATTCGTGTTGGGCATAAGCTCGGGGAAAACAGTACCGAAGGTGCAAAAATCGCAACGCATGTTGGTATTCTAGTCGGGTTAGCGATGTCGCTTTGTACTGCATTAATAACCGTTCTATTCCGAGAGCAGATTGCTCTTCTCTACACCGAAAACCAAGCTGTAATTACTATTGCTATGCAATTACTGTTGTTTGCAGCGGTTTACCAATGTACTGATGCGATTCAAGTGATAGCAGCGGGCGCACTCCGCGGCTACAAAGACATGCGTTCGATTTTCAATCGCACTTTCATTGCTTATTGGATTTTAGGTTTACCGCTTGGTTACATTCTAGGTATGACTGATTGGATTGTTGAGCCGATGGGCGCTCACGGTTTTTGGACAGGCTTTATTGTTGGCCTCTCTTCCGCAGCCTTGTTATTAGGACTGAGACTGCGTTGGATGCACAAGCAAGAAGACAGTGTGCAAATGGCCTTTAGCGAGCGCTAAGAGCGATATTCCTAGACTTCATGACAACAAAGAGCCCTGTACCAAGGGCTCTTTTAGTATTCGTCTTTCTCTCTAACAAAGCGGGCAAATTTGGGTTTCCCATTTTGCGTGAACCCATTGTAGCGGAAAGTGATTCGACTTCCGATTTGTGGTGGATCTAACCGCATCTCATCAGTGAACCCAGTACCAATATAGAATTGCACGCCTTTCTCTGTATGAACTAACAATGAGCCCATCATTCCCGAATACTTCCCAGTACCACTCTTATAGCCAACCACAATCGCTTCTGCATCATGATGACGTTTTAGTTTGAGAAGATCGTTGCTGCGTCCGCCTTGATAGCGACTAGTAATTTTTCTCAACATAATACCCTCACCCTTTTCGTTATCGATATTATCGAGTTGGGTATACAGCGCGGCTTCGCTCTCTATTGGGTAGTGTTCGACATAATGGATGTGTTTTCGATTGATTCGTTTGACCCAATCAATGATGTTGTAATAGCGCTTCTGGTAATCGCCCGCTGCACCTGGCATATCAAACAGCATGAACTCTATCTGACCCCAAGCTTGATCAACGGGTGTCGTATCCAGAACGGTTGACTGGACAATGTGAAACCGATCCCTTCCCGCCCAAAGCTCTCCTTCCAAACGTATTGGTGGTAATGGGTCTGTAAACCAAGAAGGCGCATAGATACGATTCCCATTTCTCGTATAAAGGTGCTGACCGTCCCAAATTGCCCTGACTCCATCAAGCTTTTCACTTTGCCAATACTCATTGATGTCGATGTGTTGATCGTAATGGTTGGCCAACATCACTTGATAGGTCGGTTGGATTCCTGCACTGAGGTGGGGTGAAAGAGCAAGCAAGGTGGCGATCGTCAATTTGTTTAAAGTCATTGTCATTCCATGATTGAACGTCCTTCTCCAATTTAAGAACCCCCTGCATTAACTTTCACTGCCTGAATGGTTCCGATGCGACACACTCACCAAAACTATAATCACCGTCGTTTCATTTTCATTTTGGATGTGTTGTTGCCCCCATGAAGCCCACTCTTTTTCATTCTCATATTGAGAAAACGCCATTTCCTATTCTGAGAAATACCAAACCATACAGCTAAACTATTGAAAATAATGGGAAATAAAATTGGCACAGAGTCTGCAATGTAAGAGAAAACTAAAAAAGAAAAGTAACAGCTTCAAGGAGAGACATCATGGAACTACGTAAAATTGAGCTAAACAATTCAACTCTAACTCTTTCAATCTTTGGCGACCTAGATGCTTCTGGCAGTCG
Organism: Vibrio fortis; assembly: GCF_024347475.1. NCBI lineage: Bacteria > Pseudomonadati > Pseudomonadota > Gammaproteobacteria > Vibrionales > Vibrionaceae > Vibrio > Vibrio fortis. The sequence continues at coordinate 1,637,029 of NZ_AP025487.1, forward strand.
CAAAGTACAACCAGACATCGATGATGTAATTACAAACGACCTTCATCCGGAAGTAGAGATCGACTTCAGTCAAGTTCAGTTTCTTGACTCATCAGGTGTTGGCGCGATTGTTTACATGTTCAAGCGACTAACGGAACGCGAACGTAATATGCGTTTAGAAAACGTAACAGGTCAACCACTGGAAATCATGAATCTGCTTCGAATCGGTCACGCGATCCCTGTTAACTCAAAAAAGGCTGCGAATTCATAAAGTTCCACTAAGCTAAAGATAGACATAACTATAATAAAAACTCAAAGGACGTTGGCATGAATAAATGGAATTACTACATAGCCCTTCCCCTGTCTGCCCTTGTTGTGGGTTGCAGCAGCTATCCAGAACATGGCACAGGAGGCTTGGCAGAAAGTTATGACTCAATTAATTATCAAAACGCCGATTTTTCTCCAGTAATGCCCGATGAGCCACTAGGCCCAGAGCATGGTCTGAGATTCGACTGGCAGTTAGCGAAACTTCATTTAGATTCCCTCATTCAAGAAGGTGCGCGTTGGTGTTTCCCTGCAGCGGTGGTTCAAGCGATAGAAAAGCAAAACCGCATTGCACGTGAGCTTCAAGGTGGCCTTCTTCTTGATGCCGCCAATGACCTAGTGATTCAGCGCAAACGCCTAAACGACTTAGAGACTCGCTTAGATTACGTAACTTCACAAGCGCGATGTGCTCCGCCTAAAAATGAATCCCAATTCAGATTGCAACTGTCCGTTATTGAACAGCTTTACGACTTACTCAATGTAGATAATCAGTTTGCTCGTAACTCCACGGAAGTTAACCCGAAATACATAGGTCACCTAGCCGAGGCAAGTGCGATCTTAAAAGATCATCCAACGCTAGATTTAATCGTGACAGGCCATGCTGACGCGACAGGTACTGAAGAATACAACGATAAGCTGGCTTTAGGCAGAGCTCAACAAGTAGAGCGTTACCTGACCATTTTCGGATTGAGCCCAACTCGCATTAAAGCAGTCTCTGTTGGTGAGACGGTGCCATTGTTCGAGGGTCAATCTGAAGGCACTCGTCTGACTAACCGCCGTGTGAGTATTGAGGTTGTCTCTCCAGATAATGCTGAAATGATGGGAGATTCGCTATGAAAACTCTAATCACTACGCTTCTATGCTTCTTTGCTTTCATCTTTACATCTGTACACGCGGAAGAGGAGTTCAGCGACGCAGTTCAAGTTGGTGACCTCATTCAAGTTAACGTACCTGGTGAAGAGAGCTTGAACAGAGGGTTCCAAGTTGATAAACGTGGACGCATTACGCTTCCAGAAGTGGGCGCTGTGTTTGTTGCTGGCTATGACAACCAACAATTAGAGAAAGTGGTCATTGACGCTCTAAGCACAACTTATCGTGACCTTTCGACAGCGACGGTATTTATCAAAGAACAACAAATCCTAATTTCTGTGCAAGGCTATGTAGAACAGCCCGGCGAATATACATTATCGCTTGGCTCTAGCGTTCAAATGGCGTTATACGCGGCTGGCGGTTTAAGACCAGGTGCGCAGTTGGACAAATTGATTCTTAAACGTGGTGCGGATAGAAAAGAGTTTAACTATAAACGCTTTCTAGACTCGGGCGATGATTCTCAGTTACCCCAATTACAATCCCTAGATTCGATCTTCGTACCTGCGTCTCCACTCGTCGGCAACATTGAGCAAGAGTTTGATGCGGCCAAGCTTGCTAACTCTGGTGACAGTGCCGACTCTCGCAACTCAATCAAAGTGTTCGGTGAAGTAAATGCACCAGGCTCTTTTGCCTACAAAGATAATACCGATCTTGTTGATGTGATCATGCGTTCTGGCGGCGTAACTCGTTACGCGGGCGTTGAACAGATTCGAGTTATCTCAAACAACACACCCACCCTATTCAACCTAAAACAGTACTTGGATTCGGGCGATGAATCCCTGCTGCCTGTGTTACGTCCTGGTTCAACAATCTTTGTACCTAAACAAGAGGTGGAGATTAAGTCAGGCGCAAATACCGTTTACGTTATGGGTGAGGTCGCCGAGCCGGGTGCATACGACGGCAAAAAAGGCGCGACCTTCATGGACATCCTAGCTAATGCAGGTGGCCCAACTCGATTCGCCGAGTCACGCCAGATCCGCGTAATTAAAGCCAGCGGTCAAGTTCTTAAGTTCGATTTAACCGCTTACACAGAAGGTTTACTTGGAGTGAAGCCGCCAGCAATCCAACCGGGCGACGCTATCTTTGTTCCAGAAAAAACTGACATGAATGAGAAGTCTTGGCTCAAGATTTCACCAGACCGCGCTGTGAATGTGATAGGTGAAGTCGTTCGCCCAGGGCGTATTGAATGGTCTGACGAAATGGATCTTATGGATCTTCTTGCTCACGTTGGCGGTCCAACTCTTCGTGCAGACACAACGAAAATTGAAGTTGTAAACGGGCGCAAACTTACCGTTTTCGATTTAGATGCCTACATCAAAAACGGTGCACCACGTGAAGACCTGCCATTCATCCGAGCTGGGGCTATTGTGCGTATCCATGACTTACCTCAAGACCCATCCGACAACAAATCTCAGTGGGTTCGTCAAAGCTCAGACGCGTCTATTTATGTGTTTGGACAAGTAAATGCTCCGGGTCGTTACCGCTTCACCAAAGATATGCACTTTTTAGATATCTTATCGGCGGCTGATGGCCCAACCAAAGACGCTGATATTCACAACATTCGTGTCACTCACAGAGACAAACCTTATGCGAAAGTAAGCAAACTAAACCTATCGCTTTACTTTGAAACCGGTGACGAGTCTATATTACCTCGCGTGACCACGGGTGATACGATCTACATCCCTGAGAAAGACAAGAACTGGCTAGATACATCTAAAGAGTCAACGGTACGAGTATTGGGTGCAGTCAACAAGCCTGGACGTTACGTGTTTAACGACAACATGACGATTCTTGACCTATTAGCAGAAGCCGCAGGTCCAACTGAAAACGCATATCTAGAGAAAATAACCGTTGTAAATATGTCTTGTTGTCAGGGACAAGCACGTACGTTTGACCTGATTAAGTTCAGCAAAACCGCAAACATTTACCACCTACCCGTTCTGCGTGCTGGTGACACAATTTACATTCCAGATCGTAGTGAGAGCTTTATTGAGAAAGCTCGCGTTACCCTAGATGACATTCTACGTCTAACCACAACTATTGTATTAATTGGAGCGCTATAATGACTATTTCAGCCACACAAGCCGAAGTCGAAAAGCTCTATTTAACAGCAGAGCTTAATGGCTACCGTTCGACATGTATTACCGCCTGCCAAAGTGGTGACGGCGTCACCTCTATTGCTTCAGCATTTGCAGAGCGCTGTATGCTTGCCGGTCACTCAACTCTGTATGTCGACTTAAATCTATTTAACCCTGCGTTCCACGACCTTGACCTGGTTAACCTTGAACAGCAGGGCCAGTTGATTGAGCACAAAGAGTCTAAACGACTATTTGTTGGTGTACCTGCTCCGCGCGAAGCGTCTACTCAATTAGCGTTTAAAGATCCTACAACGCTAAAAAGTACGGTTGCCAAATGGTTAACGCAATACGACCGTGTAGTAATAGATACTTCGCCACTATTGCAAGTCAATAAAGGTAATATCCCTGCACAATCTGTTGCCAATGCTTGTGATTCCACCCTACTAGTGCTCGCTTATGGTGAGACAACAACCAGTCAACTGGAACAAGCGAAACAACTACTAGCCACTGATGGTATTTTACTATCTGGTGCCATCATGAATATGAAACACGCACCAAGTTTCACTCAAGAGTTGGGGCGTCAATTAAACAGAATGAAGTTTATTCCCCAAAAGTGGCGTACCAACCTTTGCAACAAACTTTCTCAAAATGAGTTCTTAAACCTCCCTATTTAGCCTTACGAAATGTAGTGATTTTATTTAAAATCAATTAATTTCGCAGAAAATCACTACATTTCAATGAAAATTCCAACAAAAACACCATACTAATCTTCGATAGTGTGACTTACATAGTTAATGCTGGAATCAAATCAGATCAAACATGGAATTTATCCAGATATTCCCTAAACTTATAAAAAGTGGTCAATTTTTGTTGATTCGTCATAAATACTGGGTACCACTCTTGCTGCATTTATCTGTTCCTTCGTAGTTCGCTAGGAACCAGCCCGTAGGACGACCAAAGGATATGACTCGTCACATCAATACCACTCAGAGTAGCTCCATGATCAAACACAGCTCTCCTGTGTTCTTGTTCTGCGAGTTACAAACTTTAATGAGAAAGGAACCTCAATATGAAATACAAGTTAAGCTCCATGTTTTTGTTAGTCGCCGCAGCCAGTAACGCTAACGCTGGTGAATGTGGCAGCGTAACAATCGCCGACATGAACTGGAACTCTGCAACACTCATCGCCAATATCGATAGGTTTATCCTAGAACATGGCTACGGTTGTGACGCGGAATTGATTCCCGGCGACACCATGCCAACTGGCACCTCCATGATTGAAAAAGGTCAACCTGATGTAGCCCCTGAACTTTGGAGCAACAGTTTGAAAACCGCGCTCGATAAAGGCGTTGAAGAAAAAAGACTCCGTTACGCGGGTAAAGCACTCGTAAACGGTGGTGAAGAGGGTTTTTGGGTACCTAAATATCTAGTGAGCCAATATCCTGAAATTGCGACCATCGAAGGGGTTCGTAAACACGCCAAATTATTCAAACATCCGGAAGATCCAGATACATCCGCATTTTACAGCTGCCCTGCAGGTTGGAACTGCCAAATCAGTGCAGGCAACCTCTTCAATGCATTAGCGCTCGAAGAGAGTGGCTTTAGCATTGTCGATCCAGGCTCTAGTGCGGGTCTCTCTGGGGCTATCGCCAAAGCTTATGAGCGTGAAGAAGCGTGGTTTGGTTATTACTGGGCACCAACAGCGGTGCTCGGTAAATATGACATGGTTAAAGTCGATTTTGGCAGTGGTGTCGATAAAGATGAGTTCGTAAATTGTACGACGCAAGAAGAGTGTGAAGATCCAAAAGCAACAATGTACCCGCCTTCTCCAGTACACACCATTACCACCGAAAGCTTTGCAAGTCGTGCGCCAGAAGCCTACGACTACTTCACTAAACGTGGGTTCACTAACGACAAGATGAATGCTCTATTAGCTTGGATGGAAGACAATCAAGCCGACGGTGAAGAAGCGATGCTGCACTTTTTAAGCGAATATCCAGACATTTGGCACCCTTGGGTATCTCAAGATGTTGCTAAGAAAGTGGAAGCAGAGCTGTAAACAGTTTATTGCTTATAAGGGTTTATAACGCAATAAAATCACACATTATAACGTCGCTATACTTGATGTTATTCAGCATTCGAAGCGGTTGAGCTCATCAACCGCTTCGGAATATAAGGATATAAAATGGCTGACAATAGCTGGTTATCCAGTTTTCCTGAAATGGAACGCTCAGATTTACGAGCAATTAAGAAAACACTAGACGGCGCCTACCGCGATTTTTCTCGTGAATATGGCGAAATGATTGAATCTTTCTTTGACCCTCTGCTCTCCTTCCTCGTCTGGTTTGAAAAACTCTTGATCTCTACCCCTTGGTTTATAGTTCTCGCTGTTTGTACCGCTCTTGTGTACGCTGCGAGCAGATCGTGGAAACTTGCATTAGGCTGTGTTGGTTCACTGCTTCTGATTGGTTACTTTGGGATGTGGGAAGACACAATGCGCACCCTCAGTATCATTACCGTGTGTACCTTAGTGTCGATATGTTTGGGTATTCCCATTGGAATTGCGATGGCACGATCTAATCGCGTCCAGTCTATGGTTACACCGCTCCTCGATATTATGCAAACCATGCCAGCGTTCGTGTATTTGATACCTGTAGTCATGCTGCTTGGTATCGGCAAGATCCCGGGGCTTATCGCGGTTGTGATTTACGCTATCCCACCTGTGATTCGTCTAACCAACCTAGGTATTCGTTTAGTTGATAAAGAAGTTCTTGAAGCAGCGACCGCGTTTGGTGCCAATAAAAAGCAACGTCTTTGGGGCGTTCAACTTCCCTTGGCTATGCCAACCATTATGGCAGGGATTAACCAGACCATCATGATGGCACTGTCGATGGTGGTAATCGCGTCTATGATTGGTGTTAAAGGGCTAGGACAACCTGTATTAAAGTCAATTACCAACCAATACTTCACCTTAGGTCTACTTAATGGTTTCGCTATCGTGGCATTAGCCATTTTATTCGACCGCGCGTCACAAGCGTACGCAAAACGAACTAACGCTCACTTAGGAGGGTTTAAACATGACTAATAAGCCTCTGATTGAAATTAGCGGACTGTATAAAGTATTCGGCCCCAAGCCAAAGTCGGTGATCGAGCGTATTCATAATGGTCAAAACAAAGACCAAATCCTTGCCGATACGGGTCATACCGTGGGTCTGAAAGAGATAAATCTAGAAATCAATCGTGGTGAGATATTCGTTATCATGGGGCTATCTGGCTCTGGTAAGTCGACATTGATTCGCCACTTCAATCGCTTGATTGAGCCAACAGAAGGCAAAATCACCGTTGAAGGCACCGACGTAATGAGCCTCAACACCAAAGAGTTGGAAGAGTTTCGTCGTCACAAGATGTCGATGGTCTTCCAACGCTTTGGATTAATGCCTCACCGTACTGTGGTTGAAAATGTCGCTTATGGGCTTGAGGTCCAAGGTATCAAAAAGGAAACGCGATTAGCCAAAGCATCCGAATGGTTAGACACGGTTGGCCTTAAGGGCTATGAAAATCAATACCCTGCTCAGTTGTCTGGTGGTCAGCAACAGCGAGTTGGTTTGTCACGCGCGCTCTGTACTAATGCGGAAATCCTATTGATGGATGAAGCATTCTCAGCTCTCGACCCACTGATTCGTAGTGAGATGCAAGATCAGCTTATCGAGCTCCAAGAGAAACTGCATAAAACCATTATCTTCATTACCCACGATTTAGACGAAGCGCTGCGACTTGGTGACCGAATAGCGATCCTGAAAGACGGTGAACTGGTTCAACAAGGCACGCCGCATGAAATCCTTTTGCATCCTGCGGATGATTACGTAGAAGCTTTCGTTAAAGACGTTAACCGTGCACGAGCATTGACCGTTGAAACAGTAATGCAACCTCCACTCTATCGCATTACTTCGGAAACAATTGAGGGCGCACTGGCTCAAATGAAGATGTTGAAGCACGATTATGCTTACCATGTTACAGATGAGGGTTATCAAGGTCTCGTGACCAAAGAGAGCTTACAAGATGCCGTTGAAGACAACAGCGTGAGTGACTTTAGTGATGATATCTATGAAGAGGTTCCAGCAGTCAACCCGGATGCTGTTATCGAAGAGATTCTGCAAGATACCATGTCTTGCGAATACTCATTGCCAGTCGTTGACGAAGAAGGCAACTTGAAAGGTGAACTCGAACGAAGTGCTGTCGCCGACATTTTTGCGGAACCTGGAGAAACTGAAACTGCCCCAAAGCCCGTGATTGATAAGGCCTCTTAGGCTCTAGTATTCAGCTTCTGAACAGCGCCCACTGTACGTTTATTAAACGGTAGTGGGCGCATTTATTATTGTTCCAATGTTACTCATACCACCCATAACCCACCTTGCTTGGCATTTTTACGATCTTCCATATTCAAGCAGTTGAAATTGTTCTAAAAAATGTCTAATACTTAAATATCTATTTGCGTTACATGCTATTCGTTGATGTTACCCCTGAGTAACCGTCGAGTGTTCACCGAAATCAATAGACGGATCTATTTACGATGACAGTTACCAATACTGAAAGCCAAGCCCTTGTTGATGAATCAGTTCTACAGCAAATGATTGTAGATACCAGCGCAGAGGTCATCCCTATTCTGATCGATCACTATGTGACCGAGTCTAAAACACGTATTGATGCTATAAAAAAAGCAGCCGAATCCCAAGATGGTGAAGCGCTTGAGTTCGAAGTACACACTTTAGGCAGTACATCACTCGCTCTAGGGAACCGCGCACTCTCTACCCTAGCTCGGGACATTGAACGTCAGTGCTTAGAGAAGCAAACCGAAATCGCTTTTACACGTGTAGATGAGTTACTCACACTTGCAGATGACTCGATACAGGCACTGATAGACCGAAAAGAGCTTGGTTTCTAAAACAAAACATCAATCTCTAGACTAAAAGATACAAAACGAAATTTAGTGATAAACGTAATTTTTGACGTTTGGTTAGGACAAGATTCAAAAGGAATAACACAATGCGCCCTAAAGTATTGTTGGTTGAAGACTCCACTTCATTAGCTGTTTTATACAAACAGTATGTAAAAGACGAGCCCTATGACATTTTCCACGTCGAAACAGGGGCGGAAGCTAAAAAATTTATTGAGCGTCATACCCCTCAACTGGTTATTCTCGACCTTAAATTGCCTGATATGTCAGGGGAAGAGGTACTGGATTGGATAACTGAAAATGAAGTCCCTACTGCTGTGGTTATTGCGACTGCTCATGGTTCGGTCGATATTGCTGTGAGCCTCATTCAGCGCGGTGCAGAAGACTTTCTCGAAAAACCAATCCAAGCAGAACGCCTAAAAACCTCAGTACAACTGCACCTTAAGCGTGCCAAGTTAGAAAACCTAGTTGAAGATATAAAAAGTAAATTCGATAGAGAATCTTTCCAAGGGTTTATTGGTTCCTGCTTACCGATGCAAGCTGTGTACAAGACCATCGATTCAGTAGCCCCTACCACTGCCAGCGTATTTATTAATGGCGAGAGTGGTACAGGTAAAGAAGTCTGTGCAGAAGCCATTCACAAAGAGAGTCAACGCCGCGATAAACCGTTTGTGGCGATTAACTGTGGCGCAATCCCTAGAGATCTGATGGAGAGTGAGATCTTTGGTCATGTTAAAGGGGCGTTTACAGGTGCAACGACCGACAGAAAAGGTGCGGCGATGCAAGCACATGGCGGTACTCTCTTTCTCGACGAGCTTTGTGAAATGGAGCTCGAAATGCAGAAGAAGCTCCTGCGATTCTTACAGACGGGTACATTTACGCCATTGGGTGCAACTCGTGAAGTCAAAGTGGATGTGCGAATCATCTGTGCAACCAACCGCGACCCGCTGCTAGAAGTTGAGGAAGGTCGCTTTAGAGAAGACCTCTATTATCGCGTTCACGTTGTCCCTATTGAGATGCCACCTCTGCGTGAGCGAGGCAGTGACATTGTCACACTTTGTAAGCACTTTCTGAAAATCTACGCTAAGCAAGATGGCAAGAAGTTTAAGTCGATCGATAAAGAAGCGCAGGTCTTGCTAAAGAACTATCCATGGCCGGGTAATGTTCGTCAGCTACAGAACATAATTCGCAATATTGTTGTTCTTAATAATGAAACCAGTGTGACCAAAGAGATGATTCCTGCCCCGATTAATGGAACCGGTGGCCGTAGCAAAGTCGTGACACCGATTAAGCGAGTAGAACCCGTTCGAGAGGTCGTAACAGAAACCGTCGCCAAACCAGCTCCATTGACTCCAGAGCAAATCGAAACACCAGCGGAAACCAGCGGCCCTGCTCTCACCGCCGCTGATGGTAGTATTCGTCCGATGTGGAAGATCGAACGAGAAGCTATCCAGAATGCAATTAACCATTGTGACGGTAACGTCTTAAATGCTGCTGTGCTATTAGAGCTTAGCCCTTCTACCGTTTATCGTAAGAAGCAGGCGTGGGAAGCGGAAGATGAGTACAACCAAGCCTAACGCAGCTCAATCACTCGAGATTGAACCTCAAGAGATTTGGCTGTTGCTCGACAGCCAAACTTTTGGGGGAATTGAAACTCATGTATTGGAGTTAGCTAAAGGGCTCAAAGCGCATCAGTACATGGTGCGCATTGTTTTGCTCACCCTTTACTCGCCAGCACCACCGATCATTGAACGTCTAGTACAAACCAAACTCAACTACTCTTTTCTCCAGGATTTGGCTTCCAATCAAGGATCACCATTAGTACAGCTCAAGCAAGCTGTTGAAACTTACCAGCCCAAGCTACTTCACTGCCACGGGTACAAATCCAGCATTATTGGTAAGCTCACCAAAACGCTCAACCCTCGCCTTTCACTTTACCAAGTATCCACCTATCACGCGGGGGAAACGCCAAAAGGTCGCGTTTGGTTATATGATGCACTCGATCGCTACACAGGTTTTCTATCTAGTCATTCGCTTGTGGTTAGCAACAAAATCAAAGATAAGATTCCCAGTACAACAACACTGCTCAATAACTTTGTTTCGATGCCAGAACGCCAGATTTCTCATGATGTTTGTTCAGAGTCATGCCGGTTTGGCTTCGTCGGTCGCTTAAGTCATGAGAAAGCTGCCGATCGATTTTTGGATTTGGCTAGCCAATTTCCCAAGCATCAGTTTCATCTATTTGGTGATGGTCCCGAGCGTGAACGGTTAGAGTTACTAAAAACGGATAACTGTACCTTTCATGGCCATCAGCAAAACATGAAACACGTTTGGCAAAGCATAGACTTGCTTGTTATCCCATCTCGTTACGAAGGTTTACCAATGTCTGCACTTGAAGCGATGTCACTCGGCATTCCTGTGATTGCGACCGCCGTTGGTAATTTGCCCCAACTTATTAATCATAATGAGAACGGTTATCTCGCCAATCAACCAGAAGAACTTACAGCGTGCGCGAACCGTTGGCTATCCCTCTCTCAGAATGAAAGAACGTTCATCAGCCAAAACGCGATTGAAACTATTCATCATACCTACTCCCCCCAAGCTGTTATCCCACAATTGCTACAGTGTTACGGGCTCTGATTCTCATATTGCAATGTTCTCTCAAGTCCATGGCATTCTGTTTCTCAAAATAGAATATTCATCTTTTATCTAAAAAATCACCCATCAAACTGATTCTCAAATTGACATCCGTTTAACGGTTAGAATTAAATTATCATAAAATCAATAAGTTAATTACCAATCCATACTGGCACTCCGCTTGCTATGTTCACTCTATACAAACAAATTATCCCAAATCGGGACAGCGTCTTTGAATTGGTAGAGAGTGAGGCTTAATCATGAACAACAAAAAGAACATACTCTTTGTGCATTACGGTGATAACTGGATTCGTGGTAGCGAAGCGTGCTTAATCAATTTAGTTGCTAGCTTGAACAAGGCAAAATTTCGACCTGTGGTTTGGAGCAATTGCGAACCGTTAGCCGAGCACTTCAAACAGCAGTCAGTACCTATCGTTCACACGCCTTTTCAATTGTTGTTTGGCTGGAATGCTCCAAGATTCAATCTTTACCAATGGGGTGTTCAATTAAAGCAAGCTACCGACCTCATCAAACAGCATAAGATTGACCTTGTTCATATCAACAGTGGCGCTCCATGCCAATGGATGTGTATCGCGGCCAAACTGTGTGGCGTGCCAGTTGTGACTCAACTTCATAGTGACTATCAACTACGAGATCGTTTTACACTCGGGCTTCACCTCTCACCGAATATCGCCTGCGTGAGTCACGATGTCAGTAAAGGCTTGCTTGATGACGGCTATCCCCAAGACCAGCTGTCTGTTATTCACAATGGTGTCGTTCAACATCGAACAACAAACAAAGACGTACGAGAAGAGCTAGATATCCCGCAATCAAGCTTCGTGTTCATTACCGTTGGCTCGTTGATAATCAGAAAAGGTGTTGATTTAATCCTTCAATCTCTGAATCGAATCCAATCTCAACAAGATGCGCACTTGATTGTCATTGGTGATGGTGAGGACAGAGGCAACCTGATCGCATTAGCGACCGACTTAGGGTTAGCGTCTAAGGTTCACTTTGTAGGAGAAAGAGAAGATGTGGCAGACTGGCTGTGTGGTAACGTCGACGCGTTTATTAGCGGCGCGAGATACGAAGCCTTTGGTTTAGTTCTTGCTGAAGCAGGACTGGCGAGGCTACCCGTCATCGCTCCTCGTGTTGGTGGTATACCCGAGTTTATCCACCATAATCGCACCGGTCTTTTATTTGACCCTAGCAATCCTATCGATGACATGTGCCATCAGATGACCCGACTTATGTCAGATGCGCATTTACGAGGCGACCTCGCGAGTCAACTTTATCACTTAACACACTCGGATCTCACCATCGAAGCAAATACTCAGCAATTTGAAAACCTATACCGCAAGGTCATCAACCAGAACGGCTCATCTTCCCTATTCAACGGCTTAAAACCGCTTGTTCGCTGGGCATTTCATTAACGTCAATCGTTGGAGAGAACTATGAATACTAAAACAGATAATACCAACGACCTCGCTACACATGGATTGGTTTATGATCCGATTCCATTTGCAGGCGGTTCTAAAATTGCAACACTTGAAATGTTGATGACCACTCACGAATCAATTAAAAATCATCCAAGCCAACGGGTGAACTTTACGATTATTACCGCTGATCCTAATTCTTGGAATTCAGCTGTCACCAATCTCAATGCGAAAGTGATTACTCTACCTAACTGGGGTTTTCTTACTGTTCCTCAGGGACTGCGTTATTGGATAGCTCAATGTATTTTAGCTTTGATGTTGCTATTTACATGTATCCGTTTACCACGTGTTGACTATGCCGTTGGTGCCTCAAACCCAGGTATTGATATGGCTCTGTATATCATCAAATGGGTGTCGAGAGTGCCTATCATACAGCTAGTTCATGGACCTGTTGGGCTTTCTCGTTCAATCGGCCATTGCTTTACACGCGCTGATTCCGTGTTCTATTTGTCTTCAAGTGTCGAGTCAATTCACGCCGCTCTAAGCTGTTATTTTTCTAAAACTCATGATGATGAGCAAGCTGAAATCATGACGCGCTCCGTGCTTGAAAACGCTAGATTTGAATCGTTTAACAACGGTTTAACTCATTCAAACTGGCCAACGCCGAGTAAAGGAACGTCCAACCAAGTTTTTTGGGCTGCTTCCCTGCTCAAATGGAAAGGGTTAGAAACACTCAACACGGCATTAGATATTGCTAACCAAACTACACCATGGGATGCCAATATTTGCTATATCACGCCGCAAAACACACATTTAGGTGTTAGCAGTCTGCCAACTGAAAACGCGCATACTAAACTGTTTCATGCGCCTACCAATCTCGATCAAATACGTGCAGATTCGGGTATTTTTGTCTCTACCAGTATCAACGAACCATTTGGGTTATCTGTTCTAGAGAGCCTAGCTGCGGGGTTGTGCGTTGTGATTCCAAATGATGGTGCTTATTGGGATCAAGTTCTTGAACACAAGGTCAACTGTCTTAAATTCACGCCACAAAACCCGCAATCTTTGTATGAGACAGTACAACAACTGATGGATGATCCGCAGCTTCGCCAACGTTTGTCACAAGCCTGTTTAGAGATGTCTAAGCAGTATCGAGCGGATCAGTGTTATACCTCTATTTGTGTCGCACTGCGTGGACAATCTCACAATGCAAAAGTGGTCAGTTCATTGGAGACTTCACATGATTAAGTCTCTACGTCAGCCGACACCATTCATGAACATGCTCACTTACGGTGTTGGCTTGGTCATAAGTAAAGGCGCAGCACTAATCATGCTGCCAATTATTGCCAACTACCTAGCGCCTTCTCAGACTGGACGTTTAGATCTACTAGCATCGATTGGAGCCGTGGCCGGTATTGTTGTCACCTTTGCTTTGCACGAAGCACTTTATCGCTTTGTTGGAGAAGAGAGTGATTCAAAAAAACGATTTCAAAAAGCCAGTGAGATATTTTCACTCACTTGCGTTGTTTCTTTAATTCTGTCTATTGTTCTATTCGGCTACATCAATATCAGTTTTAGTCATCAGTTTGCATTCGCTAGCCGCACTGAGCTTAACTTAATACTTATCTGCGCCTCCCTTGAGGGCATCATTGGGTTGTCTACAGCATGGCTGAGAATGCAGGATAAAGCCCTAACGTTTTTGACAGTCAGTGTTGCCTCGACGTTACTACAAATCAGCTTAATTCTTGGCGTGTTATTTTCAGGGCCGAGCGTTGAGAAGATTTTAATCTGCGGGGTTATTACCTACCTATTCCAAGTCGTCGCGCTACTTATTATCAATCGCTTCAAGCTTGTATTGAACACAACCCCAGCATTTCGAGACTATCTTCGTTACGGCTGGCCATTAATGCTGACTGGCCTAATAGGCTTTGGGTTAAATGGTGCGGAACGCTTCTTTGTTGCCTACTCCACGAATCTCGATACGCTTGGCCAATACGCGATTGCGATTAAATTCTCTTTTGCCATGTGTATCCTGGTTCAGCCTTTTGGTATGTGGTGGATGCCAAAACGTTTTAATACTCTAGCGGTTCAAGGTCGACATAAAACCGCACAGGTAACCCAACTTGGCATCGTCTACATCACCTTACTGACAGTGGGCGTTGCCTTCGCAGCCAAGGCCTTCATCTTGTTGGCGCTACCGGAAAGCTATCTGTTGTCAGCGCAGCTTGTACTGGGAACGCTGTTATTTTCATGGTTCAAAGAAGTCGCTGAGTTACTCAATATCGGTATTCTTCACAGAAAAGCGACCAAATTGCAGCTGTCTATCTCGGTGAGTGCCACTTTAATCGGGCTTGGCATGATGTGGCTGCTCAGCGGCTTTGGCGTCTGGGGCATTATTGGCGCGCTCTGTATTGCCCAAGCTTTTAAAGCTGTCGCTGTGTTTATCTACAGTCAAAAACTCACTCACCTTCCCTACTCGTTAGGTTTATTTGTCTTTGAGTTTAATGTGTTGGTTCTGTCCCTTTTGCTAGCGCTTTCCATGCAAAATGTTTGGTTGTGTATGGGCATGGCAGTGATTGCTCCCATCATTTGCTGTATTCCTGCATATCGTGTCGAAGCCGTAAGAGATTTGGTTCAGCAATGTGGCACTAAAGTCATTAGCAAATTCGGAACCTCATCTGGGCACAAGCCTTGCTAGGTAAGCTATATGACGCAGAGGAATTTCATTATGACAAACGCCGCTCAAAAATTACCGTCAATCGTCACAGTATCCATGCTGTGCTTTTTGATGGGTGGCGTATGGTTTCTTGCACCACACCCTGCTGTAGCGTTATGCCTCGCGTTTGTTCCACTGGGTGCTCTCTTTGTCATTAATAAAACCTATTGGTTGGTGATTCTTTTCGTCGTCTTCTCGTTTTTCCGTATTCATGAAGCCATTCCTCAACTTTATGCATTCAAATTACCACTGTTTCTGTCTCTCGGTGCTCTGTCCGCTCTGATATGGCACACACTCATTAGTAAGGAATTAAAACCCTATTGGCATCGCTCACTCTCTTGGTTGGCGCTGTTCTGGTTACTTGTGACAATTGGTCTCGTATTTGCGTCGAACCGAGGCGTTGCAATCCAAGAATTTAAAGGAATCTATTGGAAAATCATGGTGATGACACTCGCCATCGTATGGTTAGTAAATAGCATGGATAAGCTCGCAAAAACGTCTACTATCATTATCTTTTCCGGCTGCTTAATTGGCGTTATCGCTATCTCTAATTCAATTAATGGAGTTGGACTCGTCGAAGGTACTCGTGTGACCATCGGACGTGATATTGGCTCAATGTTAGGCGACCCTAACGACCTTGCTCTTGTGCTTATGTTCCCTATGGCGTTTGCAATCAGCCAAGCGACGACTAAAGGCATCCCTACGGCGCACCGTCTCGTCGGAGCTGCCGCTTGTTTAATCCTGCTCTACGCCGTTATCGCAACACAAAGCCGCGGAGGACTGTTGGGTTCTATCGCTGTACTTGGAATTTTCGCCTTGAGTATCATTCGTTCTAAAGTCACTTTAATCGGCTTGGGAGCAATCGCCGCAGTTGGGCTTTATTTTGCTGCTGGTATATCAGACCGAGCTTCAGGGGGAGCCGCTGAAGCCGGTATTGATGCCTCTGCGATGGGGCGACTTTATGCTTGGGAAGCGGCGTTTAAAATGGCTCTCGATAACCCGCTTACAGGGGTCGGCTTAAACAACTTTTATTCGAATTACTTTTTCTATAGCCCTCATTGGGATGGCCTCAACCACGCAGTGCACAGTACTTGGTTTGGGGTACTTGCCGAAACGGGCTTTGTTGGTTTAATTGTATTTATCATTTTGATTGGCTCTTTGCTCATCACTGCGCGCAAAACCTTAAAACAAATCAAAGATAAGGGTAATTCCGTCAACCCGATCCTCTACTCTTCAGCGTTCGCCGTTTATGCTGGGCTTATCGGGACAATTGTGTCTGGCACCTTCCTCACTCAAGGCTTTAACTGGCCTATCTATATCCTTTCCGCACTCACCGTTTGTGTTTCTCATATATCTCAGACTGAATGTCAAAATGAGAAACCAAATAAACCACAACCTTAAGCGCCTGAAAAATAATAATTTTTTATATGGCACGTATAATGAAAGTACTCCATTAAAACAAGAAATGGAGATTTCAAAATGACGTCAGTATCAGTACATCAATTTAAGACTTGGTTGAAGTTTCATCCTAATTCTCATATTCGTAATCTGTTTTTCATTTTGAAAGACATACGTAACGCCGAACTTCCGTTACCAAAATTCGCAAGTAAGTGCCTTTACCATGCTCACAACAGCGTCTCTGGTTTGATTTCGGGTATCACTCGTTTTTTCTATTGGACACCGGCTTTCAAAGGACGTCTGAACCAATGCGGTAAGCACCTATACCTTTATGGAGGTTTACCATTTGTAAGTGGTCCTTTAACTATTGATGTAGGTAACGAGTGTCGTATTTCAGGTCACACTACTTTTTCTGGCTGCACGCAGCCTACGGCAGATGGCAGTCAGCCTTCGTTAGAAATCGGCGATAACGTTGATGTCGGTTGGCAGTCCACCATTGCAGTCGGTAGACGAGTTGTCCTGTCAGACAATGTGCGGATCGCTAGTGGTGCATTCCTATTTGGTTATT
This sequence comes from Vibrio fortis, assembly GCF_024347475.1. Lineage (NCBI taxonomy): Bacteria > Pseudomonadati > Pseudomonadota > Gammaproteobacteria > Vibrionales > Vibrionaceae > Vibrio > Vibrio fortis. Next base: position 1,653,989 of record NZ_AP025487.1, read on the forward strand.
CTGGGCATCCTCTCGATGCACGTCGACGCGCCCTTGGTGAAGGTGACGACCCTGAACAAATTGGCGATATCATTCTTGAACAAGACGTTTGGCTTGGTACCAATGTCACCGTAAAAGGTGGTGTCACTATTGGTGAAGGCAGTGTTGTTGCAGCAGGAAGCGTGGTGACAAAGAGTGTGCCTCCATTTTCAATTGTCGCGGGTAATCCAGCGCGCATTGTTGGAAACATCCCGAATCAATCAAGTATGTTCGATAGTGAACAATCTAAAGGAGGTCATCATGCGTGATCTCATTGTTTTCGGAGAAGACTTCGGTGGGCTACCTTCATCGACACAACACCTGATTCGTCACTTGGCGAAGCAGCACAAGGTGTTATGGGTAAACTCGATTGGTTTGAGACAGCCAAAGCTGAATCTCAAAGACGCAACTCGTGCATTAAACAAACTCATTGGAAGAAGTAACGCACAAACGCAAAACATGTTGCCTAACCAGCAATTCGACAATATAACTGTGGTGAATCTTAAAACCATACCAGCACCACGCTCTTCGATTGCGAGAAAGCTTGCTAAAAAGCTTATGCTGACTCAACTAAAGCCGGTTATTAAACAGTTAGGAATGAACAACCCAGTACTTTGGACTTCATTACCAACGGCAGCTGACCTTTGTGGTTGTTTGGGAGAAAGTCATGTTGTTTACTACTGTGGTGACGACTTTGCTGCATTGGCTGGCGTTGACCACCAGTGTGTTGCTCAGCATGAACAGGACTTGATCCAAAAGGCGGATGTGATCTTTGCTGTCAGTGACAAGTTGATGAACAAATTTCCTCACGGCAAAGCGCACTTGTTGCCACACGGTGTCGATTTTTCTCTATTTTCGACACCCTCTGAACGTGCGTTAGACCTACCTAGCAACCACCGCCCTATTGCAGGTTTTTACGGCAGTTTATCTCAATGGCTGGATTATGATTTGATTGAGAGAACGGCATTAGCACGCTCAGATTGGGACTTTGTTTTCATCGGACCAAATGAATTAGACGAGCTCGCACTGCCAACACTGAGTAATGTTTTCTATCTAGGCCCAAGAGCGCACCATGAATTGCCACGTTATTCTCAACACTGGGATGTAAGTTGGTTGCCATTTGTCGACAACGAACAAATTAGAGCTTGTAGCCCATTAAAACTCATGGAATATCTTGCGGCTGGCACCCCTGTCGTTTCTACTCCTTTCCCGGCACTCAAGCCTTATCAAGAGTATGTGACAACCGCTCATAACGCTGAACAGACATCACAAGCCTTAACTCATGCTCGCCAATCACGCGCTGTTTCACCAACGATTGTTGAAAAAGAGAGTTGGAAGAGTCGCGGTGAGATTGTTCACTCTATTTTGGAGTCGCTATGAATAATCTAAAAACTCGTTTATTGCACATACTGTATGGTGCGTGGCGACAACGCTACGTGATTATTATCCCAATGTTGATATTGCCTGTCATTGGCCTGTTAGTAGCGAACCTAACGCCTAAAAAGTACGATTCGCATACCAGCATGCTGATTCAAGAAACGGCTAAGATGAACCCGTTCTTAGAAGACATTGCCGTATCAACCATGCTTAAAGATCGCATCAACGCGCTTAAGACACTGCTTCACAGTCGTCATGTTCTTTACTCGGTTGCCAAAGAGCTAGAACTGATTGATTCAAGCATGTCTAGCATCGAGCAAGAGCAGATCATTAATGACCTTTCACAACGACTAATGGTTACACAACTGGGTAAAGATTTTCTAAAAATCAGTCTGACTAGCGACACGCCTGACAGAATGGAAGAGACACTCACATCCGTCAGCGAGCACTTTATTGCTCAGTTGCTTGCGCCCGAGCGTTCTTCAATTGAAGACTCTAGTAACTTTCTCGCAATCCACATAGAAAAACGCCGTGAAGCATTAGACGAAGCGGAACAAGCGTTGGCGCTTTATCGCAACAATAACATTGAGTCGACTCCAGAGATTCAAAGCCAGAGCCTCAACCGCTTAGCGGCTCTCAAACAGAGCCTGTCGGAAAAAGAAGCAGAGATGGCAGGCGTTAAGAAAAGCCTAGGTTCAATGGATCAACAACTCTCTCGAACTAACCCAGTTATCGGGAAAATAGAAGATCAGATCATTGATATCCGTAGTGAACTTACATTGCTACAAGCGAAATACACAAACAAGCACAGTGCCGTTCAAGCCAAACTTCGAGAGTTAGAAAGACTAGAAAGCGAACGCAAAACTTTGCTCGAAATGAAGCAACCTAACTTGAATAGCGATCAATTATGGGACATCGCCAGCAGCAATACCTTTAATGATGTATCTGAACTACAGCCGTTATTGGTAACCCAACTGCACAGCTTACAACTTGTCCGTGCACGTTTTGAATCACTGAAAGAGGAGACCAAAAGCCTCAAAACCATGATCTTTGAACTTGAAAACAAAGCCAACAACTTTGGCCAAAATGCGAAAGAGATGTACCGGTTGCAGCGTGATGTTCAAATCAAACGCCAACTCTATGATGAATTGGTTGAACGTTATGAAATGGCTCAACTTACTGGATCTCTTGGGGTGTTTGAGCAAAACAAGCGTGTCAAAATCATCGACCTACCTTACACACCAAGCATTCCGTCTAACATGCCTTCATTTATCTTTGTAATTGCTGGTTTGATTGCTGGGATAGGATTTGGGATAGGTTTAGCTATACTGTTTGAACTGTTCGATTCATCAGTGAAAGGAAGTGCACAAGTTGAAGAAGTCTTAGGTGTTCCTGTTGTTACCGTGATTCCTAGAATGAACTAACTTTTCCGATGATTATTGCGCCTGAACCACCAGCTCTGTCTGGTGGTTTTTTTATTTTGTCAACTTATACGTTTCTTACCAATCCGTTTTTCAATAGGCGTTTTGATTTTCAATTTGAGAATGAGATTTCAAAACCTCCCAAATTCGAATAAGCCACTGTATTTATTGCTTAATTTTCTTGGCACGGCACCTGCTAGGTAGAGGTATAGCTGAATAAAGGACCGAGAATATTCAGAAAATCTCAAAAGGCTTATTCACCCACTAACCAACAACATTTACAGCGGAGTTCCACATGAAAATACAAGGAAAGAAAATAATTCATGTCGTTCAGCACCTCGCACCCGGTGGGCTGGAAACATTGACTCTCGACCTACTTCGTCTGGCTGACCCAAAGGATCAAGTTTTGATCGTTAGTTTAGAGGGGCAACGAGACGCTTCCATCGCGAATTGGCCAAAGTTGGAACAATACCGTTCCCAAATCGTGTTCCTCGACAAAAAACCAGGCGTGCAATTTAACGTTCTGCTTTCACTTATCAAAGCATTCAGCAGCATCAAGCCAGATGTGGTTCATACACACCACATTGGCCCGCTCCTTTACGCTGGTTACGCTGCCCGCCTATGCAGTGTTCCATATCGAATTCATACGGAACATGACGCATGGCACCTTAAGAACGCGAAAAGAAGACGCCTACAGGCACTCGCTCTTCAATTCGCAAAACCTATGCTAGTCGCTGATGCAGCAAAGGTTTATAACCAGCTGTGTTCTGCCTTTTCTTATAAAAACATCACGACAATTCGAAATGGCATTGATTGCGAAAAATTCCGCCCAACGTCAAAGGCTTCGGCTCGACGTCTATTTAACCTCGGTCAGGATGATTTCATCATTGGCTGTGCAGGTCGTTTGGAAGAGGTGAAAGGTCAAGATCAACTTATCAAAGCGCTGCCTCTAATTCCGAAACGCATTAAAGTCGTCATTGCCGGAGATGGCTCACAAAGAGACGCACTTGAGCAACTGGCGAAAAAACTGAATGTTTTAGATCGCGTGATATTTCTTGGACTTGTCGAAGAAATGGTCTCTTTCTATAACGCGTTAGATGTATTTTGCCTTCCGTCACGTTCAGAGGGTCTCCCCCTTTCTTCACTAGAAGCTCAAGCCTGCAACATCCCAACAGTTGCCATGGATGTTGGTGCGGTCAAAGAAACGCTTTGTCCAGCCACGGGGCATTTAGTGAAGGCAGATAATGTGCCTCACCTAGCCTATTCGCTATTCAAAACGTCGCAAAACGAAACCTTAGAGAATTTCTCTAACCCTCGTCGCTATGTGCTTGAGAACTTTAATATTAGCGATATGGTCGAGTCTTACAACAAGCTATCAGAGGAGAGTTATGTATGATTGACATAGTACTCGCTACTCTATGCTTATTTGCTGGTGTGCTCATTGTGTATCACCACGCTGGTTACCCAATATTGCTTCGCTGGTATGCGAAACGTCACCCTAAGACGCCAGTGCATGAAAACCAACGTGCATACAAAGCTGAAGAACAGGACTGTAAGCTGCCGACAGTGACAATTTTGGTTCCAGCGTTCAACGAACAAGCTTGGATAGCAGACAAAATTCGTAATCTCGCTTCTCTAGATTATCCAAAGAACAAGCTTAAAGTCGTCATCGCGTGTGATGGTTGTACAGACAAAACCGTTGATAACGCGCAAATGGCAATCCAAGAAGCGATTTGTAGTGACATCTACTTCGAGATTCATGACCATCAGCTTAATCGTGGCAAAGTCGCAACGGTTAACGAAGAGTTAGCCCATATAGACTCAGATATTACTGCGCTTAGCGATGTTTCAGCATTGATTTCATTAGACGCACTACTCATTGCCGGAGAGCACTTTAAAAACCCTAAAGTAGGTGTCGTCAATGCGACTTATCAACTCTGCCCTACGGGTAATGAAGGAGAAGACGCCTACTGGAAGTACCAAACAGCCGTTAAAGAACGCGAAGCGTCACTGGGATCAAGTCTGGGGTCACACGGTGCATTCTATCTATTCAGAACTCACCTATTTAGCCCACTGCCAAGCAATACAATTAATGATGATTTCATCTTACCAATGCAGATCGTCAAACAAGGTTACATTGCTGAGTATGAAACGCGCATGGTGGCACTGGAACTAGAAGAAACTAACACCAAAGCTGACTTCAAAAGAAGACTACGAATTTCAGCAGGTAATATGCAGCAAGCTATCGAGTTGTTTAGTCTATTTAGCCCAAAATTCAAAGGTATCGCGTTCGCCTTCTTTTCTGGCAAGGGATTAAGGCTGCTTACACCGTATTTAATGATTGTTAGCTTGGTATGCTCATTTTTCTTGCGTGATTACCTGCTATTTAACTTTCTATTCTGGGCACAAATCGCCGTGTATACGCTGGGTATCATTGGGTATCTATTACCTAAGAAACTGAGCATCAAACCTATTTCGTTAATTTCTTATCTTGTAGTGGGTCATTACGCCAATTTAGTCGGCGGTATCCGTTACCTGATGGGATTAGAGAATACCCCTTGGACACGAGTCAATCGTTAAGGATCAACTATGTTTACTCAAGACCATCAACAAATGCTTTACCAAAACAAGATTTCTCGCGCTAAACGTAGCTTCGACTTCTTTGCGTCTATGTTTGCAATCATCTTGTTCTCTCCGGTGTTCCCTATCATCGCTTTGGCAATTGTGATGACATCGAAAGGCCCCGTATTCTATCGCCAACTGCGTGTTGGTAAGTCGACACCAGAAAAGATGGAGATTTTCGAAATCCTTAAGTTCCGTAGTATGTATGAAGATGCAGAACAACGATCTGGTGCTGTATGGGCGACGAAAAATGACCCGCGAATTACGCCAGTCGGTCGCTTTTTAAGAAAAACACGTCTTGATGAGCTGCCACAACTGTTTAACGTAATCAAAGGCGATATGTCATTGATTGGCCCTCGCCCTGAGCGCCCGACTTTCTACAACAAATTAGAAACTGAAATTCCTTACTTTGCCGATCGTACATATGGCGTGATGCCCGGTATTACAGGTTTAGCTCAAGTCAATCAAGGATACGATACTTGCATTGAAGACGTAAGACGCAAAGTCGGCTTCGATCATAGCTACGCACTGAGCTTATGTTCCATGAAGTCCTGGATCATTGCTGACCTATCTATTATCAGCAAAACCATTATCGTTATGGTTGATGGCCGCGGTCGCTAATTCTTCGTGTAATGATCTCTTAGATTTGTAAACTCAAAGCCTAACGTGTCGTCGCGTTAGGCTTTGAACATATATGAACTTTATTCACAAAAATCAAAATAGAAACGGTGTACCATAATAGAAGACTTTGGCAGCCTCCCTTTTACAAATGAAAATTGAAGACCTAAAACTATTCACTACCGTCGTTGAGCTCGGAAGCTTTACCGCTGCAGCTAACGCTTTAGACCTCCCACGAGGGAATGTAAGCCGGCGAATCAGCGACCTCGAAAAATCTTTGGGAATTCAACTGTTCTTAAGAACGACTCGCAGTTTATCTTTAACTCAATCTGGCGAGCTTTATTATAAAGAACTCCTTGTCGCACTCGGAGCATTAGAGAAAGCAAACCATGTTGCCTCTAACCTATCTGTGCTACCTCACGGCAAAATTAAGATAGGCCTACTCCCAGAGACTAGCGATATTTTGCAATCTACCCTATTCCGCTTTCAGGATTTATATCCGGAGGTTGAGTTGGATATTCGAAGTATTAACAATGGTTTCGTTGATATGCATCGCCAAGGTCTCGATATCGCAATGCATGGCGGTCGGTTAAGTGATGCCAATTTGGTGGCTAGGAAAGTGATGGATTTGCAGCGCGTGTTTGTCGCTAGCCCAGACTTTATCGCTAAAGAAGGCCAGCCAACGTCAGTTCACGAGCTGTCTCACTATCCATTTGTTTGCTTTCGTTGGCCAACGGGCGATATCGACCAACAGTGGGACATCACCAATATCAACGTGACGGTAGAACCTTCAATCGTGAGCGATAGCATCGGTTTTGTGAAAGGTGGCGCAATTCGCCACAGAGGGATTGCTCTATTACCTGAACTATTGGTTCGCCAAGAGATCAGCGAGGGTACTTTGGTTGACCTATTCCCTAATGATAGGCTTCAACAAGAGGAAGCCTGGCTTTTGTATCCGCAGCGAAAAGCGCTCAGTCATGCGTCTCAGCTTTTGGTCGACTTTTTATTACAAGAACTGCCTAAACTATAACCATTGTCTCATTTGGTGTGACAGTGTTTCACGCTGTCACTGGATTATCTAATGAAAATAGATAGATAGAATTGCCCTATATATTAATAGGAGCAATCCATGAACACTATCTTTCGTCATTCCATCATCGCAGCCTGCTTACTTCCATTACTTGGTTGCAATGAATCACAAGCCGTGGCACCAATTAAAGAACCTCGTCCAATACAAGTTATTAAAATTAAAGCCGCTGAAGAACAAGCGGCCAAACACTTTACGGGTACCCTGCAGTCTGCTGAAAGTGCAGCTGTCGCATTTCGAGTCCCAGGAACAATTCAAAAAGTATTGGTGAAAACTGGCGATTACGTTGAGAAAGGCCAACCGCTCGCATCACTCGACCCACATGACTACCAAGTCGCATTGGAAGAACTTCAAGCTCGCGCTCTTGAAGCCAAATCTGCCCATAAGCTTGCAAAAGCAGAGCTCGCTCGCGTAAAACAGGCGATTGCTGATGATGCCATTGCTAATGTAAACCTAGATCGCGCTATCAGTGGTTATGAGCGTAGTGAAGCAGCAGTAAAAGTAGTCGAGCAAAATATTCGCCGCGCAAAAGACACCTTGCGTTACACCGAACTACGCGCTCCATTCTCAGGAGTGGTCGCCGCATCTAACTTTGACCAATATGAGCAAGTACTTCCTGGTATCTCCGTGTTCACCCTACATAAGCCTGACCAGCTTGAAGTGGAGATCGACGTTCCGGAAAACTTGATCCATCAATTCAAACCACAGCAATCTGCAGCAATCTCTTGGTATGGCGAAGCACGATCTGTTGCTGGACAAGTCACTGAGATTTCGACGCTACCTGATCCAATTAAGCAAACCTATACCGTGACTTACCAACTGGATGGACTCAACCAAGCGCTTCTACCCGGAAAAGCCGTAACACTCACAACACACCTCGGCAGTACACAGTCGACTTTGTGTGTCCCTTATTCCGCGATTGTAAAACCACTGGAACAAGATCTGGTATTCGCGATTCACGATCAAACAGCCCATGCTGTGCCAGTTTCGGTTCGCTCTTTCAACCAAGAAAACGTTTGTGTTCAATCAGAACTGAATGAAGGCGATTATGTTGTGGTTAGTGGTGCGCAATACGTTCAGGAAGGTCAGCACTTCCCATCAATTCAAGTCAAAGAGCTGTAGGTAACTGTCATGAATTTAGCGGATTTCGCGATAAAGCAACGCACCTTTGTGCTTTTTTTCACTGCGCTTAGCGTGATTGCTGGGCTCTACTCATATTTCGACCTTGGGAAACTCGAAGACCCAAGTTTTACCGTTAAAACTGCGGTCGTTGTTACCCTGTATCCTGGCGCTTCTGCCGAAGAAGTCGAACAGCAAGTCACCGATACGGTTGAGACGAAACTACAGGAAATGGCCACACTCAATCGACTGCGTTCACTTTCTCGCCCAGGCATGTCGATGGTGTTTGTCGACCTTAAAGAGTCATTGAATTCAGACGCTCTACCGCAAGAGTGGGATCTACTGAGACGCAAAGTGTCTGACATGAAACTCTTGTTGCCTTCCACAGCGCAAATCAGTGTGGTTCAGGACGAGTTCTCTGAAGTCTATGGCATGTTGTTTTCCATTTACAGCCAAGATGCAACACCAAACGAGCTACGTCAGTACGCAGAAGAACTACAGCGTCGAATCAAAACCGTTGACGGTATTAAGAAGGTTGAACTTCATGGTGTACAACCGCGTGTTGTATACATCGATATCCCAGATGAGCGCTTAGCTCAATATGGTTTATCCATCTCCCAAGTGTGGAATCAACTTAATACACAAAATACGACCTTCGATGCAGGAAGATTTGCGACCACCAACGAGCGAATTCGTATCGAGCAGTCTACTGAATTTGGCTCTATTGATGACATCAAAAATCTGATGCTCAAAGGCGGAATCAGTGAATTAGGTACAGGGCTTATTCGACTGGGTGACATTGCAGACATTACGATGGGTTATCAAGAACCTGCGATGACGGAGAACCGCTACAATGGTTCACCTGCCGTCACGCTTGCGATGAGTCCGGTGTCTGGTGTTAACGTTGTTTCTCTGGGTGACGATATCAACAGAATCGTATCAGATTTCCAAGATTCATTGCCTCTTGGTGTGGAAATCGCGACGGTTGCCAACCAACCTGATGAAGTACAAAAATCGATCGACAACTTCGTTAACAACCTCCTTGAGAGTGTTGCGATTGTATTCATCGTACTCACTGTTTTCATGGGGATTAAGAGTGCGACAATTGTTGGTTCGAGTTTGCTTCTTACCATCTTACTCACCCTTATCTATATGAATTTGGCAAGTATCGATTTACATCGTGTATCACTGGGTACCTTCATTCTTGCGCTAGGTATGCTGGTTGATAATGCGATTGTGATTACCGATATGATGATCGTGAAAATCAACCGTGGCATTGATAGAACCCAAGCTGCCGTTGAATCCTTTAAAGAGACAGCCACACCACTGCTTGGTGCTACCGTGATTGCAATTATGGGTGCCAGCCCGGTGATATTCTCAAAAACAGACGCAGCCGAGTTTGCGGGTTCTGTATTCCTGATCATTGCCTCTTCATTGCTACTGTCTTGGTTCGTTGCCATGACCTTCACCGCGTTAATGTGTTGGATGTTCATTAAACCAAGTAAGAAACAACAACAAACCAAAGAGAGCTTGTATCGCAAGAGTGTCAATTGGACGGTAGATAACCCGATTAAAGCGCTAAGTGCACTACTGCCTTTGATTGCCGTGACTGCACTTGCAATTCCTAACATTGCGATCAATTTCATCCCACAAGCAGACCGCCCTATTCTGTTCTTAGATTACTGGCTGCCAAATGGTGCGAAGATTGAACAAACCTCAGAGGATATGAAAAAAATTGAGTCTTGGTTACTCGAACAACCTGAAGTCGTCGATCTCTCTACGTACGTTGGCGCAGGTGCACCTCGATTCTCGGTGACGATAGAACCTGAACCGTTCGACCCTGCTTACGGTCAGATTCTGATTAATGCCAAAGATTACGAGTCACTTAACCAACTCATTGCTCGCGGTGATAAGTGGCTTGCCACAACATTTCCAGAAGCAGACCCAAGGTTCCGTGGTTTGAAATTGGCAACCGCAGACAAATTCAGTGTCGAAGCGCGTTTTTCGGGGCCTGATGTCGATGTACTACATAACCTATCAAACCAAGCAAAAGCCATCTTAGAAGCTCATCCTGATACCAAGTATGTGCGTGATGATTGGCGACAACAAAGCAAGGTACTGCAACCTATCATCAATCAAGAGAAAAGCCGCCAAGCCGGCATCAACCGTGCAGACATTGCGTTCGCACTCAAGCGCGCTTCAGAGGGAATGCCAATTGGTCGCATGAACCTAAACGATGAACTCGTGACAATTCAAGTCCGAGGCGTAGATCGTTCTCTTGATTCATTGGAGACGCTACCTGTTAACTCCCTACTTGGGTTGCATAGTGTGCCGTTAGGTCAAGTCATTGATGGTTTTGAGATGACCAGTGAAGAGACCATGATTTGGCGTCGTGACCGTGTTAAAACCATTACAGCTCAGGCAGGCGTTGGTCGTTACACAACTCCAGCAGCCGTGAGAAATGACGTGAAAGCGCAAATTGAAGCCATCGAATTACCAGCAGGCTACCAGCTTGAATGGGGTGGAGAATACTATGATGAACACAAAGCAGTCAGTGACATCTTAAAACAGCTTCCAAAAGCGATGCTACTGATGGTGATCATCTTGGTTGCGATGTTTAACGGCTTCAAACAGCCGGTGATTATTCTCACCACCCTGCCTTTAGCGGCCACAGGTGCAACTTTCAGTTTGTTGCTTCTCGATAAGCCATTCGGCTTCATGGCACTGATTGGGGCGGTCACTCTTACGGGGATGATCATTAAAAACGGCATCGTACTCATGGACCAAATCGAACTAGAACGCAGCAATGGCCGTTCATTATCAGATTCCATTAAAGAAGCAACGGTAAATCGTACTATGGCGATATCAATGGGTGCTCTTACCACTGCACTTGGCATGATTCCACTACTCACTGACTTACTGTTTGACCAAATGGCGGCGACCATCATTGGCGGCCTTGCTGCAGCAACAGTACTTTCACTGTTTGTGATGCCAGCGCTGTACAAGATCTTTTATCGAACTCAAGAGACACGCACTTCGATAGAAGAGAATGCAACTCTCACCGAATCAACGCAATAAGGAGCGCCATGATGTCTTTTATTTCACAAAAACCATGGACACTAGCACCAATCGCTCTCTCTCTGTTGTTAGCTGGTTGTGCATTAGGCCCTGACTATCAAGCACCACAAACGACAATGGCTGAAACGTTTCTCTATTCAGAAGATAACCAACAAGCCACGCAATCACACTGGTGGCTGCAGCTGAATGATCCAGTTCTAAACCAACTAGTGACTCAGCTACAGACTGACAACACCACGCTTAAAGTCGCTTCTGAGCGCATCAAAATGGCTAACTCATACAAGACCGTGGTGGAGTCATTCAAAGTGCCTACCGTTAACATCGGAGCGGGTTATTACAACTATCAACTCAGTGAAAACGACTCTCTGTTAGGCCCTGTTTTTGGTGCATCAGACGCCGTTGAATCTGCGACAGGGATGTCACTACTTGAAGCACAGCATGATGGCGGATTTCTTGGTGCTAGCATCGCATGGGAAGCGGACCTCTTCGGACGAATAGATCGCCAAGCTGAAGCGGCAGCTATTCGAGTAGAACAAGCTGAGATATTGCAATCAGGCTTAAATACACTGCTTACCGCCGACCTTATTCATAACTACTTGCAATACCGAGGTGCTCAAGAACGTAAAACAATCGCGTTAGAGAACATTGAGGATCAAAAACAAACCTTGAACCTAGTTGAGAAAGTCGTTCGTAGTGGTTACGGTTCTGAACTCGACTTAGCTCAAGCAAAAGCGATGCTCGCAGCGACCCAATCGATCACGCCTCAGCTAGAGATTGCAGAACAAGTACACAAACACAGAATGGCAGTGCTACTAGGCACTTCCCTATCTGAATTAGAGGTTCAACTTGAAGGCGACTACACCTTACCAAGACTTAAAGGCGTTATCCCTACTGGGCTTCCATCTGACTTGCTGACACGACGTCCGGATATAAAAATCGCCGAACGTGAAATGGCCGCAGTTAATGAAGAGCTGGGTGCGAGCATCGCGAACCGCTATCCAAAATTCTTCCTTACTGGTACGCCAGGCGTTACCGCTGGAAGTTTCGACGACCTATTTAGCAGTGACTCCTTTGGATGGGCTGCATCTGCAGGGATAAGCTGGAATGTGTTCGATGGTGGACGCGGTGAAGCGCTGGTAGAAATGAACGAAGCACGCTTTAAATCTGCCGCACTAAACTATCAACACGCCGTAGATAGTGCTTTTGTCGAAGTAGACTCAACACTGTTCGCTTACGGAAGAAGCCAGCAAAATCAGCAGCGTATTGACGAAGCAACCCTCGCTGTTGATAAAGCGGTAAGTAAGGCGAAGTCGTTATACAAAGCAGGCCTTGTTGACTACTTAGCGGTACTCGACGCGGAGCGCCAACAAAAAATGATGCAAGACCGACAAGTCGCCGCCAAACTACAAACGGCGAATACCGCGATTGCTGTCTACAAGTCACTTGGGGGCGATTGGAAAGTCGAAACTGAACAACCAAACTCTGAGACTCAACCAGCTACTGGTGCAATAGAACTCGCAGCGAACAATTAATCGCAATTCAACAAAAATACCGCCTAAAAGTAGGCGGTATTTTTATAATTATCGCATTCTTCAATCATTCTAAAGCAGATGTTTTTGACGCCGACCATTTGATGATGGCTCTCATATTCATCGAAAAGAAGATAATGTTAGCAATAATCATCGCAACGCTTTCAGTCAAGTAACCGACCGCCACCCAACTTGTGTTGCCGCACATCATCAACACAAATCCGATCCTATTTTTATTTCCTATCTGCCAAATTGCGAGAAAGGTAAGCACCATGGCAACCCAATCGATCCCGTAATATTGAAAGTAGTCCATCTATCTACCCTGTTTGTTATCCTCAATAGCCCAATACAGCACAGCTAAACTAACTCAGAACCATCAACTGTCCATACAGCTCATCGTATGATTGGATATTGGCGATAGCACCACTAAGATCGTTCTTGCCATTAAAGCTGTGTTCAATAGCGATAACGTCGCAACCACTGCCTTTACCTGCGATGACACCTGCATTTGAATCTTCAAAAATAACGGTTTGCTCTGGAGAGGCATTAAGCTTATCAAGTGCAAGAATATAGGCTTCAGGATCAGGTTTATGCTTGGTAACATGTTCTTGGGTAATCACTAAATCAAAAAGAGTCTCTAGCTGCAAAGACGCCAAGATATTCTCCACCATCCAAGTAGCTGCTGAGCTCACGACGCCACAGGTTTTACCTGACTTCTTCAACGCCTCCACATACTCTTTTGCTCCGGAATTCAATTCAAGGCTCACTCTTAGTAATTCTTCATAGTGCGCTCGGAAATAGCGATTAAATTCCGTGAGTTCCGGTGAAATTTGAGCATGGTGAAAGAAGTGACCTGTGACAACTTGCCAGCTTTCACCCATCACATCTTTGTAAATATTGTGGTCCACGATCGAGCCGTAGTCAGCGCAAGCCATTGCAAGCGCCTGACCTTTCAATGGTTCTGAATTAACCAATGTTCCGTCCAAGTCGAAAAGGTACACTGTGTAATCTTTCACTGTTGTCTCCATTTGTTATCTAGTGTGTGGTGACTATTCCATGACTTAACACTTAACTTAAATGCCATATGTATTGATTCATTTTTATAATGAAGATACGGCTTTAGTTAGTTAACGCCACCGCATCTTTGTGTCTTTGCTCTACTTTAATTCTTCAGGAATACGACGCCCTTGATAGTAGTACTTACGATCATCTTCATTGATTTCTCGTAACACTCGACAAGGATTACCGACCGCAACAACATTAGCTGGAATATCTTTTGTTACGATACTGCCAGCGCCAATTACAGAATTCTCACCAATCGTCACGCCCGGTAGCACAACCGTATGTGCGCCAAGCCATACGTTATTGCAGATACGAACTGGAACATTGAACTGTGCTGCTTTGAGCCTCAGTTCAGGACTAATAGGGTGTGTGCCTGCTGCAATGGTTACATTAGGCGCAATCATCACGTTGTCACCTATAAATATGTCGGTGTCATCCACAAGCGTTAGGTTGAAATTCGCATATACATTGTTGCCGAGATGCGTATGGCGCCCCCAGTTCGCGTGCAGTGGCGGTTCGATGTAACAATCCGTCCCTACTTCCGCGAACAGCTGCTTCATAATCTGTTGTCGTTTGTCGCCTTCACTCGGGCGTGTGTGGTTAAAATCGTAAAGCACTTCTAAACATTGTGTTTGTTCGGCAACCAGATCGACGTCATCACAGTAATAGACCTCTTGGCTGTGCATTTTTGCCTTTATATCCATGTTTCAACCTATTTGATAGTGACCTAAAGCGGTATAAATATATCGATATATGAATAGTTTAAAGCGTTGCATGAGCATCAAAACGAACCTCGAGGTAACATCATTATGTTCCATCAGGTATTTATTTAGATGCCAAATACAAAACAAAAACACTTCAAACTTCGCCACTACATTAGAATTTTGCTAACGCCGATACCAACTTTTTACGCCATCAACGACCAAATTCATCATCGATTTGTGACACTACACGGGTTCGTAATAAGCTTGTAAATCGATTGAGACTCGTTTGTAGAAAGCTACGTTTATTACAAGATTTCACTATTGCCTGTATAAATGTTTTGATGCATGAGTCCACAAAAACATATCGGACACAAAGTTAAACGCCAAGACTATTGCATCAGTTTAACTAAAGAAACTAAGCTCGATTGATACGATAGCGTCTAACCGTTCCTTCTATCTCAGCGGTATAACTGCCAAGATATTCGCCACCACACTTCTCAATCACTTTTTGAGAAGCTGGGTTGTCAACTGAGCACGTGACTATCGCCGATTCCGTAATTGCGTTGTCTCTAACCCACGCCAATAGAAACGGAGCCACTCCTTTTCCTCGAGCTGTAGGCCTTGTTTCGTAGCCAATATGCCCAATTACGTTTTCTACATAATCATTGGTACCTTGTCTGACTCGAATCGCACCCAAGATTTGATTATCTGATACGCAGTAGTAGGTTTTACTGAGTAGATAGCCTTCTGGCAATCCAGTGGTGTCTTTTTCACGTCTGATGATGTCAGAAAGATGTCCTTCTGGATCCTTTTCTACATCTTGGTATCTGGGAATTCCCGATTCAGAACACTCCTTGGCATAGCTTTCCATCAATGGCGCTAAACCAATGCTCGCTTCTACTACTTCCATGTAATTATCCTTATGCAAAACTCGACAAAGCTGATTTATATGCTTTTCTAGCTTCAGCGCTTAAGTAACTATCCATACCTTGGAACAATTCCAACAACTCAGCACCGTATTTCGATTTAAAATCATCACTGCCATATACAAGCTCGAGCTCATTAGCGACGGTCAGCTCACAAAATAGCTTCGCTGTCTCAGGTTCAAGTTGAAAGGCCGAGTCGGTAAACCTGTCTTTAAATTGAACTGTTGGCACTTTGCCAAATTGCGGAAAAACATAATCTCTATCGCAAGAGCAGTATAGATATACCAAAGCCTCTTCTTCGCTACCGATAACACGAGCTATCTCTTGGCGTTGGCTTAAGGAGACCATATTTTCATCGAAACCCGCAGTGCCGTAAGCGGCATGAAATAGACCTGCGGTTTGAAGTAGTTCGCTACTGCCCCAATTTCTCAGAATCTCTTCAGTTCCTTTTAAATGTGCTTCTAATGATCCATTGAGATGCTGAAAATCACCCGCTCCCAACATCTGAAGCATCTTGAATTTATCCATAAGCCTAAAACCCTTCGGGTTAGTCAAAAGTTCATTCCAAGTCGAATTAGCATTCTAACTCTGGTACAAATTTAGATTTCACATGCAAACCAATTAGCTGGCCAATCCCAAAAGTAATTAGAGCCTACAAGAACCTTTATCTTTCTCCCTGTTGATTCTTCCGTAAAACCAACAACTTGGTTATCCAAACTAACAGCACAAATACGTGTACCTATCATCAAAACTTCTTCTCTTGTTTCCAAGCTCTTTAGTTTGAGTGACTCTAGTGCAGCTGTTCTCTTCAATTCTCGCTCTAACGCAGACTTCTCTAACTCACGTCGTGCTTCCAATTGTTTGGCGGCGCGATCTGAATAGTTAGGATATAACGGCATAGCATTTGGTTGATGTAACTCATGATAAACTAATAACCACCCAGTAAAAGATTGCTTTTCTAAAGCACCATACCTTACTTCATACAAAAAAATTCTATCATCTCGATCTTTACTGTTCTCGCAAACGTAGACATCCTTCATTTCTTGATACGCGTGTAAAACTCCGTCCATTGAAGAACATCGTTTTTCCATCACATTGCGGATAAACCCTGTCTTTTCTTTTGTTAGATAAATACGGTATGTGTCCTTTTCTACACCTTGTTCAAAAGAATCAATATAGTCACCACTGGCTAGAACCAAAGCACTAGAACCGAGATCTACATGATAGGTTGCGATGTCTCTAAACAAACTATCAAGCTCGTCGTTATCAAACTCTGAAGTCGTTTTACAACCGTGTAATAGGAGTAATAAAACTAAAAGATATTTCATCTTAAAAATGTCCTTTCCAATAAAACCCGTTTCATAATTCACAACACCTTATCATCAATAGTTATTTATTTTCAGTAATTTATAAATTTACATGACTATTGAGTTCACAAAATTAACTTCCCAACGGCTTTATCTTTGAGCACTGCTAAACAAAAAGCCCGCAATCCTTCTCAGGATCGCGGGCTTAATAATTGGTATCTATTGTAGTGAGCCGTGTTAAGCAGCTTCGAATGCGAGGGCTTTCTTTTCAACTTGGCGGAAAATCAGTGTAAGTAGTCCATTTACGCCTAGGTAGAATGCACCAGCGATGCCGAAAACCGTTAGAGTATCGTAGGTTTGACCGTTGATACGCTGTGCGTAGCCCATCAAATCCATGATGGTGATGGTGCTCGCGAGTGAGGTACCTTTGAATACCAAGATCACTTCGTTTGAGTAGGCTGGAACCGCGCGGCGCAGTGCATAAGGAAGTAGCACTTTAAGTGTTGCCACTTTGTCCATACCTAGTGCGCGACACGCTTCCCACTGCCCTGCTGGAATCGCGTTAAATGCGCCCTTAAATAGCAGTGTGCTATATGCCGCAGTGTTTAGTGCTAAGGCTAACATTGCACAGAACCATGGCTGACTTAACCAAGTCCACATAAAGCTTTCACGAATCCAATCGAACTGCCCTGGGCCGTAATACACCAAGAAGATTTGAACCAAAAGCGGTGTACCTGTGAATAACGTAATAATACCACGAGTCAGCCAGTGTATAGCTGGAAGCCTTAACACCAAAGTCACAGTCATTAATAGCGATAAGATACAGCCGACAAGCAGTGATGCACCTGTAAGTTGAACACTGGTCACTAGGCCTTCAAGCATTTGAGAGAAGTACTGTTCATTCATGCCATCGCTCCTTTTGCACCTAAGCCTTGGATTGAGTATTTCGCGTCAATCACTTTTACTGCTCTTTGCGTCACCAAGGTGATCACTAAGTAAATAGCGGCTGCTGTTGCGTACCATGTGAATGCTTCGTGTGTTGCCGCAGAAGTCAGTTGTGCTTGCTTTAGTAAATCAGTCACACCAATTAACGATACCAATGCTGTGTCTTTCAGAAGAACCAGCCACTGGTTAGTTAAACCAGGCAGTGCGTGTCTTACTGCTTGCGGGAGAACAATCTTGAAGAAAGCGTGCGATTGGGGAATACCCAGTGCGCTTGCTGCTTCTCTTTGTCCTTTACTGACGGCTTTTAAAGCGCCGCGCAAAGTCTGCGAAGCGTAAGACGCGAAAATAAGTGACAGTGCAACAACACCAGATAAAAACGGGCTCACTTCAACGAAATCACCAGTGATCATAAACAGCACTTGAGTCGAGCCAAAGTAGATAAACAAGACTACTAAGATCTCTGGTAAACCACGAACCATAGTTACAAACGCCGTGGTTGGCCATTTAATCGCGATACGTCGAGACATCTCTCCACTTGCAAACAGTACAGCTAAAACTAATCCGACTAATAGGCTGACAAATGCAAGCTGAATGGTCATCCAGCTTGCTTCGACGAGCCCTAGAGAGTAACCCGTTAATTCCATATTACTTACCGAAGTACTTGTTGAAGATCTCGTCGTATTCGCCGTTCGCTTTCACAGCCGCTAGCGCCACGTTCAATTGGTCAACTAGCTCTTGGTTGCTCTTGTTTACCGCGATACCAAAGCCATTACCGAAATATTCTTGGTTAGTTACTTGATCACCAACGTACGTTAGGTTGTCTTGCTTTTTAAACCACTCAGCTACTACCGCTGTGTCACCGAATACTGAATCGATACGACCGTTTTTCATGTCGATGAACGCATCTTGGTAGCTTGAGTAAGGTACTGCTGTTACGCCAGTCATCTGCTCTAGTAGGTAGCTTTGGTGTGTTGAACCGTTTTGAACACCGACACGCTTGCCTTCTAGTGCGGCTTGGTCTGCGACTTTGCCTTCAATAGAAATGAATGCAGCCGAGTTATCGTAGTAAGCGTTAGAGAAGTTCACTTGCTTTAGACGGGCATCAGTAATATCCATTGCCGAAATTGCAGCATCGTAACGTTTAAATTTAAGCGCTGGGATTAAGCTATCGAACGCTTGGTTATGGAAAGTACACTTTGCTTTCATCTCTTCACACAACGCGTTTGCTAGATCAACATCGAAACCTTGGATTTGATTGTTTTCATCCATGAACTCGAATGGTGCGTATGTCGCTTCCATTGCGAACTTGATTTCTTGTTGTGCCGTTGCGTTAAAAGAAGCAAGGCCGATAAGTGAAGCTAGCAGAATCTTTTTCATTTTTTTACTCCGAATACAGTGTAATAGCGGCCTGTGGCCATTCTTATAATTTGATTGGTTTTAGTTGATGTTGTGTTTTTACTAAATCTGGTTCTTTGAGTAGAGCTAGTGCATCAGGTATTCAGCAAACTGAGGAGTCTGCGGATTGATAAACGCATCGCTCGTACCGTGCTCTACGATGTACCCTTTTTCTAGGTAGAGAACATGGCTAGCAATCTTTTTCGCGAAATCGACTTCATGAGTCACCACCACTTGAGTGATGCCGGTTCCGCTTAACTCTTTAATAATGCTGACAACTTGGTTAGTGATTTCAGGGTCTAGCGCGGCGGTTGGTTCATCAAACAGCAACACATCTGGTTTCATCATCAAAGCACGTGCAATCGCGACACGTTGTTGCTGACCACCGGAAAGTTTTAGCGGCCACGCATCGGCTTTATCAGCTAATTGCAGTGTTTCTAGAACTTTCTTCGCTTGAGCAATCGCCTCTTGCTTGTCCATTCCGGCAACTTTTACTGGCGCTTCAATCAGGTTTTCAATCACCGTCATGTGTGGCCAAAGGTTGTACTGTTGAAAAACCATTCCAACTTTACGACGAAGTTGTAGGCCCTGTTTCTCTGGGATTGAGCTTGAAAAATCAAACGACTCACTAGCAATCTCTAGCTGGCCATCGTCTGCAATTTCCAACAGGTTTAATACACGAAGCAACGAGCTCTTACCGGCACCACTTGGGCCAAGTAAAACCAGTGTTTCACCGCTTTCGCAATTAAACGAAATGTCGTGAAGAACTTGGATGTCGCCATACGATTTGTTGATGCTCTTTACTTGAATACTCATGCCAAAATACTGCATTAATTGTCATTTGTTGGTTATTCTATTCATTTAGACCTTTTATGCAAGAAAAATGTATAAAAATTTACTTTGTTGAATTTTTGTAACAGATATTGCGCAAAATGTAGGCTATTTGTCTGGTCGTATAAGTTCTACATCTATCTTATTGAATTACAAGAAAGGCGTATTAATTAGCAAACGTTTCACCTCTGTTTTATAAAACAAGCATTGGACAGCGCTACATTTTAAGTTAACAAATATCGAGATATTCGGTGAATAAGTATTGGTAGAGTGAGTTTGAAGATAGTTATGTGCAACCGCTTAATCCGGTGTGAAGTGGTTTAAAATAAGCTCAGTGAGTCATATAGTTAGAATAATAACCATCTCCAAGATCATTCGGTATCGCACATTTTGGCCAGCGATAACATGCTCTAATGAGTTATCAACCAACATAAAGGTAGTCTAATGTCCGACTCTGCTTCTACGCTTGAAGAGCAAATCACACAACCGCCCGAGAATACGAAAAAGAGCCTGAAGATCTTACTTGAGCTCTTTCAGTTCATTAAGCCGTATCGAACCAAAGTCGCTATCGCGTTAATAGCGCTTATTTTCACCGCGAGTCTGACGCTTACCGTCGGTCATGGTGTACGAATCTTGATTGACCAAGGCTTTACCCAGCGTTCAACCGGTGAACTGGGCAATGCGATTCAATTTATGTTGGTGATCATTGGTTTAATCTCAGTCGGGACTTTCTTCCGCTTTTACTTGGTGTCATCAGTCGGAGAACGGGTCAGTGCCGATATACGTTTAGCGGTGTTCAAACATGTGGTCTCCCTGCATCCGAGTTATTTTGAAACCAACGGCAGTGGTGACATTATGTCACGTATCACTACTGACACTACCCTGCTACAGAGCATTATTGGCTCATCGTTCTCAATGGCGATGCGTAGTGCATTGATGTGTATCGGCGCTGTGATCATGCTGTTCGCGACCAATATCAAACTTACCCTAATCGTTTTGGCATCCGTTCCCTTCGTTCTGGTTCCGATTCTAGTTTATGGTCGACGTGTAAGGACGCTTTCTCGTCAGAGCCAAGATTCAATGGCCGATGTCGGTTCTTATGCTGGCGAAGCAATAGAGCACATCAAAACCGTACAGAGCTATAGTCACGAACAACAAGAGATCGCTTCATTTGGTAAAGAGGTAGAAAAGGCTTACGAGATTGGGCGTCAACGCGTTAAACAGCGTGCGATTCTAATCTCTGGCGTAATTCTGATCGTGTTCAGCGCTATCTCCGGGATGCTGTGGGTCGGTGGTAGTGACGTGATTAGTGGCACTATGTCGGCAGGTGATCTGGGCGCATTTGTATTTTACGCAATTATGGTCGCCTCATCGCTTGGCACTATTTCAGAGGTAATGGGTGAACTTCAACGTGCAGCAGGTGCAACTGAGAGGTTGATAGAGATTTTACACGTTGAGAGTCATATTGTTGCTCCAGTTGACCACCCTCAACCCATCGACGGGTTATCGGCAGAGGTTGCCTTCAATGATGTCACCTTTAGCTACCCTTCTCGCCCAGATGATCCAGCAACGACGGCTCTCACTATGACAGCCGAAGAAGGGAAGGTATTGGCGCTCGTTGGGCCGTCTGGCGCCGGTAAAACAACGCTATTCGAACTCCTGCAACGCTTCTATGACCCGCAACTTGGTAGCGTTACACTTGGCGGCGTTCCGCTTCATCAGTTTGATCCTAACGAATTGCGCTCGCAAATGGCGTTGGTGCCACAACAACCCGCTCTGTTTAGTCACGATGTGTTCCACAATATTCGTTACGGGAATCCAAATGCCACTGATGAAGAAGTCATTGCAGCAGCAAAAAAAGCGCATGCTCACGACTTTATTATGTCGCTACCTGAAGGCTACAACAGCTTCTTAGGCGAGCGAGGTGTTCGCTTATCTGGGGGACAACGTCAACGTATCGCGATTGCCCGCGCGATCTTAAAAGATCCAAACATTCTGTTATTAGACGAAGCCACCAGCGCGCTCGATAGTGAAAGCGAACACCATGTCCAACAAGCCCTGGAAGAGCTCATGAAAGGACGAACAACTCTCATCATTGCCCACCGACTTTCGACCATCAAACACGCCGATCAAATTGCCGTGCTTGACCAAGGAAAACTGGTGGATTTAGGGAATCACGACTCGCTCATGAAAAGCTGCGACCTTTACCAGCGACTGGTAGAACTGCAGTTTAAACACGTACGTGGCTAGTCAACGAAATTGATGAGTATTTGCTCATTGGTCACAAGTCACAGCTCGCCATTTTCTATGTTGCAGCAATGTTAAAATGGCGATAGTGTTTTTATTCCAATAACTCATGATTTCTCAAAGATCATTCTAACCACAATAAGAGAGTCTGCATGGAAGCACTATTATCTGAATATCCTGTAATCACAGAAATCCCCGTGGCTTGGGGAGAGATGGACGCACTCAACCACGTAAACAACGCGGTCTACTTTCGCTATTTTGAAACCGCTCGCTTAGACTTTTTCAAGCACGTTGAGCTTATGGAAGAGATGGCTGTCACCAAAGTTGGCCCAGTGCTCGGTGATACTTACTGCAAATACTTCCGCCCAGTCACCTACCCTGACACATTGTTAGTAGGTTCTAAAGTGACAGAAGTTCAAGACGACCGCTTTACCATGGAATACGCTATCGTCAGTAAGGCACAACAAAAAGTCACCACTATCGGTACAGCAACGATTGTGATGTTTGACTTTGCATCTAACCAGAAAGCGCTACTCTCTGTCCGATTGCTAAATGAAATTCAAAACATGAGCACGCTAAAAAGCCCATGCTTTAAGCAAGAAACAGTCGCTGAGTAACTAGGGCGTGTTGACCTTTCGTGGTTAAATTTTGTTCGGATGGGAACGCCTAGTCAAAAGCGTTTTAATCGCGGCGAGGGAGAAGTAACCTAGTCATTCTAAGCAAATCTCCCTCAACAAAGAGTAAAACGCTTTTAGACGAACCCTTCGGGCAGCGTTTGCTGGTCATTTCTACTGCGTTATCGGCTTCTCATGTAGGCTAGCTACACATCAAAGCCTCTGCCTTGTATAAATACCCAGCAACTCGCTGCAAAAACCAACTCGAAAGATCAACACGCCCTAGATATATTTATTAGAATTAAGAAGGCCACTCGATTGAGTGGCCTTTGTTTTTTTATGAGTGTGTCTGATTACAAACCTTGAACGTATTGGTTGTTGGTTCTGATCTGCACTAAGTGGTTTAGGTTATCCGTTGCGGTTTGATCACCCTTCAAAAGCGCTTCAAACTGTTTAATCAACTCAACCTTGTCTGCTTTCTCTTTTGAACCAGAACCGATATCAGTAAGGTCGATAAAGAACTCATCAAACAGATTTGAAAGGTCTGCCACCGCATCTTGGTTTAAGAATTGCTCATGGTTGTAAATACTTGGGTAACCGCCCTTCTGCTTATCTACCGCAAATGAAGTGCCTTTCACATTGGTGATGGTCGTTGCTTTCTCACATCGCAGCATACAACCGTCTTCAATAGCAGGCTTGTTACAGCCAACTGTTCTTTGGAAGAAACATTGGCGGCTGGTCATCATTAGGATTGGGTGATAAATGCTGTAGTAAAGCTTAAAGCCTTCAGGACGACGAACATGGCGCAGTTGACCTTTGTTCAGTTCGTTTGAAAGAAAAGCACCTGAACAGTTCAACTGCTCTTTTAGCGTGTACAAAGCGTGTGAATTGGTCGTATTCATGAATGGACCCGCCACCCATTCGATTCCCATCTCATACGCCTTGTAAGCAATACCAGTATTGTTAGTAACGATACGCTTTGGTTTAACCGTTTCAAGAATACGTACCGCTTCAACGTAATCTTTACCAATTAAGACAGCAGGGAACCAAGGGATCAAGCGCGGGTTTTCAGAGAGAATATCAATGTACTTATTATTGCGCTTTTTGTAGCTCTCAGGCAGCTTGAAGTAGATGTCCGCGTCCGTTACATCACAAAGGTGCAGATCGGCAGTGTCAGCAATCAACAAAGACAGTGTCGGTGTCTCGTTCACTTTGCCAAACTTCGGTAGCGCGGGAACATCAACATTCTTCACAACGTCCACAGAACCATTCAAGATAAAGTCGATCTCTTCTTTTAGCTGAGTTAGCTCTTTCAAAGAGACAAATAGACCTTCGTTGAACTGTGTAAAATCATGACCTTCGAGTGAGTGAATCCCGCTGCGAAGTGATTTGAAGCGTTTCTCTAGTACCTCTTGGGTCAATGGCTTTTCACCATCGGCGATCAGTACTGACTTTGACTTCACTTCAAAGTTATCTTTGTCAGAAATCACTGATACCACCAATGGCTGCCCCTCACAGGCGTTGAAAGCGAGCTTGATTGGTGTCTTACGAATATCCAGATACTGAATTTTGCTGCGCATCTCATCGCCTAGCACATCTTTCGCAGCATGAAGATCTTTGCTGACATCTTCGATCTGAACCACAGAAATCGCGTCGTCTGCATTTGGATCAAACTGTTGAACTTGCTTAGCCGCCTGCTCTACCGCGTAGTTTTTACTGTTGTCACGCGGGTTATCGATGAACATCTCTTTCGTTAGGTTGCCCTTTAAGAAAGAGTTGGTGAAGTCGCGGTTGAATACCTTGTGAAGATTTGAATCATCATCAATCAGATCGCCACTTTCAATGAAACTATCGATCTGTTTACGCCACGTATCAATCACGGTGTAAACATAGTGAGCGCCCTTGATACGGCCTTCTACTTTGAGTGAATCGACCTGAGCATCTACCAGTTCTGGCAAATCGTAGTAAGCGGAATTGTCTTTCAAATTAAGTGGGTAGCGGTTACCTGCATCAGTAATCTCATATTCATCACGACACGCCTGTGAACAGCGACCGCGGTTACCTGAGTTACCGACACTCACTGAGCTTGAGTAACACTGGCCAGAAAACGCGATACACAAAGCGCCATGAACAAAGACTTCTGTTAGAACATCGTGGTCATGCGCAACTTGAGTCAGCTCTTTAATCTCAGGCAGGTTTAACTCACGCGATAAGTTCACGCGTGACGCACCGATCTTAGCTAAGAACTTGATTTGGCCTTCGTTGTGCGTAGTTAGCTGGGTAGAAGCGTGAACATCAATCGTTGGAAAGTATTTCTTCACCAGATCAAACAGACCCAAGTCTTGGACAATGATGCCATCAACCTTGGTGTTCACAAGCTGGTTTAGAAGCTTACTGATGTTCTTGATTTCGCTCTCAAGTAACACGACATTCAGGGTCAGAAAGATCTGACAACCGTACTCATGAGCAAGACGAATAATGCCGTTCAGTTCGTCTAAAGATAAATTCGAGGCGCGGTTACGGGCGTTGAATGTACCCAGTCCACAATAGACCGCATTAGCACCTGCAACGATAGCTGCTTTGATCGCCTCTACATCGCCACCTGGGGCTAATAACTCAATTTTTCTGCTCATTTTTGAAGTCGCTCACTTACTTATAATTTTTAAGCCGCGTATTCTACCCACATCACCAACCCTTTACCACCGCACAGCAACTTTTAAACCTAATGACAACAAAGACTCCTCAAGACTTGCCTATCCTTTATTCACTCCGTCGCTGCCCTTATGCAATGCGTGGACGATTAGGAATTCTCCTTGCAAATCAACAAGTCTTAATCCGTGAAATTGTCACTAAGGATAAGCCAGAGCAACTGCTTGAGTGCTCGCCAAAAGGTACAGTCCCAGTATTATTATTACCCGATGGAGAGGTTATTGAGCAGAGTTTAGATGTGATGATGTGGGCGCTTCAACAAAACGATCCTCAAGATCTTCTTCGTTCGGGTAATCCTTCACTTAGTGACCAAATCCACCAGCTCATCCAACACAATGACAATAAGTTTATTGGTCACTTAGAAAAGTATCGCGCTTCAGTCCGCTATCGAAATGACGACATCGAGCAGCGTAGAAACTTGTGTGAAGCCTTTATCACTGAGCTTGAACGAAAACTGGCCCAGCACGACTATTTGTTTGGAGATTCACCTAGCCTAGCCGACTTTGCCGTTATGCCTTTCGTTAGCCAGTTTGTAAGAGTGGAAAAGAAATGGTTTGTGCAGTCTGAATACCAGAATGTAGGACGTTGGTTACGAACTCACCTGGAAAGTAAGCTCTATACCCAAGTAATGAAACAGTACCCATTGTGGAATGACACTAAACAAGATTGTCTTTTTGGATAAGACCAAACAGCAAAAGAGCCACTCATACCGAACGGCTCTTTTATTTCATTAACTTTTACGCGAAATATCCGCGCTCAAAGATTATTGAATCGCAATTGAAATCTCGACTTCAGTTTCACCTTTATACAACTCAAAGTCTGTTGTGTAGGTTCGCGTATGTGGACAATCTGGCGCGTTAAAATACGCCCAAACTTCTCCCCATAGATCGATCACCGCTTGTGGCAACTCGCCTTCTGCTGAGAAAGTAAGATATTTTCCTGCTTTGATTTTTGTTTCGACCAATTGGTCAATGGTGTTATCAGTGAGAGCATTGGTACATGCAATCACATCAAAATCACCGGTAAAATCCGACTCATAATTGGTGTAAACGCCGTAAACCTTTGAGTCCGGAGTTAGCTTAGGAAAAGCTTGTTCGAAAAAGCCTTGCCACAACTCACCAATTTTCGCCTTAGCTTGGTCAACTTCATCAGTATTATTCGTTCTTACCGCAAAGCCATACGCTTTTACTGCCTCTAATGTTTGTTCTTTCACTCTTCTATTCCCTGAGCCATGTTAACGTATCAATCGTTAAGCCGAGTCAATTCTAATCTTGAATCTCTTTATGTCCGCACTTTTCACAAACAACATGGCGAGAAAATTCATCCATCGCAGCGATAAAACCGCCTAAAAACCAGCCTTTGACCAGACCGGAAATAAACTCAAGCCGCTTTTGATTTGGTTTACCCGCGAATTCACTCTCCTTTCTCACCAAAACAACAACATGTTGCGTACGCTCACGACAAGATGTGCAGTAGCAATGCTCTATCGAAGTATTCATATGTCACCCCTACAAGGTTTTAAAAAATTTTTGCTTAAAATGGGGGTTATCGACACACACTTCTAATTCAGCAATCCCTGTCAATACAACAAGTTGTTCTTGTCCAGCGACACTTAACTTAATACATTCATCTTTGTCTTGGTTGCGTTGGGTATCTAAAGCAACACCCTCGACCTGTTCACCGGAGTGTAAAGTGAGTTTAACTGGGTACCTGTGCATACACACAATTTCAATATAATCGTAATCACTGCAACTAATCATAATGCCTCCCAATCTTTCACCACGTTAATGCGGCATGCCGTTCTATGCAAACTGTTTATAATCAATCATTCACTCAAATCACATTGAAACAACACATACTTAAGGTATTCCAAATTTTAATCATAGATCCACCTTTAAACACCTAACTTACTTAATAACGTTCGTTTTATTGCGCTATCTATTTGTTTGATTACACTGAAGTTATTGGACAGTGAATAATACGGAACGTTATGAACTTAAAACCCCTAGCCGCGAGCACGCTCGTACTGTTCTCTGCAACAGCAGGTGCAGTGAGTTTTATCGACCAAATCGATGGTCACTTAGACATGGGTGAATACCTAGCTGAAAATGCCTATGGCTTTTTGCCTGTCCCGATTCTAATTACGGAGCCAGCCGTTGGCTATGGTGGTGGTTTCACCGGTATCTTTCTTCATGAATCAGAAGAGCAGAAAAACACACGCAAAGCACTGGCGGAGAAGTCCCTTGATGGAGGTGTACAACTCTTAACACCAGCAATCACCGCAGTCGGTGGCTTTGCGACAGAAAATGGCACTTGGATGGCATTTATTGGTCACAAGCGAAGCTGGAAAGAAGATTCAATACGCTACCTTGGTGGTTTGGGTTATGGCGATATCAATATGACTTTCTACCGACAAAGCTCATCAGATGCTCTTTCACCCCTCGCTCCAAACGAAGGTATCGAGCTCGGCTTAAAAGGCATGGGAGGAATACAAAAGCTTCAGTTTCGAATCCAAGATACACCATGGCTAGTCGGTTTATCGCAGCAATTTTTTGCGCCTAACTTATCGTTAAATAACCATCCAAAAGCACAAGAGATCCTAAATAATATTGGAAATACCTCGCCTACTTCATCAGGCTTGGGTTTAATCGTTGAGTACGACAGTAAAAACAGCTTTCTAAATCCAACTCAAGGCTATAACTATGTCGCTGAGTATCTATGGTTTGGTGATGGACTTGGCAGTGATTACAACTATCAAACGTTCAATCTAGAGGGATTGAATTATTGGGAGATCAACAAGGAATGGAATCTCGCGTTGCGGGGCCAATATAAATCCCTGTCGACTGATGAACGCTTTCTATCGCCTCAATACTATCCAGACATTCAGTTAAGGGGTATTGCGAGAAACCGCTATCAAGGAGAGCATACCTTTGCGGCAGAGGTGCAAGTAAGCAAACAATGGACGCCCCGTTGGTCAACAGGTGTGTTTACTGGGATTGGCTATGCTGGCGACAGTGACAGCGATATGTTCGACCAAAGCTCACACTCAGCGTATGGCGTTGGCTTCCGATACCTTATCGCGAGACGGTATGGCCTAATTTCGGGGATTGATATTGCGTTTAGCGAAGAAGATACCGCGCTCTACTTTCAAGTCGGAGCCGGCATCTAGCTAAATCACGATTCAATTTACCAAGCAGAAGGTACTAAGCAAAGGTCTTCCAATACTGGTACAAGCCATCGATATCAGAAGAGCACATCAAGGACATTGCACCTTTGAGTTGCTCTTCATTCCATTCCCACCATTTCATTTCTAGCAACTGTGTAATTTCAGTTTCGCTAAAACGATAGCGGATATGACGAGCCGGATTAGAGCCGACAATTGAGTACGGCTCAACGTCTTTGGTTACCACTGCGCGGCTGGCGATAATGGCACCGTCTCCAACCTTTACGCCACTCATGATCATCGCCTCTGAGCCAACCCAGACATCATTACCAATCACAGTGTCTCCAGAACGTTCGAAGCCATCGATCGCTCCTTCAAATTTTTCATCGTCTTGGTAGAAGAAAGGAAAGGTACTGACCCAATCATGCTGATGTCCTTGGTTTCCCGCCATCATAAACACGGCACCAGAGCCAATCGAGCAATAGCTGCCAATGATTAATTTATCGACATCATCTCTGTCTGGTGCAAGATAACGAGCACAATCGTCAAAGCTATGGTTATGGTAATAGCCGGAATAGTAGCTATGCTCACCAACAATGATGTTCGGGTTGGTGACTTGCTCTTTAAGAGACTTGCCCGCAAAGGGACTTTCAAAATAGTTGTTCACAGTAAACGTCTACATTTAGGAAGGTTGAGTTGTAAATCAGCGTTACGAGTCATCGCCGCAACTGTCACACGCTTGGTAAGTTCTATCGCCTTCACTGATGACAATAAAAGAGGACACACACTGTTCACACAGCACTCGTTTTGGATAGGCATCTTTTTGCTTCTTGGCGTTAATATCGCCTTCAACAACGTAGGCTTTTCTCATGGTAATGCTCGGCAAGATACAAATACGCCCTATGGTGTCTCAACAGGGGTTCGTATCCAGTTATAGGTTCGCATTTGGATAGATAATCAAATGCATGCGTTGCCCAAATTGTATGCCGAAAATCGAGACAACGCATTGAAAATCAAAAGAGGTCGAATAGATTGATTACGTTGCCGCTGTTACCCAATCGATAGCATCATCATATTCAGTGAACTGTTTGACCTCACCAGCGATAAACAAACTGCCTACTTTAGACGCTAGCTCCTGCCAGCCTTTATCACCGTAAATAGCGACTTTGCCTAAATTGGTTCTCAGCTTAATCCCCAGTTTTAAGTCGTCCCACGCGGCTCTGATATCCCAACCGTTGAGCTCTTTTATATCCGCAACCATTTTAATGTTTTCAGAACCGACCGTTTTCAGTGCCGATTCGAGTTTAGGGGTTAAGGCGAGATAATCTTGGTGGGTTAAGTGCCCTGTCGCTTTGAACATTAGTACATATTCATGGTCGATTCGCTCTACTCCAACGGATATTCCATGGCGATCATTAGTCATAATGCATTCCTCTCTCGTTAGTCTTCAAAATCTATTCATAGATTACGACATCAGTTGAATACGTATTGAGAGCCAATGGCAAAATTTCAGAGATCGCTCGGTTTTTGTTCTCATATTTACAAGAATTTTAAGCGCTTATATAAATCGGTGTAATTCTTAGTTCAAAGTTATTCAGGTAATGCTGAGGGAACTATCAGTGTAATAGAAACTTCCTCCTTTAGAACAAATAGATATGAGCATTTTGTTTAATATGAGATCCGTTCGAAGGAATTTTACTGGCGAAATTCTATGCTATTTATAGACCCTAGATAAGAGAGGTGAGCTATGGACTACAAACACATACTCGTCGCGATAGAGCTGTCTCAAGACACAAATATCTTAATTGATAGAGCGACATTTTTTGCCAACAAACTCGATGCCGATCTTTCTTTCGTTTATATCGATGGTACGCATGGTGAGATATACCCTGAGTTGGTGGACATTAAACAGCACAGCGGTGAACTCCCATTCAATGAAGATGCAGTTAAACAGCTAAGAGATTTCGAATCCTACTCAGAACACAATATTAAGCACCTATTCATGGGAACGGGTGATTTGACGGAAAAGCTCAAAGAAACCGTTGCGGCTAACCAAGTCGATTTTCTGATTTGCGGCCATCACCATGACTTTTGGAGCAAGATTATCTCGCATTCCAAACAGCTTATTGATAAGTCACCTGTCGATATTTTAGTGGTACCCATTGAATAGTCGGATATTTGAAACCTTGCCGAGCATCGCGCTTATTTTTTCAATCTACGTGATGCTCGGTAGTCACGCTTCCTCTTTGATTTTTCTACCCATTCTTACTGCTCTCACCTGATCTAAAAGCGCAACTGGATCGTAACTATTACTGGTTATCAACTTACGCGATTCGTATCAAGAGAAGCACAAAGATGAAAAAAATTGGCCTTTACTTTTTTACTAACGACCTACGCTTTTTGCACAATGAACTTCTGTCAGCTGCATGCAACCAAGTTGACGAATTGATAGGCGTCGTTATGCCTATTCACATCTCTCCATTCGTTCAACAACATTCTGTTGAAAAGCAAATTGGACAGCAGAGATTAACGTTCTGGCAACAATCTCTTGAAGATCTCGCTCAACACTTCGACGCGCAAAATCAACGCCTATATACATTAAAAAACATCAAAGCTGATGACCTAATTCAACTAATCGAAACGTGCCAAGTAAGTTATGTTTACTACAACCAACACCCCGGTAGTGATGAACGTGACTTAATCATAAAGGTGCAACGCTCATTGCCTAACATCGAATTTATCACCACTAGTAACAACACTTTGCTCGACATTGAACAGCTACCATTTGAAATGAGCAAGCTTCCGAGTTCCTTTACGCGTTTTCGAAAAACTGTCGAGGCTGAGAGTGACCTTTTAAATAGTACTCCACAAAATCCAGTTCCAAGACTTCCTGAAGTTTCAGGTTCGCTGAACGATGCTCTCCAGAGTAATCCCAGTGTTTCGCCAGTCAAATTTTCAAATGCAGCCCCTACTCCACGCACAATAATTCCAACAAGCTTTACTCTATTTGAAGGAGGAGAAAGTGCCGGGCTTACACATTTAAAAAACTATTTCCAACACTCTTATGCCAGCCATTACAAACAAACCCGAAACGCATTTGATGGTATGAGTCACTCCACCAAGCTTTCGCCATGGTTAGCAGTGGGTTGTTTGTCACCAAAGACTATAGTCAGCACGCTTCATCAATACGAAGATCTGCATGGATCGAACGAATCAACTTACTGGATTAAATTCGAACTGCTTTGGCGTGAATATTTTTATTGGAGTGCGCGCGTTGCAGGACATGCTCTCTTTTCAAAACCTGTGATTAAAAAACCTCACATTGGTGATTCACCAAACTCTGAAGCTTTAAAGGCTTTCTCCCTATGGAAAACGGGCAATACCAACTACCCGATTGTTAACGCGTGCATGCGCGAGTTGAACGCAACTGGTTACATGTCTAACCGTGGCAGGCAATTGGCTGCAAGCTGTCTTGTTTACGAGCTAGGTTGTGACTGGCGTTGGGGAGCAGCTTACTTTGAAACTCAATTGGTCGATTACGATGTCGCGTCTAACTGGGGTAACTGGTCCTATATTGCTGGCATGAACGGACAACAGGCTCGCCACTTTGATCTTGATAAGCAGACTCAAATGTACGACCCACAACATGACTTTATTCGCCGATGGGTCACCACTGACAAACAGCACCAGATAGCCGAATAGGAATAGAGAATGAATTTCAAAACTGTACGCTTAATACTGGGTGATCAACTCAATATTCAACACTCTTGGTTCTCTAACCGTGATTCTAGTGTCCTGTACATCATTGCCGAGCTCCACCAAGAGACTGGCTACGTCAAACACCACAGTCAAAAAGTCGCGGCATTTTTTAGCGCAATGGCGGCTTTCGCTTCCGAACTGAAAGATGAAGGTCATGAGGTGCTGCACCTGACACTGGACGACACTCAACAGTTTCCAACACTGAATGATTTGATCGTGCACTACACGACAGAGTTTGAGGCGGAAAAGTTTGAGTACCTACGCCCTGATGAGTACAGACTGTTAAGTCAGCTAGCTCAACTCAAGCTACCGAAAGCAGTAAAACTCTGCACCTGCACCGAACATTTCCTTCTGCCATTTGACGAGATTGAGCCTCAATTCCCAGCGGGCAAGCACATCATGATGGAACATTTCTATCGTAGAATGCGCAAGCGCTTCGCAATATTGATGGACGACGGCAAACCTGTGGGCGGAAAGTGGAACTACGATGGCAACAACCGAAACAAGCTCAAGCCAAAAGATATTGAAGCGCTACCCTCGCCTTTGATGTTTGCTAACGATGTAAGCGACATTGTTGAACGCATGGAAAGGCATGTTATTGCAACCATTGGTGATATCGATAAGACGAGACTTCTATGGCCGATTAATCGTTCACAAAGCTTGTCGCTGCTCGCACACTTTTGCCATACCTGCCTGCCCTTATTTGGTCGTTTTCAAGATGCCATGACCAAAGGTCATAGTTCTCGTTGGAGCTTATACCATAGTCGTTTGTCATTCAGCTTAAACAGCAAACTCATTACTCCCCAAGAAACAATCGATGCGGCGCTTGCTGCTTACCACAGTAACGCAAACATCGATATTTCTCAGGTTGAGGGGTTCGTACGTCAAATCCTAGGTTGGCGGGAGTACATTCGAGCCGTTTATTGGGCCAATATGCCGCGCTACAAAACCATTAATCACTTTCAAGCATCACGTCCACTACCTCACTATTTTTGGGATAGTGAAACCAAAATGCAGTGTATGAAACAAGCCATCAAGCAGTCACACGAATTTGCTTATGCCCATCATATTCAGAGACTGATGGTGACTGGAAACTTCAGTTTGATCGCCGAGCTAAATCCAAACCAAGTTGATGAATGGTACCTTGGCATTTATATCGACGCTGTAGAGTGGGTTGAAATGCCGAATACACGTGGTATGGCTCTGTTTGCTGATGGTGGGATTGTTGGCACCAAGCCCTATGCTGCGAGTGGTGCTTACATCAATAAGATGAGTGATTACTGTAAGGGTTGCCACTACAACGTGAAGTCGAGAAGCGATGAAGATGCTTGTCCGTTCAATAGCCTGTACTGGCGTTTCATGACAAAGCACCGCGAACAACTCACTCGAAACCCAAGAATGGGAATGATCTATCGCTCTTGGGACAATATGGACGAACAGGAGCAAGAAAAGACGCTAAAACGTGCTGAAACTTACCTCGAACATTTGGAGGATTTGTAATGGAAAACGCGATAAAGACGGTGTTAGTGATTGGAGGCTCTGGCGGTATAGGTAAAGCCATTGTTAAACAGTTGCAAACAATAGATCCCGCAGCCAACATCCATACGACGTTCTGCAATGGCAAGCCAGACTTCTCTATCGATAATGTCACATGGCATAAGGTCGACATCACTAAAGAATCAGATGTACAACAACTCGCATCCCACTTCACTTCGTTGGATTGGGTGATCAATTGTGTTGGGATACTTCACACAACGACTCATAAGCCAGAAAAGAGCCTAAACACCGTCGACTCAGAGTTTTTCTTAGAGAACATGACGACTAACGCGCTTCCGACTCTACTTCTTGCAAAGCATTTTACCT
This sequence comes from Vibrio fortis, assembly GCF_024347475.1. Taxonomy (NCBI): domain Bacteria; kingdom Pseudomonadati; phylum Pseudomonadota; class Gammaproteobacteria; order Vibrionales; family Vibrionaceae; genus Vibrio; species Vibrio fortis. The sequence goes on from NZ_AP025487.1 coordinate 1,688,383, forward strand.
CTTTATTGAAACGTTCTCCCTCAGGTAAGCTTGCAACCATTTCAGCCAAGGTTGGAAGCATCAGTGATAACCGTTTGGGCGGTTGGTACAGCTATCGCTCCTCTAAAGCGGCACTCAATATGCTGATTAAATCTATCTCTATCGAGTGGAGCCGTATTGCCAAGAAAGCAACGATCCTCTCTTTGCATCCAGGAACGACCGATACCCCGCTCTCCAAGCCCTTTCAGACCAATGTTCCTGAAGGAAAACTGTTCGATGCAGACGATGTAGCCCGTCAATTATTGAGTATTATTGAAAGATCAACGCCAGAAGAGAGTGGTCGCTTCTTTGCGTACGATGGTGAAGAGCTGCCTTGGTAACTTACTGCTTGTGGATACTGCCTTTGTTTCGGCGACAACGTTCTGAGCAATATTGCACCTCGTCCCAACACTTTTGCCACTTCTTGCGCCACGTGAATGGGCGAAAACACACTGGACAGAGTTTAGTGGGAAGGTCGCGTTTCTTTCGCATCGTGTTTCTCTAACTTAAGGATGATAGAGACTATACGCGTCAAAACAGCTAAGGGTTCGAAATGCTGATGGAATGACAAAGCCAACAACCGAAAAAAGGGGCAGATTCACTGCCCCTTTGTACTTGTTAGTTGGTAATAGTCACGGTTTAGGTTTAGGCGACTTTAAACTCTTTACTCATCTCACTAACACCCAAACCAGAATGTTTTGTGATTTTAAGCTGGACTGGCACTCGCTCTTTTAGTGCCTCGACGTGACTGATCACACCTATCATCTTGCCAGATGCATTCAAGTTATCGAGCGCGTTTAGGGCAATATCTAATGTGTCGCTGTCAAGAGTACCGAAGCCTTCATCGAGGAACAGCGAATCAATACTGGTTTTATGGCTCACCAAATCAGACAGCGCTAATGCCAAAGCCAGACTCACCAAAAAGCTTTCGCCCCCAGAGAGTGTTTTGGTGTCGCGAACCACATCACCCTGCCACGTATCTAACACTTGCAGCTCTAGCCCATCTTCCGCTTTACGCTTTAACTCATAGCGACCATGTAGGCGTTGCAACTGTTTGTTGGCAAGATAAACAAGGTTTTCAAGGGTTAGTCCTTGTGCAAACTTCCTAAACTTGTCGCCGTTCTTTGAACCAATCAATGAATTCAGCTGCGAGATATCATCAAACGCTTGTTGCTTCTCATCAATCTCTTTAAACAAGTGCTGTTGGTTCTCTCGGTTCTTCCTGTCCATTTCGAGATTTGCGTTAATGGCACCGATTTGACTAGCGGTCGCTTGTTGCTGTTGTTGGCAATCAGCGACTTGTTGCTCTACTTCTTCAATTTCAATCTGTTGCCATTGCTCTGCATTTGCGTTTTCAAGCAACTCTTCGACACTTTGCTTCGCAGCTTTGAGCTTTGCAGAGCTGCTCACTATTGCGTTATCGAGCTTTTGTTTGAGTTCAACAAGACCAATTCGCACCTGCTCATCCAATAGTGCTTGCTCAAATTCACCTTCTGTTTCAAAAGGACTTGCCGTAAGCGACGCAATCCAAGATTCATTTGCTTGAGTTAGCTCGACTTGCTTAGCATCAAGCTCGTGCATGAACGCTGACTGTTTGGTTTGCCATTCACGCAGCGTTAGCTCGCATTGGTTAAATACGCCTTTCAAGGTTTCAAGCTGTTTTGACGACTCTTCCAATCGCGCATTCATTAACTGCTCTTGCTGTTGAATTTGCTTATCGCCAAATAGTACCTGACGCTCCTGCTGGATCTTAGCAAGATCATCCGAAGTCAAAGCCAGGTCTTTCTCAAGCTGTGTAAGCTTATTCGTTTGTTCAGCTAATGACGCAGCCAAAGACTGATGCTTCTCTTGTTGGGCAATCAATGTTTTATCCAGTTCGGCTTTTTGTTGATAATTGGTTTGCCACTCTTGCGACGCCGAACTCTTCGATTCTAGCCATTGATCAATGTGTTCCAACTCAGGTGCACTGTTGCCTGTCTCAGAAATACTATTTTGTAATGCCACCCATTGTGATGATTGAGTCTGTTTTAATTGATCTGCCTGCTCTTGTGCATCAACGCGCTGTTTTTGCAAATCCGCAACGCGTGTAGACAGTGCTTCGACCTTATTGAGCGCGTCTTTCAACGCTAATTCCATATTAATACGCTGCTTCTCTGCGGACTGGTAGTCGACTTTCGCTTGCGCTTGCTGCTGTTGGCGCTGAGTAACTTGATTCAGTTCCTGCTCACAACGGTCAACAAATATCGCGACAACATCTTTGTCGGCAATCTGATCATGAGTAACAACCCACTCCATCATTTGAGTCTGGTTGTCGGAATTCTCTTCACCGATTTGAGTAAGCTTTTCAACCAGTGCCGACCAAGATTGCTTAGCTTGCTCTGCATCCGTGGTTAAGTTCTTAATCTCACCTTCAAGGTGGCTCAAAATCGGGCTCAGAGAGTCTAATTTCTGGCGAAGATCCTGCCCCTCTTTTTTAACCAACGCCAACGCTTCAGACTCTTGGTTTTGTTGCTGAAGTAACGCATTCATATCTTGAGATTGTTCAACTGAGTGATCCGTTGAGCCACACAATGGACATTCAGAGCCCGGCGCTAACATTGCGCGATACTTAGCGAGTTCACCCTCTTGAGCAATCAAGGCCTTCAAACGCTCTAGCGACTGCTCTTTCTCTTTGTAACGCTCCACCAAGACTTCACGTTGCTTTGTCAGCTCAGTGTTTTCATTGGTTTTGTTGTGTAAATCAACACGTTTAGCTTGGAGCTGTTCGGTCGCCATCAAGTAACGACGTTGAATATCCGTTAATGCATGAGTTTGTCGGTTCCACGCTTCAAGAGCTTGTTTTAAGCCATTTAACTGTTCTTCACCATGTGCCTGCTGAGATTGCTCCCATATTACTTTGGCAGTTTGCTCTGCTGTCTTCAGTGCTGATAACTCTTGAGTGTTCTTTTGTTGCTCTTGAGTTAATTGTTGAGCTTGTTGCTGTTGGGCACTGATTTCATTAGAAAGACGCTCTACGCGCTTTTGCTGATCCGTTTGCTGTTGTTCGAGTGTTCGGATCTGAGCAACATTGGTTTGCCACTGCCCTAAATAACGGTCAAGAGATTTGCTGCTTTCATTGGCCGATAAGTACTCGGCCAATGTTTTCTCTGTGTGCTTTAACTCTTCAAGCGACTTGGCAGCGCTTTGAATCAAAGACTGTTTAGTCTCTTGTTCTGCCTTGAGTGCTGACTGAGATTGCTGCAGCGTTGTTCGTTTTTCATTAAGCAAAGCAATTTGCTGATCAAGTGGACGTACTTTTTCGATAGTAGCGATAAGATCCGCTTGCTCTTTGCGAAGTTGGTTTGTTGTCTCTGCTTGTGTGTTTAACGCCGCTTCCGTTTCAAGCTTCTTTTGATTGCCTACTTCAAGCTGCTTGTTTGCATCCGCCAATTGAGCAGTTAACGCCGTCACTTCTTGTTGAACGCGATTACGCTCTTTATGCAGTGGACGCAGTTTTTCAGCAGGTTCACTTTTCGCTAACTGTTCCAGCGATTGACTGTTGGCTTCCATCTCCGCTTGTGCAGATTTGAGCTCACTTTCACTGTTCTCAAGAGATAGCTTGGCTTTATTGAGCTCTCGCCACCAAGCCAAATGTTCTGACCAGCTTTTCAGCTCTTGGTCGAACTGCTTTAATCCGACCTCTAAGTTTGTTTTGTTTTGAGAAAGCTCTTCGACTTGTTCAGCCGTTAGAAGGTTAACGCCTTCAGCTTTCGCTTTGAGTTGGTTTAGCCCTTCTTCACTGGATTTGTAATGCTCGTAAATGCGCTCAGAGATCAAACTGTAGATCTCTGTACCGGTAAGTTCCTCAAGCAGCTCTGCTCGGTCGTTAGCATTAGCATTCAAGAATGCAGCGAATTCACCCTGTGAAAGCAGAATAGACTTAGTAAAGCGTGAAAAATCGAGACCTGTTGTTGATTCCACCAGCTTAATCTTTTTGCTCAGTTGAGTTTCAAGCACTTTATTGGTGTCGGCATCCGAAAATTCACAGGTCGGTGTTTGCAGTGCGCCATCGTGTTTGTTACGAGCGCGTTTTTGGTGGAAGTTAGAACGGTAAGTTTTACCCTTCACTTCAAACTCGATCTCAGCAAAACACTCACCCGTGCCGCGGGTCATGATCTCGTTGTTGCCTTTCGCAATACTTTTTAGACGAGGCGTTCGGTGGAATAAAGCCAAACAGATCGCATCCAAAATCGTGGTTTTACCTGCCCCCGTTGGCCCGGTGATCGCGAACAAACCATTTTCAGCGAACGGAGATTGAGTAAAATCTAGCTTCCAGCGACCTTTGAGTGAGTTTAGGTTTTCAAATTCTAATGATAAAATTTTCATAGCGGATTATTCAGCCTCTCCGTCTGTCACTTCGGTCATCACTTGTTTAAATGTCACTGTCATACGTTCTAAGCGCGCTTTTTCAGTATCGCTTTCGAAGTCTTCAAGTGCGATACGCTTTTCAAACACTTCCATTGGGCTAAGTTCTGATAGCGTCTCTGCAGACTCTTGATTCAATGTCTGATTTCGCTTTTCTCGCGCTCTTCTTAATTGCAGAACTTCTACATTGAGATCTTGGGTCAATCGAGAGATACGCTCTTGAAGATCAGATAGGTAATCTTGCGCTTGTACTTCTATCGACAACCACACACTCTGGTCAGCGTCTAATCCAATATACTGATTGAGTTGAGTCTCAATGCTGCTTAGGTCACCTTTGATTTCAGCAAGAGGTTGAAATGTCGGCACGTTAAGCTGAGAAATTGTGCGTTTGCCTTGTTCAAATTCAACAATACATACCTGCTTTGTAGACTTAAGCTCATCAAAACTAAGAGGGATTGGCGAACCGCAATAGCGAATATGTTCTTGTTTAGCCACCACTTGTGGTCTGTGAATATGGCCAAGCGCAATATAGTCCGCTGGTGGAAAGCCATCCGCAGCAAAACCATCTAGATTACCAACGTAAATATCACGCACGGAATCAGACTGCTGCACGCCCATCGCAGTTAAGTGTCCCGTTGCAATAATAGGAATGTCAGTCGAATTCTCGTAGTTCTCTCGCTCAGCAACAGCAGCTTGATATACACTCGCATAGTGGTGCTTGATTGCATCACCTAGTTGTTTTTGACGATCCACACCAGAAACACCAGCTTGACTGGTCAGGACATCACGAGGGCGGATAAATGGAATCGCGCATACCAAGGCTTCAACGTGTCCCGACTTGCCTTTCAGCGGAAGCACTTGACTTGCATAATCTTCATTGGTGTTTGGGATTACGTCTGTACCCATGTATTTCAGTAGTTGTTGCGTCTCTTTTAATACTGAAACTGAATCGTGATTTCCGCCCAACATCACCAATTGGCAACTTAACTTGCTGCAATCCACCACAAATTTATTGTACATCTCACGTGCGTAGCTTGGCGGTGTACTGGTATCAAAGATGTCCCCCGCTACGATGATGGCGTCAACACTTTGTTCGTCAACTTGTTGAAGCAACCAATCTAAAAACTGTTGGTGTTCGTTTTTACGACTCTTGTTATAGAAATTTTGGCCAAGATGCCAATCTGACGTGTGAAGGATTTTCATGGTGTCTCGCTACGGGGATCGAATGTTCTTAATCTATCAAAATCGCTCCGGCATATCTCTTTAATAAGCTTATGAAAAAGCAACTATTCATCGATATCTGACTGTTCGACCGCAATTTAACCAAAGTACGCTATGGAAGAAGAAAATAGACTCACATTGAGTCACAAAACCAAAACAGCTCATTTGAGTTAAAATAATACAAATGTAATTATTGGTTTTTTCCATAATAAGAATAATCAGTATGATCAAATTAAAACCAATCACAGCAGCCGTTATAACTGTGCTCTTAGCAGGTTGTGGTGGTAGCTCTTCCTCCTCATCTCCTAGCGAGCCCAATCAACCAACCGATCCAACAGACCCAATCAGTAAAACTGTTGCGCCCTATAGCATTGGTAAATACCAAGCCATACTCGACAACTCTGATCTACAGGTATCGGATCCGAATGGCAGTGAAGGCAACAAAACCTCTGAAGTCAAAGGTGGCGCATTTGAGGGGTATCAAAGTGAGTACTTCTATGCCGAGGAGGAAACTGAGCACCTTGTATTCAAGATGTCGAACTACAAGATGCGTTCTGAAGTTCGAGAGCTAGAGAACTTTGATGTCAGCGAAACTGGCGTTAAACGCACTTTCTACGCAGAAGTTAAGCTACCTGACATCGACCTCGCAATGGCTAACTCACCTGCAGACCATGATGAAGTCACGTTTTTGCAGATCCACAATAAAGGTACTAGCTCTGATGGAACAGGTTACATCCCTCACCCGCTGGTTCGTATTGTTTGGGAGCAAGAGCGAAACGGCCTAACAGGACACTATTGGGCGGTTCTCAAAAATAATGCGTTAGACTGCAGTTCAAATTCAAATGCCGCAGGATGTAATGACTCTTATGACCGATATGATTTAGGTGCAGCGAACCTAGATGACTTTACCCGTTTTGAAATATCTATATTTGAAAACACGCTGTCCATCGAAGTCAACGACGAGTCCAAAGCGCAAATAGATATATCCTACTGGTCACATCTTTTGAGCTATTTTAAAGCCGGTATCTATAACCAATTCGAAAATGGAGAAGGTGAAGCCAAGTTTAGTCAACTCACCTACGAAAAGGAGAATACTGATACTTCGGCGAAGTGGAACATAGATGATTGGAAGATCACCATTCCACCTAGCAAAGATGATTGGTATGGCAGTGGCGGAACCAGTGCTGCAGAGCTTGAACCCGAGCGGTGTAATTCAAGTAAAGATGTATTGTCGAACGACAGTAATGTTTATGACAACGACTTAGGATTGTCCTACTTCAATGTCATTGACGGTGAGATGCACCTTCGAGCTGACATGGGTTACGGCACTTCAACCACAAATTCTAGCTATATTCGCTCAGAGCTAAGAGAACTTTACATTAGCACTGAATCCCCAGATTGCAGTACCAGCGATGAGGATACCAGTTGGTACCTTAATGACGCGCGTACTAATGCGAAGAGTCACACGTTAGAAGCTCAACTTAGAATCGATGAATATCCGAATATTGATTTTAGTGAACAGCGCCCTAAGGTCGTGCTAGGTCAAATCCATGGTTGGAAGATCAGCCAAGCGCTAGTTAAATTACTTTGGGAAGGCGACGATAAACCAGTACGAGTGATTCTTAACGATAGCTTTGAACGCAATAATCAAGACTGTGATTCCTGCGAACCATTCAGCGTAACCTTAGGCCAATACTCAGCGAATGAAGATTGGCGCTACATTATTCGAGCAACGCAGGATGGATTGTTTCTAGCAACCACGGACGTTAATGGCAGTAACCTTGTTTCTCACCAAATTGACTGGGGAGCGAACTACACAGACATGAATGGAGACACCGTCACATTAAGCAGTGACTGGGCAAGCGATGACATCGCCTTTTACTTTAAAGCCGGTATCTACCCTCAATTCAAACCTGATGATAAATACCGTGGCGAGATCTTTGATGTCAGCTTCAGTGAAATTTTGACAGAACACGAGGAGTAACTTCCCCTTTTCCATGAGTAAAAAGCCCATTAAGCCTACCACTAGATAACCACAAACCAAGCCATAGACTCTTTATAGAGTTCTGTGGCTTTTTTGTATGTAATCGAAAAGTTCGTACGCCATTGATAAATCTATACGCACACGAAAAAGCCAGCAGCGAATGCTACTGGCTTAAGTATCTTACTTAGGGAATTTAAAGGTTAATTAACCTTGGAACTCACCGTACGTTGCGTCTAGTTTGTAGAACGTCGCTTGTACGTAATCATCTGGCTCACCGTACATGTTTTGGTTGTAAACACCCGCTTTGAAGTACATGTAACGACCACCTTCATCGTAACCACTGTCGCTCATATCAACTACTTGAACGGCGTCTTCTTTGCCTTCACGTGTTAGGGTTACTGTCATGATGTTGCCTTTAACATCGATCTCGTAGCTGAACATCTCGCCTAGTGCGATACCGTCTTCGCCGATTTCACCCGTCATGTCACCAACTAGGTTATAGTAGTCTTCTGTGCCCGTCTTGGTTTTTTCGTGAGCAAAGTAAACAGTACCCGTTGCTTGATCTGGAAGCTTACGGTAGTAAAGACGGATTGGCTCGTCATCTTTGTCGTGAATTTGACCAATGATGAAACGACCGACTTCATGAGATTGACCCGTTGTTGTTGCGTGATCAATCTTCAATGTTGCTTTTAGTGTGCCATCAACACCACCAGCCGCTTGTTGATCTTCAATCGGAGCAGAACTGAATACCCAGTTATTCGGGTTCACACCTTTAGTTTTGTGAGACTTCTCACCCGCACGCAACATTGAACGGAATTCAGTACGAGCGTATTTGGTATTCTTAGACGTACGTGAGCCTTTCACGTAAGTTTTAAATACCATGCCGCCATCTTCTGCTGTGTAGAAAATATCTTCATTCTGGAAGCCATGAGCTAGATCCCACTCATCGATGTCATCTGCACGACCATCACCATCATGATCATAAGGTGTTGTCAGTTTCCAACGAGTTAGGTCGAAATTCTCACCCGGTGCATTAGTGGCTAGTAGAGTTGCAGGCAGCGTTGGTGTTGGCATAGGTTGTGAAAGGTCACACTCAACCGTTGTTTCGCATGGGCGTACTAGTGGCGCACCGAAATCCCCTTTACGGTTTTTCTTCAGAAGCTCTTTCTGTGCTTTCTGCTCAGCTTTCATTTGCGCGATCATATCTGCTTCTGCAGCTACAACAGCATCAGTAATTAGGTGAGTTGAAGGACATGCGTTGATACCACAGTTCACAGCCGCAAGCTCAGTTACTGAGTTCCATTGGTTCTTAGTATTACCGTAACCTACGTAACGTACATAACGCGCTTTTACAGCAGGCTCAAATTGAAAACGCTCCAAGCCCAGTGCGCGGCCAGAACTCTTCTGATCTTTAAGTACAGTCACCCAGTTCTCGCCATCTTCACTCATTTGAATGTCAAACGAAGTCACACGCTCGTTACCTTTACTAAACGACGCTTGAACTGCATCAAACTCGTGAACTGAACCGTAATCCAACGTTGCATGTTCACCATTACCGTTTGCAGCCCAACGCGTCATAATGTTGCCATCAATAAGTTGACTAGGTGTATTACCGTCGTGGCTACTCGCTGTAACCGCTACAGGCGTTAGAAGCGGCTCACCAGTTTCTTTGTTGTTTGGAAACTGCTCTACTACAGGTGCTGAAGTACTCGCACAACCAACGGCTAGAACAATCGAAGAAGCAAGCAAGCTTTTTAGATAGATACTTTTCATTAGACCTTTCACCTTTAATGCTTAAGTTTGAATTATTTGTATTATAAGACGAGGACAAGATACCCTATTGATATGAAACTCAAGCACTAGGCTACGTTCCATGTACCGTATTAGCTATGTCCTTCACGCTAATGACACAAGTATAAACATAATAAAGTAATACAAATACCCCTAAAAAGTCATAAATGAGATCGGGCTCTTATACATCAACATCGAATCATAAATAAATGAGATCAGAGTCTTGTTGAGGCAAATTTGCAGGCCAAATCTTCTTGTTTTGTGTTCTGTTTTTGCTTTCAAGATAGGCTTAAGTGACGTTGAATTGGTCGGTAAAAACCAAAAAAAGAGGCCTAAATGGCCTCTTTAAAACTAAATGATTTATGATTTAGAATAATTCAGAATCTAAGTCGTCGAAGTAGCTGTAAGTACCGCTAGAGCCATTATCCCCCACATAAAGGGCGAATAATGTTGGCGCAGATTCAGAAGCATTTTCAGCAACCAAAGGATAAGTGACATCACCATCTTGGTATGATGTGTAATCCTGACCGTCAAGTGTGATTGTCACGTCATAACCAGAGCTGTCTGAATTTGGCTCCCATGCTACCGTTACATCTACCCAGGTATCTTGCGAGTAGCTTGCTAGGTCCTTCTGGCTACCACTCTCGTTTCTGAATTTAACCGCTGAGCTACCAAATACCAGCTCCGTGAATCGGCTGCTTGATGACCCCGAGTTCGAATCGCCTAAGTAGAGGTATGTTGATTTAACATAGCCATCTGCAGGAACATAAACTTTAGTAGAAACCGAACCTGACTCCGCACCTTCCTTAAAAGTACGCGACACTACTGGCTTACCTAGTCCTGAATTGTCATGCAACAGTAGTGAATTATCACCTGAGCTAGCTTGTTCCGTGCTCACTTCAGCTACAATCGTTGTTTCGTCATCGCCGTCTTTGTCGCCTTTGATTGCATAAACACTGTTCGCAGCATCAATACGAGCACCCGCAGTGTAGCTATCAAAATCATCCGTTACCTCACCCGGCTCTGGCTCAGGATCGGTTGGGTCAGTAGGTGCGTCACCTTCAGTAACAACGGTCGCTTCAGCACTATTGTTATTGTAAGGATCTGAACCACCTAACGTTGCGCCATTTGCATAGCTGTCAAAGTTATCCTCAAATACAACTTGGTCGTCTGATTCGTCGTTTGAGTACACCATGAAGTTATCAGCAATCAGCTCATAGTGAGTGGTATTTGATGTATCACCCAACTTCAATGAAATAACGGTTACTGCTGATTTATCGAATGATTCAAAACCATTACCACTGTTGTCATAAACTGTATCATTCACAGTAAATGTGTAGTAACCATTTGCCCAACTCACTTCAACAGCAAGGTCTTCACCTAATTCATAAGTACCCACTGGCTCTTCAGAGATTTGTGGTTTACCGCCACTAGTCACTGTAGAGCGATAGAAAATCTCACCAGCATTGAAGATCACTTCGCCATGTAGGTTCGTGTTTGAAGTGCCTGCACCATATAGAGAAATGTACGCGTTATTGCCGCTATCGTTTGCTTCTTCGTTAGTGTCAGAATCGACTTGGTAGATAAGGTCTACTGAAAGTTTACCTGATGAAATGCTAGAAACTGTTGCAGATTCAGACAGTTTTAGGCGTAGTTCACCTACGTCATTTTTTGTGCCGCCAAAGTTCGTATCTAGGATTTGAACGACATTGTTGATTCCGCTGTCTTCATTTGCTTCAACAACGGCGTCTTTTACTGACTCTGTATCCGTTTCGTCAGAACCTGATAGGTCTACCCCTTTGTCTTCATCAACAAATGTCATTGACGCAGGTGTATCACCTGATGCTTCTGTCAGCGTGAATTCACCTGACACCTCCATTGATGTGCCACTATCGTAGAGCATGAATGAAATGGTGCCAGCATCTTCGTCGTAATCATTTGATGATGCTGATGCGTCCTTGATGACGTAAGTACCAGGTGTCGCGTCATCATCGTAGTACTTGTGATTGCCATCTTCACTAAATACATAAACGTTAGGAAGATCTGCGCTGCTTGTTGAAAAGCTAGTCGCTGACGGCGCAGTGCCTAACTGCCAATAACCGCTGGTAATTTTTAATTCCGGAGCTGGAGCAACTGGATCTGTCGGTACAGGTAAACCATCACTATTACAGCCAAAAAGCAAACCTGTGGAAACTGCGACAGCCATTGCGACTTTAGAAATCTGCATAATAAACTCTCTTGTTCGTTATAACTTTTATTTATTTTTAGACAAAAGGTTTTTCTCATCCGTATTGAGGATATGACAGAAAAACATAGCCCCACTCGACGCGGAGCTAATCAAAAACTATTGCCTCTTTACGTATTAGAATGAGTAAGCAATACCCACACGGTACTTCGCTTCACGGTCGCTTGAACGAGAGCTAATGTCTGATGACCATAGTTCGCCAAATGGTTTCCATGAACCAAACTTGTAGCTCACCTTGATACCCGCATCCCATTCCCAATCATTGTTGTCGTAAAGAAGTACGTTATCTAAAGACTTCACATAGTTAGCTTCGTAAGACAGACCCAACTTAGGTAGAGATTCAACCTTGTATGAACCCGTTAGTGTGATTTTAGATTTCTGTGCAGATTCTAGTTTCTCACCAGTTTCATTGTCCGTATCACCAAAACGTGTGTGGTTACGGAAATCTGAGTACTCGTGACGGTAGCGAATAGCGGTGGTTAGGCCCATGTCCGCTTTGTAGCCAACACGGAATTGAGGTTTGAAAGTGACCTTTTTCATTTTCCAGTCACCATCATTGTAGTTTGGCTCATCCCAATCCCACGCGATTGGCATACCCATTTGTAGATACCAATTGCTGTTTACTTTGTAAGTCGCAGTGTTATCTAACTCCATGTTGTAGATATACCAGTTACCGTTGTAGAAACTTTTACTGTTGGCATTCTTAACACTGCCAGAGTCAGCATCGTAGTAAGAATCATCGGTATGGAATTTGATTTCTAAGCTTGACGAGTGCTTCCACTTATCATCAAGCTTAAAGCTGTCACCCAATTTCACACGATGTTGGTGGCGAGCGTCGACGTGGCGCGTTTCACTTGTTCCATCTTTTTCATAGGTGTAATCGGTAGCAGCGCGATATTCGTAACGGTAATCAATTGACGCGGCCGATGCCATGCCGGCAAATAATGTTGTAACCACTGCAATAGCCACTTTAGAATTTTTCATATTCCCTTCTCTTCTTTTGTTACGCAATTGGATTAAGTCTTATTGTTAGACAAATAAGGCAAAGCTTCAAATAGTGCATACCGATAGAATGAGCTCTCTCACAATAACCACGATGATTAAGTCGAAACTAAAACATAAGTCACAGAAGCGACGCTAATATTGCGCCCAACATAAACATTTATTCATACAAATAAATAAACATCATTGAGAAAAAACAGAAGAAAAAGGGACGAAAAGCGCCAATTTACAAGAGATGAAGACAAAATAAATAAAGATAAACAGAATCTAAACAACATCAAACTGAGACATTAAAGCATACAAATATAAGCATTTAGAATGAATAATCCGGAAGACATAAGTCCAAACTGAATCAAGTACTCTAAATGAAATGTCCCCACTCAATTCGTATACAAGCTAAAAATGAGAACATAAGATATGACATATGTGGAATATCAATCTTGTCAATTACGTCTCCAAATTTTTTTGGAGGAAGTTGGATCACATAAAGTTTATCGGAGCTGAGTATGAGGAATAGTAGGAAGAAAACTTAAGTCAGCCGAAACTTCGTACCCAGAAAGACACAATGAACGGCTAACTATGTATATTCGTTTAAGTGACTACTTGAGGTGACGTTTCGTTAGCCTAAACATCATCGCGCTGGAGAATTGGGGAGTTAGATTTTTTGCTATTTTCAATATGTCAGTAATTTGGGTTTACCAAGTCCAGCAACACACTGTCATGCTCTAGGGATTTTGCACCGTTCTCAAGGTGTTGTTGCGACATGAAAGCATCACCTGCTCTAAGGGTTTGTTTTATACCATTCACTTCTACTTCAAAGCTTCCTTTTACAACATAGCCAATCTGCTCTTGAATGGTGTGATTGTGAATAGCGCCCACCGCCCCCTTTTCAAAGCAAACATGGATAGCCATCAGGTCTTTAGACAGTGATACAACTTTACGTTTGAGTCCTTCGCCAATATGTTCCCATGGGTGCTCATCGGCTTCATAGAATAGGTTCATAGTAACTTCCTTGTTGGATTTGCTTTAGTGCGGACTTTAGATGATTGACACATCTTATCATACAAATAACACAAATTAATGTGACTACAATCACTTCTTTTATTGATTTAACCAATTTTCTCAAACGTATAGGATCAAAAAAGCCAGCATAATGCTGACTCTTCTGAGATTTTTTACATTAGAAAGATAAATACCTATGGTGCCATTTGACCTCCGTTTACATCGAGTATCTGACCTGTGATATAACCAGCACAAGCGTGAGATGCGAAAAACGCAAAACTTGGTGCGACTTCTTCGATCCGCCCAAAACGCCCCATCGGAATTGTTCCCGCAATCGTTGATTTTAGGTCATCAGATTTGCCATCGTGGAATGCGGTATCAATTGTGCCAGGCGCTACAATGTTGAAGCGTATGCGGTCTTTGGTGAACTCCTTGACCCAGTTGCGATGAATATCATGTAACCATGCTTTAGACGCGGCGTATATTCCTGCGCCTACACCGCCTCCTTCACGAGCGGCAATAGAGCCGGTACTGATTACACATGCCGTCTCACCAGACTCTAAGGCTGATGCACGAAGATAAGGGATAGAATACTTAGTCATCATTAAGGCTGAGCGCGCATTCAGATCCATTACTCGGTCAAAGAACGCATCGTCAATGTCTTCAAGGTTTTCACGTCCCCCTAGCCCACCAGCATTGTTAATAAGCACGTCCAAGCCACCAAAACGCTCGGTAAATGCAGTAACCAATGCTTCACAGCCTGCTGATTCAACCAAATTGGCTTGAAAAAACTCCGCTTCACCACCCGTTTCACGCAATTCATCAAGTATGGTTTCAATCTCTGGTGACTTCGGGCTTCGTCCATTTAAACCCACCTTTGCACCACATTGTGCAAAAAACCTAGCGGTCGCAAGTCCCATTCCAGATGTAGAGCCCGTAATCAGAACGCGCTTGCCTTTTAGATCATTAAACATCAACAGCCACCTTTGTACTTCGAAGTATCCTTAATTAATTAAATCATACAATACCACTTTAAATCTCACAATCTACAAAGCTGATAACGAGAGCTACAACTCATATTTTCGTGAAGCGGGATTACACTCGCTCCTTTTCAAACATAGTGTTATAGAAAGATTCTCTTGACTAATTATTCTAGTTTTAGAATGTTAGAAATCACGATATAATCATACAAATATATCTCAATGAGCAATAACCATGTCTGATACCCTTTTACCTAACATACTGCAGTTTATTGATAAAATTGATCCCTTTGACAAAGTGCCAAAAGAGGCACTAAGAGAGCTCGCCTCTCATATTCAGATAAGCTATGTCGGTAAAGGGGAAGTAATAGACCTATGTGCCAATCGAGGTGAAAAGTCCCTCTACATTGTCCGTACAGGTTCATTGGAACAACGTAAATCAGACGGCGTGCTTAGAGCGAAACTAGGTCCTGAAGATTTATTTGGCTTCACCTTCCTTGGTCAGCAGCAAGAAAGCAGTGAAATATACCGAGCTATTGCGATTGAGAATTCGCTAATCTACTTGGTTCCTCATTCGGCACTCAAAGTACTATTTACTAAACACCCAGAATCGGCTGAACATTTCGCATCGCAAGCACAAGTGCGTCTCAAGTCAGCATTAGATGTCGTTTGGTCAAACAAAGAAAAAGGTTTGTTCATTCGACGTGTTGGAGATGTTGCTAGCGGTCGTGTGGCTGTTGTCACCGCTAACCAGCCGATTAAAGACGTCGCCAAAGAGATGTTAATTCAACGCTCACCTTGCGCAGTGGTCTATGAAGCAGGTGAAATTGTTGGGCTTATCACCGATCGCGATATGACCAAACGAGTTATCGCGAAAGATGTCAGCACCTGTCGCCCTATTTCTGAAGTCATGACACTGTCACCTTTGACCATCTCTCCGGATGATCTCGTTCTGCAGGCTGCATCGATGATGATGCAGTTCAATATTCGCAACTTACCTGTAGTACAAGATAACAAAGTGGTTGGCTTGCTGACCACCACTCACTTGGTTCAAAACCACCGTGTTCAAGCGATTTTCCTAATCGAGAAGATCAAATACGCAGGCAGTGTCTCGTCACTCGCGAAATTTACTCCTGAGCGACAGGCAATTTTTGAAGCTCTTGTCGAAGGGAAAGTGAGCCCAGAAGTGGTCGGCAAAGTGATGACCATGATTATGGATGCTTATACTCGCCGATTGATTCAAATTGCTATCGATAAACTTGGTCCTCCACCCTGCGATTTCTCATGGATTGTGGCTGGCTCTCACGCTCGAAATGAAGTTCATATGCTGTCAGATCAAGATAGCGCGATTGTGCTTTCCGATGATGCAACCGAAAACGACAAGATTTACTTTAAGCACCTCGCTATGATCGTGACAAAAGGTTTGGAAAGCTGTCACTACCCGTTGTGTCCAGGTAAGTATATGGCCGCAACACCAAAATGGTGCCAACCACTTTCAGTATGGAAACAGTACTATAAAAAGTGGGTTGACAATCCAGAGTATGAGCGTTTACTCAATATCAGTGTCTTCTTAGAAATTCGCTCAGTTTACGGCAACAGTGATTTCGAAAAGATTCTGCGTGATGAGCTACACCAAAACATTCAAAGTAATCGAAGTTTCTTAACGATGTTGGTCAATGATGCAGTAACAACCAACCCGCCTCTAGGTATCTTCAACAGCCTTGTTCTTGAAAAGAGCGGTGAAAATAAGCAGACGCTCAACATTAAGAAATACGCAATCAACCTGATCATCGACCTCGCTCGTATCTACGGTTTGGCTGTTTCTTGTGACCTCTCTGCGACTGACGAACGCTTCAGAACCGCATTTGAAAAAGGATCTCTGAGCGAAGATTCGTATAAGAACATCATCAACGCCTATCGCTTCATTCTGTCATTTCGCTTCAGCCATCAGCTTGAAGCACTTAAGCACGGCGGGGAACCAAACAACCATATTAATCCCAACAGTTTTGGTAGTTTTGAACGTAAGCACTTAAAAGATGCATTTAGAATCATTGCTGAGTTACAAGACGCAGCAAAAGTGAAGTTTGGAGGGTAAGTCTTGGTTTTTAAACGCTTTCATCCTCTGATGCGTCTAAATAAACGACGCGAACAATTTCTTGAACGCGACAACGTGGCGCAAGAGCTTATCAACCTTATACTTGAGCCATATTGCACGCTTGCCACCACATCTCAGCAGGTCGATTACATTGTACTTGACCTGGAGACAACAGGGCTAAGTGTCGAGCAAGACTTAATTTTATCTATGGGCTGGGTTGAGGTCATCGATCAAAAGATCGACCTAAGATCGGCGTCGCATCTCTACATCAATGACCAATCATCAGTGGTACCTGAAACGGCGGTGATCAATCACATCACACCGCAAATGCTTGAAAAAGGCGTCTCGCTGCAGAGTGCGATGTCGACCTTCTTTGAAGCTGCGGCTGGTAAAGTGGTCATTGCTCATGCGTGTAGCGTTGAAAAGGTATTCATCGACAACTACGTCGACAGCCAATTTCAAATCGCAGATCTCCCTATCATTTGGTTAGACACATTGGTCATCGAAAAAAACATGGCTAAGGCACGAAATGCTCACGACCTTGATTTTTCACTCTCTTCAACTCGTGAACGCTACGGCCTACCGGAATACAATAACCACAATGCATTAATAGATGCTGTCTCGACTGCGGAACTGTTCTTGGCCCAAACTAAGCGCCTTTCGCCTTCTGCACCAATTACCATTGGTAAGCTTTACCACTTAAGTCATTAATTAAACAATACTTATCGGTCGCGTTTGTACTGCCTTACTTGCACCTTCTAATAAAAAGCAATGCTTATAGAAAAGCCCCTTAGTTAATAAACCAAGGGGCTTTTTCATACGTCTACATACTGTGTTTCATCTACTCTACTGAGAATGAGTTTAACGCTCCAATACAGTAATACGTCAGATACAAAAAAGCGGCTGAACAATCAGCCGCTTTTCCTTTAATCAAACTCAGCCATTATGACGTTTGCTCTGTCACAGACTTGTTCTCTTCGACGCTGCCGTCTACCGCTTTAACGAGTAGTAGACCAACACCACCTACAATCGAACCACACAGGATGAACACCATACGTCCCCACATTGGGTTAGGTAGAAGAGCCATTAGCATGACACCAACACCTGCTACTGCGATGAGTTTACCCAACATTTGACGTTGCTTGTTATCCAGTTTCTTCTGTGCTGTAGATTCAGACACTAGAGGAGTTTCTAAGTTATTAAAGAACTTGTCGACATCAGCTTGACGCTCTTCACGCAGTGGTTTGTAGAACAGCGTAGACGCGACGAAGAAACCACCTGTTAATGTGATGTGGCCGATTAGACCAATCGCAACCTTAACATCAGACCATTCACGCTTAGTTAGCTCTTCTAGACCAAATGCTGCTGACACCATTTCTGCGTTGATAACAAAACCAACAATGTAAGATACGATACCACCAACAATTAGCGTACCCCAACCTGCCCAGTCTGGAGTCTTCTTAATGAAGAAGCCAAGGAATGCTGGGATTGTCATTGGGAAGCCGATTAAAGCACCCACATACATCATCGTATCGAACAAGCTCAGACCTTTCAGGGAGTTAATGAACTGTGCGATTAGGATGATTGCGATACCAAATACAGTAGAAGTAATCTTAGATACTGTTACTAGCTCTTTCTCAGAAGCTTGGCCTTTACGAACAACTGGTTCGTAGAAGTTTTTAACGAAGATACCTGAGTTACGGTTTAGACCAGAGTCCATTGAAGACATTGTTGCCGCAAACATTGCCGCGACAAGGAGACCCACCATACCAGCAGGCATGTACTCTTGAACAAAGTATAGGTAAGCGAAGTCGCCCGCTTTAGAACCTGCATCAGGGTATGCTGCAGATAGGTCTACACCTTGACCAGCAATGAACCAAGAAGGCATGAACCAAATGAATACACCACCAAGCATCAGCACACATGCAAGAAGTGCTGCTTTTTTAGCATTCTTAGAGTCTTTTGCCGCTAGGTAACGGTACGAGTTAAGCATGTTGTTAGTAATTGAGAATTGCTTAACAAAGATGAAGAATGCCCAAATGCTGAAGATGCTTAGGTAGTTAAGGTTGTTACCCGCTACGAAAGAACCTGTGTCGCCTACTGGGAAGTTATTGACGATTTCACCAACACCACCGCCTTGAACAACAGCGACAACCGCACAAGTGACAGTTACTGCCATGATGATAACCATCTGCATGAAGTCAGACGCGATTACCGCCCATGAACCACCTGTTACTGACATGGCCAGTACAACCAGACCTGTGATCCAGATCGTCATGGTCATGTCGAATCCGAAGATACCAGAAGCAATGATGGCTAGTGCGTTCAACCAAACACCTGCTGATACAACAGAGTTAGGCATTGAAGACCAAGTGAATACTTGCTCATTCGCCGCACCAAAGCGCATACGAATAGCTTCAATTACTGTAACAACGCGAAGTTGGCGGAACTTTGGAGCAAAATATGCAAAGTTCATGAAGTAGCCAAATGCGTTTGCTAAGAAGATGACGGCTACTGCGAAACCATCGTTATATGCCTTACCCGCTGCACCGGTAAAAGTCCAAGCAGAGAATTGCGTCATAAATGCAGTAGCACCTACCATCCACCAGAGCATGTTACCGCCCCCACGGAAGTAATCACTGGTGGTACTAGTAAACGTTCTGAACATCCATCCTATCGCGATAAGAAATAAGAAATAGATGCCTACAATAGCTGTATTGAGTTCCATTCTAATAGACCTTTTGTTTTTCTATAATTAGTTTCGACCTGTACATCATAGCTATAAACCCACCATATTGTACTACAATAAGTCAAAAGTGTGATTAATGGCAGATTAATATTATTTTTGTGAATTGGTCGATCCTAACGATTTTTTAGTGTCATTTGAGGCGTTCAACCCTTTTAGAGAAAGGGATTAGGCCATTTTTTCGTTCATCTGTAGGGTCTTTACGATTCCATTGTTATTACTACAGATAAAACCAGAGCCTTGTCATACATATAAAAGAGCCCACGTTCGAGAACGAAACGTGGGCTAAACGGATAATCCGCCTGAACAAAAGCAGAAAGAAGGATAGACAGAAAGCCGAACGATACCCCCACGGAATTCTACGTTCACCTTGTAATTACTGACATTTCCTTAAATCAAAGCTCTTTCGAGCCATCTGCTGTGTCCAGAAAATATGGGAACATAACTCATTTGTAACCTCTAGAATCCAGCAAAATGCCAATTCAAAAGTAACAAAAACTAAGGAGCCTAATAACAACATATAAGGCCTCCAGACCCCTTAATCAGCATTATTGTATTACTAATATGAATAAATGGTTAGTTCCCAAGTCCAAAATAGAGAGCTAAGTCAATAAAATCCGATTTACTTATTGATCAAATGTATTGCTACTTGTGGCATAAAGTTCAGTAGTTGGGAGCGATATCTCGACATTTTGTAAATTCTAGTTAAGTCACATACTTGACTATTATTTCAATTTACAGATGAATTTTGCTCACAGATTGCATAAGCTAAAAATAATACAATAACATAACCAATTGGTTAATTATGCTGTACCGTTTCAGCACAACAGAACCAATATCTCAACTCACTGGTCTATTCGCGTGAACTAATATGAAAAGTATAAAAACGTTATTTCCACTAGGTTTTAAAGGCAAACTTATCCTCATGGTCACCGCAGTGACCACGATTTCACTACTCGCTTCCAACTGGTTTTCATTTGACCTCGCAAAACAACAAGTCGAAGAAAGAATCTACGAAGAGATCGACCGCTCTCTTTCGGTAGAAATTAATCAAATCGAACAAGATGTTGAGCGCACTATTGCTGCCGTCAACGCAACTGCTGCCGAGATGAGAGCTGCCAACTTTGACATACCAAATCAGGCGTTGATGCACTATGCGGCCAAGTTAGGTGGTATCGATAAGATGGTGGTTGGGTTTGATGACGGCCGTTCTTTTACCTCTCGCCCTTCTGAGTCTTTCCCAAATGGAGTCGGTATTCCTGAGAAATACAACCCGACTACGCGACCTTGGTACAAACAAGCCAAAACACGCTCTGGTCTATCATTAAGTGACCTGTTTTTCACCAAAAGTACTCAAACACCGATGGTTGGCGTGATGTACTCGTTCAAAGATAGTGTATTGATGGCGGATTTAAGGTTTGATGATCTTGAAGATAAGCTCTTAGAATTAGAAAAGATCTACCAAGCACGCGGCCTTATCGTTGACAACGACGGTATGGTGATCGCATCGACTATCGAAAGTATCTTGCCCCAAAGCACCCTTGGCTCGCTGCCACAGTCAACTCAGATCGCCGTCGCCACCAGCAAACCAGAACAGTTCATTCGCGGTACTATTGATCAAAGAGAGATGATGTTGATGGCAAAAGTGGTCAACATTGGTGACTCTACGCAGTGGCATATGATTTCGGTTATCGACCCTAAAATTGCAATGAAAACACTCGACAGTGTTGTCTTTAACGCTCAACTCTTAATTGTTGGCGCTGTGTTGGGTTCAATTGTTGTAATGACGCTTCTACTCAACATGCTGTACCACCCTATCATTTCGCTACGCAACATTGTCCACGATCTGTCACAAGGCAACGGTGACCTCACCCAACGTCTAGAAGAAAAGACCAATGATGACCTAGGTAAAATTGCTCGTGACATCAATATCTTCATCACTGGCTTGCAAGCGATGATCACCGATATCAAACAGAAGAATGTAGTACTTGAAGGCAAAGTCGGCAGTATCGAAGGTTGCTGCCAAGAGACCAATAGCGTATTGCAAGTTCACACCAATGAAACCAGCCAAGTGGTCACTGCCATTGATAGTCTTTCTCACGCTTCCGTTGAAGTGGAAAAGAACTCTCAATCGGCCGCAGAAGCAGCCCACAATGCGGCAACATTTAGCGATGAGACCAAACAGATTAATGTACTAACAGAGTCCTACATCAACGCACTCGAAGAACAAGTCGATAGCACGTCAAACGACATCATTGCGATGGCAAATGAATCGCAGAGTATTCAATCTATCGTTACTGTAATTGGCGGGATCGCAGAGCAAACCAACCTGCTGGCGCTTAATGCATCTATTGAGGCTGCACGCGCAGGAGAACATGGTCGTGGCTTCGCAGTAGTAGCAGATGAAGTACGAGCCTTGGCGAATCGCACTCAAGAGAGTACTTCTGAAATCGAAAAAGCACTGTCTAACCTTCAAGGTCAGTCTGAAGGCTTAGTTACGTCGATTGAACAAACCAAGTCGAACTGTGAGAAAACACGTAATCAAGTCGTTCAGGCCGTGGATATGCTGTCTAAGCTGAGTGAAAAAATGGAAATCGTGCGTCGTTTTAATAGTGATATCTCAAGCGCGTCTGCCGAGCAGAATGCAGTGACACAAAGCATCACTAAGAGCGTTCATGAGATCGATCAAATCGTTCTCGAGCTCAATAAATTGAGTGTTAACCAAGTAAACGAGTCTGTTGAAATTAAACAGCTCAACCATAGCGTCAGTACCTTAATGAGTCGTTTCAAGGTTTAATGTTGACGTAATTCTCAGACACATACCCAGAAATAATAAGCCGCTCTGTATTGAGCGGCTTTGTTATTTCTGGCACTTAGTTTTGATACGTATACAGCGATACGTTTTCCTCGTTATTTAATCTTATCAAACAGAAGACATGACAAGGTCAACGCGCTTTGATCATCCGTTTGTAGGCGCTCTGGCACATAACGTACCTCACCGATATCAAAATCGAATGGTTCATCTGTGTAGAGTAAAAATGGTGTATTCAAGTCTGAAAAATCAACGCCATTCTCAGCTAAGCAACTCAGCGGGACTTTAACCGTTAACCATGGTTCATCTCGGTTCAATAAGGCTTTAGATAGTTCTTTTCCTATCGAGGCAATAGCGCCGCATGGATATACACAATGACTCGCGAGCTTTAGAGATTGAGGAACCGAACCAAAGACTACGATATCAAACTCCAAATCAGATCCTGCGAATAAGTAATCCGTGAGATCTACGCCCTTCTTATCGGGTGTTTGCAAATAAAACTGCATAGGTAGTGACTGCCCTAGGCTGACAGACAGTGCATCTTGTTGGTGTTTGTAGTTAATTGGCGTGGTATGCGCGGTACCTATCTCCGTCACTTTAGATCGAGAGATAAATGTTCCTTTCCACTGCGTTACTTGACCACTGACTTTGGGAACAAATTGGTCACTGGCGAGTCGTCCAAAAATCTCAAAACTGTGTGTTGCTTTAGTCGTTTGAATATCTGTACCGCAGCCAATCTTTTTCGTCTCTATATCAATCTCATCGAGTTGATTGGCCTTTTGATAATTCAAACCATAACCATATTCAAATAACGGAGGGCTATCTTGAGGAGAGCGCTCGTTTTCTGGAACGGCATAATCGGGTATGCGAGATTCTAGGCGGCTCACATTACTTACGCACTTGTCACTTGGCCAACTAAAAGACAATCGTCCAGTGAAATCTTTCCCATTCACACCAAACAACACGTCGGTGATGCCGATTGCTTCGGTTCCTGGAAGCCAACCCGCGACAAAGGCATCAGACAAATTCAGTTCCGGCGTTATGTATAACGGTCTACCAGAGAAAAACAGAGTAACCACTTCAAAGCCTTGTCGCTTTAATTGTTCCAGCAAACGTAAATCCCGCTTGTAACTGGCTTTAAGTTCTGAGTAAGCGATGCTTTGGTGCTGCTTAATATCACCAAACATCTCCGCGTATGGATCTTCTCCCATAACCACTATCGCGATCGCATCCATCGGAGCGGTCGCAGGGTCGGTAAATACTCTTTTCTCCCCGACGTGTTCTATGAAAGCCTCTAATACCGTCTCTCCGTATAAGTAATCTGTACGTCGATTCTCATTTCCTTGCCAGGTTAACGTCCAACCACCAGTCTGCTTCTGCATATCATTTGAAGCGCTCCCGACCACAAGGTAAGTCTGATTGTTTGAGTTAAGCGGTAAGACTTGATTGTTGTTTTTGAGCAACACTAACGATTCGCTGACCGCTTGCCTTGCTACCATACGATGCTTCTCTGCGCCGAGTAGAGATTCATCCCCCGCATAGAGTCGATAAGAAGGCCTCGGTTTAAACCATAACCCCGCTCTCATTTTTACTCGCAGTATTCGAGTCACCGCATCATCGATTCGAGACATTGGGATTTCACCACTGCGCACCTGCTTTATGACATTGCGATAAAAGCCTTTCCAATCTTTATTGTCGGTTACCATAAACAGATCATTGCCCGCCAGAACAGCTTGTGGGCAGTTAGCATTAGTGCACCCTTTTACTTCCCCGTGCCCATTCCAGTCTGTTACCACGATGCCATCAAATCCTAGCTTTTCTTTAAGTATATCCGTGACAAGATAACGACTACCATGCAGTTTACCGCTGTGATTTTCGTCATCGCCAGAGTCGTCGTATCCATCAATTTCTTGCCAAGAATTAAACGACGTCATGACGACTTGTGCGCCGGCCTCAATGGCAGAAAAATAACCAAGCGCATGAATATTACGTAACTGATCTTCAGTAGAGTTATTCACTCCTCGGTCTACACCATGGTGGGTTCCACCATCACCGAGCCAGTGCTTTACGGTAGCAATGACCTTTGATTCGGTTTGCAGCTGTTGCTGGTTACCTTGTAGCCCTTCCACAATGGCGGGCGCGTATTGGTATGTGATGTCTGGAGACTCTGAATAACCCTCATAGACTCGTCCCCAACGATAATCTCTTGGCACCGCCACTGTAGGTGCAAAGGTTAAATCGATGCCTGTCGCTGCGACTTCTATAGCAGTCACTTCACCAATCTGACGAAGCAAGTCAGGGTTATTGGCTGCTCCAAGTCCAATATTGTGGGGAAACAGAGTAGCCCCATACACATTGTTGTGGCCATGAACGGCATCTGTCGCCCACATAAATGGAATTCGGAATCCTCGACCAGCATAGGCCTCATCCAGTGCTAACCAGTAACTGTCTGCTTGTTTCGCCCACTCTTGTGCGGTTGCGTATTTATCTTCATTCGGCCAACCACCACCGCCATTAAGCACGGAACCGATTTTGTATTGCTTCGCTTCTGAGGGTGTCACTTGTCGATATTCAGGCATGATCATCTGCCCGACTTTCTCACCGAGCGTCATCCGACTTAAGATTTCTGCAATACGAGCTTCGATCTGAGGATCTTTTTTTATCGCACTCTCTAAAGATGGCCACTCAGAGTAATAAGGGACTGTTGAGACCTTTGCTTCGCTTACTACACTTACCTCAACTGGAAGAGCGGCAATAGCGCAAGGCATCAATACTAAGCCTGCAGCAACACCTCCTAACAAAGCCATATAATTTTGTATTATCACTTTGTAATTCCTAGCTAACTGACGATATTCAATAGCTTAAGTGTAGGACAAAAAACAGAATCATAGACACCTAGAGGCATATTGATCTTTGTAAAACAACCAACGTCTAAAGAGCCAGATAAACACGACGTAACTTGGGGAAACAAAAAGCCCACCAATCATAAGATTCAGTGGGCTTAAGTCGTTTTGTTCAAACTGGTAGTGATTAAAGTACGAGGCTAATCGCGATCGTTGCCATCATAATCCCGACTAAAAATTCTAATATTTTCCATGACCTAGGACGACTGAATAGTGGCGAAAAAAAGCGTGCCCCGAACCCCAAAGAGAAAAAGAACACAAATGATGCCGTAATCGCGCCAATGGCGAACTGCATCTGATTGGGTTGATACTGGGTTGAAATCGATCCAAGCAACACAACCGTGTCTAAATACACATGGGGATTTAACCAAGTAAACGCCAGACACACCGATACCACTTTAAACAAAGAGCCTTTACTTTGAACATGGGTTTCCAATACATGATTCTCTGTCAAGGCAGAACGAAAGCTCAATAGAGAATACACAGCCAAAAACAGCGCCCCCCCAAATCGAGCGATCTGTTCAATTTGTGGAAACTTCTCAACAATAGCGCCAAACCCAGCCACACCAAAGCTTATCAAGAGTGCGTCCGACACCGCACAAACTAAACAGACAATGAATACATGCTGATTTTTCAAACCTTGTTTTAATACGAAGGCGTTTTGAGAACCAATCGCTAAGATCAGCGACAGACCAAGAGAGAAGCCAGATAAATACGTGGTCATATTGTCTGAATATCTATGGTCATAAACTGGCTGTGAGGATCAAGCTTGTAGTCTGCAAAAGGCTCACAATAGCGAAATCCAAATTTCTCATAGAGGTTTCGAGCGGGTTTAAAGTACTCTTCCGAGCCAGTCTCTAGACTGAGGGTTTGATATTGACGTGAAGAAGAGACCTCGAGCACGTGTTGCAACAGTTTACTGGCGACACCGCCCTGCCTTGCATGGCGAGACGTTCGCATCGATTTAAGCTCGGCGTGTTGAGGCTCAAGTTCCTTAATAGCAACACACCCAAGCAGAACATCGGCCTTCCAGGCACTGAAAAACGTAATGTCTGACGCCTTTAGTGCGCCAACATCCAGCGCATGAACACTTTCGGCTGGAGAGGTAGCGTACATATCTGCCAAGTGCTCTTCGAGGAGCGCTATCACATCACCACCCGACAAATCATCCTTTCTAATTTCCATTGAATCCATTCCTTTGCTTTGTGCTTTTCCAATTATTGTTTCGATTAATAACTAGAACGAACCACTGAGCATAACTGAACACTTATTTATAATTCAAGACCCGGGATAAGCCTTTCATAGCAGAGACTTACCCGCTAAAAAATCCCACTACTTGCCCATAAGCTGAACCTATGGCTATCAAACTGACACAGAAAAATTGTTGGTCGTAACGATAAATCCTTTTTGTTTCTCTTTCTAAAATGCGTCCCTTACGATGCGCCACTTCCTCAATGTTAAGCAAATCACTACAGGTCAATATGCGTACTAATGCCCTCTATACCGATCTTTCTGGTTACTACGATTTAATGTGTCTCGATATCGACTATAAGTCGCAAAGTAATTGCGTACGTCGATTACACCAGATCTTCGGCAATACGGGTCGTACTCACCTCGACCTAGCTTGTGGGACTGGTCCGCACGTTCGTCACTTCATCGATTACGGCTATACCAGCAGTGGGCTCGATTTGAATCAACCTATGCTCGATATCGCTATGACACGCTGTCCTGAAGCTCAGTTTTCGCAACAAAACATGAGCTACTTTAAAGTCGATGAGCCTGTTGATTTGATCACTTGCTTCCTTTATTCGATTCATTACAACGACGGTATCGAGAATCTCAAAGCTTGTATTGAGAGTGTTCATGCGGCATTGAAGCCAGATGGCATCTTCTGCTTTAATGTTGTCGATAAAGCCAAGATTAATAACAACCTGTTTGTGCGTCATACTAGCAACTTAGAACAAGATGCATTTACCTTCCGTTCAGGTTGGTTCTATTCGGGTAGCGGCGATCGACAAGCGCTCAAACTAAGTATCGAAAAAACAACAGGTAGTGAGACGCAAATTTGGAACGATGAACATCCCATGGTTGCATTTACGTTTGCAGAAATCGTTCAATTATTAGAACCGTATTTCGATGTTCACTTGTTCGAACACGACTATGAAAAACTGACGCCTTGGGATCAAAATTCAGGGAACGCGATCATCACATGTGTGAAAAAAGCGAGCCACTAACGTCAAAGTTGTTTTCATAAAGAACAAAACAAAAAAACGCAGGTCCTCAAGACCTGCGTTTCTGTTTTAATACGGCGGTAGTTCTTAGAAATTGGATCTTAAAAGTCCGCAGTCATCCCGACGTAGTAAGTGCGCGGCTCCTCAACATACCCTAAGTACTCTAGTTCTTGAGAAACGGCTTCATCCGTTAAGTTAGTGATACCCGCTCGAATACGAACAGAATCATTCACATTGTATACCGTGCCGATATTCAGTGTTGTGTAGGCATCTTGTGTTAAATCCGTTTCAATCTGGCGTTCACCACGGTATCTCGCACTCACAAACGCCATTAGATCGTAAGTAGGACTCCAGTTCAATTTCACCAAGCCAGAATGCTTATAACGCTCCAGCAACTGTTCACCGGTGGACTTATCTTCCGTATCTAAATACGTATAGTTACCCGACACATCCCATTGTTCTGAGATCTGGAAACCACCCGCTAGTTCAACACCTTGGATGATTGCTTCAGATACATTTTGATAAGTCTTAGCACCAAGGTTACCCGTTGGGTTGCCATTTGAATCTTCACACTGACGTGCACTTTCGTTCCAATCACCACCATCTGGACAATAGCCTTCGGTACGTTCGATCAGGTCATTGATCTCGTTGCGGAATAAGGCCGCTTCAACGTTCCAACGTGGCTGAGTATAAACTGTAGCTAGCTCGTAGTTTAGGCTGGTCTCTGGTTTTAGGTCTTCATTACCGACCAACACACAGCCGCCTTTACAGCTCGATACTTGGTAGTCTGACTGGTTCTGAGTAAGTGTAGGCGCTTTAAAAGCTTTGCCCACACCACCTTTGATAATCAGATCATCAGTCGTTTGATGAACCATGTAAACTCGTGGGCTAAACTCTTCACCGTAAAGCTCATGTTTATCTAAACGGCCACCAATCGTAGCAGTTAATTGCTCGGTCATTTCCCATTGGTCTTGTACAAACAACGCACCTTGATACGCCTCAGAAGCACCGCTCACTAAGTTCTCTTTGTTGGTAAGCTTACTCAGTTGGTAATCCATACCAAAAGTCAGTGTGTGACTATCACCTAGATAAGTCGTTGCTGATGCCTCTACAATCTGAGTCAGCTCTTCGATGTCGCTGCTAAAATTGTTTCCTAGGTCAGCTGCATCATTGTCAGTTACATTTTCACGAGAATAGCGAACTTGAGTATCACCCCAACCCCAGAATCCACTATGCGTAATGGCTTGGCTATGTCTGACAACGCGCGTGTCAGATTCAATGACAGAACTTGAACTCTCAGCAGCAGATTCACGCTCATCATCGCTATAACCTAAATCAATATCAATGGTCTGGTTGTCGGTTGCATACCAGGTTAGATTCGCTAACAAGCTTAGTGTGTCACGACCTTCCAGCGCGGTAATATCTTCTCTGTCGTAACCCGAGCTATGAGTTCCAGAATAAGGCTGCCACGCATCACGACTGGTTTGGTTTACAGAAAAGCGAGCAAACAACTCATCTTCAATTAATGCGCCTGATGTAGTTAGGCCGACAGAATGCTCTTGGCCACCGTTACCATCCATCGGCGATGAAGTGTCCATGCTCAATGTTGAGCTCCAATCATTCTCCGGTGCTTTAGTGATGATATTGATCGTACCGCCCATGCCGTCTGAACCATACAGTGCCGACATAGGGCCACGGATAATTTCTACACGCTCAATTGATTCTGTTGGGATCGTTGATAAGTCAAAGTCATTACCACGAATGATCGCACTCGCAGAACTCAAGCGACGACCGTTTACCATGATCAAGGTGTAATCCGAATCCATACCACGAATCGAGATCATCTGACGCCCTGCTCGTGTGCTATCGAAGTCGGATTCCACGCTGGTTGAATCCGCTACGATGTCGGCTAGCGTGATACCTGGATTGTTCTCAATGTCCTCTGCCGTTATCACAGACATAGAAGCAGGTGCTTGATTTAGTAACGTTTCTGTTCGCGTTGCGGTTACAACCATTTGCTCGTCTGTCTCTGCTGACTCGTTGTTAGCAAAAGAGACGGTTGGAACCGATGAACAAATAAAAGCGACTGCGATAGCTAAAGGCTTAGCAGAAAAAAGGGAACGATCTGTCATAGTATGATGTCTTTATTTACAAATGATAATGGTTTGCATTAGACATTCGGTTACTATTTTCATCAACGAAAGTTTCATCCCCTATCGTAATTCTGACTATTTATTTTTCAAATACAGATCCTCTTCCATATCCATATATTGATTAATACATACGTTTACATTAGTGGTAACTATCGTAGATGTGATGGCATTTAACCGTATAACTCTTTGAAAATACGTCGAATCCACTGGCACATCGGATCATTATGAAAACGCTTATGCCAATATAGATAAACATCTTCTGATGGATGGCGCAGAGCTTTTGGCACTCTTTTACAAACCAAGTCTCGCTGTTTTGCAGCTTGCTGAGCGAAAGGCGTTGGTAAATGGAAAATGATATCGGTCGTTTCTGCAATATCAGGAGCCACATTGAAATTAGAGAGTTGAACAGGAATTGATAACTTACGCTGCTTATCGATTAACCCAAGATCTTTAAATCGACTTTCGATAGAGAGTTTTTTATCACCTTGAAGTGAAATCTGACCTAACTGACTATTCAGGAGGTCATCAACCGTGATCTCTTTATCCGCTAGCGGGTGATCTTTACTCATCAACAAACGATAATCGCGACTGGTGACAAAGGTACGATACAAGTTCTGATCTGAACTAGACGGTTCATGGGTAGAAAGAACAAAGTGTGCATCTCCTGAAACCAAGCTCTCAAAGTGGCGCTTAGGAATAGAATCAATATCCACAATCATGTTCGGTGCTTGACGGCGGATTTCCGCCATCACTTTAGGCATCAGGTGTGAAATTTGTGGAACTAGACCAAAGAATCGAACCGTTGCATCACTACTCTGGGGCTCAAAAACGTCCCCTGCTACAAGCTTTTCCAAGCGACCCAACACTGATGTGAGATCTTGTTTAATCGACTCAGCTTTCGGTGTCAGCTCATAACCATAAGTTCCGCGAACCAACAGCTCATCATTGAAGACTGTGCGAAGCTTTTGTAGCGAACGACTGATCGTTGGCTGACTCATGTCGAGTGCCAATGCGGTGTTCGATACATGCTTCTCTTCTAACAAGTGCTTGAGGATGACTAATAAGTTAAGGTCGACTTGAGCCAGATTCATAAAGTAGATACTTAAGTATGGAAAATTCAGATAGAGAATAGTGCAGTGTGGCCGAAATTAACACAACGACAGAGTACAGTTGTCCCAATCGCAATGTGTAACAATTTGTTACATGAACGCTTGATGGACTCAACTATCAAACTCCACAAAGTTCCTATATCAAGAAACCTCCTCCTAAGAATTAGTGCGGCAGAACCAATAGAACTGACAACTTAACAAGAGCGAGTCGCGATATATTACCTATCACAAACGTCCCTAGTTTTTGATGGACCCGATACCTCAATTGAATGTTATCTAGTTCTGTATACGTCTCTTTTCCCCTTACTAACGTGCGACGTTGGTCTTTGCGGAGCAAAATGCGATACATTGACGTCTCATATAATGGGATGTCTCGCCTCTTTATCGAAACAGCTAGTGTCCACCAAGCGTTACTAGATTGGTTTTGTAAGTAGTGGTAGAGCCGCATTAAACCGAAAATAACAGTGAGTGCTGCAGCTAATGTAAGCAGTATAACTCTACTGTACATGTCCCAAAACGAAGCCAGTGTATGACTCACTTGCCATGTCTTCTCTGGCAATTTCAGCACCTGCATTGACTGTTTATGTGTATCCCACCACATTAGCGTAATTGCAGGCAAAGTGACTTGACCGGCTTGTTTTACCACATAAGTTGCCGTTTGCGTTTTGGTGGCGAGCCTTAAACCTCGAACGATCTCATCTTGTGTCTTATCGAGAATAGGGAAGCTGATGAAATCCGCATTGTTTTCGCTTAATGCTTTAACAACAGAAGGCAATAACATACTTACCGTATCTTCGGCTGATAGGGTCACCTTACGCTCTATTGAATCTCCAATTTGAAGGTCTGTATTTTGCTCTGCACTTTGCTTTGTAATCGTCCACTCCTCCAAAAGCTGGGCATTGTGTCCTACCAGCGTAGAGCCGGGTTGGAGAGATGAGTGTTCAAGCTTCAAAAGAGCGTTGTTTGTTTCAACCTCAAAAACCAACGCATCTGTCATTAACGTCTGTGGCAATGATCCTCGTTCACCTTTTGTCACAACATCAATCGTGATTGAGGGGACTTTGAACATACCACCTTTCAATGGATATACTTCCACTTGCCAATGCTGTGTCGAATACACTTTTCCGTTTAGGCGTTCCGTTGAGTTCATCGTCGACATGCTGTTGGTCAACACCATCGCGTTATCTATCTCAAAGCGATGTATTCGCGTTCCTTTGGTAAACCAAGTATCTGTCATCACAGTGATGTTAACCAAAACTTGCTCATGGGCAACCGGCCTGTTCGATACATGGCTTATCCAAGTTTTTACTATGATGTGTGAGTCACTTGTTGGTGTACTGTGTTCCTGAGCACAAAGTGTAGCGGAAAAGAAAAGAAGCCAAACCAAGAGATACTGAACCCAATTATTCTTCTCCATCGCGCCACTCCGTTGTTGTTGCTTGCCCATGCTGATACTGGAGCGAAAACTTCTTAGCCAGATAAATAGATAGATCACTCTGCACGCGCTTCATCCACTTTTCGTTGGCGTTCGGGTCATTTAAAATTTCTTCTGCAGACAGGTGTTCCTCAATGATCTGATCTTTTTCAACTTCTTGTTTAACGCCATCGGCTCGCTGTGGTTTGTCTCCATTCTCTCTACTGACTTGTCGCTCATTGCTTTTTGATTGTTGCTCAGTGAACTTATCAATATATGCGATAACAGCTTCAACCACCTTTAAGTTATGCTGCGCCTCATGATTGCTAGGATAGCGATTAACAATATCCCGATAATGTTCTCTCGCAGCGACGAACTCTTTTTGTTGAGCAAGGCAGGCGGCCACTCCTAAGTGACCTTGTAACGTATCACTTCGCATATAAAATTGCTGAGCCGTTTCATAATCCCCCGCCTGATAGTAAGCGCCTGCTTTTAAAAGTTCAGTTTGAAAATCCTTAGCGGCTTCTAAGTACTCTTGCTGTTGATAATGCAAAGCCCCTTGTTGGTTCTTAGTTAACCATAGATCGGTCATCGAAAACTCTGAGGCAGAGAGTTGAGGGCTATAAGTAGAACATGCCAAAGCCAGGCCAAACACACTCCACTGCACGAGCCAACCTTTTCTAAACCACAATAAATAAGGAATCACCAATACCCAAACCAACGGATAACTCGCATCAAACCAAGGCTCTGCCTGATTGGACGATAGCTCAGCGTAAGCAGTAACCTTATCGCTCAGGCGCAAGATATCTTGATCATCAGGCGTGAATAGAACTAGCTCCCCATTGGCAGCTTCGGCAAGCATCGACAGCTTTTCGGTTTCAACTGGTAGAACACTCTCAACATTTGGGTTACCAATCCCATAAACGAGAAGTTGGTACCCTCTCGCGTTAAAGTAATCATGATACTCAGACAGCGCCCTCTGATTTAACGCATCAGTAACCAACAACACCGTTGCTGCAACGCTATCTCTTGGAATGATCTGATCGACAATGGGTAATGTGTATTGAGCAAATTTTCCCTCACGTGGCATCACTTCAGGTTTAATCGCTTGCAATAGCGGCTTAAAGACTTCGATATCTTGAGTCAACGGCATCGCTAAATGCGCACTCCCTGAATAGGCAATCAACGCTGTTTTTCCCTTTCCCTGCAACTCAATCAGAGATGAAATTTTCTGTTTAGCTCTGTATAAACGGCTTGGAGCGAGATCGTTTTGCATCATTGAATCAGACACATCAAGTACCACCACCAACGGTGTTGTATCTTCAGCGAATGGGGAGGCTTGCCGGTACCAACTTGGTCCCGCAGCAACAATAATAGCGACCAAACCAAGAACCCCAAGAAGTTGAATTGGTAGGTTCTTTCCGCGACTCTTCTGCCCAACCAATAACACATCCGACAGGTGCTTTGGTATGTGTGTCACCCACTCTTTGTTCTTGTAATTATTCTTCCAGTTAACGAAAACTACAGCGATGAAAGGAATCAGTAGGCTCAACCATAATGGGCGTATGAAGTGAAAATTATCCATCATGCTGCACCTCTTTATTTGTCACACTGTTTAAGGTTGTCACGCTGGCCAAGGCTGAATATTTAACAACGCGATATAGCATGAACAACATGTGGTAGAGAAAAGCCATCAAAATTGGAACATAGTGCAGGCTCTGCTTTGGTTGGTATCGATAACTATCAAAAACACTCGGCTCCATCCTGTTAATGGTGTCGTAAATCGCTGTCAGCTCTTTCGTAGACATGGCGAGGAAATCTTCTCCTCCGGTTATCGTGGCCATCTGCTTGATTGTCTCCATATCAACAGCCTGCTCCCCTCTAGTTTCAGGGTTACCCATCGCCACAATATGTATTTTAATTCCATTCGCCGCCGCAACTTTCGCTGCATCGATAGGTGGAACTAGGCTGTCCGTGTCGTTACCGTCTGTCAACACAACCATGAGATGCTCACGCGTGGGTAACGTCTCTTTATCTTGGTTTTTGACCTCGGAAATAAAGGTCTTAATCCCTAGACCAATGGCATCACCAAGGTGTGTACTCTGGCCTGCCATAGCAGGTTGCGTTTCATTCAATAACCTAAGCCATGCAGCGTGGTCGATAGTGAACGGCGATTGCAAAAATGCTGAGTCTCCAAAGATGATTAAACCAAAGCGATCAGCTTCTCTTTGTTCAACAAACGACTTTAATACGCTTTTTGATGCAGACAATCGACTCTGCTCTGCTTTATTAGAATCAACAAAATCTCGCGTTGCCATCGAACCTGATAAATCCAATACAATCATAATGTCGCGCCCCGCAAGTTCCCTTGTTTCTTCAGGCCCAAGCCATACCGGTTTCGCCGCCGCGAGAACTAAAAGTAACCACCCAAGAAACAACGATGACCGTTGCCATGCTCCGGCACTCAGCGCGTTTGTACCTCGCTCACCATTGACACCTAAATAGCGCACCAAAGTATTAAAGAATGGAACCTTAATGGCCTTTTGTGGGGTTTTATAAATAGGGAGCGATAGGTAAATAATCACTGGTAGAGGCAGAAGTCCAAACGCCCACATATGTTCAAATTCAATCATTGAACCTCTCCGGGGTGGTATTTAATCCAAGCTTTTACGAATTGACGAATTTGTTTGAGTTGCGCCTCTGTCCAATCATGTGTCGAGGTTGACGTATACAAATTTTGTTGCCAAGCCAGTAACACACCACCCTGATTGTTTTTGAATGGTGCTGCGTGGCCTACTCTTTGCGATAACTCAGATACATTCGTGAGGAAATCACACCATTTGGCTCCAAACAACATAGCCACATCAGAGTTTGGATAAGCATGACACGCAACGGCTTTAAGAATCCGATTTGATTGGTACAACTCTTGGTCGACATCGATGATGCCGTTTCGTCTATCACGAGTTAATTGATTCAATTTTTCCAATGCGTCGCGACGATATTGATTTGCTTTGAAACAGCGATAGCGATGAACTAACTTCCAAAAAAGCCAAACCACCAATATCGTATAAAGAATCTTCCAACCCAATGTGGTCGGTGCCCAACTGACATCCACAATCACCGTTGGGTCAATAAAGTCTTTTAACAGCACACGATTGTCAGACACTTCGACCTCCGTTTACTTGGCTAATGAACGACGCAATATGATTACCCGATGTATTCAGACGAATCACATCCAAAGAACCAGTTCGAAGTAAATCATAAACCTCTCTATAGGCGCGCTTGACCTCCTGGTTATAGTTGACGAGTTGACTGTTTAACGACCTATCAACAGGCAGCTGTAGCGAGCCATCACTGATGGTTAGAGGTTCTGAAATGGTCAACTCCGTTTCCATAGGATCGTTGATCGCAACCGCCATCACATCATTATGTCTTTTCAACCATTGAATTCTCTGTACATCCGTTTCAGTAATACCATTGAAATCGGAAATAAACAGCATCAGACAGCCTTTAAGCTTGAGCTTGGCGAGTTTATTAAGCGCAGATGAAAGACCCACTCCAGACTGGCTAGTATGACTCTCCAACAACAGTTGATTCGTTTGTGCTAAAGATTGAAGAATACGCGCGACATGACTTGCTTGACGCTGCGGTTTGTACCATTGAAGTTGATGATCAGAAAAGATGAGCGCCGCAACTCGATCGCCATCTTTAGATATTTTCCAACCACAACAACTAGCTACTTGCGCCGCCACAACCGACTTCATAGTATCGACCGAAGAGAAAAACATGCTACTACGCTGGTCAACGACTAATACGATAGGCAGATCTTTCTCTTCACTCTGAACTCGTATATACGCCTCTCCCATCCTTTGCGTTACGTTCCAATCAATACTGCGAATATCATCACCCATTTGATAATGCCTAAACTCTTCAAAATTTAGACCTCGACCACGATAACTGGATACATGACTTCCCGCTTGACGGCTACGACTCTTGGACAACGGTGGAAGTGAGAACCCGGTGGATTGCGGTCTGAGTGCCATTAATGATTCAAATGACGCCGCGACTCTAGAATCGAATGACTGAGCCATAACGCTCTCCTACTATTTTTCGGAACTTAACTAATTTTCTGGACTTATCTAAAGTTGGAATTCGGGACAATGGCCCGGTTAAGTGATAGCGACATTCATCAACAGTTCGTCGACGATCTGCTCAGAACTGATTGACTGGGATAAAGCTTCAAAGCTCGGTGTAATTCGATGCCCCAGCACCGACACGACAACAGATCGAACATCGTCTGGCGTCACATAGTCACGTCCTGATAACCAAGCATGTGCTCTGCTGCATTTATCTAATGCGATCGATGCTCGAGGACTTACACCCACTTCAATCCACTGTTCTAAACGAGAGTCTGGATACAGATGTGGGAAACGCGTTGCCATCACAAGGTCAACAATATACTGTTTGATGGATTGAGAACTATGCACTCGTTTAACGGCTTCTTTACCCGCAGTTATGTGTTCAATACGCCCCATAAATGCCGAATGTGATGAATCAATTTCAGAAGCTTTATCTTTGGCGCTTTGGCTTTCGCTCTCTAAATTAGAGGTGTTTTCACTGATACACAGCTCTTCTTCTCGGACCAAATCAATGATCGCCATTTCAGCCTCATTGTCGGGGTAATCGACTCGCACTTTCATCATAAAACGATCCAGTTGCGCTTCTGGTAATGGGTACGTCCCTTCTTGCTCTATAGGGTTCTGTGTCGCAATTACAAGGAAAGGTTCTGGCAATACGCGAGTCTCACCCGCTACCGTCACGGTTCCCTCGGCCATCGCTTCCAGCAGTGCCGCTTGTACTTTAGCGGGTGCACGATTTATCTCGTCTGCCAAAACCATTGAGCTAAAAATAGGACCGGGTTTAAACGCTAAACTGCCTCGTTCTTGATGATACATTTGCGTACCGGTAACGTCTGAAGGTAACAAATCCGGTGTAAATTGAACTCGGCTAAAGTCCATATTGATAAGCTCTGACAACACTTTAGCGGCGCGAGTCTTTGCCGTACCAGGGAGCCCCTCTAAGAGAATATGACCGCCTGTAAGCAATGCGATCATCATCGATTTCGTTACATGTTGTTGGCCGATGATCGACTGGTTAGTCCGTTCAATCACATCGTGAATCACTGTATACGTCTCTGTAGACATCACATTACCTTATAAAACTGATGAAGTTGCTCAGCGCTGAAGCGACTAAAGCGAACGTTATTTGGATTGAGATAGATTCTTCAGCTGAGAAACCACGTCTGATGGCGCTACACTTTGTAATTCGTTCAGACAGAGGGTCGCATCCTGACCATCAAGCAACAGCGTTTCACACAGCGCATAAAGATATGCTGGCTGAGCTCGGTGTTGATAGATAGAGCGGTATATTGAAGCTGCCGCTTTAGGATCTTCATCGCGAATCAACGTGGCATAAATGTAACCATACGAGCCTCGATTTGGTTCCAATTCATAGGCACTGCGTAATTCCACTAGAGCCTCGTGGCGCTTGTCAGCCCTTAAATAGGCAAGCCCAAGGCTATAATGAAGCGCAGCGGAATCAGGGAATTCTATAAGGGCTTGGTTGAGCACGCATATTACCTCGCTCTCTTTGCCAGACTTCTTCAAAAAATCGGCATAAACAATTGAGACTCGAGGATCGTGATATCGGTTTTGCATTGCGAAATAGAGGTCTGTCGCTTTCTGGCGCTCATTTCGGATGTTGTAGATCCAAGCTCGTTCCAAATCTCCATCAATATCCATAGGCAAACGACTGAGGTGTCGCTCTACAGCAGAAGTCAAGATGTCTAAATAGTCACCTTTAAGTTCGGGCCACAATACAATCAGTGTTCTTACCGCTTCTTTCTGTACCAGAACGTTATCGTCATTGAGCAACGGAGCAACTACGTCCCACTTCGCTTTACCTTGCCACTGATCAGCGGCTTGTATTGCCGCTAAACGCATTTCAACATCCGTCGATCGAGATGCACGCGCAACAGCGATGATCGCATTCGGGCCGTAATGCATCCCTAAGTTGACAGTCGCTGCTGCACGCTGTTCTAACTCTAAGGTTTCATCTTGCGAATATTCTGCTAATAGTTGTTCACGATGACCGGATGCGGCGCTCGCCTGATTACTATAGTTCTGACTCGAAGCGGAGCTTGCAGCAACCACTACCTGCGAAGTAAAACAAGCAACTATTCCTACAATGCAGCAAACACCCTTTGCCCAACTATGGCGGTGTTTTCCTCTAGCCATAATTAGACTCGCTTTCGACGTTTGATAATGCCGAACTACTTTGAGCTGAGTGCTGTTCAATGAGCTGCTTTGACAACTCGTCTGTTCTCACAAGTAACGCGTGCATGAAGTAAATCTGCTCCGTTTTCGAGAAGTTATGTGCTTCAAGCCAGCGGTTTAATGCAACCATCACCTGTTCGTGCTTAGCGTTTTTCGCACTCGACTCAACAGATAAATACCCCAATGCTTTGAGTGCATGAACAAGCTCAGGATAGTTTGATGCAGGCATTAGCA
The DNA here is from genome assembly GCF_024347475.1 of Vibrio fortis. Lineage (NCBI taxonomy): Bacteria > Pseudomonadati > Pseudomonadota > Gammaproteobacteria > Vibrionales > Vibrionaceae > Vibrio > Vibrio fortis. Next base: position 1,727,062 of record NZ_AP025487.1, read on the forward strand.
GACCAATAAACTCAGGGTCCTGCGCCATTATCAATACATCGTGATTGGCTTTTGCAACTTCGTAATTCTCGCGCTTTACGTTGTACTCTTTACCGCATTTGTCATCGTTTGGCAGTTTCTGGCAGTAATTAAACAAGGTCGCAAATTCAGTATAACGTTCACTTTTTGTCTGAGAGGCGACTTCGAGCATCGCGTCTAGTGATGTACGTGCAAACAGTGATTCAATAGTAGCTGCAACATCTTGTTGAGCATGGGTGACTTGAGTTAGCAGTGCCAAAGATAATAGTAATGTTTGCTTTAATTTCATGGGTACCGCCCTACTTGTTAAATTGAATCTTGATTGCGTCGTGATTGATTCCCTTGTTAACGGGATATCCCATCGTCGCTACGATCATTGAGATGTAAGGATCTATATGTGAGAAGAATCGCTTCCAACCAGCACACAGGTAGTTCAACCCTGATTCACCATCCAATGTTTTGATAAAACGATTTTTGGGACATTCACCAAAACAGGCGAATTGGTATGTACACGCTCGACATTGATTTGGAAGTGACGCCTCTTTTGCACGCCCAAACTCTTCTTGGCCTTGGGAGAATTGCATCTCTTCTAACTGCGCATCATTGATGTTTCCAAGCTTATACTCTGGGTATACGTAATGATCACAAGCAAACACGTCACCATTGTGCTCGATAGCCAAACCCTTTCCACACATAGGAGCAAGAGTACAAAGAGGATTAACTCGACCCATCCATGTTTCAACACATGCTTCAAAATACGGCACATGTACTTTACCGATATCGTTTTCTAACCACTCATCGAAGATGGTGCATAGAAACTCACCCCATTGATGGTCCGATACGCACCACGATTCAACAATTGAGTTCGGGTGATTAGGCTCAGTTTCTGGCATCCCTTGAAAAATAACGTCTTCATCTGACCACTTCTGTGGTGCGGTATCACGAAATGATTTTGGTTCGACAATTGGAATAAACTGCATCTGTGGTGAACGAACTTCATCACGCAAAAAACGGTAAACATCTAGAGGGTTAGAGCCAGTAAGGTTGTTCACACAAGTCAAGGTCGCAAAATTAACCTTGTGTTTATGGAGAATCTCGACACCTTTCATTGTTTGCTTGAAAGTGCCACGACCCGCGCGGTTGGTGCGATACGCATTATGGACCATTTCCGGCCCATCAATACTCAAACCTACTAGGAAGTTGTTTTTACTTAAAAACTTACCCCATTCGTCATTGAGTAATGTGCCGTTGGTTTGAATGTTATTCTCTATTTTGACGCCCTTTGGGCAGTACTTTTTTTGAAGGCTTACAACATCACGAAAATAGTTAACACCGAGTAAAGTTGGCTCGCCGCCTTGCCAGTGAAATACTATTTCTGGGTAGTTATGCTGTTCAATGTATGTGCGAATATAGGTTTCGAGCATCTCTTTGCTCATTTGTGTGGCACAGCCCTGCTCATGCCCAAGTAATTCTTCCTTGCTCAAGTAGTAGCAGTAAGTACAGTCAATATTACATGCAGCCCCAATAGGCTTAGTCATGATGTTCATTCGCTGTGCTGGTGCTGCTTTCGGCAACACAAGGGTATCGAGTTGAGCTGATTGAGCCATTGTTATTCCTCTTATCGTTCAATCACATTCACTGTGCAACAACTTCCCTAACACCGACCTATATCGGTTATCTGCATCCATTATTCATCAAGCTACTCATTTGGTAATCAGTAGTATTACGGTATCTGCTTACTGCCAGACAACGAAAAAGAGCGACCACATTGGCCGCTCTCTCCTGTTCCCGATGAGCAATTTAAGTTCAAATAAATCTATGTCTTATAGACTGTATTGCTTTGAAAATGCTCGTTGTTGTAACGCAACTCTATTGATACTGAGCACGTTGCCAGATGTTCATCTTCTCAACAATCTGGTCGATTGAGAAAGAGCCCGGCACTTGACGTGGTGGGAATTCTTGGAACGTTTGCAAGAATTGGTATGTTTGAGCAGCACCAAGGTACATGTAAGGTAAATGCTCTACACGCCAGTTCTGGTAGCCCGTACTTTCATGCAGCGCGGACTCGTATGGGTCTTGGCGCAAGTTAAAGATGTATGGGAAACGCAGCTCTTCAAAGGCACATGTCCAAGTTTCAATACCGTGACATTTGTTCACCGAGAACATCACTTTCCAATCGCCAAAACGAATCGCTGAGATGTCACCGTTATCTGTCGCATAGATAAAGTTCTTACGTGGCCAATTAGGGTTATTGTCAGCTGTCGTGTTTTTGCCTTCCTTAAGCGCAGGCATCAAGTTGTAACCATCTAGGTGTACTTTGTACTCTTTGCCATTAAGTTTGGTGCCTTTCTTCAGCTTCTCTACAAGCTTTGGCTCACCCGCAGCAGCAACAAAAGTGGGAGCCCAATCTAGGTGTGATGCAATTTCATTCGCAACCGAACCAGCAGGGATCTTATTTGGCCAACGCATCATAGCTGGTACGCGGAAGCCACCCTCCCATGTTGAGTTTTTCTCACCGTAAAAACGAGATGTACCACCATCAGGCCAACCCCATTTCTCTACGCCATTATCCGTGGTGTAAGAAACAATCGTGTTGTCAGCAATTTTGAGTTCATCAAGTTTATCAAGCAGTTGGCCGACCATGTTGTCGTGCTCAACCATTCCGTCACCGTATAAGCCACCACGCTTAGAGATGCCTTTTGACTCTTCTTTTAGGTGAGTCCATACATGCATACGTGTCGAGTTGTACCATAAGAAGAATGGCTTGTTCTCTTTATGCGCACGATCGATGAAGTCCAGAGCCGCTTCTAACGTTTCTTCATCTACCGTTTCCATTCGTTTGATTGTTAACGCGCCGGTATCTTCTACACGACCATCAGCGTATGAGTGGATAACACCACGAGGACCAAACTTTTTCTTAAAGCCCGGCATTTTCGGGTAATCTGGATGCTCAGGCTCTTCCTCTGCGTTTAGGTGATATAAGTTACCGAAGAACTCATCAAAACCATGCTCTGTCGGTAGTTGAGAGTCCAAATCACCAAGGTGGTTCTTACCAAACTGGCCTGTCATGTAGCCTTTTTCTTTAAGCATTGTTGCAAGTGTTGGATCCTCTGGCTTCATGCCTTGTTTCGCGCCAGGCATACCAACTTTCGTCAAGCCAGTACGAATCGGGTGTTGACCAGTAATGAACGAAGAACGACCTGCAGTACATGATTGATCACCGTAAAAATCAGTAAACAAAACACCCTCGTTCGCGATTCTATCGATGTTTGGCGTCCAGTGACCGGCTTGCCCACGAGTGTATGCACTCACGTTATCGATACCAATATCATCACCCCAGATAGCTAGGATATTTGGACGACTTGTATCAGTGGTCGCATAACTTGCCATTGCAGCAGAAGCAAGTGCTGCTCCCATAGCAAGTTGTAGGAAGGTTTTCTTTTTGAACATAGCTCAAGACCTTTTGTTTTTTTAAACGTAATTTCTTTCCGTGAGCTATTATTTAAGAATCATCGAATGGCGTAATCAGTAGTATTACTGATTCGTCTCAGTCGCCTATCTCTAAAGAAGTAAAATATCCATGAATATGGCGAAGTATTTGACTTATCGTTTAATTAAGCGGTAATTTATTTATATTGCACTGTAATAAGGCGCGCTGTTTACAATGAAAAACATTTCCGATATCTCATTCGAAGAATTAGTCACAGAACAATCCAACGCCCTCATTGGCTCATTACCAAAAGATTTTGATAACACTTGGAAAACCATTGCCAAGCCCGTACTGACTTGGTTTGACATTGACCGCGTCACTCTATTTCCTAACTCCATGATCATGCTAAATGATGGTAAAACGGTATCCGTTTCTCGTGATGGGGTTCCCGAACTTAACCCTCAAATCTTCATCAGTGGAAACTACTTAGATTACTTCAAGTTGCTACGTACCAAAAAAAATTGGCTTACGTTTAGTGAGCAAGAAATGGGCAACCATAAAATTTCCGTAATCAAGACGCTTCATACTGAAGGAGGACGATGGCACGGTATCATACCGCTTAAACTGTTTGGGCAGGACTGGGGAGCGTTATCATTCTCTAGATTTAACAATGAATTAGAACCACTTTCAGACAAAGACATGACACGACTCAAGCTCATCTGCGACATTTGGTTGTGTTATTGGCAACATTCAACAATGGTAAGGAACTTAAAACAAGACCAACCTACCAACGCCAATGAAAGTGAAAAACTACTGTTATTGACTCCTAAGCAGTGCTCTGTACTTACGTTATTGGCTCAAGGTTTTACTGCAAAACAGTGCGCTGAAAAATTATTTCTCAGTCCAAGAACCATTGAATCCCACAAGTATCGAATGATTGATATTCTTGAACTTGAAAATAACACAGAGCTGATCCAATTCGCATTAAGAAACGGACTAGGAATAGAACACTAGAACGCCTACCCGACTCGCTCTATTATATAATTGCTGTAACAACACCATATACGTTACAGTAATTATACTGATTACTCTTAATTTATACTGTTCGATACTGTCTCCATTAATCGCTAGATCTCATCAATTTATTTTCTATGAATATGACTCGACTCATTACACAGCCAATGCGTTCTGGGTTTCTTCAGACAATAAATTACACTTTGCATCGATTTAATTGGAGTATTCTTATGCCTTCAAAAAATGTCTTAGTCGTTGGCGCTTCTTCTGGTATCGGAAAAGAGCTTGTCATCCAACTTATAGACTTAGGTCATACCGTTTATTGTGGTGCGAGACGACTAGAGAAAATGGTTGACCTCGAAGCGATCGGAGCGAAGATCATTAAAGTGGACATTCGTAACGAAACTGATGTTGATTCCATGGTCGCGACAATGATCGAAGAAGTGGGTCACATTGATATTGTTTACGCCAACGCAGGTTACGCCATCGCAGGTCCTGTCGAAGAAACGCCGATATCTAAAGTTCAACAACAATTTGATACCAACGTTTATGGCGCTGCACGCCTTGCACGCGCGGTATTACCCCACATGCGCGAGAGAAATTCAGGTCGTATTATCTTCACCAGCTCTATCGCTGGACGCGTCTCTACAAGCATGAATGCTTGGTATTCATCAACAAAACACGCTCTAAATGGCATGGTTAAAGGTCTAGCGCAAGAAGTCGCCGCCTTCAACATTTCAGTATCGACAATAGAACCCGGTGCAGTCCAAACTGAATTCGACGCGATCCAACTTAGTGATATGAAAGCCACATCTTCCAAGCCAGAATACCAAGAGGTCGTGGCTAAGTCGCACAACTTTTTAAACAACGCCTACCGCTCTGGCTCTAGCCCACAATCTACAGTGCAACACATGATAAAAGCAGGCTTCGATAGAAAGCCGAGGCTTTGTTACCAAGCCACTCATGATGCAAAACTCATGTATTGGGTGCAGAAAATATTTGGCGAACAGGCTATGGGATCATTATTTACAAGGCTAATTCAAAGAACATCTTTATAAACAAAACCTTACCCCCCTACCTCATCATTTTAAGCCAACACTCGTTGGCTTTTTTACTCTCTATCAATCTAGTTTAATAACGTGAGATCATAGTATTGGCTCACCAAATATCTAATCCGTATTTTTACTGATTCCCTCTTCGCACACCCTCCGTAACATTTCTACATAGCTCACTCACGGTGTGAAGGAGCAACTCTAGCTAAACAATTTTTTGAACATTTTAGGAAAGCATTATGAGTTTAATCACAATGCCTTTTGTCGATACAGGTTTCGATACAGGCTTACACGTTGTTGCGGGGATCGTTCTTATAGGCACGATAGTTGGTGCACTTTACGCCTTTTGGAAGTTCCACGAACTACCCATTCATCATGCTGACAAAAAGAAACATGGGCAGATGGGCTTGGTGACCATACTCACTTGGATAGGCTTTATCTGGCATTGGGTGTGGGTACTCGCCGTTATTATCGCTTTTGTCGACACTGAACAGAGCATTCGCCGTCTTCGTCATGTTTGGAATGACACAACCCCTTCACAACCAGAACAAACAGGAGAATAACGATGCTTGAAGGTTTAGCTGTTTGGGCTCTATTTATCTACTTACTTCGTCTTATTGGGGTGCCTTGGAAAACACCATTTAAGGTATTTGCCTACGGAGGTGGGTCTATTTGGTTAGTCTTTGTCTGGGTTGGTTTGATCACTTGGGCGCCTATGGATCTATCTGGTGGTTCAGTGGTTCAATCACCTCATATTCAGCTCCGCCCTGGGTCGACACGTGTAACGGGAAACATTGACGCTCTTTACATCTCTCCAAATGACACCATTGAAAAAGGTGAACTGATCTATGAGATTGAGGATGATTCTTACGTTATTGCAGTTAATAAGGCAAAAGCGCAACTCGCGATTGCTGAAATGGCATACAACTCAGCAGTTCAAGATATCAATATTGCTAATACCAATTATCAAACCTCTCTTGAAGATATTGAGATCTTAAAAAATCAAGTGGCTGCTGCGCAGCAAGATCTCACTCTCAAACAACGCACCCTAAAACGCTACGTAGACCAGAATGCCAAGGTGAAAAACACCATAACTGAAAGTGTGTTAGATCAACAACGCACCTTAGTGGAAGTAGCCAAAAATCAACTTACGATTATTGAAGCCCAATACTCAAAATCACTTATCACAGCGAGAAAAAACCTAAACCTTATTGAGAAATCGCAGATTTCGGTAGTGAGTAAAGAAGCAGATCTCCAAAATAAACAAGCATCGCTTGCTCAAGCTGAATGGGACTTGTCGCAAACCAGAATTTACGCACCCACAGATGGTTATGTGACTAATTTTATGGCGCGTGAAGGCCAGTTTGTTGGTGCTATGCCTCGCTTAAAAATGTACAGCAATGAAAAATTTGTTTTGATGCGCATTAACCACCAAGCTTTCCGTAACATTAAAGTGGGACAAGAAGCCGAATTTGCTACTGCGATTTACCCAGGAAAGGTATTTCAAGCCGAAGTCGAAGGCATTGTAGAAGCAACAGGTGAATCGCAAGGCTCTCTTCTTGCGCGAGAAACAAATGTACGTGCAACCACAGGTAAAAATGTGATGAACAAGCACCATTTCGTGAGACTACGCATTACTGAACCAGACGGATATGACATTCCTGTTGGCGCTGTTGGTTTAGCTTGGGTCAATGCAGAAAAGCCGATTCCATTTCTCAATTTCCTTAATGTAATCCGTGGCATCATTATTCGTATGAAAGCACAGATTTACTACTTGTACAGTATGTAGGTTTCCCATGAATACATTTCAAAAGGTCTGTGATTTTGTAGACAAAACACACCGAAAAAAAAGCCAAATGGTTCTCTTTGTTGTTTTCGTATTTTTGATCCTCAACATGCGTTAACACCACAACTCTATTCGAAGCCCAGCTCTTTCTAAGATGACCACCTCCCCCTATAGGTGGCTGGGCTTCAATCCATTAGTTCAATTCTCTTTTATGGGTCGTTTAATTTCGCCCCTAGGTACAATGATGATTATGAAAAAATCCCTATTACCCCTATTAATTTGTTCTTCGGTTGCCAATGCAAGTGGCCTACTTTTACAAGAAGCTGTTACCGCGAACGCGGGCACGGCTGGTGCTGGCGACGGTGTTTATACTGAAACCGCTACTGCAAGTTGGACCAATCCTGCAACAATGAGTCACATGGGCGAGCAAAAAACCACGATCAACACCATGGCTCTTTATCTACAAATGGATTACACCGATGGTTCACAAGATTCATCAACTATTGATACTCCAGAAGGCGATGCAAGTGCTGAAACACTGATGCCCTCAGTAGGCATATTCCACGTTCGTCAGATTGCTGAAGCAACTCACATTGGAGTGAATTTCGGTGCTGTGGGCGGCTCATCCATAGAATATGGCGACGATTGGGATGGTGCTAACCATTTAGACAAGGCATTCCTTTCAGCATTGCAACTCAACCCAAATATCAGCTATCAAATTGACGACAACTGGTCTATCGCAGCAGGCATGCAAGTTAACTACGGTATGATTGAGGTAAGTACGTCTGGGTTCGAATCGGATATGGGGAGCGATTGGGCATTTGGGTACAACGCAGGTGCCATGTATAAAGCCAACACGTGGTCCATTGGCCTTAGTTACCGTTCAAAATTGGTTCACGATTTCGACGATATCACTGCTACCCTTACCAATGGTAATGAGGCACTCGTTGGAACAGAGTTGATCGTACCTGCAATAACCGACTTAAGTGCAAGTTATAACCTCAATAATCAGCTAACCATACTCTCTTCAATCCAATACCATCAATGGAGTGAATTCGCAGAGACTCCTGTATACAATGACACATTGAACGCACGCCCAACCCTACCTCAAGCAATCGACCGCGATTGGGACGATGTATGGAAGTTTGCGATCGGTGCCGACTATCAGCTTAATACTAATTGGGCTATAAAAGCGGGCTTCTCATACGAAACATCTCCGCAAGACGACCCGACAAAACAGTGGGTCGACCTACCGGTGGGCGAACAATATCGCTATTCGTTGGGTGCTAGCACATACTGGGACGATACCCGCATTGACCTCTTCTATGAGTATGCTGACTTTGGCTCTATGGATATCGATCGCTCAGACAAAGCGTACACTCAAATCCAAGGTACATTTGTTGGGAATATCCACTTTATCGGTGCCAACTTCACCTTCTAGTACGCGACATAAAACGCTGAACTCCAAGTTCAGCGTTTTACTTTGATTGTTAGAAGCGATAATCAATACCTATCGAAGCTGTCACTTCTTCCGACGTCTCATCAATACCAAGTGCTTCATTTTGAATCGACATAACATCGTATTTAAACTCAAACATGATGTTGAAATCTTTGCCTTTTACTTTGGTTTTTATGCCCTGTAGCCACATCAAATTAGCGACTTGCATTTCTGCGCCACCATAAGATGAACCAAGGTTAATGTTGAATACGGAAAAGTGGGTGTCATTCCAAGGGTGAAGCGCATACATGTTGACTGAGCCTAAATGAGCCTCACTATCACCCAGTAATGTGGTCACATTGTTCGCTGATACACCATTGGGAAGATTGTCTGGATACCCTCCATTCAATGACAATCGTGAATTTAAGACATCAGCAAGATCGTTTGTTTGGAAATCAACATAGGTATAGTTTAACGAAGGGAAAAATAGGGTTCCATCATCACTTCCCAACGGCAACATGTAACCCGTCGTATACATGTTTGCAGCGCTTTCCAAATGATAGACATCAACATAGACGCCACCAAACGAATCAAAGTGAGCTGCCCTCAATCGTGCATTTTCAGATTGGGTGTAGTACTCCGCAAAACCCACAGTCTGAGAGATATCACTCGTTAATCCAGAAGCACCACCGCCAGCCAGTAATTTGAGCTCACCTTGATCGTCAGAAAAAACGGCGGCCCTTAAGCTACTATTTCGTGGATCTGCATCATGGTATTTATGACCTTCTGCCCCCTGCTCCGCCAACACTGGAGAAGACGCGAATGCCAACACAACACTGGCTAGTGTCGTTGATGCTGTTTTTATATTTATCATTTTAAAAATCCAATTAGGTGTTTAAGAACTTGGTAAGGAATATAAATCAAATAAAACTCACCAAGCTACTTATACGAAAAATTAGATTTACTTATTTCTTATTTATAGTAACTAAATTAAAGTAGATAAAAACAATGAGGCTAGCGTCATGTATAAAAGATACAATGAACAAATTAATTTAAACCACTTACGTATATTTGATGCAATCTATATTCATAGAAGTACAAAATTAGCAGCGTCTGCATTAGGAATAAGCCAATCCGCTGTCAGTCAGACCCTAGCAAAACTACGCGAATATACGGGCGACAAACTGTTCTATTCGTCGAATGGGAAGCTGCAACCCACTCATCGAGCAGACGCCATAGGCTTAGGATTGAACGAACAGATTGAAGCACTTGATAACCGTATATTCGCAGACATTTTTGAAGACCCAAGCACCTTTAACGGGGAGCTGACCATTGCTGTATCGAGTGTTTTCTTAGAAGCTATAGCAACAGAGTTAACCAGCTCCGTTGTGTTTAACCTGTTTCCACAAGCCAAGCTTAAGTTGACGACTTGGACAGACAAGACATTCGAAGCGATTCAGAATAATGAAGTACACATTGGGCTTAATTTTTATCCTATTGATACACCTCAATCAATTCGCTCGGTGCCACTCACCTGCAGCGAACCTATTGTTATTATGAGAAATTCTCACCCTTGGGAAAAAGAAAACTTCGATATCAACTCATTTAACCAATACCCCACAGGTGGAATACTCGTGCCTGGGTTGACCGATTTCAATGCTCTACTTGAGAAACAACACCCTAGTGTATTCGACTTTAAATATCGATCAGCTAGCATGTCAGTTTTAGCGTGTTTAGCAGAACATTCTGATACCTTAGCTATCACTGAATCACTTGCCGCATCAATGTGCAAAGACACAATCACTTGTGTTCAACCGCAATGGTTAAAAGCGATGATTCCTGAAAAAATCAACCACGCGATTTATTACCTTGAGCGCAATCATAATCACCCTCTTTATCAATTTTGTGTCGACGTAGTTAGAAGTTCACTCCAAGAAAAACTCGACACCTTAAATCTAAAGACCATCACGATTTAAATATATCAATAAACTCCGTAAATTTACTGATGACAATTAACAATAAACTCTACCTAATAAGTTTAAATATAAAAACCAACAATCAGTAATTTTACTGATTTTAAATCCTTATTGTTTATATAAAATATTTACACCCCCAAAGATAAGTCAGCTTCAATAGATTATATAGAAGCTGACTCATCACCATAATCTGAACTGATAATTTTATTCGTTCATAGAAAAATGGAATCGAGGAATCTAACTGTGTTCTTTCATCGCTTTTTAAAACCATTCTTGGTGATCGGTGGTCTCGTCACTATGTATGCTGGAATCTACGCCATCAACCCAGAGACTGCACTGCATGATATGAATAATCTGCCTTATGACTCTAACTATGTATTTCTATTTAGACACTGGGGAATTATGGTGGGATTGATGGGCTTCTTTATTGCCGCTTCTGCGTATGTCACTAAATGGCGAGAATCAATCATACTGTACTCATTCCTTGAAAAGCTGTTCATGGTTTACTTATTCGTTTCAAATTTCTTTAACCCAGAGACGGCGCACCTTAACGCCAGTTTCATTCCATTTGCGATCACTGACATTACAATTTGTACATATACGCTTGGCTACTGGTATGAAAATTACCAATTAAGAAAAACCGTCGTAGTTTAAGTCATAGCCGCAATGCGAAACTTGTGTTCAATTCACTAGCGATTTTTATTCAAACCAATTACTTCTAGCTTTCAGTAAAAGGCCGACTGCAGTTCCAGTCGGCCTATTTTTTAAGATTTAGCTGTGCTCTGACTTGCTACAGCTTAGTCCAAGCATCCTTCCAATATAGACTGTCTCCTGGTGCGTAAGATGCGCTTGCACACCACGCTGTATAAGGCCAAGGCTTACATTCATAAACGCCATTGTCAGCACCAATGACGCGATCCCCTGCTTGATACGCTGTGCCTGCTACATAATCAGGGTACTCTCCCGGTGGAGGTGTTGTCGTTTCATCGGTAACAGAAAAGCTGTTTTGTGATGAAACCATTTCACCATCATCTGCGACACCCTCAAGTAATAACTGGAAAGTGCCTGCTTCAATGCCTTGCAATTCAATCGTTAAAGGTGATTGGCCATTTACCTCAGTCTGAGATTGCTCCACCACTTTATTTGATGCATCACGAACACTCACATCAACCGTTAACGCTTCATTGCTAACCAATTGCAGGCTTAGAGTCACTTGGCCATTATTCAGGGCGTATGAAGACGCTAATCCAGTTACATTCAACGTAGGATCGACATCCGGATCGGGAGTCTCACCTCCACAAGAACTGTCAGAAACCTTGCTCCAGACACCCCATTCGCCTGTGGTTCCCGGCTCTTCGCCTCGCGTCCACCAGCCTGCTTTCCACGTTGAACCATTATGCGATACTTGGTCACCTTCAATATAAACCGTTTGACTGTTCCACGCGTTGGCACAGCTTGAGCCGTCTGTTACAGAGACTTTTCGGTCAGCTGTCGTCGTTTGGTTCGCACTGTCAGTCACGCGATATACAAGTGTGTAGTTACCGACCTCGTTGACATCAACACTGCCTGTTTGCACGATACTACTGGTTAGGTCACCATCTTCAGCATCACTTGCAGACACGCCAGCCATTGAGTCAAACGTAGCGCCAAGTGCAACCGTAGTATCCGAAACACCATCAAATACGGGTTTTTGGCTGTAAACTTCGACCGTTCTCGCTTGGGTTGTCTCATTGTTATCAGTATCTTTCACACGATAAGTCAGGATATAAGTTCCAAGAACACTGGTTTCCACATACCCTTCCACATCAATTGATGAGGTTAAATCGCCGTCTTCTTTGTCTGTTGCTGTGACACCTGCCATTGGATCAAACACCGTATTGTGAAGCACGCGTGCATTCTCAATGCCCTTGAAAATTGGCTCACCTTCAACCGGCGGAGGCGTTACTTGACCATGAACAAATGGTCCATAGTCTTTAATGAACTGCTCGTTATATTGCTGGCCATTTTTGTTAGTGCCCATATCCCAGTTGATAGACCACGTCATTACGCCGCGTAACGGCTGCCCTTGAGACGTCAAGCTAGTAAAGGCGTCGTACAAATCTTGTGGATCTTTCACAAAACCTGTTGCTGCAGCATCGATACTTGAAGGAATACCAAACACAAGTTTATCGTGCGGAATCTTATGGAAGCCACGTGTGCCGTTGATCAGCGAATCTGAGATGTAATAAATAAACTCTTCTTTCAACTCGTCGTTGTTCTGCGCGATCCAGCCGACGCCATCAACCCAAATACCGTCACCACCTTGATTGTAGAATTGAGGGTTAATCCAATCGTAGTAACCTTCCAAATTATCAATGTAAGGCACATATTTTCCACCTGTCGTTAGGTACGGGAACTCTGGAGCCATGGTAATAAGGAAGTTTTTGCCTTCAGCACGATAGTGTTCTTTCACTAACTTAAGGGCATCTGGAATGACTGTTTGGTTATTTGCTGCTGTTACTGCAGCTTGCTCAAGATCGATGTCTAGGCCATCAAAGCCATAGCGCTCGGTCAGACGAATGATCTCATCAGCAAACGCTCGTTCATCACCGGTTTTAAGCTCTATGTGTGCGTCTGCACCACCTAATGCCAACAACACCGAACGACCTTGTTTATTTAAGTCAGAGATTTGGTCGATAAATTGTTCTTCTGAGAGTCCAATTGTTGGATCTAGTTTAAAGGTTGGAATTCGACCATCCGCCACGTTATACACTTTCATGAACGACACATTCACGATGTTGTACATAGGGTTAACTTCATCCAGGGTGACGCACGGAGCATTACCACCTTGATAACCACTGCCATCACACCAGTTATGCCAATAACCTACTACGACACCAGAGTCTGGATTTGTCATTGGTGTACTACTCGCACTAACCATACTCGGCACTGCCACCATTCCCATAGAGATGGCTAGCTGTAACATCGATCGCTTCATCATAAAATTCAATACCTCATCAATTGCTGTGCCTATCACAGCATTTGATAATTATTCTATGCATGAATATTTATCAACGAGAACGGGTATTTTTATAAAATAATGTGCATTTATTTGAGTTGTGATTTTAAGTCACAGATTGAGACAAATAATAATATTAGTTTTGACTATTAATAGTGAAATAGACTTGCGATTTTCGCCCCAATAAATAAGAGAAATAAATAACTTATGACATCCTTATAGGTGGTAACAATACCTATCTATTATCCCAACATAGAAATTCAAGCTCAGCTCACCGAAACGTCTTACTTGGTGATTCCGTCACCTTGCTTCCTCATACCCCAAGTTGGATATGATTGGCTGATCATTTGCTACACTGTCACGCACCATCAAGCCACATATGCAACACCTTACATTAAAAACCTCAACTTAAAAGTGGATAAAAATCAAACAAATACAAAGGATACAAATCTGTTTAAGTAAAGCGCACATTCAATAATTCTCTCAATAATTTACAAAGTTATGGTTACATTCACAGTATTGATGTTTTTATTTGTTTACATAGCAAATGGTTTTATAAATTAGATTGAATATCCTTTGACTTGGTAAGCCCTTCATACCTATGACCATCAAATACCAGAGTTTTACCAAAATCACGCTACATTTTATTATCTCATTCTGTTGTTCCATGGCGCTGTTGTTGCCCATTACGCCATTTCACTACAACAAAGAAGTCGAAAAGTCCGCTCAAATCGTTGAACAGACATTCGATCAAATTAAATCGAAGTTCGAGCATTTTTTGACACCAGAAAATGTGAGTCGACCATGTACCGCTATTATTAGAGAGTTACGCCAAGCTGTATTTAATACCGATTGGATAAAAGAAGCCGCAATATTTGATGGTCAAGATCGCTTCTACTGTTCAACAACGGATGGAGATGTCTCTTTCCCTTTGTTCCAAACCATCAGCAACCGCATGGAGCAAGATCCCAATAACACCACACTCTCTCATACAAGTTCTGCGATCAGTCAGTCTAAAGCTCTCATGCTTATTTTTCGAGACCACAGAACAAAAGAGGGAGTGAGTTTAATGATACCTCCCCACTACATCTCGGATATGGTTCAAGACCATCTGGCTCAATTTGGTCTCGACTCAAAGGTTGAAATCATCCACCGCGATATTTCAAACTCAGATGCCGTTACTTTTCTAAAAACCATTAAAATTGAATCAGAAACCTACCCACTCACGGTTATCTCGTATGTCGGTTATGGTTACTACTTAAATTTCCTACTCAAGTATTCATGGTTTGGTTTTCTTTGCGCAGGTATCGCCACAATCACGTTTGTGCAAATCAAATATAAAAGGCAGGAACGCCGAGGCTTAGAGTCGTCTTTAACTAATGCGTTAAAGAACAAACACTTACAGGTACATCTTCAACCCATCGTGAACCACCACACTTCCAAGATCGTGGGTTGTGAATCTCTATTACGATGGAACGATCCTGTTGAAGGTAGTGTGTCTCCTGCGATCTTCATCCCGCTCGCCGAGAGTTTAGGCTTGATCGAAGATCTTACGTATTACGTGTTACAAGATGTCCTAAGAACATTAAAGAACAATGTCGAACTGTTTGAGACTCGCTACATCAGCGTCAATATCAGCCGCAACGTTGTTTCTAACCCTAACTTTGCTAACAAAGTCATCAGCATCTACAAAAGAGAGCCTGAGTTACTTCGTAAAGTCGTATTTGAGGTGACAGAAGATGGCGAGTGCTTAGAAGAAGACATGCGTAAAATTAAGGCAAATCTGGCTAAATTGTCTGAGTTAGGTGTCAAAATTGCGATTGATGACTTCGGGACGGGTTATTCTGGCCTCGACTTCGTTCGTCAATTTCCGTTCAGCATCTTAAAAATCGACCGCGTTTTTGTTAAAAACATCTCGGATGAGTCGAGTTTAGGGGTACCGCTTCTAGAATCTATGCTGCAACTTTCTGACAGCCTCGATATGGAAGTCATTGTTGAGGGTGTGGAAAACGAGTCTCAGCTCAATACTCTATCAAAACTGGGCGTTACCTATATCCAAGGTTTCTACTTCTACCGCCCTATGCCGACAAATCTCGCGCTCGCGATGATTAGACAGCAAGACCTCGTTAAATACAGTGGTGTAAAACTCATTCCATCGCAACTTTAACGCTAAGCTCGCACTATCTATACAATTCGTTTTACCTACGCTGCTCAATATAGGCTGCCTTCCGTTCAGACCAACAACGGAAGGCAGCACTGAATGACATTCAAACCCTAGAATAACTCAGACTAGCGCACCACAAACACTGAACAATGCGCATGGCGAACGACCTTCGCGGCATTTGAACCCAAAAGATATGAGCGAAACTTCGGCTTCGCTGATGCCATCACGATCGCGTCAGCATTCGACTGTTTTGCTTGTATCACTACTTCGTCAAAAACAATCCCATTACGTATGATGCTTTTGCCACGGTGCGGCCTTGGGACCAGTTCCTCTAACATGGTTTGTACACTATCAAACACACTTAAGTGCTTATCAGAAAAAGCCGAGCCTGTTACTGTCGGTACCATGCTGTGATGAACCCTTGCATCGTCCACATAAAGCATATCGATCACCCCATTGTCAGCGATCAGCTTGAGTGCCATTTCGACTTCTCTTTTCACAACGTCGGGATACGCAAGGTCGATAGGCATTAAGATTTTATTAAGACTCATATCAATTGGCTCCCATAACCTTATTAGGTAACCACATCACCATTTCTGGAAACAACATACAGGCGATTAAGACGCACAACTTCAGCAAAATGAACGGCAAAATTGAGCGATAAATGTCCATCATACTCACGCCAGGCGGCGCTATGCCTTTTAGATAAAACAGAGCAAAACCATAAGGAGGGGTTTGCACCGCTATCTCGATATTTAGGATCATCAAAATACCAAACCAAATAGGGTCGTACCCTAGTGATACAACTATTGGCGTGAACAGTGGCGCGCACATCAAAACAATGATCAGTTCGTCGATAATAAAACCGAGTAACAACATGATCACTTGCAATAAGATAATCACGCCCAGCGGAGGCAAACCAAGGTCTTGTGTAATTTGTGCAACCATGTTTTGCACCCCACTCAGCATGTGGAAGTTGCTAAACAGAGAGGCACCTAAAATGATCCACATCGATACACTGACCAGCATCGCTGTTTCAAAACCGGACGACTTAAACATTTCGAAGCGAAAGCGTTTAAAAACGACAGCCAGAAGAATTGCACCAACAACGCCAATGGCTCCAGACTCGGTCGGCGTCGCTATGCCGGTAATGATGCTTCCCAACACAGCCACTATCAGTAGTAGCGAGAACACACCATCACGGGCTGTTCTTACCTTCTCTTTGCCTGACATCGAACTTTCTGCACCGGTGCCCAAAGGTGCTTTCTTTGGATTTAACTTACAGCTAATAACAACATATGCAATCAACAGTGTTATTGAGATCAAGGCAGGAATAATGGCTGCTAAGAACATACGACCGACAGAGTTTTGGGTCGTGGCTGCATACATGATCATCGGGATACTTGGCGGGATTAAAATACCCAAACCACCACCCGCCATAATCACGCCCAAGGCGAGGCGTTTATCGTAACCACGTTCTAACATCGGCTTAAGAGCGATGCTGCCTGATGTCATGATCCCTGCCCCAATGATACCGACCATGGCACCAATCATTGAACAGACACCAATTACGCTAATCGCCAGCGAACCCCGAATACGTCCTATCACCATCTGGCTCGCATTAAACATTGCATCGCCGATGCCAGAACGCGTTAAGAGTTGCCCCATATAGATATAAAGCGGAATGGCCAACAAAATGAAGCTGAAGAAGTTACTTTCAATGGTGGTTGGCACCAAATTAAAGATACCTTCTCCCCACGTTAGATAGCCCATTCCCATAGCAATACCACCAAGCGCTAACCCAACCGGTGCGCCCAGTGCAAAACTGAATAAAATACAGCCGATGAGCAGCAGCGTTAATACTTCTATACTCATGCGTCCCCCGCTTGTTCAATCAACTCTTGAGGTTGTTCACTGCTTTCTACTTCTCGCTCAATCAGATCTCTTCCGGTTGCAACAAAGTACATGTCTTGAACCATGTCACTGGTAAATTGAGCAATAAACACCGCGCTTGCACCTATCATCATCACCCAAAAGTGTGCCATTGACGGCGCCCATTCAGATTGACGTCGATAATTGAACTCCACGGCTTCTTCGAACTTGCCAAACGCCATCATCATCACGACACAAAGAAAGAAGATTGCCAGCGAATAAGAAAACAGATTGAACAGTGATCGAACTCTTGTGGAGACAGAAAGATAGAGAACATCCACATTGATATGGGCTTTATTTTGTTGTGCTAATGCGCCACCAAGCGCAGCAATATAGCCAAACAAAAACAGTGATACGTCGTATGCCCAAATTGTGGGCTCACCCAGTACATATCGAGAAAACACCTCAAAGGCGACGGTTGCCGCGAGCATTGGCATCAAAACCGACGCCGACACTCCAACCCAATACACAACGCGATTTATGCCCAAACAACAAGCAGCTAACACCTTAGTAAACATAACCTTCATCCCTGGCAGCAATAGGAAAAGGGGGCAAGCCCCCTAGATTGGCCATTTCACTGATCATTCGACATCTACCCTATGAACTGAAATCAGTGATAAGCCAAATTTTTATTCGTTGTTTTGTACAATTTTGATCAAGCGTTGGCTGTATTTATCAGCGTCAGCATATTCGCTCCATAAAGAACCTGCTGCACCGTTCCATTTAGAAATGTCTTCAACACTTGGTTCTGGGCTCCACTTCATCCCTTTCGATTCCATGTCGGCAATCGCTTGAGACTCCCACAAGCGAGATTTAGTCATCTGCTCACGAGCGTGAACCGAGCTCGCCGCTCGAACAATGGCTTGAAGATCTTCAGGTAATTTATTCCATGCGCTTTTGTTAACAACAATTGGCAGTGCTTGAGCGCCCGCAATTGGTAAACGGTACATGTACTTCGCAACTTCAACGTGATTACCGTCGCGGTGGTCAATTAGGTTGCTACCGATCGAGCCGTCAATAACACCAGTAGCAAGGCTGGTATAGATTTCGCTCCAAGATAGTGAAGCTGGAGAAGCACCTAGATTGCGTAGGAATTTGCCGTATGCGCCTGGTGCACGGATCTTAAGGCCTTTAAAGTCTTCAACAGAGTTAATCGGCTCTTTGGTCAATACATAAACTGGCAGTTGGATATAAGGTTCCAGCCACACTAAGTTCTGTTTGTCGTATGCTTCTTCAAGTACCTCGCCCCAACCTTTCTCATGGAACAGCGCACTAAGCTCGCCCACATCGTCTGTCATACCTGGCAAACCCACTTCAACAACACCAGCAGGGAATTCGCCTGCATGCATTGGTTGGAAAGGTGCACCCATGGTCATCAAACCAGATTTAACTGAACCCAGCACGCCCGTCTGACCGACGCCTTCTCCGGCATACATCACTTGAACGGCAATACGCCCGTTAGACATGGTTTCAATGTTTTCTGCAAAGCTCTTATACACTTCACCATAAGCGGTACCGCGAGAGTATAGGTTCACAAATCGCCAGTTATGCTCCGCCGCAAAAGCCTGAGACGCCGTAAAAAAAGTACTAGAAATCGCCAATGCATATCCAGCAACAAGTTTCGTTACACTTCGTTTGCGTAGTTTGCCTAGGGTTTTAAACATGAATAATCTCCTTGATGTAATCTCGCTGTTCTAGTTACTCCAAAACAGTGCTAAGTGACGCTTCATTTCCTGGTTGTCACCTTGTGAACAATGATTACAATTCATTTACATTTGTTAAATTCATATTTATCCACCTAAAGTTTTATAAATCTCAAACCTTTGCAGTTTTAATAACTGACTATGCAAAAACACTTAGCAAGCATTCCGATAATTTCTGAGATTGAGAACGAAAAAAGCAGCACATTAAGTGCTGCTCTATGCGAAGTATCCAAATCAATTTCTCGATACTGCAATAAGATAAAAGGCATGTTTTAAACAAGATAGTCTGATGTAACTAACTGACTCTTAAATACCTTGGCATAAATATTTGATCTCCAAGTAATCATCAATCCCATACTTTGAGCCTTCACGACCACTCCCCGACTCCTTAACTCCACCAAACGGAGCCACTTCTGTTGAAATAATTCCCTCATTGGTGCCTATAATTCCGTACTCAAGGGCTTCGCTAACGCGCCACACTCGGCTCTGATTTTGCGTATAGAAATACGCAGCGAGACCATAAGGTGTGTCATTGGCTCGTTGGATAACATCATCTTCGTCTTGGAAGCGGAAAATCGTCGACACAGGACCAAATAACTCCTGGTGCGCAATCTCCATCTCTTCAGTCACGTTAGTTAAGATTGTCGGTTTATAGAACTGCTTGCCCACCTCAGAGACTCCGCCACCTAAGACAAGCGTTGCCCCTTGTTCAATCGCTCTTTCGACTAAACCATGCACCTTATCAATGGCCTTTTGATTAATTAAAGGTCCTATATCTGTACCATTAATGAGGCCATCTCCAATCGCTAGCCCACGCACGGCTTGTACATAGAGCTCAACAAATTGGTCATAAACCGATTCATGAATATACAAGCGATTGGTACATACACAGGTTTGTCCTGCGTTTCGATATTTTGATATCAACGCGCCTTGGACGGCTTTCTCGATGTCTGCGTCTTCAAAAACAATAAACGGCGCATTGCCACCCAGCTCAAGGGAGACTTTTTTCACCGTATCTGCCGCTTGACGAAGTATATGTTTGCCAACCGGAGTTGAACCAGTAAACGAGATTTTGCGAACCAGTGGATGCTGGCAAAGCACTTCTCCCACGCTTGCGGGCTCCGATGTTGTTACTATGTTGAGCACACCCTTGGGGATACCTGCCTGTTCTGCAAGTTTTGCCATTGCAAGCGTGCATAATGGCGTATCTTCTCCCGGCTTAACCACCACGGTACAACCTGCGGCCAGTGCTGGTCCTACTTTGCGAGCGATCATCGCGATAGGAAAATTCCAAGGCGTTACGGCTGTCACGACACCTATCGGTTGTTTGATTGTCAGATAACGAGTGTTGGGGTTAGCCGATGGAATAATGTCACCATAGACACGTTTTGCTTCCTCTCCAAACCACTCGAGAAAAGAAGCACCGTACATCACTTCGCCGTATGCCTCTTTGTAAGGTTTACCTTGCTCTGAGGTCAGTAATTTTGCTAATGAATCAGCGTTCTCAACAATCAAATCAAACCACTTTCTCAATAAGCCCGCTCGATACTTTGCGGTTGTTTTTTTCCAATCCATAAACGCATCATGGGCGGCTAACACGGCTGTTGTCGCTTCTTGTTGTCCCATGTCTGGCACATGCGTTATTACGTCTCCGGTCGCTGGGTTTACAACCTCAAACTGTTTGCCGCTGATCGACTCCACCCATTCGCCGTTAATCAGGCATTGAGATACTACTAAATCTAATTGCTTCATCACTTCGCTCCCTAATTTTATAAATCCCTACAACTTCAAAGATTCTTGAATTTATTTCACGCATAATCACTCACTTACATAACAAAATAATAACAAACACTTAATCGGGATAAATGTTCCCCTTTAAACATGAAGTTTTATGAGCCTAAAACAATGACAAAGAATCCTTCGCCTGTCGGTCAAATTGGTGACTACGAAATAAAGCAGTTGAAAATATTTAAGGTTGTCGCTGACTGCGGTGGCTTTTCTGCTGCAGAAACGGAACTCAACATCAGTCGTTCAACGATCAGTATCCATATCTCTAACCTAGAATCTCGACTCAACCTCATTCTGTGTAGACGTGGCCGCGCAGGCTTCGCACTAACGGAAGAAGGCGTTGTTGTCTATGAAGCGACGGTTAAGTTATTGGGAGAACTGGAAGACTTTCGAAATACAATCAACCATTTAGATATTCAATTATCTGGAAGTTTGACTGTGCTGTTTAGCGATACGATCAGCTTAGATAAACGCGCTAGCATTCCCACCGTGATTCGTAAGTTCTCTAAACTGGCACAAGAGGTCTACCTAACAGCTGAAGTAGCCAGAATGACCGAGATTGAAAGGATGGTAATGCAAGAAGAAGCAGATATCGGCTTCATCCCTTATCACAGAGCACTTGATGGGCTTGAATATGAGCATATCTATACGGACATCTGTTACCTCTATGCCAGCAATAATAACCCACTCGCACAACTTGATGATCATGAGCTGACCGACGAGGTTATTGACGGGTTTCCTGTGGTCTATGCCGGGATTAAAACTCAGGAGCGCATTAACGGGCACTTAGCCAATATGAATTTAAAAGCTACAGCCTATAACTATGAGTCAAGAATGGCGTTGTTACTCTCTTCTCGCTTTATTGGCTACTTACCTGAGCACTATGCGCAGCCTTATGTCGATTCTGGTGAGCTTGTCACTATCGCACCCGACCGCCGTTACTATCATTTAGAGATCATGGCGATCACCAAGAAGACCTCTGGGATTAATAAAGTACGAGCGCTGTTCACCAAAACCATGCGCGACTACTATCGTAAGCAGGCTACTGAGTTAGCTGTGTAATGAGAAATGAAAATGCCTGAGCATTGCTTCACAGGCATTTTTATTGATACGAACATGACGAGTTTCACTCTTAGTTCGACTTAAGCCACTTCTGACACTGTTTTATTATCTTGTTGTGCGCGCGAATCTGTACTTATCTCAATGTTCTGTTTTTCAACAATCTTATCGCAGATATAACCGCCAATCGGTATTGCCGATGTTGCTGCAGGAGACGGTGCATTACACACATGCAGGCTTCGCTCGCTTTCAGCAAACAAAAAATCATGCACTAATGTGCCGTCTTTAAGTACCGCTTGAGCGCGAATACCCGCAGGATATGGTTCCAGATCTTCTACCTTTATCTGAGGGCAATATTTGTTCACCAGTTTCAAATAGCCGGGCTTCCACCACGAGTTCTTAGTCTCAATCAACCCCGTCTTTAAGTGTTTTGCAGTCACTCTCCAAAATCCAGGGAAACGAACCATATCCAGAACGTCGCGAACGCTAAAATTGATTTTTCCGTACCCTTCTCGTTTCCAGCCCTGAACCGCGTTTGGACCTACCGTAACCGAGCCATCAATCATTCGAGTCAGATGTACTCCCAAGAACGGTAAATCCGGATCTGGAATTGGGTATATCAGGTGATTCACAATATCGTTGTACTTTTCTGGTAATCGATAGTATTCACCGCGATAAGGAACGATCTGGAAATCGGTTTCAATGCCCATCATACGTGTTAGACGGTCAGCCATAAGACCTGAACAAACCACCAAAAAGTTACCAGCATAAGATACCGTTTGTTGATTGGTGTTCGCTGCTACGAGGATGCGTTCTGGCGATTCATTCAACCCATTCACTTCGGTATTTAATGACACCGTGCCACCAGCCGACACAAACTCTTCGGCCATTTTTTCTGTCACAAGGCGATAGTTAACAATACTAGTCGTAGATACTGCTATCGCGCCCAAGCCGACAATGTTCGGTTCACGGCGCTTTAATTCCAGCTCATCGATCAGTTCAACGTCTAAACCGTTTTCATGACAACGCAAATACAACGCATGCATACGTTCGACTTCTTGCTGAGAGGTTGCAACCAGCAATTTGCCGCAGTTTTCAACAGGGATATCATGCTTCTCACAAAATGTCGTCGTTGCTTCCACACCGGCTTTGCAGAACTCTGCCTTCAAGCTACCCGGCGCGTAATAAACGCCAGCATGAATGACGCCGCTGTTATGGCCTGTTTGGTGGTGTGAAAAGCCCGATTCTTTCTCGATCAACAGAATCGATTTATCTGGGAAACGGCTTTGTAACTGCCAAGCGGTCGATACTCCGACGATGCCACCGCCGACTACGATGTAGTCATACACTTTTTCCAAAGTTGGTGCTCCTTCACTCTCTTCGTTTTTATCTACTTTCTCTGTTTTTATTATAGTTAAGCGACTTAAAACTTTACTGTCGTTCAAGTCGCTTATTGGTCATCATTAATGAAAATTAGCGAGTAAAATGCCCACGTTGACGCAGTAACTCGCGCTTAAGACCCGGGTCTGCAACAAATTTATCTCGGCCATGCAGCCAACAATGATTTTGCACCACCAGCATGCTACCGACGTTGACACGGACATTAAAACAGTTGGTATCACTTTCTAGAGATTCACTCATCTGGTGAAGGTAGAGGCCTTGCTGCATGTTTTGAGGCTGAGCGAATTGGTCGATAAATAGCATATGAGGCTTGCCATTTTTGTCCTCTTCAAAGAACACTGGGTGCTCTACTGTGTAACCAACATTCTTGCTCGGCGGTGCGCCCCAAACAATGTCTTGCTTCGCCATAGGGTGATGATAAAAGCGCTCCAAGTCATCCCAATCATCAACATGCAATAATAAGGAGTCGCCCATTTGCATGTTCTTTTCGTCCATCTTCATCATCAACACGAAATCGGTTCGCTCTTGAACGTAAGTACCATCATTATGAAGCTCCATACGTCGATGTGCTTGGCGCAAATAGCTGTCACTGTTGTCATCATTCTTCACAGTGAAACGCGCGTAGTACTTCCCATACATGGCATCGAAGTTAGGAATGCCGATCAAATGGGAAATCGCTGTCGACAGAATCACAAAGAAATCTCGTTGTTCGTCACTGTCGTCAAAGGCCGCTTTCGCTTCCGCGTCGGGTTCTAACAGAAAAGCGCCCGTTTCTCTGTCTTCCATTGTCGCCACAAGAAATTTACCTAGCTGATAGTCACACGCATTATCAAGAGCGTCGGCCACAGCAAAACGAAGAAAGGGTTTATATTCAAGAGATTGAAGATTGTACTCTTGGGTGAATTCAGAAAACTTATCTAGCGTTGCTTTCGCCAGTGTCACTACTTGTAGACGTGGGTTTTCTGGATGTTGCGAGATGATAAATCCACTTTTCTCTTGTACGTTTTCACTAAAAACCGTCGCGATATTCATTGTTTCACTTCCTTTTGACTGAGCCGCTGGGCGACTTTTTCATTATGTTTTGTTGTTTAATGTTTGAATTGCTGGCCGATGTTGAGCGTCAAATATCAGCCACGCCCTGAGTTAACAAAACTATAACGACAGCGAGATCATATTAACAATATATGGTAGATATAGTTTTCATATACAAAATAGATGGCAATAAAAATGGATTTGAAACGTCTCTACTATTTCAGCCAATTGGCGAAGACAGGAAATTTCACCAAAGCCGCTGATCAACTTGGGATCGCGCAGTCAGCGCTGAGTACCAGTATTAAGAAACTTGAACAGCAACTGGAGCTCAAACTCATTAACCGAACCGAGCGACAAATGAGCCTGACCGCAGAAGGACAAGTGCTACTTCGTCACACCAAAATTATCTTGGAGGACGTTGAACAAGCAGAAAAAGAGCTGCAAGAATTGAAAGGACTCGCTAGTGGAGTGATTAATTTTGGTGCTCCTGCCATGCTGGCTTCTTACTACCTGCCTGACGCACTGGAACAGTTTAAAAAGGCTTATCCAGGAATTCAAATTAATGTACACGAAGCCGGAACAGCGACATTGGCGCAGATGCTGGTTAATGGTGAGCTCGACTTGGCGCTGATAAGAGGCGATCGAGAACACGAACAGATTCGTCATACGCTTCTCGCACAAGACCAAATTACCGCCCTCGTGCCAAACAGTCATGAGTTTGCATCAAGAGAGAGCATTACTTTGGAAGAGTTTTGTCTTCAGCCATTAGTATTATTCAAAAATGGCTATTTCCTGCGTGAAACAATCAACAGCTACTGTCAGCAAAATAAGGTTCAACCTAATATTCACTTTGAAACCAATCTACCAGAGCTACTCAAATCCATGGTGCGAAGGGATATCGGAATTGGCACCTGTTTGCCTATTTTGGTCGCCAACGATCCGCAACTCAAAGCCGTCCCCTTTGATCCCCCTATCCCTTTACAACTTGGAATAGGTTGGAAGTCGAGCCATTATCTTTCGACTGCCGCCAAGGCATTCGTTAGTTTCTTGCAAGGAACATTGCGCGACCAAGAACACGACTAAAGTTTGATGACGGTAAAACTTTATATTTATTCGGGATGATTTTATCGCCCCAAAACCGTGGATAACATTCTCGTTACATTTTCAAACACAGAGCATGTCGACCATGGAAAAAAAAGTAAACTACGACGCATTCTGGATGCCGTTCACTGCAAATCGCGACTTTAAAGCTAATCCTCGTATCATTAATCGTGCTGAAGGCATGTATTGCTATTCGGATAGAAACGTTAAACTGCTCGACGCGACAGCGGGTCTTTGGTGCGTGAATGCAGGCCACGGTCGTAACTCGATAGGCGAAGCGATGGCAAAACAGGTCGCGGAGCTAGACTACAGCTCACCGTTCAATTTCGGGCATGACATTGGTTTTGAGTTCGCAGAGCGTCTTATCAAGCACACACCTCCTGGTTTGAATAAGGTTTTCTTTACCAATTCAGGCTCTGAAGCCGTTGAAAGTGCCCTCAAAATTGCCTTGGCCTATCAACAAGCTAAGGGCAACACTGGCAAATTCAAACTCATTGGGCGCGAACTCGGCTACCACGGGGTTAACTTTGGTGGTATTTCTGTGGGTGGATTAACACCTAATCGTAAGGGTTTCGGACCATTGCTCTCGACTGACCACCTCGACCATACTCTTGATATCGAGCGCAATGCGTTTAGCCGAGGTATACCAGAACATGGCGTTGAAAAAGCCGAGCAACTTGAGCGTCTAATACAGTTTCATGGTGCCGACTCCATTGCTGCGGTTATTGTCGAACCTATATCTGGAGCTGGTGGCGTGATTCTTCCACCGAAAGGCTACTTACGCCGTCTACGAGAGATTTGTACGCGTCATGATGTAGTCTTGATTTTTGATGAGGTGATTACAGGTTGGGGCCGTTTAGGTTCTTCATTTGCAGCCGAGGAGTTTGACGTAGTCCCTGATCTCATCACTTCTGCAAAAGGAATTAGTAGTGGCGTTGTCCCATTAGGCGCGGTTTTCTCGAGTGAGCACATCTACAATACTGTGGTAAATAGTGCTCCAGAAGGCACCGTCGAATTTTTCCACGGTTACACCTACTCCGGGCACCCTGTCGCGTGTGCAGCTGGGCTAGCGACTCTCGATATCTATGAAAAAGAAGGATTGCTTACCCGATCAAAAGGAGAGATCGGACAGTATTTCGAGCAAGGGCTTCACTCACTCAAAGGTACGGGAAACATTGTCGATATCCGAAACTATGGTTTAATCGGTGCGGTACAGTTCGCAGATGCATCTCATGGCAAACCGATTGGCTTCGATATTCTTAAGCGCTGCTATGACAAAGGCGTTATGGTTCGCAGTATGGGCAATACTATCGCCCTCTCCCCTCCGCTTATCATCGAAAAAGAGCACATTGATGTCATTGTTGACACCTTGTCGGATGTGGCGAAAGAGTTTGCTTAGGATTGATTTTCAGACACAAAAAAGCCCGCATAACTGCGGGCTTTTCGCCATACCGAGGTATGAAAATTTGGTGGGTCCGGGCGAACTCGAATCGCCGACCCCTACCATGTCAAGGTAGTACTCTAACCAACTGAGCTACGGACCCAAATTTTGTGTTCTTTTGCTTGATTCAGTCTCGTGTGACTAAAGCGGTTGTTTTGACAAGAAACAACTTAAGGTATGGTGGGTCCGGGCGAACTCGAATCGCCGACCCCTACCATGTCAAGGTAGTACTCTAACCAACTGAGCTACGGACCCATTCCTTAAGAACGAGAAAGATATTAACGACAGAGATGAATTGGTGCAAGTATAAATTTGCTTGAAATCAACTGTTTGCTCTTTATATCAACAAAGCGTTGCTTTTTTAGACTTAAGCTTGTGGTTTTATTGAGTTAGGTCACACTCACAAGCCCTAAACACAAAGCACTCCGTATAGAGTGCTTTGACTTAGTGTGTACTTATATCCTTTCCATTGATTGGCCTATGCTAGCCTAACTCTATTAGGTAAATCCCCATTAGACTAAACACAATAGCCAAGCAAATAATAAAACTCTCTCTATCCAAAATTAGCCCAGACTATTTTTTATTCTTGGAAGCGTATATTCTTTTGGCGTTGTGAGAACCAAAGACTGCATTTTTTGTCCACGATCATAGTAGTTAAACAGCGTAATGATTCCGACGATGAGGTTAAATCTTCCTAGTCGGTCTGAGCTAGGAATCGAAGACAGTAGCCTGTCTAAGTGTACGATTGGGTCGGATGCATGTGTCCACCTTCTATTTATCAGCTTATCAATGAACATAAAGTACACCGATGGCCTCTCTATGCTGATAATATAGAAAGCGACAACCATTTCTGAGGTTGGTTTGTACTTATCTAAAATCTCTCCGATCTTTCGTATTTTATCACACTCATTAGAAATGGTGAGAAGTTGTTGATTATGAACCAGGCGATACATCGATTCGAAGTTTCGCTCTTTATCATTATTTTTGTAGTTATAGATCAGCTTCATTGCGCCCAATAAGTAGCTGTCTTTAAACAATGCATCTGCACTTGTTGTTGTGTTCATACCGAATTTCTCGTTATTTTATTTTTTCGATGGCTAGCGGGTGTTTGTTTGAATAAAAGTTAAGCATTTAGGTTAATTTTAAAATACGTATGCTTCTGTTCGTTTATTCAGTGACCCAGACATGACGGCTTCATGCTTTTGGTCAAAACTGTTGTTCAGTCTCTTAGCGAAAGTCTCCTTAAGTAGTGAGTAAAAAAAAGGGTAGAATTGACTACCCTTAAATGCCGAGACGTTGTTGTTTTTGTTTTACTGAGCGAGTTGCAGAAACGCTCGAACAGTGAGCTTATTATAATAATTAAAGACTATTTCATATTATTAACATTTGTTAATAACGTGTAGCGTGCTTTTATCCTATCTAATTTTGATAATCTTATTACAAATATTACATCGGTACTTTTTCTTAATAAGCAGTAGTTTGTCTATATTTGTCCGATGTATTCGAACTGTCGATTTGTGGTTGCAATTTTTCATACTTCTCCTAGTTATATTTTTCAACTAGACGTTTTATTATTTTTATTTTGTTTGAAAATATTATTTACAAAAACAATCATGCAATCAATCGATTTTACTTAAGTTTATCCACCCTTACATGCGCTTACAAACGCAGACAATTGTAATTATTGACTCTATAGATCAATAGAGCTAGGAAGCGAATTTTTAACGTTAAATATCAGAATGATTTAAATATTAAATTGATAAATTTTCATTACCATTATGAATTTATTTCATAAAAATAAAGGAAAAGCTAATCCACACTATATGTAAGATTAAAGAAAAGAGAGGGAATAGATTTTTGATTATGAGGTGAGGTTTAACAATTATTGGGAAGGTGCACCTTCCCAAATAGAGGAAACAAAATTTAGAAACGGTTACTCTTCGTCAGATTCAAATACGACATTGTAGTTTTCGGTATAAGTGCAGTTAGGTTGACGACTGCATGTGAAGAACCGACGACCTTTGTGTTCACCTTGGCTCGCAAGCTTAATAATCATTGGTGAGCCGCACTTCTTACAAAAGCGCACCTCTTTAGAAGGTTCAATCAGGTCTATGTGTGCAGCAAGCAATCTTTTTAAACGGCTCACTTGATAACTGTGTTTAATCGAGGCACCGATTAAAGGCAAACCCGCAGACTTACACACATGGATGAGCAGCTTTTCTCGGTCCACTTTACCTTTGTTGAGTTCCTTGCCATTGTCTAATTCAATGATGACTCGCGGCTCTAGCGTTCGTGGGTCACAAACAACAAAGTCGAAATAACTACGAGAGATTTTATTATTGGCAATAAACCAATTCTTTTTTGAGTTTGACTTGGCTGGAGCCAACACAGTTGTCATGCTCACTTTAGCAAAAACTGCCCCATGATTCCCCACAGCGGATTTCAGCGCATTATAAAAGGCTGCTTGCTGCATGTTCAGTAATGCCCCTTTCTTTTGGTAAGCATGATCTTTCGTATCATCATGTTTAACCACATATTTTTGTATGAAGTAAAAGAACACAACCAGAAGAACTACAACAATAAAAATATTCGTCATTTTGCCATTGCTTAACTAGGAACTAGAACCGTTAGCGTATGTATAAACGCCGTTATAGGCAAGAAAAAGCATCAGTTTTACAGCCCTGAACACGTCTCTATTACTCATTTATCAAGCTAAATACGGTATATAGAACACGTTCTGAACAATTCCCATACAGAAAAACGCCTCAGTATTGATTTAGATCAAATTAGCATTATATGTAATCAACTAACTTAAAATTAGTTACACAAATGTTAAGGAAGACAATATGGAACTAAAACAAGACCCGAGATGTTATACCGATGTGTGTGTCGATGGAAAATGGTTCCATTATGACCATTGCAGTACTCGTGCTTACATGTTGAAAGGCGGTGCTTCAGCAGTCTTTGAACTTGCAAAAGAACCGTCTACTGAAACGGAACTGGTTGAACTGCTGCAAGGTATCGCTAAATAGTCAAACGGCTTTGGCTTCAACTGACAGCAAACTTTATTTCCTCCAAGTAAGGTTTGCTATCACTCCCTCCCCTTCTTGAACTCGACGCCCCCTTTGAACTGCTACAATTCTGGTAGCGCCTCTTGAATACCACCATCGAGGTCATCAACCACCAAATACAAAAAACGTAACCAAGAATGTAGAGCGACTTTTAGGTGTGAGCGTCATGCACATTGCAATTCACTGGCCGTTGATAATTCACCAAGGTGATAGCAACCCTCTTACAATCATAACCCTCATAGATTCGAGCCTAGAATTTTTAGAAATCTAGAAGATTCAGAGCATTTTCTTGATTTAACTCAGACATTGTACCGTGTAGTTGGCGTTATATTGAATTTCCTGTTCCTACAGACCACTATTTCAGACGAAAAAGTGGTCATCATAATGAGAGTTAAAAATGACCCAAGTTAATGAGCAACGTCTAGTTGAGCACTTTTGCGACCTAGTAAGAATCGATAGCGAATCACGTAACGAAAAAGCAATTGCTGAAACGCTAGCAGAGCAACTCGGTGAGCTTGGCTTTACTGTTCACAAATTGCCTGTACCTGAAGAAGTCTCTAATGGTTTCAATATTTACGCACGCCTAGAAGGCTCGCTAGAAGGTAGCACCGTGTTTAGCTGCCACATGGATACGGTAACACCTGGAATTGGCATCGAACCAGTCATCGAAGACGGCATCATTCGTTCGAAAGGCAATACTATCTTAGGTGGCGATGACAAATCTGGTATCGCAGCGATCATCGAAGCGGTGCGTTGCATTCAAGCTGAAGGTCGCGAACACCAAACCATTGAAATCGCATTCACTGTTTATGAAGAAGGTGGCCTGTTCGGGTCATTGAACTTCGATATGTCTTATATCCAATCAGACAATGCCATTGTGCTAGACACAGGTGGCCCGATTGGCACCATCGTTAATGCGGCTCCTGGTCAACAAAAGATTGTGGCTAAGATTAAAGGTCGCCCAGCCCACGCAGGCCTAGCACCAGAAGAAGGCATTAGTGCGATTCAAGTCGCGGCAGATGCTATCACTAAGATGAACTTGCTACGCATCGACGAAGAAACAACGGCTAACGTTGGTATTGTTGAAGGTGGACAAGCGACTAACATCGTAATGCCTGAGCTAACGGTTGTTGCTGAAGCCCGTTCGTTGAATGGTGAAAAACTGACTAACCAAGTTAACCACATGATCTCTACATTCGAAGAGAGTGCTAAGCAGTTCGGTGCAGAAGTGGAAATCGAGTCTACTCGCGCGTACGACGCATTTGTCATTGCTGACGATCACCCACACATCCTATCAATCAAATCGGCATTTGAAAAACTCGGTGTTACCGCAGCAACCAAAGGTACTGGCGGCGGTAGTGATGCAAACAATTTCAACGCCAAGGGTTTAACTACAGTGAATCTTTCAACTGGTATGGCGAAAGTTCATACAACTGAAGAATACATCGCCGTTAAAGACATGGTTTCAATTACCGAGTTTGTAATGACTTACGTCACTCAAGGCTAATCAGTCTCTTAACCTCACAATAAAAAGCCGACCTCAATAAAGTAGGTCGGCTTTTTTATCTATTCAAAGCAAATTAGAAAGTCACATTGCTGGTTTCATTCGCGTTTACAATCACTCCTGATTGAATACTGTGGATGCTGAACTCATCAGGCACAACCATTTCTTCATCACCCGTATCGAGTTGAGCATTACAAGTGTAGCCAAGCGTATACATACCTGGGTCTAAATAACCTAATGAGAATGAAAAATCAGACGAGTTTTCAACATCTTGAACAAGGGCAGTGGTAATCGGTTTTACTTCATCGGTTCCGCCTACAGGTGCCATGTCGTCTTGCGCAACATCTCCCTCATACAGATAAACCGCTTGAACCCCCGCTTCACCACTTTGACACGCGTCATTCGTCGCGGCTAGAACTTCACCCTCGATGTGGCCAGTTTCTGCATTGTTGATCAAAGAGATTGAGGTGCGTTGAATCGTATAGTTTGGATAAGCAGATGTGTTCTTCAAGCCTCTTCTCAAATCAAACTCAATCGTAAAGTCATTGGTTTGCTGATTAACATTAAACGAGTTATTGAAATACAAAACACCGGTATTGGGTTCTTTCCCAACACCTTGAGGACACGCTCCATCGCCTTTAACAGTCAGCTCTCGTACCGTGCTATTGTCCTCTGTAACGTAAGAAGGATACTCGTCATGATCGCCATCTCTTGCAAATACGCACAACTTGTAGCTACCGACTGGCACTACTTCACCAGAAATCAGAGCAAGTGAATCACTGCCTTGGTAATCTAATAAATTAACGCTTAATGGAAGTGGATCGTCTCCGTCCAAGATAGGATCACCATTTTCATCAATTGGGTTACCCTCTTCGTCCATCAAATAAACGTCATACACTAACGGCTCACTTCCGTTTTGGGGTAGTAATGCGACTTTGTCAAACGTCACAACGACATCTTGTACATCATCAACTGGGGCATCAGAAACACTAAACGTTACCGGTGTCGTCGCTGTTGACGAGTCTGACCCGCCTCCACAGCCAGCAAGCCCAAGTACCACTGTCGCCGCAGCCGCTAATCCTACTTTATTATTCATCTTCCGTACCTCATTCACTCGTTTTTGAATAAATTGAACTTTCGACTCCCCTCAGCCAAATACAAAAGACACGATTCAACCACCACCTTTTAATTATCAGGAGGTGACGTTGGATCATGGTATTAGACTAAGTTTAGATTAGGAGAGCGAATTTCGCGGGAGATATTGACAATTGAATCAATAATATTTGTCAGTGCTAAGCAAGCCACTGACAGGGCAATGAAAATAAAGAGGTGACACGAGAAGATTGCTAAGTTTTTTGGGATGACGCTTCCATTCTTGCCATAACGTCAAACGCTTCTTTGATATCTTTAGCGGCTACTTGATTCCCCTTCTCTAGCTGAGTGAAGATAACACTTAAAAAATCATTCTGACTAAAAAGCTCTTCATTGGTCATATAGCTCTTTAGGTATGAATCTTTAAGCTGCGCTGCTTTGATTCTACTCTTTGAATTGGCGACAAAGACACAGACCGCTATAGCAATAGCTATAACAAGTACATACAACATTAACTTTCCTTTCTTGGTTTGATTTCTAGCCCTAAATCGGCCTCTGATAATATTATCAATATTTACAGAATGGGTTCTTTATAAAATGTTCAAAGTGTGCATTCGCCCCATTTTTTGAACGTTTATGTGCTCTTAATCTGTGACCGCAGTCATCACAAATAAAACATGTTTTATCACGTAATCTTAGAGCTTCATCAATGGTGATCGGTTGGTTATCATTGGCAGAGATTGCAGTGAATATATTCTTAGCCGTTTTATTTGCTTTGTGACTACCCTTGGAAGAATGCTCTACCGACCGAAGAGTGCCGATCGACAGTGATCCTAACAGTGCTGTATCTATCGTTATCATAACTTCACCCAAAAAATGACATTCATAAGGCTTGGCCGCCCTATCTTGGTGAAGGTGTAGTATCCATATTGCTTTCAAGGGTCTCTATTATTTATAGAAAGAAAGAGACTTTTTTATATCAATGAGATAATTAAGCGAACAAAATCAATACATTAACATCAAAAACAAACGTATCTTATTGAGATTAAATTTAACGCTCGACCAAGATCAACAAAGCCAAGCGTGACGGCTTGGCTTTGTTGTGTAACAGAATTGGGAGAACCTCGACGACGGTTTAGAACCCTCGTCTTTTCCAAAATTGGCCTTCGTCTTTCGCAACTAAATCAAAAGTCTTATCAGCAATCACTCTTCCTTTAAGCTCGACCGTCATTCTCCACTTTCCGATCTTATTGTCGATAGGCGCCCAAATAGTGTCGCCTAGATAGAAATCCCAATCGTTGCTGCCGACGTATTCTTCACCGTCAAAAGGCTCAAGTACCTCTCCTTTATCCGTGGTGATATTTGGGTGATAGATGCAGTAACGAATCTTTTCTCCTTTGGCCTTTTTGATGTTGATGATGTAACCAAACTCAACATCGATCTCCGCTTCTACTCGATGAGTAAATTCCTGAATCTTAGGTAGGTCTTTAGATTTTGAATCCCAAGTTGAGTAGATACCATAAGACATCATATCCACGACCACAGAACGTTTTGCCATTGATCATTTAACCTTTAACTAATTTCTTTGGATGTATTATTAAAACAAGACATTTTGGATACTCGAATCCGATGTTAGTGCTTTTATTATTCTTGCCACTCTTTCTTCATGCGCTTTACAACAGACTCTGGCACACCGTGAATGTTGCCATACTGTTCACGGCATACTTCAATCACTAGTTCAGCACCATGCCTGCGTGCCATGTTTCGGTACGCCTTCATTTCCCATCGTTTAACAAACGTGTTGGATACCACCACATCATTTCCCTGTTTTAAGGCATCTTCCGCACGATTTTGACACCACTCATGCGCTTTAGGGAGTAACGCCGGGTCGAAACAGTAATCACCGTCACTGTTCACGAAGTACATATCGGCTTCAACATGAAAAGCATCCAGAGATCTTGCTCTGGTCGATTTGCCAGAACCAGGCAAGCCTCGTATTAATATAAGTTTCAACCTCGCACTCACCCACAACCAAAAATTACGTGAAAGCAGAATGTTAACGTATCTGAAGTCATAATCATAAACCTAGATCATTAAGCGCTACTTTAAGCAGCAAAGACTCAATTGTGCTCATGCACTTTCGCAACACCACTTATTTAACCGCGCTAAACTGCGGCGAGACTCTGCAGATTCGATAACGAAATATTTACAAAGGTGCGTTTTGTATGTCGACAAGCGTCACAATATATTATAGATTCAGAAGTATAGACGTCTAAATATCTAGCTTAGGGAGAAAGCAGTGCCTATTCGCATTCCAGACCAATTGCCAGCGAGCGATGTTCTTCGAGAAGAAAACATCTTCGTTATGCCGCTATCAAGAGCATCGACACAGGAAATTCGTCCACTTCGAGTCTTGATCCTCAACCTAATGCCGAAGAAAATTGAAACTGAGACTCAATTCTTACGCCTACTGTCAAACAGTCCGCTACAGGTAGATGTAGAGCTACTGCGCATTGATGACAGACCTAGTAAAAACACACCCACTGAGCACCTTGATAACTTTTATCGTCAGTTTGAGATGGTAAAAAACCGCAACTTTGATGGACTGATCATCACTGGTGCACCACTAGGTTTGGTTCAGTTTGAGGATGTTATCTACTGGGACCATCTAAAAACCATCATGGAGTGGGCAAACAAGCACGTTACCTCAACCCTTTACGTTTGTTGGGCGGCTCAAGCTGGCTTGAAACTGCTTTACGATCTACCAAAGCGCACACGAAAAGAGAAGTTATCTGGCGTTTATCATCACGAGATTCATAAGCCATACCATCCAATCTTGCGAGGCTTTGACGACACCTTCTTAGCTCCACACTCTCGCTATGCAGATTTTTCACCTGAATATCTATCCGAACATACGGATCTCGATATTCTAGCGACGTCGGATGTTGCAGGCGTGTACTTGGCGGCTACCAAAGACAAGCGAAATGTATTTGTCACTGGCCACCCAGAATATGACGCTCATACACTCCACAATGAATACGTTCGCGATCTTGGAGAAGGTATGGAGCCAGTCATTCCGATCAACTACTACCCGAACAACAACCCTGACAACAAGCCCGTTGCGAGTTGGCGTAGTCACGGTCACCTGCTATTTTCAAATTGGCTAAACTATTGTGTTTATCAACAAACACCATACGACTTGGAACATTTCAGCGAAGAAAACTTCACCAAGGACGACTGATTCACCCAAGTTGACCTTTAAAACAGATAAGTTCACTAGAGCCGTTTGTCACTACTCGCTTTAGAGTTGATAACAAACGGCTTTTTATGGTGAGTGGATCGCATTACCTCCCCTTTTTACCAATCCATGGTTCGAGTTCTCATATCATGTTCTGGTAGCTAAAAGGAGTTTCGCAATGCCCTCACCCAAGTTAATCAAGCCATCATCAGTCTTGCTGTTTGTTGCACTCAGTGGTTGTGTATCAGTCACAGAAGGAGAGCCACAGAGAGTGGAAGCGGATCCTATTTCAATGTCTGAATCGAGAATCGCACTTGGGCTAGGTTATATGGAACAAGAGAATATGGTGCGGGCGCGAGAGAACCTCGAACTGGCGATCCAGCACGCTCCCCGCTACTACCGAGCTCGCCTCTCTATGGCTCATTATTATGAAACCGTTGGAGAAACCGATGAGGCAAGAAAACAATATAAGTCCGCATTAAGACTAGATTCTAATAACGGTAACGTCCTTAATAACTATGGCACCTTTCTCTGTAAGCAGGGCGACTATGAACAAGCCGACCGTTATTTTAATCAGGCGATCAATCAGCCTTTCTACTATTTGGTTTCTGCAAGTTACGAAAACGCAGGGTTTTGCGCACTGAAATCTGGCGATAGTGATAGAGCAAAATATTACTTCACGCGTGCCCTCGACCATGATCCAAACCGTATTAAATCGATCCTCCAATTAACAAAGATTGAGGTGTCACAAGATGAGTATCGTGACGCAAGATTACGTTTGTTTAAGTTCCACCAGCGATATGGATATCAAATCCCCTCTCTTCAGATCTTAGTTGAGTTGGAATCGAAGTCAGGTAACGAAGCCCTACGCGATAAATACCAATCCATGCTTGATGAAATGAAAGAAACTTAATAGAAGTTAGAGAATAGTAATTAAAAAAGCCGATGATTGAAACCATTCAACCATCGGCTTTAATAACTGTCTCGACTTGTTTAATGTCGATCTCTACTTCGGCGTGCCTAACACCTTATTATGGTTATTTAAGAGAAATCCAAGTCTGACGCTGCTGTTTATCCATAAAGCTCCACGCAACGAAGCGACTGATTTTCTGTCCTTGAGCCATCTCAACGACTTTAACTTGCTTCACATTAAGTTTGGCCAGTTGGCTCTTTAACACCGCAACGTTTTCCTTCTTAGAGATCAAAGTCGTGAACCACAAAACTTGAGTGGCAAATTCCACACTCTCCTTGGCTAAACCAGTAATAAATTTTGCTTCGCCTCCAGGACACCATAACTCCGCTTTTTGACCACCGAAGTTAAGATCAGGCTTACTTTGCTTATTCGCCATTGCACTCGGACGCGAAGCTTTATTGTCGAGATTACCCTGCTTCTTTGCTCGGTTGGCAGCAAGATTATCCAGTTTTCGTTGAGTCCCCTTCTGTGCTTCTTCTAATGAGCTGTGAAATGGCGGGTTACACGTTGTGACGTCGTAACGTTCATTTTCTTTAATTATCCCTTTAAAGAAAGCTGTTGAGTCATGTTGCAGTCGACAGTGAATCTTACTTTTCAAGTTATGGTTGCTTTCAGCTATGAAATTCGCTGCTTTAACCGAAACCGGATCCACGTCACTTGCGTTGTAACGCCATCCGTATTCCGTCGTTCCTATGATTGGGTAGATACAGTTCGCGCCTACGCCAATATCAAGAGCTTTGACCTTGTCATGTTGGTAAGGCTTACCTTGACTCTCGCTATTTAGCAAATCGGCAACTCGATGAATGTAATCAGCGCGCCCAGGAATTGGTGGACATAGGTAGCCAGCAGGTATATCCCAGTGCTGAACTCCGTAGTGATGAGCAAGCAACGCCTTATTCAATAGCTTCACTGACAGCGGGTCAGAAAAATTAATGGTCGATTCACCCACAGGATTTTTGATCAATTGGCTTTTCAGTTCTGGCAAGGCTTTCACCAGAGCATGAAAGTCATATCGACCACGGTGTTGGTTGCGCGGGTGTAAACCACTTTTAACTTGTGGTTTCTTTCCTGTAGCTTGATTTGAACTCTTGTTGCTCTTACTTGGCTTGTTAGACGTAGCACGCTTCTTTGATGACGTGTTTATTTTACCTTTAGAGACAGGCTTTTTACCGTCAGAAACGGTGGCTGACGCTTTTTTCTTCACATTACGGCTTTCAGAGGCAAAGCTGCGTTTCGGTTTTTGATTCATCGATTATTTCTTTAAGTCTAAATAGATCATAAACAAGCGAGCATCTAACTCTAGCTGGTGATACTCAGGTTCCATGTGACAACATAGTTGATAAAAGGCTTTGTCGTGCTCTTTCTCTTTAATATGTGCGAGTTCATGAATCACGAGCATTCTTAATAAAGGCTCTGGGGCATTCTTAAATACACTGGCAATACGAATCTCATTCTTAGATTTGATTTTACCACCATGGTTTTTTGCCACATACGAATGTAAACCCAGTGCATTATTGATTAAGTGGATCTTACTGTCGTACACCACTTTACTGATCGGCGGTGTCTTCTTCATGTAGCGATTTTTGATTGCCATCGCGTAATCAAATAGCGCTTTCTCGCTCTTAATCGTGTGGTTTTCTGGGTACCGAGATTCGAACCACTTTATCAATCGGCCAGACTCAACCAATTTGGTCACGGGTTCAATAATGTGTTGCGGATAACCTTGAATATAACGTAGTGATGAGTGCATGAAGCTACGCCTTAAAAGAGCTCTTTAGAGAGGACACAAACCAAAGCCGTGTAGTGTAACTGATCACACTTTTCTAATCACCCCAGATTCGCTACACTTTGCCTAGAACCATCAAGAGAGAACCTAAATGAAACGTGTTGTATTGTACGTAGCGGATAAATGCCCTCACTGTAAAGACGCTCAGCGCTACTTAGATTCAAAGAACATTACCTACCGCCTAACTAACGCAAAAATGCAACGTGGCCGTAAGGAATTACAAGCAATGGGTGCTCGCTCAATCCCAGTACTTAAGATTGGCGATCAGATCATGGTTGGATGGAATCAGAAAAACTTCGATAAAATGTATAACGCCAACTACAACTAAACTCCTGTCGGTTTAGATTGCCCCATAAAAAAGCCCGCACATAATGCGGGCTTTGTCGTGTAAGTCACACGAAAATAAAAGTTATAGAGTCAAACTAGCCTTTGATTTTAAAGATCGCGTTACATTTTACGCACTTGTACTTCGCTTTAATCCCTAAAACCTTATCAAACAAAGTTCTGTGTACTCTTACAACTTGCTGTTCTTTACATTTACATTTCATAATATAAGTATGCTGTACCGTCAACAATTTG
The DNA here is from genome assembly GCF_024347475.1 of Vibrio fortis. Lineage (NCBI taxonomy): Bacteria > Pseudomonadati > Pseudomonadota > Gammaproteobacteria > Vibrionales > Vibrionaceae > Vibrio > Vibrio fortis. The sequence continues at coordinate 1,766,638 of NZ_AP025487.1, forward strand.
AATTATACGTAACCAATACTGAAAGTAAACTTCAATTTCTATTTATTTCACAAAATCAAGCTCTAAGGCGATCGATACCTCATTTTAATTGCGGGATTTATGTGATTTTCAGTCAGTAATTATCAAAAAGTTAACTACTCAACAAATTCAACTCAAATCATCTGTTGTTCCCGATGACAAGTTATTGACGAAACTATTAACTAAACATAGCGTTTAACGAATTCAATGAACGTTTTATCGGCCCTCGACAAATACCCTTCTTTTCTCCACGCTAGCGACAGGTTAAGCTTTACCGGTTCACTGAATGGAATGCCCACAACATCTGATTCATATTCAGTCACCAAACTCAGCAACGCGGTAATCGCAAACTCTTGTTTAACTATGGAGAGAATCATCGGTAGTAGGTTGGTCTCAAAGGCGATACTCATATCAAGGTCGTGCTTTATGCGCATTTGATCAATGAAGTCACGATGAAAGTAGCCAGACTTAAACATGATCAAGTCTTGCTCAAAGAACTGCTCAAAAGTCAGACTTTTCTGCTTGGCAAAAGGATGGTCTTTGCCGACAACAGCCAGCATTTCTGATGCTAAAAGGTGGTCTGTTTCTAAGTCTTCAGGAACATTGTCATGATTAACCACACCGATATCGAGTTCGCCATTCAGGAGCATTTCTCGAATAGAAGCGGTGCCAGCGTCGATCAAGGTAATTTTGAGGTTGGGGAACTGGCTTTTAAACGCCATAACAACTCTCGGAAAGAAATAGCTGCCCATCATACTTGGGGCGCCTAACCGAACCTCTCCTTTTTCCAAACCTTTTAATTCATTCATTGCCAATTGAGCATCTTCGAACTGTTGGCCAATGCGTTTGGCATGCTCATAAAGCACTTTACCCTCTTCCGTTAAAGTGACCTGTTTTTCACCACGACGAAACAGCGTGAGCTCAAGTGTTTGCTCAAGTTTCTTTATTGAAATACTGAGTGCGGGTTGCGCGATATGAAGTGACTTAGCCGCTTGGGTAAAGTTTCCATGATCGGCAACGGAAATAAAATGACGAAGTGATTTAGACTCAAGCATGATGATATAAAAATTATATTGAGGTGATATTTTTAATATATTTCTTTTATCAAGGGTGAGTTGCTACTTTGTTCACAAGTTGGTAAATAATAATACAAGGTTCACCTCATGTTTGACGCAGGCACGCCACAGTACAGAAACATCACCCGTTCACTGGCGATTGGCTCGTTTATTATTTTTTGTAACCTCTACGTGTTCCAACCTATTCTTCCACACATGGCTGAAGTCTTTTCAGTCAGCGAAACCCAGGTGAACTGGTTGTTTGCTGCTACAACATTGGGTTTATCATTCAGCCTTGTTCCATGGGCAATTGCATCAGAAACCTTTGGCCGTAAGCCCATCATTTTACTTAGCCTATTTTTGATTCCATTAGTTGGGCTATCTATGGTGTACACCACGACGTTGTGGGAGTTAGTTGCAGCACGAGCTATCATGGGAATAGCCGTCGCTGCTTTTGCCGGAGTTGCTGTTGCGTACATGGTTGAAGAGTTGACACCCAAAGCCTTTGCTATCGCAATTGGAGGCTATATTGCCGCTAACTCGTTAGGAGGAATCTTTGGTCGTGTACTCGGTGGACTGATTACCGACTATTACAATTGGCAGTCAGCGATCATCTTCTTTGTCGTCAGCTCATTCATTGGTGCTTTATATATCGCTTGGAAACTACCAAATCAAAAAGGATTCAAACCCCAAAAAGGTCTGTTCTTTCACCATAACCGAGCGGTGATCACTCACCTAAGAAACCCGATTTTGTGGACCGCAATGCTCATCGGTGGCGCAAACTTCGCGCTCTTTGTTAACTTGTATTCGGTAATGGGTTTCCGACTCGTGGCAGAGCCTCATTCGCTAGCCGTTAGTGTGGCGTCTTTTATCTTCCTTTGTTATCTAGCAGGCACCATCAGTTCGAAATTCTCTAGTCGTTGGACACAAAGATTTGATCCGCTCGCGGGTATAGCGCTCGGCGCTGGAATCAGTCTGCTTGGAATGCTTATCTCGGCAGTGGAACAGATTCCTTTCATGATTGCAGGTCTATTGTTGATAAGCTTCGGTGCTTTCTTCGCCCACACACTGGCATACGCTTGGGTGAGTCAGAAAGCCACAAAAGCAAAAGCAACCGCTACGGCGCTTTATTTGGTTCACTATTATATCGGGGGAAGCCTAGGAGGGTTCTTACTTCTGTACTGTTGGCAGCATTTCGGTTGGAACGGTGTGATGGCCGGTGGATCGCTGTTATACGGTTTGATTTTTATCTGGCTCTATCAACTGCACCAGCATCAAGGTACTAAACCAGCGATGACAGAGGCGAATGTTTGATGAGCATTAAACGCTGATTATCGACATAAAAATAATTTAGGGTTTTGATTGCGAGTGATTTTGTTATGCTACGCAAAAATTATTCGGAATAAGTCATGTCAAACCCATCTTCAAACGAGTTACAGATCATTCACGATCAAGTTCAACAATGGCTGAACGATGTAGTCATTGGATTAAACCTTTGTCCTTTTGCCGCGAAGCCTCAGCGAAACAAACAAATTAAAATATTTGTCAGTGAAGCGACAACTGAAGAAATGTTGCTAGAAGACATCATGACCCACTTTGTCGAACTCGATAATACTCCACCTGAAGAGCTAGAAACGACGCTAGTTGTCGTACCTAACATGCTGCAAGATTTCTTTGACTACAACATGTTTATCGATTGGGTCGAAGCACTGATCAAACAGCAAGATTGGGAAGGTATCTATCAAGTGGCGACATTCCACCCCGATTATTGTTTTGGTGGTGCCGATCCAGAAGATGATGAGAACTTAACTAACCGCTCTCCTTACCCTGTGTATCATTTGATACGTGAAGAAAGCATGGAAAAGGTGTTGAAGCACTATCCAAACCCAGAAGCAATTCCAGATACTAACATCGCACGCGTTGAATCATTGACACCAGAAGAGCGACGCAAACTGTTTCCTTATCTGTTTGGTGCTAACTAATACTAACCTTCTGCGGATTCATAATATAAGGGCGAGACACGTATTGGTCTCGTCCATTTTCTTTGGCGAGATACAAACACTCATCGGCGACTTTAATCAAGTTATCTAATGTCGACATTTTATTAATCTGTTCGTCTTGGTTTGATAACTGAAAATGACAAACACCAGCGGATATCGTTACAGGCTCTCTGTCTAACGTGATGTTCTTTACGGCCTGCAGTAATTGTGTCATCCGACTCTCGGCATACTCAGGTGTCGACTGAGGGTAACAAACAATAAACTCTTCACCACCAAATCGAGCCGCAATTCCGTGTCCATGGGTATTCTCTTTTAACACCTTGGCAATTTTTTTAAGAACATCATCACCAATCTGATGGCCATACTTATCATTTACTTTTTTAAAGTGGTCGATATCAATAACGGCAAGACTGCCAATCCCCTCTCCCTCTCTGAGCTTAGCTACCTCAGCATTGAGTTTTTTAAACAAGCAGCGGCGATTAGGCAACCCTGTCAACGGATCGTAAAGCGCTTGATATTCGAGTTTTTCATTTAATTGCTGCAGGCGTTGTTCTTGAGCTCGTCTAACTAACTCCACCTCGATCCAAGAAGCCATCAGCTTCATCACGTCGATATCTATCTCTTTGAATTTACGATAGTAAGGTGTCGGGCTCGAAAAGTTTAAGGTGCCATAGATTTCATTATCCACATGAATTGGAATACCGATATATGACTCTAAACCGAAAGCTTGATAAGCAGGATGGCGGGCGTGTACGTCATGCTCACCGCAATGCTCGATTGATATAGGACCGCTTGAGCGACAAGTAATCTCACAATACGTCGCGCGATAATCAAAAGAGTCGCCCTGTTTAAGCGTTACATCTTCTGGAGTGACACAATGCTGAACAGTGTAATTACTCCCATCTACTTTAGAGAGAATACCAATATCCAGCTCAAATCGTTGCAAGCCCATTTCCAAAAGCTGCACAATCTGTACATCAAACCCTTTTTTGTAGTCATTGGTAATTTGATATAAGCGTCGAATAACAACTTCGCTCTCACTGGCTCTACTCATAAATCGATTCTCTAAGCTCGTAGACGGCACTCATCTAACCATTTTATATATTTCACGAGTAAAGAGGAAAACCAACTAATATTCAAACATTTTAATAGCAATCAGAGACATTGATACGAAGAATATAAGCGAGAGAGTGCGCGTTACGAATAGCGCGCTAGTTCCAGCTTTGCTAAAATGCCGACCTACCAAATACAAATGGATAGGAATATGACCCTTTCTCAACTAAACCAAACCATCTTCGATCACCTTTATCGCGACATCAAAGAATTCCGTAGTACCTTCGACCTGCCTGTTGCAGCGCCAGAGACTATGGACGACAAAGGCGATACGCTTCACACCTCTTTAGCTATCGAAGAGCTGACTGAACTTGCAGAAGCAGATTCAAAAACAGAACAAGCCGATGCAATCGTAGACAGCGTCTATGTATTGATGGGTCGTTTAGTCCACATGGGCCAAGACAAAGTTGAAGATAACCTAGCGATCAGCTACCTGATTGACTTGTTGCTTAACGTCGCCAAGAACCGTGCGATTGACTTCCTACCATGTTGGGATGAAGTACACTCAAGCAACATGAGCAAAGTATGTCGTAACGAGAAAGAGTACGCAGAAACTGAAGCGTTCTATGCTGAACAAAACATCAAGCTGATGGCTGTACAGAAAGGTGATTACATCATCGCAAAGTGCGCTGAAGATTTCGTTTCAGAAGAGAAAACCATTCGCCAAGGTAAAGTACTTAAGTCGGTTTACTACCGTCCAGCTGACCTTGCGCCACTAACGGTTTAAAATCACTTTCCTACAAGCGGAATTTGTTAAAAAGCGCCTCAAATCCTGAGGCGCTTTTTATTTGGTTCAGTGCTTCAATAAGTAGACTCTGTTAGCTTAGCTGGATTCTAGCCATGTGGTAAGCCGCAACATATTCGCCATCACGGAATGCAAATGCCGCTGACTCCCCTTCAATTTGAAAACCAAACTTCTTATAAAGATTAATCGCTTGCTCGTTGTCGGTGTAAACCGTCAGTTCAAGGCGCTTAATGTTAATCCAGTTATCACAAAGGTCGACGGCTGTTTTTAATAACGCGCTTCCAACACCTTTTCCTGCGAAGTTATCTTTAACCCCCATACCCAATGAGGCAACGTGCCGACGTCTTGGGTTAACACAGACTTCTAGGCCAAGATTTCCAATGACCTCACCTTGATACAGTGCCACGTAAGAATAGACATGCTCTGGAATATGGGTGAGACGCTTCTCCCAGAGTTCGAGCGAAGGGTGTGGGAGTTGCAGGGTACCGCGAAACGCGTTTGGGCACTCATAGATCTCTTTAACACTTCTTGCATCACTCGGTTCTGTGCGTCTTACTTGTATTTCCATTTCATTTCCTTCTTAGTTCATGTTGTTTTATCGCTCTAATTACTGTTCCTTTCACAGTAACAAAATAGCGTTAAATAACAACAGGCCAGAAGAAAAATAATAAAATTAACAAGTTACATAGTAAAAGGTGCTAGCGAGCATTGTTAGTTGAGGAGACGAGCCAATAATGGTCGGGTTTTAGCTATCAATTCAGGCGCAAGAGAAACACAATTTCGCCCAATTGAAAATCAACCAGATGATCGGTCATTCGAACAGTAGATAAGTCGCGTTATCGACAGTAATACTTTTAATTCGTGTATTAAACACCTGCTCTAGCTGCTCTGGAACCATCACCTTTTCAGCCGTACCCGCCTTTTGCAACACACCTTGATCCAGCAGTAGCACTTGATCGGCATGCCTTAAGGTACGATTCAAATCATGATTTGCCATTATCACGGAGATCCCCTGTTCCGCGATACGACCAATCAGCTTATAAAGGAGCGCCTCCTGCCCAATATCTAGAGGAGCAGCCGGTTCATCTAAGATAAGTAATTTGGAATAAGGATTAAGAGACGGCCAAATTTGCAGGCACATACCCGCTAAGCGAACGCGCTGCCATTCTCCGCCAGAAAGCGTCTGTATTGAGCGGTGCAGCTTATCGCTTATCTCAAGCAACTGACTCACCTCTGTCAGCACCTTAGATACAATCGCACTATGAGGATCAGTAGAACTTGGCAGCGACAAGGCAAGAAACTGAAACACCTCAAGATTGAATGCAGGCCTTGCGCTTTGGCTTAAATAGGCCCGCTGCAGAGAAAGGTCTTGCAATGAAAATTCTGATAGCGGCTTGTCATGCCAAACAACCTCCCCTGTGTAACCTTCCCCGATACCAGAGATGGCTTCTAACAACGTGCTCTTTCCACTTCCATTTGGCCCTATCACGTGAGTCACTTGCCCAGGTTTAAGGTTAAAAGAGAGTGGTAGCAGCCTTGAACCGACGCTTAAGCTTTTAATTTGAATCATGATTTTTCACCAACATCCAAATAAAGATTGGCGCACCAATCGTGGTTGTCATCACACCCAGCGGCAATTCAGCCGAATCTAAAAGTGTACGAGCGCAGATATCGGCAAACACCAAGAGTGCAGCGCCAGACACAGCAGAAAGCGGGAGCAGATATCGGTTATCCGTGCCTATCGCTAAGCGCAACAGGTGTGGAACGACTAAGCCCACAAAGCTGATCACCCCCCCAAGGGCGACGGCACACCCGACAAGTATTGAGACGGCGAAAATCAAACGCCAACGCAGTGCTGGTACGTTGATCCCCAACTGAGCAGCATGTACTTCGCCTATCATCAATTTATCGAGTTTACTGCCTTGTAAGCACAACCAAATGATCACGGGAATCATCACTAAAGTGAGTGTGTGTTGATACCAAGCAACACCACCTAAACTGCCCATCAACCAATACATAAGTTGGCGAAGGCTTAGGTCGTCACTAAAATAGAATGCCCAAGTCACCATTGCACCTGACAAAATGCCAAGCGCAACACCAATCAACAAGAGTTTTGCCGTGGTTAAACGCATTGCTCTCACCATGCCCACTAGCAGGATTGTAAAACAGAGTGAGCCTATCACGGCTGCTATCATGAAGAGTTCGGGCGTAGGGGCAAATGGTAAGAAAAACAGCACAATAACCATCGCTAGGCTTGCGCCGCCTGAGATCCCGAGTACACCGGGCTCGGCTAGTACGTTCCCGAGTAAGACCTGTAAACTCGCCCCAGAAACCGCGAGCGCAGCACCTATCGCAATCGCGGCAAGCAGGCGTGGTAATCGCAAATCGACAAGTAACTTTTCTTCAAGTGGAGAGAGTGTATTCAACGGGGAAATAAACAGATCACCGACCATTAAGTAAAGGCCACTGAGGACAATCAACGCAGTAAGCATCAGATAAATGGCACGAGTCCAGCGTCGCTGTTTTTGTTGAATAAGGTGTTGGAAATCCATATCAAGCTACTTTAACTAAGTTCGCGTAACCTTACCTGTATCCCCCAATAAAAACAAGGTTCGCAATAACGTGCGAACCTTGTGATATCAATCGTTTGGGATTATTTACGTGTGGTTTTAATCGTAAACTAACTGACCGTGATCGAAGCGAGTTTCAACCTCACACACCATCAGTGCAGCACGTTGACCGATAGCTACATTACGATTTGGGAATACTACCGCTTCGTTTTCATTTTTCGCCATCAGCGGCTTATCACCGTCGTGGCCAAATACTTCACCATGCTTAAACGCGGTGAAGTTCTCGACTGAGTCAGAGAACATAAAATCGAAATCGTCATGTAAGCGAACAATAGTACGACTTACGCGATACGTAATGGTTTTCTTTGGAAGATGTTCGGGCTCACACTCGGCGATAAGGTTACGCATCGCGAGATCGAACGCAGTCAGTTTATCCAGTTGGTTCTCACCAATACGCGCGACCTGCCCTAGTTCCATTGTTAGCGCCTGTGCGCCAAAGTTTTCCGCACTGTACCAACTGAATGTACTGGTTGGAGAGTTCGAAAGCAGCAAAGCCTCTACGTGCCCACTGTTGATAAAATCAATGAGTTCTTGGCTGCGAACGGGGTGACGAACTTTAGGGCTCACGGCAAATGAGTAGTGCTTCGACAAACGAATTGCACAGTGAAGATCTAAATGCCAACGCGTTTCCGGCTGAGTATCTTTATAGAACTCGGTGACTAAATACTTCAGATGGTTCGCAATCTTGGTTTCGCGGTTTACTTCATACTCCTTGTCATCAAAAAGACGGTTCATGTTTACATCGAGAAAACGAGTATGAGCGTTGGTCGCTTCTGGGTGAGCGATAATAAACAAACAGCGAGCTTTTACTGATTGGAAACCTGTTTCAATATCTTCGATTATCTTATCAACCAGCTCCATTGGTGCGGTTTCGTCACCATGAACGCCTGTTGAGAAAATGATGTTCTTGGTCTGTTGATCGTAATCCGCTGGAATTACTTCAAAAACACCACGTTGATGGACTTTTAGCTGTACTCCATTACTTAGTACGGTTTGTCCTGCAAGCACTTCTTGTTCAAGATCTAGGCTGTCCAAAAGAAATGATTGGCGAAAGAGAGATTTCGTCATGCGCTACTCCTTAATTGCACGGCCGTATGTTAATAAATTGTACAAAGAAATTGTGTTGCTATGATCGCACTTATCAACAGAAACTCCGTTATCACTCACAAATACTGCCCATAAATAGTTATATTGGCCCTGTTCAAAGCAGGGAGAATTAAACCTTGCGAGGTTTTTAAGCTATATCAATCAGATAAGAGCCGTGTAACCTACCACAGCTCTTATTGAGTATGAACCGATTAAGATCAATTAATCTTCCTGATTGAGCAGTCTTTCAAACTCATCGATTTGTGCAGACACCATATCGATACTCTGTTGCCAGAAGTCCGCTTCTGTTAGATCCATACCTAAATGTTTCGCAACCACATCCTCTGCCATCATGCTGCCTGTGTCTCTGAGCAGGGCTACGTAATCGCTGTAGAAACTGTCACCTTTCACTTCACGTTGCGCGTATACACCCTTACTGAATAGGTAACCGAACAGATATGGGTAGTTATAAAAACTGACCTGAGCGATGCTAAAATGCAGTTTACTCGCCCAGAAGTATGGATCAGCTTCGCTCATCGCATCGCCGTACCACGCCTTCCAAGTTTTCTCCATTAAGTCGCATAGTTGCTTGGCTGTTAATTCCCCTTTCTCGCGCTGTTCGTAGAAGGCTTTTTCAAACTCGAAGCGCACTGGAATATTGATCATTAATGCCAAAGAAGAAGAGAGCTCTTCCCATAGCATTTCCAGCTTTTCATCACGCGTTTCTGCTTGTTTGAGCAAGTAGTCACGAACAATATTCTCTGCAAAGATCGAAGCCGTTTCCGCCAATGTCATCGGATAACGAGTCTGACACAATGGCATGTCGCGCATGACCCAGTTATGGAATGCGTGGCCAAGCTCATGAGCAAGTGTCATAAGATCAGAACGGCTGCCGCTCCACGTCATGAATACCAGTGGAGAACGTGTTGCTGCGAACTTAGTGCAGTATGCGCCTAGGCGTTTGTTTGACGCTGGAGCTGCGTCAATCCAGCCATTTTCAACCATAAGATCAACAAACTGTGCCATCTCCGGATTCACTTCAGCAAAGGCTGTTTTAATCACATCGATCGCTTCATCAAACGGGTAGACCTTAGATTCGGCATCACCAAGCGGTGGCATTGCAGCAAGATGGTTCCAAGGTTTCATCTCGTCTAGACCATGAACCTTTGCCATCAACAAACCCGCTTTCTGACCTACTGAGCGATTGGCTTTTGCTGTCGCCATCATGGTGTCTAGTGTTTCAGGAACAATACGACTGCCATGCAGACTTGGCGCTAAAAAATGTACATCACAGATCTTCGAGCGTTTTTTGTTTTCCGTTAAACGCCAACCTGCCAGTGCATTAAGAATGGATGCAAATGACTCTTGGTGAGTGGCCATTGCTTGTTGAACCGCGCGCCAAGCCGGTTCTTGTTTATCAAATTCACTGCCGTAAAGAAGACTCGCTGCTTGTGAAAAGCCAAGCTGTTCCTCTTCACCTTCAAGTTGCAGTGAAAGCTTTAGTGAACCTGTCAGGTTGTCGTATAGACGTCCCCACGCATCACGACCATCGACTTCCATCGCAGCAAGCAACTGCTCTTCGGCAACGCTTAGACGAGTTGCAGCTAGTTTACGAGAACTCTCGATAGCAAAACCTTGACCCGCAACGTCTGGGCTGGTGTGGTCTAGTACTTTTGTGATGAACTCAACATCAGCGTGAACTAGAGTGTCTTCATATGGGCTAAATGCTTGAGACATCTCCGAGTTGAGCTTTGCAACTCGCCCTAAAAGCTGCTTCGCTTCAGTATGCGTCGCATCCACAGAAGCGTGACAGTTTGCGAACGTGTGAATCGTCCCAAGTAGTGTGCCTGCTGCTTCAGAGGTTTGGATCGCATTCTGCATAGCGATCACTGTGTCGCGCTTTTCGACATGAAGGTAAAGCAGTTCAATACACTGCTCAATAAGTTCAATATCTTGTTCAATCTTTGTATCGTCTAGTCCACGATATGCAATGCTCAAATCCCAACTTGGCGTTGTCATGAGTTCTGTCCTTATTCTGTGCGATGTTCTATCGATAAATTGGTAAAAATATAAATCCAGTTTTCACTGGTTGGTGCTAGGTCACTAACAATGGCTGCCCTATCACCTTCACACTGATGTAGTTATTGTCTGTTTGTGTGATTTGAATGTGTGTCAAAGACGCATTACCGATGGCTAGGTTGGAATAGAGCGTTGGCTTTCTCCAATCTATATCCAAACAGTGCGCCAAAATCATTCGGATTACGCCACCATGCGTAACCAATAAGATGTTGTCATTGGTGCTGCTTATAAGTTGCGACCAACCTTGAATTACTCGCTGATGGAACGCCTGTAAACTTTCCGCTCCAGTGAGCTGATGATTTGCTGGATCTTGCCAAAATGATTCCAAACTCTCCCACTGTTCACTAAGAAGATCGAACGGAACCCCATCCACATCACCGAAATTCATCTCTTGCAGTTCGTTAATGCTTTCTAAGTTTAGTGATTTAGTCTGCGCAACTCGCTCTGCTAAATCATGACAGCGGCTCAGCGGTGATGTGACGACTGCATCCAATTTAAACGGCAGCGATGCTATTGCTGTACAAATCTTATCTTGAACTGACGAGTCAACCAGCACGTCTGTTCGGCCATTCAATGCAGCCTCTCCGAGTACTTTGCCATGACGAACGAGGTATATGTGTTTGGTGCGTATCTTGTTCAATGTGAGCTCATCAACCTTCGTTTTTTAAAACCATAGGTAGCCCAGCGGCGATGAAAGTGACCTGCTTAACCACTTTGGCCAAGGCTTGATTCATTCTGCCAGCGTTGTCGACAAATAAACGAGACACTTGCCCCATTGGAACAACTCCAAGACCAACTTCATTGGAGACCATAATGATACTCGCAGGGCTTGCTTCGACCGCACTGACGAGTTCTTGTATCGACTCTTCGATCTGCTCGTTAGTCGCCTTCTCTCCAAGCTGATAAATCACGTTATTCAGCCAAAGCGTCAAACAGTCGATCAAAACCACATCAGATGAACTCAGACTGCGCAAGTGTTGTGCAAGTTCAATTGGCACTTCATGCTCTTGCCAACGATGATCACGTCGTTGTTGATGATGACGAATACGCGCTTCCATCTCTTCGTCAAAACTAATGGCCGTTGCTATGTAGTGCAGTTGACGCTGCTGACTTTCCGATATCGTGATCGCCTGTGTTTCAGCAAAGCTCGACTTTCCTGAACGCGCTCCGCCGAGAATTAAATGTGTGGATTTTCCCTGCTTCATGATTCGTAGTTACCCAATAAAACCGTTATAAAACGCGGCAATAAACAACAAGTAAGTTGAGAGCTCAACCAACTGCTGCGCTGCGCCTAAACAATCTCCAGTAAAACCACCAATACGTACTGTTAACCAGCGTTTAAGTAGTGTACGAACGACATAGCCTATAGCTAACAACACAATGCTGAATTCAATACCAAACCAAAGACTTGGAAAGAGTCCAATAGCAATCAAAAATAGGGTTTCAGAGCGGGTCTGTTTATTTGCTAACGGCTTACTTTTGCTGGTATCAGGGTCACTGACATAAGGCATATCGTAAATAAGTGACGCTGCGATGGCTCGGCTAAATGCGTAGCTAGAAACCAATATCATAAAGAGATCTGCGGTTCGGGTCTGTTCGATAAGCTCGCTTAAAAAGACCCATTTGCCCAATAGAGCCGTTATCAAAGCTGACGCACCGTAGGTACCAATACGGCTGTCCTTCATGATAATTAGGCGTCGCTCAATCGTCATGCCACCACCAATGCCATCAGCCATATCTGTTAGGCCATCTTCGTGGAATGCACCCGTCAGCATTAAACTAAACGCCATGATGAGTATCAATGCGACATCAGCCGGAAAGAACAAGCTCAGTAAAACATAAACCGTGGCGCACAATAGACCCAGCAAGATACCGACCGTCGAAAAGTAACGTCCTGCTCGATTCATTCGCTCTTCAGAATATGGCGTATCGTGTGGTACCGGTAGACGAGAGAAAAAGCCCAATGCCAATAAAAACAGTTGCCATTGATATTTAATGCCGCGGTCCGCTTCGAGCTGACTCATTACACCGTCACTCCAGCGCTCTCAAAGCTTGCCATATCATTGTAAAACTCTGCAGCAGCCTTAATCAGAGGCAGTGCCAATGCTGCGCCAGTGCCTTCACCCAGTCTTAAACCTAAATCCAATAACGGTTCGGCATGTAGTTCATTCAATACGTGTTGATGCGCGTTTTCTTGAGATTTATGCGCAAACAGCATGTAGTCGCGACATGATGGATTAATTAAGTTCGCCACATACGCCGCAACTGAGACAATAAAGCCATCAACCAGAACCGGAGTTTGCATTTTTGCCGCGCCTAGGAATCCACCAATCATTTGTACAATCTCAAAGCCGCCCACTTCAGCGAGCACTTCTTCGATGGCTTTGCCCTTACAACGAGCAACACCGTTGGCAACCACTTGCTGCTTACGCTTGAACTGTTCGTCATCGATACCAGTACCAAGTCCAACACACTCTTTTGAGTCTAAACCTGATAATGCACTTAGTATTGCTGAGGCGCTGCTTGTATTGCCAATTCCCATTTCGCCAAACATAACCAGATTACAGCCTTGCGCGATTCTTCTTTCAATCAGTGACAGACCATAGTTGATCCCTTTCTCGACCTGTTCACGTGACATCGCTGCTTGTTGGTTAAAATTACGAGTACCGTTGCCCAATCGTTGCGTCACCAGTAACTCAGAGTGGCTACCTGAAATCGCACTCATATCGATGGCTTCTAGAATGCCTGCATCGACAACCGTTAAGTTGATGTCGTTGAGTCGACAGAAACAATTGATCGCTGCTCCGCCGTATAAAAAGTTCAATACCATTTGTTGCGTTACGGCACTTGGAGCAATACTCACCCCTTCATCCGCAATGCCATGGTCACCGGCAAAAACAAACATTGAGGGCTGAGTGATTTGAATTTTTTCAGGTGGTGTTTGGCTTTGTTGGCTTTGGATAAGTGCTAGTTGAAAAGCGGTCTTCTCTAACAGGCCTAATGCGCCCAGTGGTTTGGTTTTCTGATCAATTTGATTTTGGATAAACGCAGAGTGTTGAGTGTCTAGCATGGACGTGACTTACCAATGTGATGTTCTGAAGATTTAATAACTAATTGACTGTTTTATAGCGAAGCGCATTTTGTTTGAGCGCATAACTGAAAGACTGAGCCGATCGTCGACTCAGCTTTGGATTATTTTGGTCGCGCTACCGAAAAAACATTAGAGAGCGTCGCGTATTCACCACCACCTAGGCGTGACAACGGGTTCAGCGCTAGTGCATCTATTTTCAATCGCTCACTGGATTTATCAATGATGTCCTCAGCAATGTATACCGTTTCAACTTTGGCAAATACCAAGCTTTGAGGCACATCGCCGACCTCTTTAACCTCAAACAGCGTACAGCCGAACGCAACAGAGCAATTCTTAACACGCGGTAAAGAGAAACCATCGAACTCTACTAGCTCAATGTCGTTCGCTTGTACTTCAGATTGATCGTGATCCAGCGTTGCCGCCGTAGCCGTCATAACTTCCGCACAAGATTCAGACGCAATATGGATCACTAACTTGCCGGTTTCTATCGCATTTTTGGCGGTATCTTTGATCTCACCTGTCGGCTTTTTACCTACAGAAAGCATCAAAAGGGGTGGCTGGCTCGATACTGGGGTGAAATATGAAAATGGGGCTAGGTTATACACATCACCACTTGATTTGGTGAGTGCCCACGCTATCGGACGAGGGATAACCGTTTGAGTCATCAGGTGGTAGATTTCATTTGCAGAGAGAGTATCGAACTGGAGGTTCATCGCGCATCCTTGGCTGTGACAAATTAATAACCAGTTTACTTGCTATCGTCTTATCTATCTATCGATAACTCGCCTTTGAACCCGTGTTTGTTGTCGAATTGAACAAAATCGACTCAAAAATCTCAATTTGACTGTCAATTTGAACAATAGTGACCCATTAGAAAACGCATTCTAATAAAATCAAACACTTAAAAGTTGGCATTAGTTATGCTTTATTTAAAGTGCTTTAACTCACTCACTATGAAAAGCCAAGTGTACGGTTATCAGGGAACGAAAACAGAGGTACACATTTAGCAGTATAAGATTTAGGAGGTCTCTATGTTCGCTAACCAAAGTAGAAAAAAACCGAATAAATCTGGAAAACAAAGCAAAAAGGTGAAGAAAATCCCACTCTCCTTCACTTAGGCAAGCGTTAGTCTCCAGCGCAAGCCAGAAAGCCCGCCCCACCCCGCGGGCTTTTGTTCTTTTTAACGACACACTTTCTAATATCCAAACCAGTTTAGATCTTACTATTACTCAGTGCCTATTCGGTCAATCCTCAGCGCCAACTCACTGTAAATATGAATGATTTGTAGAGTTCTTCACGGAATTTTCTGGATCTTATGCGTAGATTGAGCCAAAACTAAAAGACTCAACATCAAAAGCTGATTATTCCGCCACTCACTAAGGAGCTCGCATGTCCATTCAAGGAGATAACTCTTCCGTTATCGTAGCCGGTGCTACAGGGTTGATTGGTGGTCATGTAATGGAGCAGCTACTTGCTGAACCTTCAGTTCAAACCGTATATGCTCTCACTCGTTCTCAAATTAAAAGAGAGCCAGCTTCAAATAAGCTGATTCAAATCATCAACAATGACCTGGATATAACACAGTGGGATGAAGGGCATCCAAGGCCGACTCTTGGTGTTATCTGTTTGGGGACGACCATCAAACAAGCAGGCTCAAAGGCAGCCTTGCGTAAAGTTGATGTCGAGTTGGTCACTCACGTAGCTCAAACCATGAAGTTTTTGGGCGTAGAACGCGTTGCAGTAGTATCCAGCTATGGGGCCTCTCAGACTTCCTACTCACACTACTTGAAGTGTAAAGGACAAATGGAGCAAAACCTCATTCGTATTGGATTCAAGCAGTTGTTTATTGCAAGACCTGGACCACTGCTTGGCAATAGAACAAAGCCAAGATCCGATGAAAAGTTCCTGCAAACGCTCTCACCTCTTTTCAAACCTTTTATGATCGGTCGTTTAAAAAACCTTCGCCCAATCGAGTCAGAATGGGTTGCCAAAACGATGCTGTTTAAATTATTCGAAAATAATTTTAAAAATGTCGAAATTTCCAGTTCGAGTGAGATGCTTAATTTTTTGGCGAAATATCGCTAAATTGGTGGCTGAACCATCACTCTGTTGAATATCCGAACAACCGCTCTTTTAGATATGACTAATTGATCTATCAAATTACTTTTCCTTATTTTACGTTTTGTTACAGAACGTTATTTTACCTAACAGTACTCATGCCTATATATCTAGGCTTCCTATTGTTCTGAAGTAATTCATAAGGAAATTCAATGTCATTCCCTGCTATCGCTGCCTTAGCGGTATTTACTGGTATTCTCTTTTTTCTCTACGGACAGCAGAAGAAAGAACACACACTTTCACGTCTAGTACTGCTTGGTCTTGTTTTTGGTAGTGGTTTTGGTCTAGGCCTTCAACTGCTATTCGGCGAAGGCAACCCAATCATCAAGGAAACCTTAGACTGGGTTAACATCGTTGGTCGAGGTTATGTTGGTCTATTAAAAATGGTCATCATGCCACTGGTACTGGTCTCTATGATCGCAGCTGTTGTGAAACTAGAGAAAGGTGGTTCACTGGGTAAAATTTCAGGTATCACCATTTCAGTATTGCTTGCAACTACAGCAATTTCCGCAATCGTTGGTATCATTGTGACACAGGCATTTGGTCTTTCTGCTGAAGGTCTAACAGAAGGCGCACGCGAAACGGCTCGCCTTGCGGCACTTGAAACTCGCGCTGACCGTGTCTCTGATCTGACTATCCCCCAGATGTTGGTAAGCTTCATCCCAACCAACCCATTTGCTGATCTTACTGGTGCTCGCTCAACGTCCATTATCGCGGTTGTTATCTTTGGTGTATTAACGGGTATTGCTGCGCGTAAGGTAATGGCTGAAAAAGAAGAGTTAGAGTCGCCAATCCGCACTTTTGTAGAAGCGGCTCAATCAATCGTTATGCGCCTTGTTAAGATGATCATGGCTCTAACGCCATACGGCATCGCAGCGTTAATGGCGAAAGTTGTCGCGACGTCAAGCGCATCTGACATTCTAAGTCTACTTGGCTTCATCGTAGCTTCTTACGTGGCTATTCTACTGATGTTTGTTGTGCATGGCGTATTGGTTTCTTTTGTGGGCGTTAACCCGAAAGAATACTTCAAGAAGATCTGGCCAGTACTAACGTTTGCATTCACTTCGCGCAGCTCTGCGGCAACAATTCCGCTAAACGTCGAAGCGCAGATCACTAAGCTTAATGTTCCACCAGCGATTGCTAACTTGTCTGCTTCTTTCGGCGCAACAATCGGTCAAAACGGCTGTGCTGGTATCTACCCTGCAATGCTAGCGGTAATGGTTGCACCGACTATGGGCATCAACCCTATGGACATTAACTTCATCCTATCGCTGATTGCTATCATTACCGTAAGCTCATTTGGTATCGCTGGTGTCGGTGGTGGCGCAACGTTTGCAGCTCTAATCGTACTGCCAGCAATGGGGCTGCCTGTAACTATCGCGGCACTGCTTATCTCTATCGAACCACTTATCGATATGGCTCGTACTGCGCTTAACGTTTCAGGAGCGATGACTGCAGGTACTATTACAAGTCGTATCCTAGGCAAGAAAGAAGAACAGAAAGATCTACAACAAGCTCAAGCGTAATTCACTAAAGCAATTCGACTTAGATTAAGTGGCTAACGCTCACTGAGATTTAAACCAAAAAACCGATGCGCATGGCATCGGTTTTTTAGTTAAAGAGAAACAAAAAGCTATAGCTCTAGAACAGAGATACTTGATTGAGCAAGCTGTTCATCTTCTTCCTCACTCAGCCCGCTGATCCCAATTGCTCCAACGACCCGATCCTCACAAACTATAGGCAAACCACCTTTAAAGCCTGTGATCTTAGAGTCATTCCAATAACTAATATCCTTCCCTGTCGAGCGCGCCCACTCACCTAAGTGGCCACTTGGTTGGCGATCGCGCGCGGAAGTGTAAGCTTTACTTTTTGCCAGCACACCCGCCTGAACACTCACATCATCCATTTTGGCGAATGCGATTAATTCGCCATGAGTATCACAAACAGCAACCGCGACTTGCTGTTGATTCTGAGTGGCGATTTCAATTGCTGCCGAGACCGCTTGTTGAGCCTTATTTAAAGTCAGCATGATTACCACCTATGGTAGAGCTTGGCCACGAGAATAAACAAATAGGTTGTACCACTCTTCTCGAGTGAGATTAACCTTTGTCGCCGCAACACTTGCTTGGATTCGCGCAAGGTTGGTTGTACCGATTACTGGCTGAATACCCGCAGGGTGGCGCAGAAGAAACGCTAATACGATTGCTTCGCTAGTCACGCTGTATTTCTCAGAGAGCTGTTGAACGTATTTGGAAGTCGCTCGTACACTTTCGTCGTCAGAGTTTAGTCCTTGCACTGAGAAGCGCCCTTGTGCCAGACACCCCCACGCTTGAAGTTGAACACCCTTAGCTCGGCAGTATTCTAATGTACCAGGCGCCCAGTCAGACTCGTTCAAACCCTGAGAGTTAACTAAAACAACATCGTTAAGCCAATCCAGTTTTGCAAGGCTCATCTCCATTTGGTTTACCACTAACGGCTTATCAAGCGCTGATTGTAGATATTCGACCTGGTGACCACTCATATTAGAGACACCAAAATGCTCCACCTTACCCGCCGCATGCAGATCTTGCAGTGTACGTGCTAGCTCATCCAACTCCATCAAAGGATCAGGACGATGCAATAAGAGTACATCTAACTTCTCTGTATTTAATCGCTCAAGAATGCCTTCAACTGAGCCTTGTACCCATTGTGCTGAAAAATCATAACGTCCTACGTTGCCTTCACCTTGAAAACGAATACCGCATTTTGACTGTAAGAACATGTGATCTCGTAATTCAGGTTGGCTCTTTAATACTTGGCCGAATGCCTGTTCTGCTTTGGAAAATGTGTAAATGTCAGCATGGTCAAAAAGATTGATACCTGAAGCCATTGCCGTTTCAATAATGCTCTGCGTTTGGTAGACATCATCTTGTGAAACTGGACTATCGTTCCAACCGCCACCCAGCCCCATACAGCCGTAGGCAATCTCACTGACATTGGTCAGATATTTAGACAAAGGAAGTACGTTTTTCATTAGTCATTCTCGTATTCATAAACTCAGTCTTAATCATATTGTTCTACGAGAAAAACAGAATAGCCTGAATCCGAAATGATTGTTCGTTATAATGAACAAACTAAAAACTGGAGAGTTAAGTATGAATGAGCACAAACGGATTGAAAGGTTGATGTTATTTGTTGAGCTTGCTCAGCATTTAAATTTCACTAAGGCTGCAGAACAGCTTGGAATTTCAAAAAGTTACTTATCTGAACAGATAAAACGATTGGAGAGCGACTTAGAGTGTCCGTTACTCGTTCGAACCACACGCAGTGTTAGGCTCACACTCCAAGGCGAGCGTGCGCTTGCTCAAGGATTGGTGATTCGATCACAAGTGCTCGACTTAGAACGCAGCGTATCCGACGAGCATGAAGCGATTAAAGGGGTATTAAGAATCACCGCCCCAAAAATGTTCACTGAGGTATATCTGTCCGACCTATGCCAACGCTTCCAAGAACGTTACCCAGAGATCTATTTCGAGATCAACAGCAGCTATACCACCTATAATCTCAATCGAGAAGATATCGATATCGCATTTCGCGCCACGAATACCCCACCGGAAAACATGGTGGCCAAAAAACTGTTTTCGTATCAGCATGATTTGGTCGCAGCGCCGAGCTATATTGATAAGTTTGGTTTGCCTACCTCTTTAGACGATCTTCAAAATCACCAGTGTCTTGCAACTTTGCATCAACATGAATGGCCTTTTAAAAGTGGTAATGTGCATGTTTCAGGTTGGCTATCGAGTAATGAAAACCACCTATTAAAGCAGCAGGCTATACGCGGCAGTGGCATCATTCGTATCGCCAGTTACTATGTCGCTGAAGAGATAAAACAAGGCCACCTAACACCGCTGCTCACCGATGAGTGTATTGAACACGGCAATTCCATCTACCTGTTCTATCCTCAAATGATCTACCCAGCCAGAAAACACAAAGCGTTTGTACAGTTCGTGCAAGACTACTTCGAACAACTTCAAGTCGGAGGTTAGTTTAATAACGCATCAGACATAGGCTCGATTGCCCCCTGAAACCTCATCGACCTTGAACACAGCAATCATAAAGACATACTTTGTTACCTTTGCAATCGGACTAAAGTGATCGTCTGTTCTCCCAATAGCGAATAACCTAACGATAGCCAAAGTGAATATGTATACATTTGAATGCACATCACTAGATTAAGTCGTGACTTAAAAGTGCCATCAAATCGAAATATCAATTTGCGTTACTGGAGTTACCCATTGAGACAATGAGTACAATCAGGAGGATGTATGAAATACTGCCCGTTCTGCTCGACCGAGTTAATCGAAAGACACCATGTGCAGGTGTGCCCACGAAATGAGATTGGCGAATGCCGCTTCGATGGCTATGAACAGTACGAACAGCGTGTGTTGGCCGAACTCTCGTCTGACAGCCTTAATGTGAATAGCAATGTCTACAGTCGAGTCCCTGAAAGGTAATCCTCAGCCAAAGTCTGTAACGACTTAAAGCTTATCGTCACTGACACTTTCGATTGACCATCGCCCTTTTAGACATACTTGATAGCGATGGCTAGACAAATAAAAACGCCCTTGCAGATACAAGGGCGTTTTTCATCTATGTGATGTTACGATTTTTAGTAGTATCACTTAAGACGACAAATAGTCGCCTAAGCACCCACTCGTCATTATTTCGCAGTATCAGCAGCCACTGTTGGCTGATCCACTTCAGTCAAAAGACCTTTAATTAAGCTAACACAGCCCAATAGCAGGATAATTGTGAACGGAAGTGCCGCAATGATGGTGATCGATTGCAGTGCTTGAATCGACTGCGTACCACCAATCCATAGCATTACCATTGCGATTGCACCTGAGATGACTGCCCAGATAACCTTTTGACGAACTGGAACTTCGAGTTTGCCACCAGCAGTCATGCCATCGATAACGATAGAGCCTGAGTCGAGCGTCGTTACAAAGAATACGATAATCAGCGCCACAGCAATAACCGATAGAATGTTACCTAGAGGGTAAGCATCTAGCATGTAGAACAAGCTCAGAGATACGTCTGCAATGCCTTGATCAATTCCCAACTGACCGACCTTGTCGATCACTTGCTCAATAGCGACACCACCGAAAATAGACATCCAAGCCGTCGTTACTAGCGTAGGAATAATCAGCACACACAATAGGAACTCACGAACCGTACGCCCCTTAGAGATACGCGCAACAAACATACCGAAGAACGGTGCGTATGCTACCCACCATGCCCAGTAGAATACCGTCCAACCATGCAACCAAGTTGTGTCTTCACGACCTGTAGTTTGGCTCAGCGGGATAATGTTCTTCACATAACCCGTTACCGCTGTCGCAAGCGAATCCAAAACAGTGGTGAAGTTAAGTACCGCAATCAGACCAAGGAAAACAAACGCGATAACCATGTTTAGGTTACTCAACAGTTTTACACCACCGTCCATACCACGCAGTACAGATACAATAGCCAGTACCATGATCAGTACAATGATTAGCTGTTGTAAGAACAGATTGTTCTCTAAACCAAATACATGACTAATACCACTTGCTGCTTGCGTACCACCTAGACCAAGCGATGTCGCTAAGCCGAACAGTGTTACTAGTACCGTCATTACATCGATAACGTCACCTGTTTTACCCCAAACTTTGTCTCCAAGAATTGGATAAAACACCGAACGCATTGATAGCGGTAAACCTTTGTTGTAAACAAAGTAAGCAAGACACAGCGCCGCCATGCCGTAGATAGCCCATGCGTGCAAACCCCAGTGGAAAACAGTCGCGCCCAGCGCCGCTTCACGACCTGCAGCAGTGTAAGCTTCTGCGTTTAGCGGTGTTCCATACCAGTTGGTAAAGAACGCAGTTGGCTCAGCTACACCCCAAAAGATAAGGCCGATACCCATGCCTGCAGCAAACAGCATCGCAATCCAAGATGCCATAGTGTAGTCAGCCGTTGCGTTTTCACCACCTAAGCGAATTTTACCTAGTGGAGAGAATGCTAAGCCAATAGCGAAAATAAGGAAAAGGTTCGCGCCCCACATGAATAGGAAATCGAAGTTCGCGAGTACTGCGCCTTTCACCGCGTCGATAGCCGCTTTTGCATCGCCGGGTGCCATTGCGAGAAGAGTTACAATGAAGAGAATTGAAAGGCCTGCTGAAGCAGTGAAAACCGTGTTGTGGACATCCATGCCCCACTTATTGATGTTGTCTTGACCGACTTGATAATCTGTTGAATCTATACTGTATTTTTTTGACTTAAAACTCATAAATTATGATGTACACATATTCGACAATCCGAATATAAGGACCAACTCCATATCCAATTAAAATTTGATCAGCGCGCCATACCATATACATGGTTAAAAATAAGTGAATTTAATCAATCACTTATGACGTCTTACTCAATCCCGAGGGCGCTATTATAACACAAAATAAAATACTTTTTTGGCAAGCTCTGCGCACAATCTCACCAACAACAGCATAACCAACTGATTATAAAGAACTTAATAGTGGTTACTTTTTTGAAAAAATAGTTAGAGTACAAATTAAATTTCTTGCTCAAAGTCACCTCAATAAGCGGTTAATGCTGCCATCGCATTTGGAACGATTACCTTAGTCGAGGCATAAAAAATGCAGTTGACTCATTCGAGTGCAACTGCATTTTTAATTCGTTATTGGCTTATTGTCGTGTTACCACATCAAATCGTCTGGTACTACGAAATCTTTGTACGGATCATCTTCATCAACCGCTTCTTCCGATGCTGCCTGAGTATCCACGATCGACTCTTCGTCACGCATCGCAATCTTGTTTGCAACGCTGGTTGGGATAATCACATACCCTTCACCGTCACGAGCGATACTTAAAATACCTTTGCTCAGCTGCTTTTGAGTCAACTCTTCAACGTACAGGTGCTTCACTAACGTACCATCAGTAAAGTTATATTTGATCTCGCCATCTTTTTGCTCGATCTTGTTCATTGCTATCAACTGTTTCACCTGAGCTTTGATCTCTTTGCTCAGCTGTTTCTCTTTCATCTGTTGATTAAGCTCTTTGTCTTTCGCTTGCTGCGCTAGACGATTCTCTTCCGCTGCTGCTTTTGCTTCACGAGCTTGAACGCGTGATTTTTTAGAGCCTTTCTTTGCTTTTTTCAGCTTTTTCTCATTAACCAAGCCAGCTTTTAGCATCTGCTCTTGGAGTGTTAACTTTGCCATGACTTTCCCAGTTCAGGATTAAAAACGGCACTATCATACCTGTTTTTTGTCACTCTGTTTATATCTCAGAGCGGGTTTATGACAAGCATAAACGGTGAAAATGCCAAACTAATTCGACAAGCGCTGGCGAAACTCGGCTGGGGACTGATTCATCCAACGCTTGAATGCTCGTCTAAAGTTGGCGGAATCACTGTAGCCAAGACGCTCTCCTATATCTTCTACGCTCATATCGCTGCTCAGTAACAGCTCTTTGGCAAGCTCTTTGCGAACTTCCGCAAGCAGTTCATGATAACTGGTCTTCTCTTTGGATAAGTCACGACGCAATGTTCGTGAAGAACAACCAAACTCGTGAGCTAATTGCTCAATCGAAGGAAATTGACCCAATTCTCGATAAAGCATCGCTTTCACTTGATTACTGAGAACAGAAGAAGAGCCTAAACTTGCCATAATGCTATGACAGGATGCCAAATAATGTTCCAGGGTTGTCGCATCATGGCTAGGTAATGGTTCAAAAAGTACCGCACTGCTAAAGCGCAGTTCACAAAACGTTTGAGCAAACGTCACATTACAACCAAAGCGCTGCCGATACTTATCCCCATTAACTGGTAAAGAGTACGTGGGTTCAAGATAAGAAAAGCACAGGTCATTGAGCTGTAGATTTTGGCGGGTTAACTGATAAAACAGAGAAACCAATGAGCTAAAGAAGTACTCACAACAAAATGGCAGCATTTCGCCGATATCTAAGGAGTTCTCAATTCGGATAACGGCTTCATCTGAATCTTGGATAAGTACGACAGAGAAGATAGGGCCATTTAGACGAAGATATTTAAAACCACTTTTTATTGCTTCCAAAACGTTTTCGCTCGTCGCTAGCACGTAGCCAAGCACCCCAAAATGGCTAAGCTTTGCCTGTTGACCAAGCCATAACCCCACCCCTTCCTGTGGTAATAGACGATTTACTGCCTTAAACACCATCAGTTTGTCGGCGAAACTCAGTTGGGTATTAGGATTTTGCCAATCAATGTTGGATAAACCAAGCGAAGACAACAACGCTTTACAGTCGATACCACGCGACTCCAAACCATCAAACAGTAATGAAATGTCTAATGTCCCCAGTGGTTGATGGACACTACTCGGTTCATAAGCAGCGAGTATTTTCTCTTTTGTCATTGCTCTTCCTTAATCACTTTTCCACTGCTTTTCTCATCCACAACATAAGTCGGTTTATTGTGTTTCACTCAATTTGTGTATTTCCAGTTTGAGGCAAAAGCGTGACAACAAATCCTCTAATGTCCGTTAATGACCTAACGTTGAGCTTTTCGGCTAACTAGAATAGCTATTATGTTAATGCCATGTAAATATCATCATGATTAAACCTGAAATCATCCGACACGCACCCACCACTATTATTGACGCTCATGGCAAACCTGTTTTTGGTCAGTTTGATACGATCCCTCACCAACTGAACATAGAGAGGTTCGATTATCGTAACGCCATGGATAATCGTGCCAATAAGTTACAGCGCTACTTTCATTACAAGCAGTTTCAATTCGTTAGCGTAGTTACATCAAGCCATGTCATTGGTGTTGCCATTGCTGACATTCGTTATCTAGGTTCAGCCTTCTGCTATGTATACAACATCAAAGAGAACCGAATCGAAGAGCAGTCTTGGCTTCGACCATTGTCATTCGACAAAGTTACGACCTCTTCTCCCTTTCAAGGCGACACTCACATAGCATGCGGTCAGATTCTATTCAGCATTAACCAAGGTAAATGGACGGCAGAGATAAAGACCAAACAGGTACAAGCTAGCCTCGAATTTTTATCCGAAAACAATAGCCACCCACTCTCAATGACAACGCCAACGGGTTACTCAGGTTGGACCTATACCCAGAAACACAATGCCCTTGCAGTCAGAGGAAAGCTAATCGTTGATGGGAATGACGTAAATCTCGACAACGCATTGGGAGGGTATGACTTTTCTGCTGGTTATATGCGCAGAGAAACCAGTTGGCGCTGGGCGAGCATAAACACACACCTTTTCGATGAATCTTCTCAATCCACTCGTTTAGGGTTGAACCTGGCTGCAGGAGTTAATGAAACCGGAACCTGCGAGAACGCACTGTGGGTGAATGGTATTAAGCACCTACTTCCTTCGGTCTACTTTGAATTTGATCGCGATGACATCACGCAACCTTGGCAGGTTCACTCTGAAGATCGCCGAATTGATCTCACTTTCACGCCTTGCAATAAACGCAGCGAAAAACTGAACTTCCTCGTACTCAAGAGCAATTTTCGTCAGTTCATCGGCCACTTTTCAGGTTCAATAAAAGACAACAATGGAGTCATCCACCAGCTTGATCATGTGCTTGGTTTAACCGAAGACCACTTTGCTCGTTGGTAAGCCCATATCAATTCACTAACCCACGCAATAACCCAACTGTTACTACTACACACTGAGGCATCAGATGAATATAGAGTCACTCATTAATAATCCGGAATGGTTACTCGTGGTACTTGCACCGCTTTTTATCGTTTGTATGCTGGCAGAATATTTCATTGGACAAAAACAAAACCATCTACCCGAAAACTCTCGCTACACTCTTCCAGAAGTTGCCTGCAATTTTACGCTAGCTGGAATGCATCAACTATCGGATTTGCTCACGGGCTTATTGGTCGCACACCTCTACCTTTGGCTCTTTGGTTGGAGGTTAATGGATATAGAAATGGGGCTAGCTAGCTTCCTATTATTAATGGTACTGCAAGACTTTTTCTATTACTGGTTCCACCGAGCCAGTCATCGAACACGCTGGATGTGGGCATCGCATGTAGCCCACCATAGCTCTGAACGAATGAACTTCAGCACTGCGTTTCGTCAAAGTTTGATGTACCCAATATCAGGCATGTGGGTGTTCTGGTTGCCTCTGGTAATCATCGGTTTCGAGCCAAAATGGGTGGTATTCGTCGTGCTTCTCAACCTCGGTTTGCAGTTCTTTGTTCATACGCAATGGATACGCACGCTAGGTCCTTTGGAGTGGGTTTTCAATACGCCTTCTCACCACCGTGTACATCATGGTCGCAATCCGCAATATATCGACAAAAACTACGCTGGCGTGCTCATCATCTGGGACAAACTATTCGGCACGTTTGAACCCGAGGTGGAAACCGTTCGCTACGGTACGACAAAACCAGTCAACAGTGACAATCCAATAACCGTTACTTTTCAAGAGTGGAAACTCATTTTCCAAGACTTGCGAAACAGTGAATATAGCTGGCCTAAAAAGCTCAGAATGATGTTTACACCCCCATCCGATTAATATTGATATATTCCTAAATTTAATAGGATTAATGAGTTTTAATACCATCAGCTTTGCTATTTGGCTTAATTGAATAGTAATGCATCGATTTGATGAAATTTATTTACAATGCGGCTTGCACCGTCACCGCTTCCTGTCAGATACTGAGGAAAAGTCACCTTCAGTCACAGTAGACCCTATCTACTGTCAGGATATTCAATGAGCTCAGATAATCAGCCGACCTATTTCTTCTTCGACTACGAAACTTGGGGTACGAGCCCAGCTAAAGATCGACCAAGTCAATTTGCGGGTGTCCGCACCGACCAAGATTTCAACATCATTGGTGAGCCACTGGTCATCTATTGCCAACCACCCGCTGATTATCTACCTGCACCTGAAGCTGCATTAATCACACGAATCACGCCACAAAAAGCGATGTCACAAGGTCTACCTGAGCCAGAGTTTATCGCGAAGATTCACGCTGAGTTATCTAAACCAAATACCACTAGCCTTGGTTACAACAGCATTCGTTTCGATGATGAAGTGACACGTTATACCTGTTACCGAAACTTCATTGATCCGTATGCATGGAGCTGGCAGAACGGCAACTCTCGCTGGGACCTATTGGATGTCATGCGTGCTGTCCATGCATTACGTCCAGATGGCATTGTTTGGCCAGAAAATGAAGAAGGATTCCCGAGCTTTAAGTTAGAGCACCTGTCTGTGGCTAACGGTATCGAACACGAAAATGCCCACGATGCGATGGCTGACGTAGTTGCCACCATTGAACTGGCGAAAAAGATCAAAGCTGCACAACCGAAAATGTTCGACTACTTGTACAACATGCGCCACAAACGCAAGCTCAACGAGCTGGTCGACATCGTAAACATGACACCACTGATGCACGTTTCGGGCATGCTTGGTAAAGAGTGCAACTACACCAGTTGGATTGTGCCAATGGCTTGGCACCCGACCAATCAAAATGCAGTTATCGTGGTCGACCTAGCGAAAGATCCAAGCCCTCTGCTTGAGTTAGATACAGACGCGTTACGTGAAAGGCTTTATACCAAACACAGCGAACTAGGCCCTGATGAACTACCAGTGCCGATCAAGCTGGTACAACTCAACAAGTGCCCGATTCTCGCGCCTGCGAAAACACTCACAGCCGAGAATGCAGAGACTATTGGTATTGACCGTCAGCAATGTCTAGCCAACTTAGCGCTTCTTCGTGAGCATCCAGAGATCCGTGAAAAACTCATCGGGCTTTATTCGGTAGAACGTGAGTATGAAAAAGACAACGACGTCGATACTCAATTGTACGATGGTTTCTTCTCGCCTTCTGACAAAGCGGCGATGGACATCATTCGCCAAACAGAGCCAAACAATCTTGCGGCTCTAGATATTAGTTTTGCTGACGAACGTATTGAACCTCTACTATTCAGGTATAAAGCGCGCCACTATCCTTGGACGCTTGATGAATCAGAACAGCAAAAATGGGCCAATCACTGCCGTGAGTTTTACGAAAGTCGACTTGAAGATTACATGCTTAACCTTGAGAATCTTGCTCATGAGCATGAAAACGACGAGAAGAAGATGGCGATACTGAAAGCCGTATATCAATACGTAGAGAAGTTGGCTAGCTAATACATCGACTTAACTTCACAACTTAACCTAACTACAGAGACACCTTTTGAAAGAAAGACTGATCCAACTCGTGTACCTGATGATCTCCTTTACCTTGATCATCGGCTCACTGACAGCCGGTAATGCCATACAGAGCCTTCTTGATACTTCGATTCCTGGAAGTATCTTTGGCATGCTGCTGCTTTTCTTTGCGATGGTGATCGGAATCATACCCCCTCACTGGGTACAACCCGGTGCGAGCCTGATCATCCGTTTCATGATCCTTTTGTTCGTACCAATCAGTGTCGGGCTGATGGAACATTTCGACATGTTAGTCGCCAACGCTCTACCTATTTTAGCCAGTGCCATTGGCGGTACACTGATCGTTTTAGTATCACTCTCTTGGTTTTTGGACCGAATTATTGCGAAGGGTAAATAACATGTGGATTCTATTGACCATTGTTGTATTTCTATTTGCCCGTTGGATCAGTCAAAAGGTGAATTCACCTTTGTGTAATCCTCTATTGATCAGTCTCGCCATTATTATTCCGATACTGACCTACTGGCGTGTACCATTCGAAGAGTATTACGCAGATAACACTTGGATTACCTACATGCTGCAACCAGCAGTGGTTGCCTTAGCATATCCATTGTATGAACAACTGCCTCAGATCCGCGCGAATTGGCGTATCATCACTCTCGCTTGTGCAGTCGGTAGCTTGATGTCGATGCTGAGTGCTTCTTTAATTGCCGCCGCATTTCATGCAGACCTTGGACTAATCGCTAGCTTGTTAGGTAAGTCCGTCACAACGCCAATTGCAATGGAAGTCTCCAGCCATTTAGGTGGTGAAGCTGCAATCGCTGCAATATTGGTTCTGCTTGTCGGCCTGTTCGGTGCAATATTCGCTTACCCGATCTACAACCTGATTGGTATTAAGAGTCCAATCGCTCGTGGATTGACTATGGGCACCGTTTCTCACGCCTTGGGCACTGCGACCAGCGCCGAGAAAGACCCGCGTGATGCGGCATTTAGCTCATTGGCTTTGGTTTTATGTGGTGTGATCACGTCAATACTCGCGCCATCGGTGTTTTCTTTGGTGCTGTGGTTGTACTCATGAACCTCGATATCCAGCCAACAACTTATGCTATCGAAATAGTGAGCCACTACTGAAGACGTATGCCACTACCATTTTTCTATAAAAATTAGAGCGCTTTTCCAACAACACATTGGAAATTGCGCTCTTTTTTTCCGCTAAGCTATTTATTAATGCAATGTGATGCACCTGACAATTTGTGACATCAATTACACTTTGCCGGCTGCAAACGATTTCATTTGTGACCTCACTCTAATTGTGCAACACAATGTAACAACCGACATACAATAGTGACAATGATCACAGAAAATTCCTGAGTATTGCATAAACTTAAAGCCTAAGGTCAATTAAGGATTCAACATGAACAGTCGTATTACCCTGGCGCTGGAAAGTGCTCCAGCTTCATTGAAAGCACTTTTAAGTGACATCGTATTAGCAGACAACTTTGACGCCACTATTTCTAAAGAGCAGTTTCAAAGCTTGCTGGATGCAAGCGGTCTTTCTGATAAAGAAGTTCGCCTAGCTTTACTGCCAATTGCAGCGGCATTCTCATATGCCCCACTTTCTGATTTCTACGTTGGTGCAGTGGTGCGCGGCCTTTCAGGTCACCTCTACTTCGGTGCAAACATGGAAATTGCAGGCGCCCAGCTTGGACAAACGGTTCATGCTGAACAAGCAGCGATCAGCCACGCTTGGATGAAAGGCGAAAAGGGACTTACTGATGTCACCATCAACTACAGCCCTTGTGGCCACTGTCGTCAATTTATGAATGAGCTGACGACAGCAAAAGAGCTTAAAATCCAGCTACCAGAACGTGAAGAGCGTTCACTACAAGATTATCTACCAGACTCTTTCGGCCCTTCTGATCTGGGTATCACCGAAGGCCTAATGACAGAGCTTGACCATAAGTACACGACTGAAGAGACAGCACCTATCGTAGTCAAAGCTCTAGAGTCGATGAACCGTAGCCATGCTCCATACACCAAGAACCTAAGCGGTGTGTCTCTACAATTGGCTAACGGTGACATCTTCACAGGTGCCTACGCAGAAAACGCTGCGTTCAACCCAAGCTTACCTCCACTTCAAGTGGCGATGATTCAAGTAATGCTTGCTGGTTTTGACTTCGACCAAATTGAGAGCGCAGCTCTGGTTGAAAACGCAGAAGGCAAGATTAGCCACCTAGCGGATACTCAATCAACACTTGAAGCAATTAACCCTGATATTCCAGTAACTTACTTAGCAATCTAATTGCAATAAGTTAACATGTAATTTACATCAGCAGCCCGATTCCAATGGGCTGCTTTTTTTATGCTTAAAATTCACCAAAATCATTGCGCAAACGTTTGCTTTTGGGGTTGGAATAAGTATGATCACCCCGTTCTCAATTACTCGTTCAAAAGATCGGAAGGAATAACTATGTTTGGTACCGCCACTCGTGACAATGCTACTCGTGTACTTCTACTTGGCTCTGGTGAGCTTGGTAAAGAGGTCGCTATTGAGTGTCAACGTTTAGGTCTAGAAGTGATTGCATGTGATCGCTACCCAGATGCCCCTGCAATGCAAGTCGCTCATCGCAGTCATGTGTTAGACATGTTAGATGGCGATGCACTTGAAGCAATTATCGAGCTAGAAAAGCCGGATTACGTAGTACCTGAAATTGAAGCTATCGCCACCAATAAACTGGTTGAGTTGGAAGAGAAAGGCTTAAATGTCGTCCCTACAGCTAACGCAACCAAGCTAACGATGAATCGTGAAGGTATTCGTCGTCTTGCGGCGGAAGAGTTACAACTGATGACATCGCCATACCGCTTTGCCGATACATACGAAGATTTCGCAGCAGCAGTAGAGTTCGCAGGTACACCATGTGTGGTTAAGCCTGTAATGAGCTCTTCAGGCAAGGGGCAAAGCGTTATTAAAACAGAAGAAGACATTCAAAAAGCGTGGGATTACGCACAAGAAGGTGGTCGTACTGGCGCTGGGCGTGTGATTGTTGAAGGCTTCATCGACTTCGATTATGAGATCACTCTTCTCACTGTTCGTGCAGTGGACGGCGTTCACTTCTGTGCGCCAATTGGCCATCGCCAAGAAGACGGTGACTACCGCGAATCATGGCAACCACAAGTCATGTCTGACAATGCATTAAAAGCTGCACAATACACGGCCGGTAAAGTGGTTGACGCTCTAGGTGGTTACGGCATCTTTGGTGTTGAACTGTTCGTTAAAGGCGACCACGTTATCTTTAACGAAGTATCACCACGACCACATGACACCGGCCTAGTGACACTACTGTCGCAAGACTCTTCTGAATTTGCACTGCACGTACGCGCATTTACGGGCATGCCGATCAAGGGAATCACTCAATACGGACCATGTGCTTCTGCTGTTGTTCTTGGACAAGGCACTTCAACTAATATTCGTTTTGAAGGTTTAGAAAATGCGTTGAGCGCGCCTCAAACGCAGGTTCGCTTATTTGGTAAACCAGATATCAATGGCCGACGCCGCTTGGGTGTTGCTCTAACTCGTCGTAACAGCATTGAATCTGCGATTGAAGATGCTGTAGAGAGCGCTTCGAAGGTCAAAGTGATCTACTAATTTGTAAAGTAATTATGCTCGGTCGTTCATATTACTGAGTACAAAAAAGACGGGCTAATGTGCCCGTCTTTTCTTTTTCGACGTTAAGCTATGCGCAACTCGCTATTCGTCTTAACCCTGACACTCGATCAAGTAGACCTCTTCACTAAAGCGAGATAGACCTTTTTTAGCAATCTTAGGATGATCTTCATCCGCAATATCTTGATTCAATTGCGTAATCTTATAGCCAGAAAACAGTTGCTCGACTTCGTCTCTTGGTACACTAAACGGAGGGCCACTCATCTCTTCCTGAATATAATCTAAAGTGACCAGAAGAATCTTACCTCCGGGTTTCAATAGCTGCTTTAAACGCTCGACATACTGAACTCGCATCTCTTTCGGCAATGCCACTAAAGAAGCACGGTCGTAAATAGTATCAACGGCTTGAATTGGCGCTGTGAAGTAATCGCCTGTGTAGATACTCAGCTCATCAAACTGGTACAGCTCATGTTGACCATTAACCTGCGTCACCATCGGCGTATAAAAGTGTTCAGCGAAAAACGCGCGGACAGCTATTTGGCTTAGCTCAACGCCCTGCACTTCAGCATGCTTTGATGCCAACCACACTAAATCTTCACTCTTGCCACACAACGGGACAAAAACGCTCTTCTCATGACTAGGCTCGGTATGCTGCCAAAACTCAACTAGCAGTGGGTTTACATCTTCTAAGTGGAAACCGATTTGGTTTGCGGCCCATTTATTGTGCCAAAATTCAGGATTATTCATCTTTCGTTCATCTTGTTCAGTCATAATGCAAGGGTACAGGATAGACAGGTAAGAGCAACCTTGGCAGAGCTCAAAGTTCTTGAAAATGTGGAACTAACGCTTCTTTAATTTGTCTATATGTTCACATACTAAAACACGAGAAAACGTTAAGGTTGGTTTCTGTTCAAACGGCCCCATATAGTATGTAGAGACACCGAGTTTGAACAACAATTTGCTCTTAGCGTTACTGGTTACCCCTTTTAGTTTCACCGTTTTGTAACCTCGTATATTGGAGTTTGAATGAGTGTATTTCTCCGTACCACGGCACTAATGCTTCTTGTATTGAGCCGCGCGCCTGCATTCGCAGCAACTGTATCAACTAACTCAGCAGAACCAACTCGCACACCGGCACAAAACCAAGTGTCATCGAAAGTATTCCGTCACAGCCTAAGCGGCCTATATGGAATCAAAGCGTTCGATTCAAAACCAACTCAACCTTATACCGACTTCGACGTGCTTTACAGCAAATCACACCAAGCTCAAGCAGAGCTAGAAACAATCTGTAAAAGTACTGCCCTACTGACTAATTCTGAAGCGCTTTTTGCTGGCGTAAAATCTCAAGCTCGTGCTGAAGAAAAGATCGCTCTAGAACTCAACGGCGACGTGACTAGAATCACTGACCTTGCTCGTGCAACCATCATCGCTAACGATGTAGAGAGCCTGGTAGAAGTCTATGAAGCAGTAAGCCGTGAGGCGGATGTCGTTAAAGTGAAAAACAAATTTAAGTCTCCAGCCGATTCTGGTTACCGTGACCTTAACTTACTGGTTCGTTTACCAAAAACTAACATCATTGCAGAAGTTCAACTTCACCTAAAAGCTATCGCTGATGTGAAAAGTGGCCCAGAACATGAACTGTATGAGATCATTCAAGGCATTGAGCGCAACGCGTTAGCGCAAAACCGCCCTATTAACGATATTGAAGCGGCACAAATCAATAACCTAAGAAGCCAGTCTCTGGAGTTGTATCAGCAAGCTTGGCAGCCTTACATTACAACTCATATCAAAGCGGCATAAACACACTCATTAGTTAACTAATAACGTCCAATTCAATTAACGCAAAAGGCGGTCATCAAGACCGCCTTTTTAGTATTCATCATGCTTCAAAGATGCAACGAGACAAAAAAAGACCACGCTAGGCGTGGTCTATTGCTTGGCTACTTCTCGATTTTAATATTTTCAACGCGGGCTTTTAATTTTTGACCCGGTCTGAAAGTAACAACACGTCGAGCAGAGATTGGAATGTCTTCACCAGTTTTAGGGTTACGACCTGGACGCTCGTTTTTCTCGCGAAGATCAAAATTACCAAAACCTGACAGTTTTACCTGTTCGCCATTTTCTAGTGCTTTACGAACTTCTTCGAAAAACACTTCAACCGTTTCCTTGGCATCCCGTTTGCTGTATCCGAGTGTTTCAAACAGGTTCTCAGCCAAATCGGCCTTCGTGAGTGCCATAAAACTTTCCTCAAAGCTATGTTAAACCTTGCTACTATCGTCAGTAGCGCCGAAGCATTTACCCTATCCAATCAATGAGATAAGGCTGTTTACAAGGAAAGTGTATGCCAAGCTTCTGATTTTCGCCAACTTTTTTATTTGAACTCTTTAATTATTTATGCAAATCAAGAACATAACACTCTTAATTAAGTGGATATTAACCTAAAAAACATCTAACCACTGAACGCCAATCAGAACTAAACACCAATTTATTCTCACAATTAAGAATATAAAACTTAATTAGTACTTTTAGTCAAAACCGAGACTTTACGCTTATCCCCAATAAAATCAGCCACTTGATTTAACATTAATCTCAACAGAGATGATAATTCGAACACCGAATTTCATGCCATTAATGAGTCAGCAGAATTTAATTCGAATGCTCATATCGTAACAATCGATTACGTTGGTGTTTCTTAGCTTTGATTAATGCTCGTTCTCTGGTGAGAACTTGTTGTTCAAAGGTGACGATATCTTGCATATTTGATGATTCAAGCACTCCTATCGTACAAGTGACAAACTCTTCTGTGTTAGCCCCCAGATTCTCTATAGCACTACGTTTCAGATGTGCTTTAATCGCTTGTCCAACTTCGATGGCCTTATCCACTACCGGATGCGGAAACAGTATCGCAAACTCGTCCCCACCAATTCGAAATGCTTCGCCCTCTCCTCTAGATACATGACGAAGAACATCGGCTATTGTCACCAACAGATCATCCCCTTTCGCCATGCCGTAGTGGTTATTAAACGCCTTCAGATAGTCAACATCGAGTAGAACGGTAGCAATATCAAAGCCCGAACCATATCGGTTCATAAGTTCCTCTAAGTAAGGTCTCAAACCAAAGCGATTCTTCAAACCTGTTAAATGATCGGTTCGATAGATCTGCTCCATATACTGACGGTTATCTTCTAACTCTTGGCGTTGTAACTGATTTTTCAATGAAACAGCTATATAGTTCGCCAGTTGCATGACCACCTGAACATGAAAGTCTTTGTATGCATAACTCTCATTTTTCTGAACACTGATCACGCCCAAAGTCTCGCCACTAAAAATGACCGGCGTACAAATCACCGACATACCATTCTGAGCAGGCTTTTCGTCTTTGTTGACCCAAGTATTGTTTGCTGAACAACCATTGTCTAAGTACAACTCCAACTCCTGATCGCTACAGGTATCAAGCACCAAGGTCTCATTGTTCTTGAGTGTATAGATTCCAATTCTCGACACGCAATCGCACTCAACCTCAAACGCAGGTTGAAACTCACCCTCATCAAGCAAATATTTGTAATCGAGTACATCTCGATCTGCACGATATAAAGCCAAACTAAAGGCTGAGCATGGGACAATCTCACCTATGTGTTTAAACAGTTTAAGTACATCAGTTTGATGATCTTCTGTACTTGCGATCATCTGCCCTAATTCATTTAAATAACCGAGGTTGCGCGTGAACAGATCTGAGTTCTTAGCTTCTACTTGAACACGGGTATGCTCAAGAATGGAGTCGATATAACTAACTTCGTTATCTTTACTCTGATTAATTAAGGTTTGATAGGCTACACAAGCCTCGCGAAGAACCTGGCACTCTTGCTCCACTTCGCCAAGTTTCTCTAAACACTGTGCGAGTGTATTAAGCAATGACAGTTTTATACGAACATTGTCTGCCAAGCCTTTCGCTGCGAGGGACTTCTTACAGAACTTAGCGGTAAAATCATAATATCCACAACTCAATAGAAACTGCGCGTACTTATCGTAGAACTCAATACTCAAATAGGTATCTGCGTGCTGTTTAACTAGTTCAAAGCTCTCTTTATACGCCTCATATGCCTGCTTTCTTTGACCTTTCATCGACAAAATCAATGCGTAGTAGAAGCGACTGTAGGTGTAACCATGCCAGTTTTCATTGGATAGAGATAATTGAGAAGAGCGTTCAATCACTTCGAGTGCTTGATCGAGTTTATCGGTGTAAGCAAAAGCGATGGCTTGATTACACAACGCTAGCGATAAGTTAACCGGATTCGCTACATGCTTACTGTGCTCCAAAGCAAGTTCACTGTGTTCTAGTGCTTTGGAATACTGTTCTAGATCGATATAAATACCACCTAGGTTAATATTCAAAAACAGCCCTAGCTTATGATCTGAACCTCTTCGAAGGGCTTCAGCTGCTTTGAAGTAGTCGAGTGAGCGATAAAATTGTCCTTTGGACGCATATATGGTTCCAAGATAGACATTAGCGTATGCGAGTAGAATGTCGTTATCAGTCTCCGACTCTAAACGTTCCAAAAAAACCATAAACCGGTTTACGGCTTCATCAAGTCGATCACAGCGAAACGCCTCAACAGCCTTTAAATACTGACTATAAACCTCATTCAGCTCAACACTGTAACGTCGCTCTATATCCTTCAACTGTTGGTGAGCGTCTTCAATCGCATCGATACTACGATCGCCACGAAGTTGGGTTAGCAGAGTCATCGCTTCTAGCTCGGCTCGGGATGTATTTGGATTGTCTTGCATCAGATTCAGTCGCCAAACGAATTTATTAACATAGCATACCGAAAAATTACAAAAAGACCACTAACCGAGCTTCCTACACTTCTAAAAACGAAAAAGGCCTCGCACACCGCGAGGCCTTCGATTTCAATTACGCTAAAGCAACTTACTCATACGCTACTTAGATAACGTATCTCTAAACAAGTCTTGGTCGAGTTCCAACTTTTTCAAACAAGGGCCGATATCATCAAGCTTATCTAGGTGTGTTGTTACATGAGAGGTTACAAGGCACATAGCGTAAAATTGCGAATACTCATCCACCTCGTCAAATGTCTTGTTCGGAAGCTTCTTCTCAACTTTTGCTACGCAAAAATCATCGTTTTCTTCCATTTCACTAATACATTGCTGCTGCGTTATATCAAAGCACGCCAAATACTCTGGTTGTACACAAAATAGATCGTTTCCATTTGTATGCAATTTATCGAGGGTTGTCTCAGCTACCATTTCTTTGATTATATTATTTTTCTTCGGTTTTTCAGCCGTTGTAACACAACCACTTAAAAACACAGCCAACGTCACTGCTATATAGAACTTCATTCTTACCTTTCTTTTTTGAATTATTGTCACTTAACAAGTAAGGATATGCGCGATCAGCCAAATCAAAGATATGTCATCATGAGCAAATAATTATAAATCACCTTACTATTCAAGAGATTGTACATAAATACCTAGCCATTGATAAATATTTAATAAGTAAAATCAATAAAACAAAATGAAAGACATAAATTCAACAAATAATATAAGTAATCAGTAAAACCATAGATGATCTTCTAGCCCTGCGAAATCAAGTAATCCGTATCGTGCTTTAATTTCGTTCTACTTGTGTTCAAACAAAACTACAGCGAAATAGTAAAAGTGCTTCCCTCGCCTACTGTGGACTCGACAGTTAAGTCGCCACCGAGGTTCTCAACCATAGCCAAAGCGAGGGAGAGGCCTAGCCCGTAGCCTTGTACATTACTTCTACTACTATCGACTCGATACAAGCGCTCAAAAATCAAGGCTTGAAATTTAGGGTCGATACCGATGCCCGTGTCTTGAACTGAAATGCTCACCGAATCATTGCCCACTCGTTCAGCAATCAATGTGATATGGCCATTTGGTTCAGTATATTTAATCGCATTATCCAGTAAGTTAACCAACACCTGCGTCAACTTATCTGGGTCCGATTGAAGGCTCAACTCGATTGGCGCATCGACAATCAACGTAATCTCTTTGTCTTCGGCGACGTCTTCATACCAACTCACAACATTACGAATAACGTCAGATACATTAGTTTCCGTTTTCTGCGGTATGCGCTTGCCCGTAAGTTCATCGTTTAGCTTCATCAAAGCTGTCAACATATTGCTCGCTTGTGTTGCATGCTCGGCACAGTCGGCTAGCGCTTCCTTCATTGAGCGCTGATCGCCATTATTAATCAAGGCGGTTTGAGAGGCTAAGGTGATGCGTGAAAGAGGTGTACGAATATCGTGAGCAATAGCATCAACCGTAGTATTCAAGGCCGTTGTAACATGGTGGAGTCTCGCCACTGAACTGCGGACACTTGAACTGATCACCTCTAACCCTTGTGCTGGCTCTGTGTCGATATCTTTAAGCTCCAGCTGCCCTTTCTGGAGTTGGTCTAGCAAGTCACCCAATGTGATCAGCGGAGACATAGCGTTTTGGATAATTTTACGAGTAAAGACTGCCGTTACGATCAACAAAGTCACAAGTGCATAGAGTGTCATTAACCATTGATTAAACGCGACATGATCTCTAGCTCGATTGTCCAATACCAACCAAAAGTCGTAATCTTCACCTGTCATTCTAAGCGACATGTAGGGACTAACAACAAAGCTCTCGAGCCACATTTTTGAATCGTCAATCTGATACTCTAGAAGTGAACGGACAGAATCGCCTCCACTCAAGTTCGATAAGCTATTTGATACATTTGTGTCGCCCGCAACAAACATAGCTTCATTTGTTCTTTGATTGTTCACAACATAGGCCGCAATATTATTCTCTATAAGTCGATGCGGATTGGCTTCCAGTACATGAATCAGTCTCTCAGGCGAATCGTAGGTCAAGATTCGTTGATATTCAGCCGACATTGAGGTCATGATCTTCTTTTCGGTTTGGTAAAGATCGAAAAAGAAAATTGCCCCGACGATCAGTTCAACCAGCAACAAGCAGAGTAATAGCGTCGCCATAAGTCGCAGTAACAGATGATTTTTAGCTTTCGCCAAAGCCTGTTCGATATTACGACTTGAGGACATAGCCGACACCTCTCAATGTGTGAATCAGTGGTGTTGAAAACCCTTTATCTACTTTGCTTCGCAAGCGACACACCAGAACATCAACAACGTTCGTTTGTGGGTCGAATTGATGTCCCCATACGTGTTCTAAAATGGCGGTTTTAGACATTACCGCTTCTGGGTTCTCAAGAAGTAGCTTCATCAACATAAACTCACGTTGATTGATAGTAATCGTCTGTTGGTCACGACATAGGGTGTGTTTGATGAGGTCAAGACTAAGAGGACCATACTCAAGCGACAAAGCCTGAGTTACAGGTTGTTTTCCGCGACGTGTTAAAGTCTGACAACGAGCTATAAGCTCAGGGAAAGCAAAGGGTTTTACTAAGTAGTCATCCGCTCCCGACTGTAGTCCCTGTACACGCTCTTCTACTGAATGCTTTGCACTTAGAATAATCACTGGCGTTGCGTAACCTTGCCCTCTTAGCTCAGCCAATACCTCAAAACCATCTTTTTTTGGCAACATAATATCGAGAATAATGACGTCAAACTCTTCAGTCATCGCTTCATGCAGACCATCAATGCCATCTTTCGCATGAGTTACGCTAATCCCTTGTTGTTGAAAGCCATTCACCAAAAATTTGGCGATATGAAGATCGTCTTCAATCAATAGTATTTTCATTAACGTCCATTTATCCATTAGCCTCGTTCTCAATACACTCTATCAACATCCTTTCTCGAATATAACCAAGATTACAACTTTGTAATGTTTCGGAAAGGCTGCCGCAATTATGTGTTCGTTAGTATGACCATGTTGATTAAAAACACCTTGTTGTCGAAACACAGGTACTTAAACAAATCCAAACAAAAATATGTATTAACGGAGTAAACATGAAAACAATGACACGAACTTTTATCGCCGCAACCTTCGCTTCTTTTGGTATCTCTAACTTTGCATTGGCAACGGAAACTCAAACCGTATCTGTTACACAAATCTCTTCTAAAGCAGCATTCCAACTGGCTCAAGAAGCGGTAAATCAATGTGAGGCAGACGGTTACAAGGTTTCAGCAACCGTTGTTGATTTGTCGGGAAACGTGATTGCTCAATTACGCTCGGATGGTGCTGGTATCCACACGCTAGACAGCTCGCGTAAGAAAGCCTTCACCGTTGCCAGCATGAAACAGCCATCTGGTAATTTGATGAAGCTCATCGCTGATAAACCTATCATGCAGCCTCTACAGAACATGGATGAGAATCTACTGTTCTTGGCGGGTGGTGTTCCAGTACAACTGAATAACGCTATGATTGGTGCTATTGGTGTCGGCGGCGCACCGGGCGGACATTTAGATGTTGCTTGTGCTGACAAAGCAATTAAGAAGTTCTTTTAATCACAGCTTTCTAGAACCTCTTCATAAACAAAAAGCGCTCTAGTGTGAGCGCTTTTGACGATGTACGGTTTCATACTCCGACCAGGTTATGCCGTCGTTGTACGGAGCTTTTGCGACTGCTTCTTAGTAATCGAGATACGTCGTACAAGTGCAATAACAAACACTAAGCTTTGAATCAGAACGATTGTTGGGGCTGGTGCACTATCGATATGGAAACTTAAGTACGCGCCTAACACCATAGTCGTTAGGTTCACTAAACACGCAATCCACAGCATGCTTGAAAAACGCTTCACCAACAGAAACGCTATCGCGCCTGGGGCAATCAACAAGCTAATCGCTAAGATAAGTCCAATCGCACTCAGCGTCGCAACAATCGTCAGCGAAAGAAACGTCAGCAAGGTGTAATGCAGCACGGTCACATTTAAGCCGCTCACTTTAGCTTGAACTTCGTCAAAGGAGTGCAACAGGAAATCTTTCCAGAACAATACAATACCAAGAACAACCACCGCTGAGATGATTGCTGCGGTACTTAGCTCTTTTGCATCGACGCCTAACATATTGCCAAACAAGATATGATCTAAGTGCGCGTGAGTATCTAACGCTACATAAAGAACAATCCCTAGCGCGAACATGCCAGAGAACACCACACCCATCACCGTGTCGTGTTTTACTCTTGAGTTTTCAGCTAAAAAACCTGTAAGGAAGCTGCATAACATGCCCGCCAGAAATGCCCCAAGCAATAACGGCAAACCTGTTACATACGCTAGAACAATGCCCGGAAGTACCGCGTGACTCACGGCATCCCCCATTAGCGCCCACCCTTTCATCACCAAAAAGCAAGAAAGAAGCGCAGTCGGCAGAGCAATAATCAGACAGATAAGAAAAGCGTTCTGCATGAAGGGGAATTGGAATGGCAACAACAAATCCATACTAATACTCCTTTACCAAAGACGTGTGCTCAAGTGGCGAATCAGAAGAAGTGAGCTCGTCTGCTCTTGGGCTCTTTACTCGTGCTTTTTTCGCCCTTAAGTGTACAGCCAGATAACCATGCTTG
The DNA here is from genome assembly GCF_024347475.1 of Vibrio fortis. NCBI lineage: Bacteria > Pseudomonadati > Pseudomonadota > Gammaproteobacteria > Vibrionales > Vibrionaceae > Vibrio > Vibrio fortis. The sequence continues at coordinate 1,807,941 of NZ_AP025487.1, forward strand.
GGAGCAAAGAAAAACGCAAAAAGGAAGATAACGGTTTGCAAGCAAATGATAATGCCACCTGTCGCTCCATCTAAGAAGAAACTAATGTAAGCACCTGCAAAACTCGTGCTGCTACCAATAATGACGGACACCAAAATCAGTCGAGGGAAACGGTCACACAGCAGGTATGCCGTTGCACCCGGCGTCACCACCATAGCAATAACCAACAGCGCACCCACCGTTTGCATCGCGGCAACAATCGATGCAGATAAAAGAGTAAAGAAGATCGCCTTTAAAACGCCCGGATTAAGCCCTATTGAACGCGCGTGGTTCTCATCGAAGAATGTCACCATAAGATCTTTCCACTTCGCCAATAGAACCACCAGCGTGACCACACCAATAACGACGAGCTGAAGAGTATCTTCTGGCGTAATCGCGAGAATGTTACCCATGGTGATGGTTTGAACACTGACAGAGATAGGATTGATGGAGATAAGGAAAAGACCAAGTGCGAAAAATGAAGTGAAGACTAAGCCGATGATCACATCGATTTTCAAGCCCGAGCGTTCAGACAAGAACAGCATAGTGCCTGCCGCTATCCCACCAGAGATAAAGGCACCAAAAGCGAATGGAAGTCCAATCATATAAGCCAATGCGACACCCGGTACAACCGCATGTCCCAGAGCATCCCCGATTAAGGACCACCCTTTAAGCATCAGATACGCAGAGAGAAATGCACACACGCCACCAACTAAGGCAGACACCCACATGGCGTTAGTCATATAACCGTAATTGAATGGCTGTAACAAAAGCTCAATCATAATTGAGGCTCCGTCTTTTTCGCTGTTAACGCCTTGCCATCATACTGAATGAATGGTCTTTCATCGTCCGTAAGTATGGTCAGTTCCCTCGTATCTTCATCGTGATGAAGTGCATTACCACCTAATTTGAAGTGTCTTAGTGAACCACCAAATACGCGCTGGAGGTTTTCCTCTGTGTAAGTCGTTTCAATTGGACCAGAGGCCAGAACCGTTTTGTTGACCATGATGGTTCTATCGCAGAATTCAGGCACAGAGCCAAGATTATGCGTCGATACCAGCATTACATGCCCTTCATCGCGAAGCGATTTAAGCAGGTCGATGATTTGATGCTCAGTTTTTACATCAACACCGGTAAAGGGTTCATCCAACAGAATCACTTTTGCTTCTTGTGCTAGTGCTCTCGCCAAGAACACGCGCTTCTTCTGCCCTCCAGATAGCTCTCCGATTTGACGCTTTCTAAACTCCAGCATATTGACACGTTCAAGAGCTAGGTCGACAGCAAGATGATCAACATCTTTGGGTCTGCGAAGCCAGTTCATGTGACCGTAACGCCCCATCATGACCACTTCTTCAACCAAAACAGGAAAGCTCCAGTCAATCTCCTCTGACTGAGGCACATAAGACACCATGTTACTTTTGAGCGCTTTTTTAACGCTTTCCCCCAATATTTGGATCTGCCCTTTGGACATAGGAACAAAGCCCATGATTGCCTTAAAAAGAGTCGACTTTCCTGCTCCATTCACACCAACCAGTGCCGTCACTGACCCTTGCGGTACGGTAAAGTCCGCATCATAAAGGGCTGTATAACCGTTCCGATAAGTAACCGTTACATCGCTGACTGAAATACCAAGGTGTTCCTCATTTTTAACATCACTCATAACAGATGCTTTACTCCCAATATCGGTTGAATTCATTGTGTCAAATATCGTGGAAATATGTCTTAGTTCGTCGCAGTCAGACCATTTGCTACAGTAGTCGACGTCACTTTTAACAAATCTAGATAAGTGGGAACCGGACCATCAGCAGTTGATAGCGAATCGACAAACAGCTCACCGCCATACTGGGCACCGGTATCTCTTGCCACTTGTTTTGCTGGAGAGGTATTGACGGTTGATTCACAAAATACGACAGGGATATGGTTTTGTTTTACGCCATCGATAACTGAACGTACTTGCTGCGGTGTACCGACTTGATCTGCGTTCATTGGCCATAGATACAGTTCTCTCAAGCCGAAATCCTTAGCAAGGTAGCTAAACGCCCCTTCGCATGTGACTAGCCAGCGATTACTGTCAGGGATCTGAGCGATCTGGTCTTTTAGAGGTTCGATGGTTGCTCTGAGTTTGGCTTTGTAAGCAGCTGCGTTCTTTACATAAATCGCCGCGTTGTTTGGGTCGTGCTCAGCGAATGCTTCTACGATGTTATCGATATAGATAAGTGCATTATCTAAGCCCATCCAAGCATGAGGGTTTGGCTTACCTTCATAAGAACCAGAAGCGATTGGAATTGGATTGATTCCTTTGGTCAGCGTTACCGCCGGAACGTCCTTCATATTTGAGAGAAATTGCTCAAACCACAACTCAAGATTCATCCCATTCCACAAAATAAGATCAGCATCAGATGCGCGAACAATGTCTTTCGGCGTTGGCTCGTAACCATGAATCTCAGCACCAGGCTTAGTGACAGACACGATCTCAGCGGCATCCCCTGCTACATTTGAAGCCATATCAGCTAAGACCGTGAATGTAGTCACTACCTTCATTTTGTCACCAGCAGCATTTACCAATGGTGATATCGCCAACAATAGTGATGACACAGCCAATGCCAATTTCTTCATATCCTTCCCCTTGATAATGAGACGTTCTAATACTGTGTAAACACACCAGCACTTTGCGAGTGATTCGCATTTACAATACATATTAATGCGAACAATTCTCATTATCAACGTTATTTTATTTTGGGAAGACTATTTACGGACTTGTACTGTGTGTGACTACGAGAGAAAGGTCATGTTTGAATAGCAATCGAGCCCAAGCTAGGATTTAAATCACTCTGCATACTGCTTCAAAAACAACGTCACGGATCAAAAAGAGCCATCACACAAATCATTGAGTGATGGCTCTTATCAGCTTTTGGTTGTTATTTTTACAATCGTGTTAGCGGTTTGACTCTTCGACTTTAAATTTGCTCATTAGGTCATCAAGCCTGTTATTCACCTCAACAAGCTTGGCTGCACCTTCATCCATCTCAATACCTGATGCTTTGAGTGCAACAACGATATCGTTGATCTGATTGGTATTACGGCCAATTTCATGGGTCACACTGCTCTGCTCTTCTGCGGACGTCGCAATCTGCATGCTCGCATCGTTAATCTCGGTGATATGTACAGACACTTCGGCCACACTCGCCTCTAAACCATTGGTACTCTCTTCCGTATCATTACATCGAGCCTTGGTGCTCTCCATCGCTTCAACCATGGTTTTACTGCCAACCAAGAGTTCATTCAGTGCTTTTTCAATCTCTTCGGTGCTGGTTTTAGTACGCCCCGCTAAGTTTCTTACTTCGTCTGCAACCACGGCAAAGCCTCTGCCCTGCTCGCCCGCGCGCGCAGCTTCAATTGCAGCGTTAAGAGCTAATAGATTGGTTTGTTCTGCGATATCGCTGATGACCGTTAAGATAGAATAAATACTCTCTGATTTGAGATTCATGTCTTGAACACGTTCCATCGCAGTATCAATATCTGATCTCAACTCAACCATACTCTCTTTAGAGCGCTCGATGGTAGCGATTGAAGCATGGCCGAGAGACTCAGCTTTCTGCGTCAGTTGAGCCGTTTGAGACGCACTCAGTGCCACAGCTTCCGCAGTAGAGTTCATCTCTACAATCGCAGTGGCAACTTGTTCAGTCTCTGCAGCGTGGTCAGTCAATCTTTCCGCACTCACACGTGACTGCTCTGATAGATTAGCCGTTCTGCTTTTTAGTTCTGATGAAAGTAACTTAACCTCAAGCACCATATCTTGCAGTTGAGAAACGAAGCCATTGATTCCTTTAGCAATTCGACCTAAATCATCATTGGAGTTCTCCGGTAAGCGCTTTGTTAAATCGCCATTACCTTGCGCCAAACCCTCTACCAAATCTCGTAATGCTAAAACAGGGCGGTATAAGTAGTTAAATACAGCAGTCAGAATCAAAACAGTAAACAAAATGACTAACAAGACACTAACGATTTTCTCTTGGCGCAGATCGTAAAGTTCAGCGAAAGCAACTGACTCATCAACACGAATCGCGAAGTACCATGTTTTGTCCGCCACCTTAAAGGCATTCGAGAAAAGCAGTTTACCCGTACCATTAAACTCGTACTCTTGAAGTGCAGACGGCTGGCTCACTGCGTTAAGAGCCACGCTACCAAACCCGTCTAGCTCCGACGCCTTAACACCATTTTTGATTTCCGGTGAAGAAGAAGCCAGTACGGTCGTGTTTTGATCCATCATGATCGCCACAGCTCCAGGAATATCAGACACCTGTTTTACTACTTCGTTAAGGTAGTCCAACGTTAAATCGGAAGACAATGTGCCATCAAATGCTTTCTGTACAAAGCTGATCCATATGACGCCATCGCTCGCAATGTAAGGTTCTGTAACCGACACGCCAGCCTGTCTTTGCGCCAGTAAGTACCACTCTCGCGTTGTAACGTCACCCTCATATTTATGGTTTGGCCAAGTATTGGCGCTCTGATTCCAGTAACCATCGCCATTATCTAATGAGATAACTACACTGCCGATGTCCATTGCTTTGGCCAGTATTTGAGTTTGTTCTACGTAATTTAAGGGGAAAGGCTTGTTGTTATAGTGGTTGGCAATGCTTGAAACGCTGGATGCCTTTTGAGCGAAGTATTGCTCGACGGTGAGAGATTGTTGCTTGGTATAATCCGTGAAATACCGCTCTACATCCCTAATCACGAACTCTTCTGTTTGTTTGTATCCATAGAGCTCGCTCGCCATTAATAACACCGTCATTAACAAGGCAACGGAACCTAACAGAATTCCCTTAAAACCCAGACTTCCTTTTCTCATATACATCTCCCGACCTAGAGTACTGACCTGATTACTGCGGACTCTATAAATCATTCACAGAACCAATACCATTTCGGTTATAACACAACATAGATAAATAAAACTATCAGTAAGAGTGTGAAGGTTTTATGACAATAACGAAGAGAGTGATCTAGAGTCACATTTTGACAGATATTCAGATGAGCCCCCCTATAAAGAAGGCTTGCGGATCATAAGAAACGGCTAAACAAGCTCCGTAATTTATCGGGCTATCGTTGGTTATCCCCACCCACTGAAAAAGAGTAACTCGCTTCTTAGAAGTATCGATTTACAAAAGAGGGACAAAATCACTAAGGAAAGCGAATAAGAAGAGATACACTACCTCTATTGCAAAACCATCAATCCACTAAGAACTTTAAAGTAGCTACACATGTCTAAAGAACCCGGTTTCACCACAGAGTACACGCTCGACAAAACTTTCTTTGCTGAGTGTTATGACCAAACGAGCGTCCCTGTCCAGTTTCCTAAAGCCTATTTGAAGGCGTTCCTGTTCCTTATCTTTGGCGTGGTTCTATTAGAGTTTGAACTACTTCCAAGCGGCTATGTTGGTTGGTTCTTTATTGTGCTGAGTGTCATTGAAGCATTCAGTGTCTACTGCAAAAGAACATGGTGGTTGTGGCGACAAAGAATCAGCTCAGGCGCGGGAAGCAAAGTGATCTTTTCAGGTGACGAAAACGGCGTGAGTTACAAAAACTACAAAACCACGAACACCATCAAGTGGAGCCAAATCGACGAGCTTGAACAGACAGACCTAGGCTTAATCATCCATATTGGTAAACAACGTCAATACGTGAGTAAGTCGTGCTTAAATGATGAAGCAATTACCTTCATGTTTGAACAACACACAGCTGCCAAAGCAAATTGATCTAAATCTGCGCCTGCCTATCGGTAGGTGCTCTTCTTCATTGTCATGACTGGACTATAACAATGACTATCGTATACCAAATCAGTGACTGTCACCTATCCGATGAATCCAGCTATGAAAACCTACGCCGAGCATTGGAATACGCTGACAGCGATCCTGACTGCACAGCGATTTTTCTAACCGGTGATATTTGCTGTAACCCACAGTTAGGCGACTACATTCGGCTAGAAGCGTTCATAAAACAGTATATTGGAAACAAGCCAATTTACGCGATTGCAGGCAATCATGACGACTCTTCATTAATGCGCGCAGAATTAAAAGGCTCAACGATTTGCGTTACCAACAAAGCCACTGTTTGTGGGCGAGAGTTTGTGTTTCTCGACTCGAGCTTCAAACCGCTCGATAACCAACATCCACTAGGTTCAGGACGTATTGATAACCGTGGCATGGCGCAGCTTAAAAAGCATCTTAGAAAGTCTCACCATCCGATCGTCGTCGTCCACCACCCTGTTATCCCCGTTGGTGCCGAATGGATGAAGGCGATTCGCCTAGAGAATGATACAACGGTGATGAAAGTGCTTACGCAGTATCAAGTCCGTGACGTTATCTGTGGACACGGCCATGACGGCATTACAACCACACACTTGGACGTAACTCAGTACATGGCCCCAGCAACAGCCTATGGATTTGACCACTCAATCGATGAATACAATCGCAGTGAGAAAATTGGATTAGGTAAAATCTCGCTCTCTGCAAACTCTGTCGATTACCAAGCAATCTATTTGTAGTCATTCTGGCCTGCATAACTATGTAGATGCTCGATAAACGCAGGAACTTTCTTCGCTATATGCTTTCTTGATGCGTAGAAGGCGTACAAAACTAAGTCTTCGGGTTGATATTCCAACTCAATGACTTCTAGATCTCCTGCGTTAATCTTTTCCTCACACAGTTCGGCTGGCAGGATTGCAAAACCCAAACCCGCTAGTCCACCAGCCATAGCAAGTTGCCCGCTATTGACCTTAAATGCTGACTTTACTCGCTGTGTTACCAGTTCACCTTTGTCATTTTTAAACACCCAAGGCGTGCCGTTGAGAGCGGTAAAACTAGTGATACAAGGTACGTGTTTTAGGTCTGTAATCTTCTCTGGTTTGGTGCAGGTTTGCAGAAGCTTAGGTGATGCGACAACAACACTCGACCAGCGTTTAATCTCTTTGGCTATCCAGTTGTTATCATCAAGCTTTCCTCGGTGGAAACTCAAAATCACATCGAAGCCATCCAAAAAGTCCTCTTTAGGGCTGATACTAGTGTCACAGCACAACGAAATCGAAGGATACTTTGTGCAAAAGGACACGACTGCTTGGGCAAGCTCCGGAGAATCTGGCATCAAAATATTGAGCTGCCCCATTACCTCATGTGATTGTTGCGTTACTTCTTCGAGTGCGTCGCTAAGCTTGTCCAACAATGGTTGAGTGCGTAGATAGAGTTGTTCGCCGACTTCGGTTGGCGCGATGCGACGAGTGGTTCGTTCGAATAATCGAGTATCCAGTTGCTCTTCCAATAACGCGATGTGGCGACTGACATTTGAAGTTGGCAAACACAGGAACTCCGCTGCGCGTTTAAAGCTATTGTTCTCGTAGACACAGTGAAAGGTCTTAAGCCATTGTTGATCAATTTTATCTAGCACCTTGTTATTTCACCCCTAAAACAATCCCAAAAAGTTGGATTATAAAACCAATACTAGACACTTTATTACCAAAAATTGGCTTATACAATATTCATCATTCAAAGCATTGATAACAAGGTTTATGTATGAGCTGGCTAGAAAAACTATTAAATAAGAAGAACTTAATCAGTACTCACAAAGCTTCAATCCCTGAAGGCATTTGGACTAAGTGCCCGAGCTGCGACCAAGTCTTGTATCGTATCGCACTCACAGAGAATTTAGAGGTGTGCCCTAAGTGTAATCACCACATGCGAATGTCAGCACGAAATCGACTAGAGAGCTTTTTGGACAAAGGCGAACATACGGAGCTAGGCAAACAATTTCTGCCACAAGATCTACTCAATTTCAAAGACAAAAAGCGCTACACAGAACGTCTAACACTTGCTCACAAGAACACTGGCGAAAGTGACGCACTGGTTGCGATGCAAGGTGAGCTATTAGGGCTACCTATTATCGCCTGCGCTTTTGAGTTTTCATTTATGGCTGGCTCAATGGGTTCGGTTGTTGGTGCACGTTTTGTGGAGGCAGTCGACACAGCAATTAAAACCAATTGTGGTTTAGTCTGCTTTTCCGCTTGTGGAGGTGCACGCATGCAAGAATCACTAATGGCATTAATGCAAATGGCAAAAACCAGCGCCGCGCTAAAACGTCTGTCTGACGCAAAACTTCCCTACATTTCAGTACTCACTGACCAAACCTTCGGTGGTGTATCCGCAAGCTTGGCAATGCTTGGCGACATTAACATCGGTGAGCCCAAAGCGCGCATTGGTTTTGCAGGCCGCAGAGTAATCGAACAAACCGTTCGTGAAAAGTTACCCGAAGATTTCCAACAGAGTGAATTTCTACTAGAGCACGGCGCACTCGACATGATTGTAGAAAGGCATGACATGCGAGAACGCGTTGCTAGACTCATCGCGATGATGACGAATAGGCAGATTCAAAGGTAGATGCTTTGCGTATTCTAAATTACTCCTCAAGACAAGCTCTTCACTATCGCCATCACACCCATTGCTAAGAAAAGTGCGCCGCAACATTGGTTGAATACGCGGCCATTTTTTAGGAGCATCACCTTGACCTTATCTGCGACTCTCGCAACGCCGAACTCAACCGCAAATTCAATGCACAGAAAGGTCACTGTAATCACTACGAACTGAGGGAAAAAGGCCTTGTTCGGGTCGATGAACTGAGCCAAAAACGCGGTAAAGAATAGCAACACCTTTGGGTTGGATAATGCGGCAAAGTACCCTTGCTTGAAGAGCTGTCGCGGTAAGAGTATGACCGCTTCAGCTTTGTCTTCAACATCAACGCTCGGCGCATAGAATAGCTTCAGACCCAAGAACCCGAGGTAAAGTGCGCCTAACCATTGAAGAACAATCATCAGCTCTGGTTCAGCTTCTAATAACGTGCCTAACCCAAGCATGGCTATGGTGATTAATAAAAAGAAGCCACAAACGCCACCATAAATCGTCCATAGGGTCTTCTTGTAACCAAACTGAGCACCATGACTGAGCGCCAATAAAGAGTTAGGACCAGGAATACACGCTAACCCAAAAGCAGACAAAATAAACAAACACCACACTTCAAACGTCATAACTAACCTTCAATAAGATAACTGAATCTGTCGCTAGTATGTGTCGAAAAGCAAATTGATAACGGAAATATATGGACGTAAAATATGACTATATAGACATTCGAGATCACTGCTATGGACGAATCTAAGAGCGTCAGGTTTCTATTAATCCCGTTAGACAACTTCAATATGTTTCCCTTTGGAGCATTTCTAGACAAACTACGCTTCTCCGCCGATGACGCGGATCTTAGTCAGCAACGTTACTGTTCGTGGCAGGTCATGTCTCATACTCAAGGAGTCGTAACGTCTAGCAGCAATATTCCAGTCACGGTTGAGCACACTCCTGAGACAATTGAGCTAAAGGACGTTGATTATGTGGTCCTGTTTGGCAGCCGAACGGCTCAAGACTCACAACAACAAGCTCCTTTGTATCGCTCATTTTTTAAAAAGGTCGTATCAGCTGGCATCAAGATCGTGAGCATCGACAATGCCTGTTTTACCCTCGCTGAGTTAGGGTTACTAAACAACCACCAAGTCGTGGTTCACTGGCGACATCATCATGAATTTAAAGCGAACTATCCTAAGGTGGTGGTGCGTGATGAGCAGTTGTATCACTTCGACAAAAAACTCATCAGCTGTACAGGCGGCGGCGCGACTATCGATCTTCTTATCGCGATCTTGCAAGATCATGTTGGCCAGATTAGAGCTGAAAAAGGGCTAGCTGATATGCTGGTCGACGAAAGCCGTAGTAATCATCACCGATTAAAATCATCTCAGCACGGCAGTTACCAAAACCGTCATGTCGATCGCACGATTTCATTAATGCAGGAACATTTAGGACTGAGCACCAACATTGATGATATTGGTGGCCTGATTGGAGTGAGTCGTCGCCAACTAGACCGACTCTTCCAACAACAGTTTGGTATGTCTGCTCACCAATATTGGCAAGAGTTGCGCCTACAACACGTACATTGGCGACTCATACACTCCGGCCATAGCTTGATACAACTAGCAGATGAAATCGGTGTGAAAGACACCAGTTACCTGTGCAAGATTTTCCGAAAAAGATTTGGGATGACGCCAAATCAGTGTCGTCGTAATTCTTTGAAACCAAAACAATAAAAACACCCTGCCGACTCTTAATCTAACAGGGTGTTGCTTGTGTTTTGTCATAGCCTACTGGCTTAGATTACCAAGCAAATTTACTGACTCAGCTGTCCAAACTTCGGCAGGCTCTTCACGAACCTCTGGTGCACGTCCATATAGGTCTGCATATAGATCTCATCGATGCGTTCGTTGCTTGGGAAGCTCGATGAAAAATCAACATGCTTACGATCTATCGACAACTTAGCCGCTTCAATAATATGTGCAATGAACATACGAGGATCTTCTAAACCAATCGAAATACGCATAGTCGTAGGTTTAATGCCTGCTTCATTGAGAGCCTCATCACTCAGCTCTGAGTGAGTAGTCAGTGCCGGACACAGCGCTACAGTATTAGTTTGCCCAAGGCTTACTTGCATACCGATTGCAGGTTCCAACATATCGAAGAACTGTTTAAACCCATCGCGATTGATTGGCGCTCGAGCACCGTTGCCTTCCATATCAATAGTAAATAACGCCGCAGGTAACCCTAAATGCATGTTGTTCTGACAGTGTTCGTAGTTATCGCTGTCTGGTAGAGCGGGACAAGAGACATTAATGTCTGGGTGAGCATCAAAGATCTTCGCGAGAGTGAGCGTATTGATGGTTTTTTGCACCACACGCATCTCGTAAGTTTTCATGCCGTTGAGTACTTCAAACGCTTTGTCCGCATCTAAGAATGCGCCTTTGATGTAATACACATTCCAAAACAGCGTCTCGTTCCATGGAATCGTCGTCTCATCGCCATTGGGTTTAGTGAAAGTCACCTCCTCCCCTTTTGGTACAAACATGGTTTCATTGCGGCCAATCACGACGCCTGCTGTCGTGGTACCTGAACCTGCCAGTTCTTTAGTGTAGGAGTGAATCACATAATCTGGCCTTTCCATAACATCATCACGTTTGAGTACTGGGTGTAGCAGTGGCGTGCCTACTGTTGAATCAACAATCACATCCCATCCGCGAGCATGAGCGACCTTACTGATGTTGGCAACATCTAACACGTAGCCATGTGGGTTACACGGTGACTCCAGATAAACATAGATATTCTTACCCGCTGCAAGACGGTCTGCGTATTTATCAGCAACCTCATCAAGGCGAGTTGCGAATTCATCACCTGAGTAACCATCCACCCACTCTACCGCAACATTCAAGTTCGAAGGCTTGCCAAACCAGTCTTCCAGTAGTTGATACGAACCGCCGTAAATATTGCGCGAGGCCAACACTATATCCTCATGCCCTAGTAAGTGACTGAGTAAGCCATCAATAGCCGCCATACCGGAGTTGAAGTTCCATGCAAGATACTCGTTAGCTCTCGAACCAGCCTCAAGATCAACCATATGGTTGGCGAGTGAGATTGAGGTTGGATTTAACAGTCGAGAATAAATATCGTGCAGCGGCTCTTTGCCATTGAACGCATCTTCGATCCATTCTGTACAGGCAAACAAATAAGTCGCAGTGCGCGTAATTACTGGGCTTGCCGAGAAGATAGCCGCGACATTGTCGAAGATAGGGTACGCACCTTTAGACGCAAAGTTACCATTGTTAGTCGCAATAGATTGGTATGTCGCGCGCATTGGGTTTTGTAGATTATCGAGAATCTTAGCGATCTGGAATGACAAGAAACGTTTGGCGTTAAACCAAGCGATTCGGTCACTCTTATCCAGCTCCGAAAGACCATCAACCGTTATTGCCCAAAGATCGTGTGTTTTGGTGTTAGCTTTGTACAGCGTCGTCGCCAATTCCACCAGCGTGGTGCCATAATCGCTATTTGGGTCAATACCGAAGTGTTTTGCTTGCTCAATCGCAAGGGCTTCTGCTTGTTCGTGTTTGGTTGTTTTGCGCAGCGGGCTCAGTTGAGTTGAAGTATTCATAATTGCTCAATCATTCCATCCTTGTTGTACCTCCTTTAATTTTAGTGTTACATAGATGTTAAAGATTGCTATTTGCGAAGTAAGACATACACTTTGAGCAATAATATTGCCGACTTAACCCTAATATTAGTGGAATATGCCAATGGATGAGATCGACAAAAAGATACTGGCTGAACTGCAAAGCAACGCACGGCTCACCAATCAAGAGTTAGCCGATCGCGTCGCGCTTTCTCCCTCCCCTTGTTTACGTCGAGTACGAGCATTAGAGAAACAAGGGATTATTCGAGGCTATCACGCCAGTGTCGACCAAGAAGCGTGCGGCCTACCCGTGAATGTTTTTGTATTGGTGAAGCTTGAAAAACCGACTGAAGAAAACATGCGAGACTTTGAGCAGCACATCGAAGCCATCGATGAAGTGTTAGAGTGCTTTTTAATGACGGGGAATCACGACTATCTACTGCATGTGGTGAGTGAGTCTTTAAAAAGCTACGAGCAATTTATCCGCAAGCAGTTAACCCGCCTACCCAATATCGCTTCTATCGAATCCAGCTTCGCCTTTGGTCAGGTAAAAACAAAGACCAAGCTGCCAGTGAGGTGAGTTGGTGTGGTTGTTTTTAGAGGTTAGAGAATTTAAAGAGTTTCCGATCTCAGATCACATCATAACCAATTGATTTTAATTACAATTCCCATTTATAAATCAAAGGGATTTTTATGAGATTTGTAATCATCACCATGCTGTTTGTTTCTTTAACAGGTTGCATGGAAGTAGCAGGCCCCAAAATAACGAATAGCATGGATAAACAAGTTACGGTAACGGTCACTTATAAGACTGGTCGTATTCATGAGATAACGTTTGATCCATGTAAAATAGGTTTTGTTGGCCATCCAGACGACATGGTCGCAAGTGTAAGCTTTAACAATTCCATCGTAAAAATGCCGTATTCGGATAATGATGAACTTGAGAAAATCACGAATATTCATGTTTTTGAAGATCGACTTTTAACTCTGCCAACCAGTGTTTGTATCCCAACGCAGCAACAAAATTAAGTGACTACGTTGGTGTTATAACAGCGCTAAGGCCTCGTTCATGCGAGGCCTTAATTTTATCTAAAATGACTACAAGCTAAAAACTACTAAACGACTGTGGGAGCCTCTGCTCTTCATCCCAGTCCGATAGCTCAATATTGATCAATGATTTGCGCTTCTCATTACACAATGATGCGATATTGATGATAGGAAGTTGGCTACGAAATTGGGCGGTGAGGATGACCTTTTTACCTTCGTGAAGACCGCTTCGGCATTGCGACAGAATCGCTTCAGTATCTAGCTGATGTGCGTTCTCGATAATCTGAATATCAGCGTTTTTGTGACAGTAACTGGTTAACCAAGATATCGCCTGCTCTTCTACGCTGGTGAGCACAATGACATCTTTCGTTGCCATCAGATCGTTAAGTTCAAGTTGTTTGAGTTCAGTTGACATAAATACTCTCTTCGTTGCGTCAGCGGCCAGTCATTAAAGCCGGTTGCCCAATTTCGCTTGTGCCAAATGATAGCCTCTATCGATCATCTCTTGTGAGCGATCAAACTCTAGAGTGCCACAGGCATTGCGGGGAATTTCAAGGGTAATATCGGCAGGATAAGCGGCCAATTTCTGACGAGCAATGGTCGATTGCATCGCATCAAATGCTTGGTTGGCAACATCGTACGCAACAAAGTTGAAGTTCATTTTGCTTTTTACGCTACTGCCTAGGTTATCGATAAAATGAACAACCTTGTCGTGCAGGTTACTCTCTTTTGTTGGTGGGGAAATAGGTATCACTTCCTGTTTAAGCGTCTCAGGTTCACCACCTAAGTTCACCGCCAGAGTAACGTCAGTATTGTCTCCAAAGGTAGGTGCAATCGGTACAGGATTAAGGACTCCGCCATCAATCAGCGCTTCACCGTTGATAACATGAGGAGTGAAGAACAGCGGCAAAGAGATAGAGGCGCGAATGGCATCAAACAGAGATCCAGATTGCAGCCAAACCTCTTTTTCATCAGCAACGTTGGCAGCAACCGCGGTGTAAGGAATAGGCAACTCCTCAATTGAGATCTCACCGATCAGTTGACGCAGTGTATCGATGATCTTGTCACCTTTGAACATACCACTCGATTGCCATGAAAAGTCCAACATCATCGCCATATCCGTTTGGTCGATACTGGTGACCCACTCTTCAAATTCATCCAACTTGCCCGCAGCGTAAACACCGCCGATAAGTGCACCAATTGAACAACCTGAAATAGACTTTATCTGATAGCCATGTTCGATCAGCCAGCGGATAACGCCAACATGGACTAAGCCTCTAGCACCACCACTGCCAAGTACCAAGGAGATTGTTTTTGCCATCGTACTAATCCTTTAATTCATCAGATCTTCATAGCTTTAAGCAAAAATTATATCACTTCGTATAACCGCACGCAGTGCAATACTATGAAAACTAACTCACTTGACCACTTAAATATATTGGGTAAAAACGAGTCATTCCAGCAAGCCTAAGCGCGACTAGGAATCTGGTTTCTAAGTACGCTGATACCAAAAAGGTCGCCCACTTAAAAAGCAAGCGACCTCCTGTTGATCATTCTGTTTTTAAACTCATTCTGTTAATAAAAACAAGGAGCTACAGCACACGCAAGCACTCTTCAGGCGACAACCTCAACAGTGTATTAGCAAAGTTGATCTTCTCATCACGCCATCTCAATGCTGCTTCTCGACCATCTTGTGAATGTCGGTCAGCTTCAAAATAGCTTTTGCTTGGTAGTCCGTTGGCTGGCGTCATCACCATAGATTGCTCGTTCAAGCGAATCGTAAACAAGAACTGACCACGTTGCCCTGTTTGCGCGGCTGGGTGGTGCAATGTGGTATCACAGCAATAACGTCTATCACGAAGTGCGCGGCATGTGTACTCGAAGGCATCTTGAGCACCACGACCAGGGAACGCGGTATAAATACTAATGCCATCACGTTGCAATGACTGGTCACCTGCCGCGAGTTGCACCGCGTGTTGGATCATCCTAAAGCCCAGAACTACGCCACCAATGCTGTTCAATCCACTGTATTGAATTGCGCCTTCTAAGCTCAGGTGAAGTTTGTCTTCCCCTTCATAAAGAAAGAGATCAGGCGATGCCCAATCGCTCTTTGGAATAAGCAGTTGAGTAATATCCGTGTGTTCCATGTTGGTCTCCGCAACAATGAGTGTGTTTGAGACCACAAAATAACGTAATGAGAATTATTATCAATAAATTTAATTCAAAAACGTTATTAAGAAACAGATCTAAACTTTGGCTTGGAAAAACTAAAGACAACAAGTGCCGCCCTTCCTTTAGAGTTACTAAAAGTTGCCTTCTAGCGTATACCTTGGTCTCAAACGTATCGGTTACTTTTCAGACAGCTTCACCATCCAACCACACCCAAGAATGCCAGAAAGCCCTCGTCAATGGACTTTATCGGATGCTTTAGCACCAAGCATTGTTTGTTAGATATTCGTTTATTACCCATCAAGTTCATCCCTTACTAATAAACTTCCTCACCTAATTTACAGTCTTTCATTCTAGCACCTTAACCCTACGACTAATGTCTAACCGACTGAGTCTATTTGTTTTTTTGGGTTTGGTATTAGGTACTAGCAACCGAATGTTAATGACTTTTTAAATATAAGTTGATGCATTGTTTACTTCACTAAGTGAGTCATCACGTTCTGTGTAGAAGAAAAAGATATAGCTAACTACTCCGCTCAATCTTCGTATCGTGAGTAAATTACGTTTGTTGGAACAACGCACCTTAGAGTGTGAAAGAAAGGAATCAAAATGAGCAGTACTTTAGAGTCCGTAAATATACCAAGAGAGGAGCCTCAAACCCATGAGGACGAGCTCTCCTATGAACAACAACACAAACCAAGCTCAGAGTTTGAATCCCGAGAACAATATCTAGAGCACGAATTACAAATCATGTCGCCTAAGCGCTGGCGTCCAAACCTACCTTTTAAAGACTACCGATTTGAGATAGAAGACACCATCCCAGCGATGGCCGCGACCATTGGTAAAGTGGTTATGGTGGGCGCTATTGCTGCCACGTTCGCAGGTGCTTTAGGATTGGGTGAAGGCTTCATCCTAGAAAACGTTCGTTATGAACTTCTCATCGCCTCTGTATTTATCATCCTTTTCTCTGGCTTCTTACTACCAACCGCTAACCTTGCAGGTACCCATGGCCCACTCATTCCATTAATCCCTATTGTGGTTGCAGCCGGCGGACACCCAATGGCGTTTGGCTTGCTGATTGGCGCTTTTGGTTTAATGTTGGCCATCAGTAAAGGGGGCAGTATGTTGGCCAACCTCACCAGTAAAGGCGTGTGTGGCGGCTTGTTACTCTACCTTGGCTTTGTGGGCACTGCTTCTCAAGTGAAAAAGCTGTTCGCTTGGGCTGAAGGTATCGGCATGAGCCACATCGCTTTTGTGGTGATCTTCTGCACCATTATTCTATACGCACTACTAGAGCACTTCCGTAAACGTTGGTTAGCTGTGCCTCTTAGCTGCTTGCTAGGTGGTACGATCGCATTTGCTATGGGTGCGCCATTCGCTTTCCAAACAGAGCCAGGCCTGCCGAACATGAACCCTATGTATTGGTGGGGAGAAGACACAGGTTGGATGCTAGGATTACCGACAATTGAACACTTCATGGTAGTACTGCCGTTCGCGATTCTGGCAGTAGCGATGTGGTCACCAGATTTCTTGGGGCATCAAGTATTCCAAAAGATCAGCTACCCAGAGCGTACTGAAAAAGTACACATGAACATTGATGACACCATGACCACAGCGTCTATTCGTCAAACGTTCGGCTCGCTACTTGGCGGTACTAACTTCACGTCTTCATGGGGTACTTACATCGTACCTGCGGCGATTGCTAAACGCCCTATTCCTGCGGGTGCTTTGTTAACGGCTCTGTTCTGTATCATCGCCGCGATTTGGGGCTACCCAATGGATTTAGCTATCTGGCAACCGGTACTTTGTGTGGCACTAATTGTTGGTGTATTCGTTCCACTGCTAGAGGCGGGAATGGAGATGACACGTGAAGGTAAAACCACTCAATCAGCAGCGATTGTTGTGTTCTCATCAGCGCTTGTAAACCCAGCGTTTGGTTGGTCACTCACTATGCTGCTAGACAACTTAGGCTTAGTCGGCTGTAAAGAACGTAGTGGCGAACTGAGTAAGATGAGCCGCTGGGTACTACCAGGCATTATGTTTGTTGTACTAACAAGCGTGATGGCATTGGTTGGTCTTCTACCGGGGATTCCAGCAATTATCCCGAGCTTCCGCTAAGCTCAACTCACTTTAGTTTGAATGCAAAAGGCCTCGCACACGCGAGGCCTTATTGTATCTATCGCTATATTTCATCTATAGAGATCAATTCGAGAGCCATTCATTTAGCACTGCAATGAATTCAGGGTGGATGAGATAGCCTATTGAAGCATGAGGGTTACTTTTCCCGTTGCGAATATTGAGATTATAGATTGGGTAAATGTCTTTCATTCCGCCGGGTACTAAACCCAGTTCAAGCATCTCCTTATAGTCGTTTTTGATTTTACTATCGTGAGAGATAAAATCATCTTCTGCCGATATGTTTATCCATTGTTGAATATTTAAAGGATACTTCTTATCACCTTTTAGGCGGCTGCCTTTAAGCCTGCCTTTTACGTTTTCATCACCAAGCGGTGAACCGAGCGTAACCAATAAGTCTACCTTCTTATCGGCGCCATAGTCGTGCCTATACTCTCCGTAGTGAGATAACTTCCATAACACGTCATAGCTGATCATCGAACCAAGGCTGTGTGATACGATCATTACGTCATCTTGATGATCAAGCGCCTCCTTCAGTTCGACCATCAATCTATGCCGAACATCGCTACCAAAATAGGTATCTTCATTCCAGTAGTGAGCCATATCGGGAGCGACCATTGTAACTAGCGTTTCTGCCACACCGATTCGCCCCAATATCGCGGAAAAAGTGTCTGCTAAGGCCTCTTTAAGAAAGCCTATTTTAGATACATCATCATACGTTGCTTCGTTGAACTGGACAGTTTGGTACTCTTTAAGCTCCGCCAATGCCTGTTGTCGACTTACAGGGTCTTCGGTTGGCTTTTTTAGCAATGTGTTTGAAAGCTCGCCGTAGTAGACAAACCGTTTATCGACATTTCTAAAAGCTTGTAATGAGCTTGAGTCTCCACAATCTCGCTGCAAGCCATGCTCTATCGCATCGTACCAGAGTGCTTGAAGTGATACTTTGTCGGGCTTTTGAGCGCGACCATGAATGAATATGATTTTCTTAGCCATAGAAGGACGTCCTAAATTACACAGTTAAAGTTATTATTTTCAATAACAAACACCCTCTAGGTTCGCTCAGCACTCTTACCAATAAGAATGCTGCTGATTACCCATCTAGTAGGTGATTGATAAATCTTTTGTATAACTATGAGACAGCCGTTTTAGGCGATTAATGGGTGAAAGATTCCGTCACGACTCGCAAATTGCTGATGAATTTATCTAGCAAAACCTTCCACACACAAAAAAGCCCCGCAAACGCGAGGCCTTAGTTTTCTATCAAGGGTTACAACCGCCCTACTTCACTGGCTTTAGTCCATTCGAGTAATGAAGGTTTGCTCGTCATCGACAAAAGCCACGTAGTCGCCGTGGTAGATGAACACGCGACCACGCCCTTCAACGATACACGCTAGCTGCGGGTTCAAGTCTTCTTCAAGATCTTTACTTTGATAGGTGCCGGTGTCTGTGATAACGCCGCGAAGTGTCGGCAAAAAACCATAGCTGCGCTTAGCTTGGTCAATTAGGCTCAATTCGCTGTTGATAGAGAAGTACGATGGGATTGGGCCAGCATCTTCGATAAACATCGGTTTCAGTTCTTCAAAGGCGGTAATTACCAGCCAGTCGATGCCGTTTACATGATGGATAAACATAGTGGTTCTCGATATTTCTAATGAGGGGATTCTATCACTATCGAGTAGTGAGCGTGGGAGAAATTGAGTGATTAAAAACAAGGCCTGACCCCGCTGTCATTTCTCCTTGAAACATAACCGAATTATTCAGCTCGCATTCACACTTGATATTGCATTCTGATTAAAGAATCCATTGATAAGCGGCGAATAAAATGAAGCTCTCCCCCCGATTAAAGACCCTAATATCGATCACTTTAAGCAGTGTAATTGTCTGGTTCCTTTTACCTGCTGACCTTGAGTTAGCCCGAAAGATCCCAGCGTTTTTTGCCACAGTCTCGATGATCGCTATGGCGGGAGCGATGTTGTTGAGCTGCAGACCAAAATGGATAGAGTCACTGGTGGGAGGGATGGACCGTGCGTACATCTGGCATAAATGGTTAGGTATTTTCGGCCTTGTTGGTGCTTCGTTTCATTGGTTGTTGGTACCCGGCCCCGCTGGGAACGGCATAGATCCTTCATTCGCTGAGTTTGGAGAAGAACTGGGTCAATGGGCAATGTATGGATTGCTGCTTCTTGGTAGCGTAAGCATGGTTAAAACACTGCCTTACCGTCTCTGGTACTACACGCACAAACTCATGGGGCCAATATTTCTAATAGCGGTTTACCATACGTTTTTCTCGGATGTCCCTTTCGTCATCGAGAGTGTCACTGGTATCTCTCTGGTCATCGTATCGCTTGTGGGTAGTTTAAGCTGGATATACAAGACCTTCATCAAGCCAACCACCTATCCAGACTACTTTGTTACTCATGTAGAGAAGCTTGACGGTGCCCTTGAGATTACACTTAATACCAATGGTAAAGGCATTCACTATCATGCAGGGCAATTCGCTTACCTCGATTTTGGATACGATAAAGTAGAACACTTTCACCCT
Source organism: Vibrio fortis (assembly GCF_024347475.1). NCBI lineage: Bacteria > Pseudomonadati > Pseudomonadota > Gammaproteobacteria > Vibrionales > Vibrionaceae > Vibrio > Vibrio fortis. The sequence continues at coordinate 1,827,934 of NZ_AP025487.1, forward strand.
TTTACCATCGCCTCAGCACCACATGAAAAAGAGCTGAAATTTGTTATACGCTGCCTAGGCCGTCACACAAGTGAACTGTACTCAAGAGTGAAAACTGGAGACAAAGTTAAAATTGATGGTGCATACGGTCGATTACACGCTGAAAAGGATAGTACTAAACCGCAAATTTGGATTGCTGGTGGTGTCGGGATCACTCCTTTCCTCTCTTGGCTTCAAACTGTGAAGCCATCACACCAACCTATTCACCTATTTTATGTCGGCAAAGATAAATTTTATTCGCAAATCATAAAAAAACTATCAGGGTTAATACCGAGCAAAAACGTAACGCTACATACACAAGCCGATTTTGATGGGCGTTTGAATGCCCAAGTGATCACTGAACTTGTCGAAACGCCTGTGAAACATCATCAGTTTTTCGCATGTGGACCCGAGAAAATGATGAAGGATTTAAGAGAACAACTGATCTCTGACGGGATGTGTCCAACGCAATGGCACAAAGAAAATTTCTCTATGAGATAACGCTATGCCAACAACCATAGATAAGTATCGTCATACCCATCGCCTTGAGGAAGTTCCTCTCTTGCGCGTAAACAAGGCTTAATGTTCAATGTATCTCAAGAAGTTGAAAAGTTTCTTGAGAAGGAAGTAAAGAAAGTGGAACGTCAGTTATCAATCGATGAGGAGATTAAGAACAACCTCGAGGATCTTGGTGGGCTTAATATCGACAAAATGATGAAATCAATGGATTAGTCAAAACACTAAGGTATTGATTAAATTCAATTTACACAATAGCAAAGCGTGGAGATGATTATGGGCACAATAATTGGACTGTTAATTTTGGCTGGTATCAGTGTATTCCTACAGCGTCAAACAGGGCTTCATTTGCATGAGTGGATTGCAAAAAAATATAAAGAGTCTCAAGACAAAAAATAATGGGTTGTCACAGAGTGGCAGACTCCATCGATTAGACTTAAAAGACTAAGGCCTCGCACTAACGAGGCCTTAGTTTTATTTATAGAGTAATTACAACCGCCCTACTTCACTGACTTCACCGCTTTCATCAAGGTTGTGTTGAACTGCTGTGGTTGTTCAAGCATTGGGAAGTGGCCTGAGTCTTCAATGTAGTAAATGCTGTAATCCTTGATGTGTTTCTCGTTCGCTTCTGAATCCGTTGGCCATAGGCGAGCGTTCACCAATATTACTGGCACATTCACGTTCTCATACACGCGGTGAGCTTCACCCGTCACGTATTGACCTAGATAATGGCGGAACTGGTTTATCGCGATAGCTGGCGGTGCTGATGCCATGTCTTGCGTTACCCAGTAAAGTAAATCCATGTCTACGTCTTTTGGTAGCGAGTCTTTCACGAACATAGTAATACCCACTTGGAAGTCTGCTTCAAACGGTTTGGTCATTGCGTCTAGATCGCTTTGTGAAACCGCTAGTGCGACGTTTTGCGATGTGTCGACACCAATAATGCCCTTCACTCTTTTCGGCATCAGTTTTGCAGCTTCTGCAATAACGCCACCCGCCATGGAATGCCCGACTAAGATGACGGATTCGAGTTGTTCTTTCTCGATGACTGCTTTTATGTCTTCAGCGAAGGCAACCATGGTGTACTCTTCACGGTTGAACGATGAGTTACCGTGCCCTGCTAAGTCCATAGTGATCACTTGGTACTGTTTTGAAAACTCACTCACTTGGTTCTGCCATAGCCTGCTGTCCAAGCTCCAGCCGTGAATGAAGATCACCGCTGTATCCCCACTGCCACTTTTGCCATACGCAATTTGCTCACCATCGTGAGATATCGCAATACCGTACTCAACCGTTGAATCATGAGCCATGGCATTAAAGCTACCAAGCGCCATGAATACCAAGAGTGTGATGTTTAGAATTAAACGTTTCATAGTGTCTCTCTACTTACTTTGGAGGGAACACCAAAAGCGCCCCTCTCAATCAATATAGCCACTATAAAGTGTGAAGTTGTGGATGGGTCAAGGGATTGGGGACTTTCCTGAAGTAATGACCTTCGAACTCATTCTTGCCTCATTATCAGACAGAGTAGATACTCATTCATACCCTGTTGATTGGATTTTACCTCACTAAAAGTTATCCATTCTTCTAATGCTGTTAGTTGTGAGTCCCATTGTCGTATCACAGGGGAAATGAGACATGGCTATAACGTTTACAGAACCAAAAACGAACTAGTCACCAGTTAAAACTAGGATAAAATTTGAGTTAATTGGGATCCACGTATCTACACGCACAACATAAAGTCAACGAGGTCTAATTTTATGGTTCAATTCGCTATATAATAGTGTAGTATTTTTAAAAACGACTAACAGCAAGGCGTTGAAGCTAGTGAAGAAAATTAAGAGTTTTACAATCTACAATCTGTGGAACAGAAAAGAGGTCTCTATAGATTTAAATGAGCAAGTTACTTTTCTTACAGGCTACAATGGTAGCGGAAAAAGTACCGTTCTCAATATACTCTTTGACACACTAAGCCAAGAGTACTACTCAACCTCTAAACACCGTTTTTGGGCATGTACCGTTAAATTTACTGATGGCTCATATAAGTCAAAGGCTTGCTTACCTCATTCTTCTCATTCAATAGAAATTGCAGAAGATATCAATTCATATGTTGAAGGTGATGTGTTTAGTTTTGATGGAATAAGAGCTGTAGAATTAGCTTATGAAAAGAAAATAGAAGAACAACGTTACAATCTTTACGATAGTAAAGAGCTCGGTGTTATATCAATAGAAAACTATAGCGGCACAGAAACAGTCGAATCAGATCCGTTTTTATTTCAAGACGAACGTAAATGTATGCACAATATGAAAAACTCAAGCATAGATTTTGATGGACAGTATTGGAGTCATTACGGAATAGAACTAGATCAAAAACTAATTTATGTTCTAGATAAGTTACAAGTATACGAAGCAAAAACAAACAAACTATTATCTGAAGAGATATTTAGTTTGAAAAACAACATGACTAAAAAAGAAATGTTGAATATTTTAAAAAGACATGAAGAATCTCGACATGACCTGAAAAAATTATTTTCAGTTCTTAACTCATACTTCGAACCATTAGGTAAAGTCATCGTCAAGGATGAGTCTGAACGTATAGAGCTCTGTGTTAAAAAAACTAATAGCCGAATTCACTGGTATAATTTATCTAGAGGCGAAAAGACCCTTATTTATTTATTTTTGGTGACATTCTTGTATAAAGATAAAACAGAATTGTTTATTTTCGACGAACCCGATATTGCCATACATATTGAGTGGCAAGAGCGACTTGTTTCAGACTTAGTATCTATTGCACCTAATGCTCAATATTTTATCGCAACCCATTCTCCTGCATTGATAATGAATGGGTGGTTAGATAATACGAAAGAACTGAAAATGGCTCAATAAATGAAACTGACATCTAAATACATGGCAGCGACAGCCAAGTTCGGTGCTGACAAGCGAGAAACTATCGTAGCTTATGTTGAGTCATATGATGATCAGCGCCTTTGGAGTAATATCCTTAAAAATGAAATAGTTACAAGCAAAAATATAAAAATAGTATTCAAGGTTCCTTCTCTCGATAGCGAAGCCAATGGTAAATCAAGTCTCGTAAATTCGTTCAATCAAGGGGATTTAGTTCCAGGTAAAAACTTGATTATTTGTATTGATAGTGACTTTGATTATGCATTTGGGTGTGTTCAAGGCAGCATTAAAGAAAGTTTGTATGCAAATGATTATGTATTTCAGACTTATGCTCATTCTGCTGAGAACCATTATTATACGACCCGTGGTTTAGAGCATATATGTGAAATGGCCTGTTGCTCAACACTAACACTTGCCTTCTGTATTGAGCAATATACGAAATCTTGGTCAGAAGTCATCTTTGAACTATATACTAAAATTTTATTTCTAAGAAAAATTGGTGAGCATGGAAAATATAAACTCTATACTGAAAAGATCAATAAAATTTTAGAGACAATATATTCAGGACGACTCAATGTAAGCAAATTTGATGCTCTTTTGGTAAGAACTGATAAAGAGGTATGCTTAATAATAAAGGATATAGATAAAATTCACAATTTTGACGCCAGTTATAACAATTTTATCAAAGAATTAGATAGTAAAGGTTTTAACAAGAATAACATTAATTATCTATTCAGGGGTCATGACTTAGAAAACAGATTTTTATCTAATATTTGCGTATCGCTGTGCAACTTCATGATAGCAAATAAGAAAAAGGCTATATATCAAGCTAACGTTGGACCAAAAGCACAGCAACAAGTTGATGAGTATCAGAATACAGTTGCTAACGTTCTTGATTCTATTAAACAGAGAACTAATTTTTTAGGTAACCATTTCTTTCAAAAAGTCTACTCTGAATTTAAATCAATGTGTGAAATAAGCTTTGCTTAAGTATTTTAAAAAAGGGAGTTATGTTAACTCCCTTTTTATTACTTAAATTTTGCTATAGCACGTGCGGTCTTTAATAAATAACTTGATGTTTTAATCTCCAATTCTGACCGTTTCCAGCCTTCACTAATACTAAGTTTCCTACCTTTAACCATCCTCATAATTCTTTTACACTAACGTGGGATTGGATTCTCCTCACTCCAACCCGTGACAGTTATCACAGATTTAAAACACAGTTCAGCAACCTCCTCCTTGATCATTTGGCACTCTAACTCTCCTAAAATGTAATTCTAACTCATTTCGCGACACTTCGATGATAAAAACTAAAAATACAAGGGGTTATACTGATTTCCATAATATATGCACCACCACACATACTGCACACTGTACGGAAAAATACTATTGGCAAATTTGCTTTAAAAAAGTTATTCATTAATCACTAATGTTAGAATTCCTGAAACACATTTATGTCCAATCTTGAGTTTTCCCCTACTCCTTTGGAACAAAAACAAAAAAGGCCTCGCAATGCGAGGCCTTTGGTTTTTCTATCTATCAGAAGAGATTAGTCGCGAAGTGCTGCGCCGAATTTCTCTGAGATTGAAGCTACGATAGCATCTACTGAACCAGCGATGTCTGCATCTTCTAGTGTGCGCTCTACAGACTGTAAAGTTAGTGCGATAGCTAGGCTCTTCTTGCCTTCTTCTACGCCCTTACCTACGTAAACGTCGAACAGTTTAGCGTCTGTTAGGAATTCGCCACCAGCTGCGATACACGCTTCTACGATGTCGCCAGAAGCTACTGCTTCGTCAACAACTACTGCGATATCACGACGGTTTGCAGGGAACTTAGATACTGCTACTGCCTCTGGAAGCACGCGAGTGTTGATAGCTGCCCATTCGATTTCGAATACGATAGTACGGCCGTTAAGACCAAACTTACGCTCTAGTTCTGGGTGAACAGTACCAATGATACCCACTTCTTTACCGTCTACTACGATAGCCGCAGTTTGACCTGGGTGAAGTGCTGGGTGCTTAGCTGCTTTGAAGCTGTAAGCTTTTTCGTTCGCTGTTAGCTCTAGAACTGCTTCTAGGTCGCCTTTCAGGTCGAAGAAGTCAACAGTGTTAGTTGCAACGTCCCAGTGCTCTTCACCGCGAGTACCAGAGATAACGCCCGCTAGCATTACTTCTTGGCGCATGCCGTTTTCAGCTGATGCTTCTGGGATAAAACGTAGGCCAGATTCGAATAGACGAACGCGTGGCTGTTGACGCTTCTGGTTGTGAACAACTGTATTTAGAAGACCTTGAATTAGGCCAAGACGCATAGCTGACATATCCGCAGAGATTGGGAATGGCAGGATTAGCGGCTCAACATCTGGAACGATCAGTTTTTGCTGCTCTGGCTCAACGAAGCTGTATGTGATTGCTTCGTGGTAGCCACGGTCAACTAGAAGATCACGAACGCGCTTAAGCGGTTGGTCAGCTTCTTTGTGGTCGTTCATCTTAAGTGCCGCTTTAGGCGCTTGGTTTGGAATGTTATCGTAACCGTAGATACGACCTACTTCTTCAATTAGGTCTTGCTCGATTGCGATATCGAAACGCCAAGATGGAGACGTTGCCGTCCAACCTGCGTCCGTAGTCTCAACTTCACAACCTAGACGAGTTAGGATTTCTACCACGTCTTCAGATGGGATTTCATGACCTAGTAGGCTGTCTAGCTTAGCGCGACGTAGAGATACTACGTTTGCTTTTGGTAGATCAGCTTCAGATTCGCTGCCGTTTACTGGCGCAACTTCACCACCACAGATGTCAACTAGAAGCTGTGTTGCACGCTCCATTGCTGCTGCTTGTAGTGTTGAATCAACACCACGCTCGAAACGTAGAGAAGAATCAGTGTGTAGGCCGTAAGCACGTGCGCGACCACGGATGTGATCCGGTGCGAAGAATGCTGCTTCTAGAAGTACGTCTGTCGTTTCAGTTGTTACACCAGACTCTTCACCACCAAAGATACCAGCGATTGCTAGTGCTTTGTTGTGGTCAGCGATAACAAGTGTGTTGCTGTTTAGCTCAGCTTCGTTGCCATCTAGAAGTGTTAGTTTTTCGCCCTGCTCTGCTAGACGAACCACGATGCCACCTTCGATCTTAGCTAGATCAAATGCGTGCATTGGTTGGCCTTGCTCTAGCATCACGTAGTTTGTGATGTCTACAACTGGGTCGATTGAACGGATACCACAACGACGCAGTTTTTCTTGCATCCAGATTGGAGTTTCCGCTTTCACGTTTACGTTCTTAACCACACGGCCAAGGTAACGTGGACATGCATCAGTTGCTTTGATTTCAACAGATACTGTGTCTTCAATGCTTGTAGCAACAGCTTCAACTGCTGGCTCTGTAACGTCTGCGCGGTTTAGTACGCCAACTTCACGAGCAAGACCACGGATGCTGAAACAGTCAGCGCGGTTAGCTGTTAGGTCTACGTCGATCGCAACGTCTTCTAGGTCTAGAAGTTCACGAACGTCCATACCTAGAGTTGTACCTTCTGGTAGCTCAAGGATGCCGTCTGACTCTACGTCGATACCTAGCTCAGAGAAAGAACAAAGCATGCCGTGCGATGGAACGCCACGTAGTTTTGCTTTCTTGATTTTGAAGTTACCAGGAAGTACTGCGCCAACTGTTGCTACTGCTACAGTTAGGCCAAGACGACAGTTAGATGCACCACAAACGATGTCTAAAAGCTCTTCTTCGCCGATATCAATTTTTGTAACTTGTAGTTTGTCTGCGTCTGGGTGCTGGCCGCACTCAACCACTTTACCTACTTTAACGCCGGTGAATTCACCAGCAACAGGTTCTACATCGTCAACTTCCAAACCAGCCATAGTGATTTGGTGAGCTAGCTCTTCGCTGTTAATTGCAGGTTTAACCCACTCGCGTAGCCAAGATTCACTGAATTTCATAGTTTTGACTGCCCCGGATTACTTGAATTGTTTTAGGAAACGAAGGTCGTTCTCGAAGAACGCACGAAGGTCATTTACGCCGTAACGAAGCATTGTTAGACGCTCAACACCCATACCGAATGCGAAACCAGAGTATTTCTCAGGGTCGATGCCTACAGAGCGAAGTACGTTAGGGTGAACCATGCCACAACCTAGAACTTCTAGCCATTTGCCATCTTTACGTTTCACGTCAACTTCTGCTGAAGGCTCTGTGAATGGGAAGAATGAAGGACGGAAACGCACTTCTACTTCTTCTTCAAAGAAGTTACATAGGAAGTCGTTCAGAATACCTTTCAGCTGAGCGAAGTTTACGTTCTCATCTACCAGCATACCTTCCACTTGGTGGAACATTGGCGTGTGAGTTTGGTCGTAATCGTTACGGTAAACACGGCCCGGAGCGATGAAACGGAAAGGAGGCTTGCCGTTTTCCATTGTACGGATTTGAACACCAGACGTGTGCGTACGTAGCATTAGGTCTGGGTTAAAGAAGAAGGTATCGTGGTCAGTACGAGCTGGGTGATCTTCTGCGATGTTTAGTGCATCAAAGTTGTGGAATGCATCTTCAATCTCAGGACCAGACTCAGTGTTAAAGCCTAGCTCACCAAAGAACTGTTCAATACGCTCAACTGTGCGTGTCACTGGGTGTAGACCACCGTTCTCAATGCGACGACCTGGTAGGCTCACATCGATTGTCTCTTCAGCCAGTTTCGCTTCTAGCTCTGCACGTTGTAGTGCGTCTTTGCGAGCTGCGATCGCTTGTTGAACAGCACCTTTCGCTTTGTTGATCTCTTGACCAGCAGTGCGACGCTCTTCAGGTGGTAGTTTACCTAGGCTTTGAAGTTGTGAAGTTAGTTCACCTTTCTTACCTAAATACTGAACTCGCACTTCATCAAGTGCGACTAACGAATCAGCGCTTTCAATCGCTGTCGTTGCATTAGCAATGATCTCTTCTAGATGTTGCATCGTTTCCTCATCTACCTTCTGGTAGTGTCCGTATCGGATGATTAGTTTTTTCGATAGCTACACATAGTAATCAAACCAGCTACTAATGCCAAATTGAATTGCCAAAAGAACAAGTTATTGACTAAAAACACGGCAACTTTAACGGGATATGAGTAAGAAGGATGAAGAAGTGGCACAAACAGAGGTACCACTCCTTAATTTAGAGGTGAGTAACATCAGAGATGAGAAGTAAGTTACCCTCTAGAATATAAGTAATCGATATTCTAAAACTGGGAGGAAATCAGCACTAAATCTGTATCGAACACACGCTGTTTTTGCCCGCATTTTTCGCTAAATAAACAGATTCATCGGCGGCTTTGATCAACTCATTCATTGTTTCGAACTCTGAGGTTATTTCTGCCACACCGACACTAATACTGCCTATCCAAACTTGAGCACCGGTTTCAACCTTTAATTCAGACACTTTCTGCCGTGCTGTTTCCGCGATGTACATTCCCCCTTTCAGGTCGGTATCAGGGCAAATAACCAAGAACTCATCGCCCCCTAACCGGCACACAATATCATCGTTGCGGAATGTGTTTTTCAGTTCACGAGAGAGGGTTTTTAGCACCAAGTCGCCGGCATCATGGCCGCTGGTATCGTTAATGCTTTTGAAGTGATCCGCATCGATCATAATGCAAACCAAAGGCAGGCCAAACTCTTGGGATTCTTGCCAATGCACTGCGAGCTGTTTAAACGCACAGCGACGATTAGGTAGTTTAGTAAGCGAGTCTGTTAACGACAGCTCTTCAAGTTTCTTATTTGCTCGTTTTAATTCAGCAGTGCGCTCCTCGACTTTATCTTCAAGCAACTGATTGAAACGTAACAACTGTTTATTGCGCTCAGAAACCTGCTCAAACAGGCCTTTAAGTGCAGCTAATAAGGGAATGGTCGAAGAGTCTTGCTGCTTTTCTTCTGCTTCAAAGGCTTGCAGAGGTGTTGCGCCCTCTTCTATCGCCGCCATTTGTCGCGCCATGTTTTGGTCGATGCCAAGGATATGATAGGCAAGCCAATGGATCAGAAAATCAAGTAGCTGCTCTGCTGACGACTGATCCTCTTCTAAGATGAAAGCTTGCATGCTGTAGATGTCTTGCATAAAGACACGATGTACTTTGATGTGCTCTTCTATGTGTTGTTCATGCAATCCACACTCTCTCATCAAACACTCTTCTTCCTTAAAATGGAATTCGGCATAGCGTGTAAGATCGAGCAAAGCGACGTTAATATCACCGATAGAAATCGTATTCTCGGATAACAGGTTGCCGTAGTGGTTGATAAAGCCAACAAGGTATTGATGCTGTTCGTCTACGACATCAATACCTGTTTCAAAATTTTTATCCCAATTAAATGAATTCATAAATCCCTTAGGGCCAATGCTGCCAGCATAAATCATATGCATATCCGGCCATTATAGGTGGTCAATAAACATAACCACCTTACCTTCAGGGCTATTCGTTTTCTCGCCAATTTTATAAAAAGACGACCTTGATCGTTATAAAGACAAGTCCTTATTCGATTAGAGGTGTTTTGTTCAACAACAACGCCTCAATTAACCAACATTAGAAGTAATACTCCAACGCCAGTTCAACAAAGTCGTCCTTTCTTGCAAAGAAGAGTAAGTCTTCCGGTGTTTCGTTCTCGAACAGCCAGCCGTTCAATCGCCATTTGAAATGGTTGTTGATTCGAGCTGACGCTTCTAAACGCGCACTGTAAACATCACTGTTGTCTAAGTCTTGCGTCATGCCAACGAGAACTTCGGTGCCGTCTTCATCGTTAAGCGCAAATCGCGTTCCGACAAACACATCGTTTTGGCCCACGTTTTGCGCGTTGTTGCCGCGGCTGTCATACAGATACTCTGCAAGAAAGCCGATGTCCCAATACGAATCTAACGCCCCAACCCAGGTGTATTCAAAGCCTGTAACTAACCCGGTGTGGTTATCGAAGCTGTCTCGATAGACGCTTTCAAGCTTGAGTAGCCAGTCACCGACAATGCCTTGAACGTCTAACCCGACATGCTGCATTTGCGCGTAGTAAGGCTTGAGCTTATTCCCTTCAAATCGAAAGTATGGATCGCGATTTGTGCCCGCCAAGTAGCTCAAACCGACGTCCCAATCTCCATACATTTGGCTATAGCGCAGCGCGACATCGACATGCTTTTCTTCTCTCGAAGATTCATACAGCGCATCATCAGAAACTGGGATGGTTGGTCGTAATCTTCCATCTTCGCCCGCAAAAGTTCGCTCTCTGAAATACGGCAGCAACATCGCATCTACGGTGCCCCACTCTTTAACCGACGTAAAGTGCACCATAGGTTGGCCAAGCTTGGCTTCCCCATCCACCGATTCAATCGCATCGGTCTGGTTCACCACATCCACCAAGTGCACCGATTCGGTCACGCCCCAGAACACTTTGCCGACGCCGGCACGCAGTTCGTAGTCGTCCCAATATGTAAGATACAACGCCTCACGAATGTCACCGTGGGTTCGCTCATCGTCTTGGCTATCTATGCGATAAAACGGGGTAAAGGTGAAGCTGCCATTGCCGTCTTGCTGCTCCCAATAGAGTTCAGGTTGCAGCACCAGCGAGGTTTGATCTTTGCTCTGCCCTTGTAGGCCATCACTGAAGAACTGACGATGCTCCAGATTAACTTGTCCGGCTAGCTCAACCGAATGACACATCGCAGAGACACTCATTAAACCGAGTGTCGAGGCAATAGTTAGCGCCAACTGCGAGCCGAGTAACACATTCCTTTTCATATCAATGCCCTACTTCGCTCGCTTAAGGGTGTTCTTTTGGAAATCGCGATCTTCAAGTCCGTTTTGGAACACCAAATCTGTTGTGGTTAGCACGGTGCTTTTACCCGTTTGGTGGTTCTGCATCGCCATAGTGTGAGCACGCCAATATTGGTTTAGGTACTGTTTGTAATCTTGGAACGATAGAGTTTTCAACAATGCACCTTTGCGGTCGTAGAATTCTACTTTGATTGGGCGGTAGTGCTGTTGGTCTAGCCACACTTTCTGCTTGGTATAACCGGAGTTTTTGTCAGTTGGCACTTGCTCCAGTACAAAGGTATCTAACCCATCAAGTTTGGCGTCTTCCACATAGTTAAAGGTGTACTTTTCTAGCTCAAACGAACTCAAATCTTCATACGCAAATTCACTGCCCATGAACGGGCCCGACTTGTTACGTGAAGAGATACGTTTTACACGTTTTAGAGCCGGTAGATACAACCATTGGTCGTCTGGCTTAGTGATGTGCGAATGGTTAAGGAAAGCTGTGCCTTTTACATCGCGAGGTTGGTCAAAGATGGTTAAGCCTTTGTCGCCATCGTTATCCACCTCTAAAGATTTAAGACGCATTAAGCGGGTACTGCTCTCTCCTTGTTTATTTTTAAGCAGCATCTCCATAGTCGCGATCGAATCGCCCCAGCCAGTGTCTAGGCTTTTGCGTTTCTCCGCAATTTCTAGCCCTTTTGCTGGGTCAGCCAGCGCAGGTAAAGCCGTGAATGAGCCTATGGTTAGCGCACCCATTGTTATCATTGACGTTATTAGTGTTTTCTTTGCTTTTGTTTTGTTAACCGTTGTTTTGTTAGCCATTGTTCTGTTACTAATTAAGTGATTAAAGCTTTTCATAATGTTCTCCTTGGTCAGCCCGCATCTGCAGACTGACATTTCCTTATTTGGTCGAAGTGGATAACTCAGCAGTTGGGTTAGGCTGTGTTTCAGCGGTGTGCTTTTTTGCGTCGCTCACGTAGTAGTTTTCTTTGTCGAAAATCATCAGCAAAATTGGTAGCAAGATGAAATCCACAACCAGTGCGATGAAGATAACAATGGCGCTCAATAAGCCCATGTCGGCGTTTAGCCTGAAGCCAGAAAGAGCGAGTACACTAAAGCCAGCAACAAGCACTACTGTGGTTATCCACAATGCGCGGCCAACGGTGTGGAAGGCGTAACGTACTGCTTGTTCAGCCGACTGACCTTCTTTGCGTGCGCGCTGGTATTTACTTAGGAAGTGAACCGCATCATCCACCACGATCCCCAAGGTAAGCGTGACAACGACTGATAAACCAAGGTTGATTTCGCCAGAGATAAGCGCCCATAAACCAAAGCCAATGATCGCTGGTGCAATGTTTGGGACTAGGCTAATCACCCCTAAGCGAACCGAACGCAGAGCAAAGATCATCAACGCAGAGATAAGCACGAGCGTGATTGGCAAAGTAGAGAGCATGCTCGCCATGTTGGTTTCACCGATATGGGCAAACATCAGTGATGGACTAGACGCGACTACTTCATATTGAGGTGCATTCGCTGCGAACCATGTGTAGATACGTTCTTCAAGCTCGACTAGCTCCACGCTGCCGAGGTTATCGACGGTGAGTACCATTTTGATCGAAGACTTATCAACATTGATTTGGTTGTTTAGGTCTAACCCATAAGGCAGAGACATCTCGTAAAGAAGCAGGTATTGCGCCGCAAGTTCACGGTCGAGTGGCAATTGGTAATAGCTAGGGTCATCACCGTGCATGTTCTTGTTCAAACGCTTATAAACGTCTGAGAGTGTCGCGACATGATCGGTTTCTGGTTGAACGCGTAGCCATTCACTGAAGTCACCAATCGCTTGCAAGAACACAGGATCAGCAATGCCTTGAGACTCATTGGTTTTTATCGCGATACTCAGGTTGGTCATGCCGCTGATGGTCTGCTCCATAAAGTCGGCGGCTTGGCGAAACTCATTCGAGGTATCGAAGTATTTCACTGATTCATCGTTGACTTTATTAAGTGGTATCAACGCCGCAGCAATCACTATTACTAGCGCAGAAGCAGGCAACAAGGCTTTGCGATTATTCACAACGAAATCGCCTAACTTGTCCATGAAGGTCACTTTGTCTGACTCATTGGTGGTTGGCGCAAGGCGCTTCACTGGTAACAGGTTAAGTAGCGCAGGCAACAGAGAGACTGACAGCAAGCATGCGATCATTACACCCAGTGCAGATAAGTTACCGAAGTCACGCAGCACTGGAGAGTCCGACATATTCATCATCAAGAAACCAATCGCAGTGGTCACAGAGGTGATTAAAATCGGAATGAAGTTAAGCTTGATGCTGTATTGAATTGCCTCTGCTTTGGTCATTCCACGCTGCATCGCTTGGCGCATGGTCACAATCACGTGCACACAGTCTGCCACCGCTAGGGTTAGCACCAGTGTTGGAACATTCACGGTTGCGGTACTTAGGAACATGCCTGCCCAGCCAGACAAACCCATGGTCGCGAGGATGGAAGAGATGATCACCACAAGTGTCGCGACAACGCTAAAGAACGAGCGCAGCATAAAGGTGAGGAACACCAACACCACTAGCAGCATTAACGGCACCAATGTCGAGCTGTCCTCTTGAGCGGAAGTCATAAAGGCGTTGTTCATGGCAATGATGCCCGCTTTATGGAATTCAACATTCGGATACTGATCTTGGTATTTACCTATCATGGCGTTGATGGCTGCGATCACTTCTTGAACTTCGGCCGTCTTATCCACTTCTGGCAGTTGCACGGTCACATTCACAATCGTCACATCGCCAGACGCCGACACTAAGGCATTCTTGAGCAGTGGTTCATTTAGAGCGATCTGTTTTACTTTGGCGATTCGTTCCGGCGTATGCTCATACTCTTCATACAAGAGATCTTCTACTAAGAGGTCATCTTCGAACGCTTCGGTATGCTGGTAGTTAGCGATGGAGTCAACACGGCTAGAATACGGGATCTGCCATGAATCGACGGTGAGGTTTTGAACCAGAGTCAGAGTCTCTGGAGTGAATACATTGCCATCGTCTGGGGCGATCACAATGGAAAGGTTGTCTGTTTTAGCGAAGGTGGTTTGAATCTCGTCAAACGCCATCAACTGTTTGTTGGTCCCTTCGAAAAAGATGTTGTAGTCACCTCTGAAATAGAGATTCTTGGCGCCGAACGTAGCAACGGCGATCACCGCTAACACGACAAACAGCGTTATAAACGAGCGTTGGGTGGGTAAGGTATACCAAGCACTCTGTGTTTTTGATGGTTGGTTTTGGGGTTCCATCACAGCCTCCATATGTGACGATTCGTCATAAATGTATATTTAAAAACCAGCAATTCGCTGGCAAACATACAAAATGAGGTCAAAATCAGGAACTGATTCGATATAACCTAAATCAGCCTCTATTTTTGACGATTCGTCACTAATGGCGCTAAAATAACCCATCGGCTTAGGCCATGGGCTATTAAAACTTAACGACCAACAGATTCTAAATAAGCAACTTCTTCACTGAACAGCTCTTGCTCTACTCGGCGCCAGGTCTTTTTATAATCCCATTCCGAAGAGAGCGGCTTCCAGTTCAAGCCATCTAAAAGCATATTGGCGTTATGTAACACTGAATATGGGTCTTGGATTCGTTTAATACAGTGGCTGTTAGATGCATTTTGGTTCAAGGCGTTTGAGCCAAAAGCGATCGACCAGTTAGCAAAGACAATAGCGTCAGAACCAATTCCAGAAGAGAACTTCAGATCCCCAGCTTCAACAGCACGATTTACCAAATCATCGGCATGCTGAATTACCATCTCTTCAAGTTGATTAAGCTCTTGCACTCTTGTTGGCGAGGCCTTTTCTAGTATCCAAGGGCTCTTCGCCATAATTGCACACGTTGATAATACAGGTTCCATGCGAGCATAGATTCGGTATGCAACGTGCAGTGCCATTACTTTTTCACGGCTTGTGCCTTCAAACTCTCCAGAGCGCGCAAACAACATCGCCTCTGTTTTAAGTGAATGAATACACAGGGCTAAAACAACGTCTTCTTTGCTGCAAAAATGATTGTATATCGTCCCTTTCGAGTAAGAGCTTGCTGCGGTTAACTTGTCCATAGTTAAGTTACCAAAACCCTGCTCTCGAACGATATCTCTTGCCAACAACATCAGCTCTACCTCGCGTTCTGCGATCGCTTGTTGTTTTTTAGTCATGCCAGAGACGCACCCTAGCATTCCTTTTATTTCATCTTTGCAACCTAAGCCAAACTTCATGTTTAGTCCGTACCTTAACTCAGCTTATAAAACTCGGTCTGTACAACCCGTCTGCATATAAGCATGGTCTGTTTTAAACCTTGTTTGTATTAAACAATACTCCTACTCAATATAATAACATGAATCCCATAATCATGTACGCTGACATTTTGTGACGCTTCGTCATTTTTGACTTATCGTCATAATAGCTCAATCATTGATCAAATCAAGTCTCATTTATAAATTTATTCGACCAATGAATCATTTCTTCGATTTATTCAACCACGCTCATACAATTTCAATACCTGATATGACGAACTGTTCACTCTTAGTTCTTTAGGAGACTGAAACCCGTCGTTTTGAAAGTGAGGCAGTACTTTCAGTGCTCAGCAATGCTTAATATTTGTTTAGCTGACATTGATTTAGGTGAAGTTGCTATAAATTCCGGTGTGGGTGGCTTACAATGGGAACATGAGTTGTACTTTATCAAGAGCATCATTTTGAGCGCCAAATTTACCTATCTTACTTGGAAAATTAATACCAGCAGCCCAGCTGAAAAGTTGGTGATGCTTTTACTCGCAGACAATGCCGATGATGAAGGCTACGCAACGATTGAACTTAACAAGGCTTCTACGCTGACTGCGCTATCTGTTTTTGGATTAGCAGACTGCTTAAAAGCCTTAGTCGACAATGGTTGGCTAAACAAAGTGAAAGTCGAGCACAGAGACAACCAAGAGATTCACGTGTTTAAGATGCTGCTGGAACAAGAGCAACCTGCGCAACAGGTAAACTCCATTCCAGTTTATTCACCTGCACCTGCACCTGCACCTGCACCTGCACCTGCACCTGCACCGAAATATCAGCCTGCTCCAGCGCCAATGCAAGTGATGTCGACCTCCCCTCGTCCACAAAGCCGTGGCGGTATGAATGGCAACACTATTTCAACTCACGATCTGGATGAAGAGAACATTCCATCGTGGGCAGAACGTGCGTTTAAGTTTTCCGGATTGTCCGGTGACCATAATCTAATATGGAAGAAGTTTGTCCTTTGGTACAAAGCCAAAGCCAATGAATTAATGCCAATATCTCGAATTGAATCTAAGTTGCAGTACTGGCTAGTTAACGAGAAGCAAAATGAAAGACAACAACCGAAAACCGCTCAATATTCAGGAACTTCAGGACAAACTCAAGGAAATGGGTATCGACAAAAGCTTAGCCCATCTGAGCGCTTCAGGCAGCAACTCATCCAGAAAGGCAAAAAGCCAACTTTCTGATCCTGAGCCTGCTGTTGTTCCAGAAGTTTTACCGGTCGCTGCTTCGCCATCGGTTCCTGTTGTTGAGTCAAATACAGGCTCAAATCAGCAAGTGCCCGTCGTTGACCAAGATCCGGCAGAACTAGAGCTGTCTGACTGGTGTATTCACGTATTCGGTTCATTCTTGAGTGTGTATGAAACACAATGGGAATACCAATACGGTAGTGAGCCAAGCGGTAAGTTTATCGAGTTCGCTAATACCATCGACTCTGACGGCTTAAACCGTGTACTGATGCACTGTCATGAACGTATTCAATTAGGTAACAGCTGGCCGCCACAAATGGGTGAGCTATGGATCCTAAAAGACTCACTGACAGAAGAAGAGCTATTGGATAGCCGTATTCGTGTGCTTTCTCGCACTGCAATCAACCCAATTGAAAAGTGGCTGATTCAGAACAAGCTCTACGACTTGAAACGCACGGCTGAGAACAAACTTGATGCCTTATTCAAGAAGTACTACTTGGAAGCGAAAAGACTTGATGAAAAAGGCATGCTTCATACGGAACTGCCACAACATTTGCTGGCCGCTAACTCGGTGAAGAATCTCAACGACTTGAAACGTGAAGAGTACGAAGAGAAGCACGGTAAGGCTCTGAACCCAAGAATCCAACAGATTCTAGACAGTAAAAAGCCTCGCTAATCTAGTTGGTCGCAATAGAGATAGTTAGTCGCAATGGAGATAGTTAGTTGTAATAGAGCTAGTTACTTACAATGAACTAAGCCACTTACAATAGACTCGCTACTTAAAGCCTAAATACAAAAACGCCAGCAATGATGCTGGCGTTTTTATTAATTCGTTATTTTTGGTACGTTTCAAATCGAAAGCGCCAAAATGACGACTCACTACATAGGTAGTCAGATTATAGTAGGTGGATTGTCGCGTTTAGCGTGAATACACCTGAGTCATCGTCTTTCATCTTGAAGTTCTGGTAGCTTGCACCAACAGATAGTGGGCCAAAGATGAAGTACTCTGCACCAACACCGTACATGATATCAACGTCGTCTTGCTTGAAAGAATCGCCCTTCAGCTCATAAGAGTGCAGACCGCCTTTCGCGTAAACGTGTAGAGGGCCGAAGTCGATGCTTGGTTTAACTGCAACATAAGCTGTTGATGCATCAATGCTTTGAGCTGCACGGTTGCCGTATTTAGTGTTGCTGAAAGAACCTAGATCCCAGTAACCCGCTTCTAGACCGATGATCGGTAGAATGCCAGTACCCACGTGAACACCCATCGCATTCTCGCTTTCGCCAGCAAATGAGTTTTGACCACCCATTACACCACCGTATAACCATGAATCAGCCATCGCTGTTGAAGATGCACCTAGCAGCGCTAGCGCTAATAACGTTTTTTTCATACTTGACCTTCTCGTCCTAGCGACGCTTAAGCGGTAAATGATTGCCACTAAAACGTCTTTTTGTAATTACTATCCAATTAACAAGAAAATAAGCAAGATTCATACCTGAACCTTGCTCGATTATCTCGTTCTATTCTTAACAAGCATCGATAGCGTTTTTAACACGCTTATCCGATACTGGGTACGGCGTGCCAAGTTGCTGTGCGAAGAAGCTTACACGAAGCTCTTCTATCATCCAACGCACCTCTTTGACATTTTCTGGAACCGCGATCCCTTTTGGCACCTTATTCAGTAACTCTTTGTAATCGTTCATTACTGATTCGACTTTAATCATGTGTAAGCGATCTTTGTTCGGATCAATCGGCAGTTTTTCCATACGACGCTCAATCGCGCGCATGTAGCGTAAGATGTCCGGCAGACGCTTCCAACCACACTCAGTCGCGAAGCCCTTGAATATTAACCCTTCTATCTGCGCTTTGATATCCGACAAGGCAAATGCCATCGACAGATCAACACGCCCTTTCAGCTTTTTGTTGATGCTGAACGCTGTCGTCAGGATGGTTTCTACCTGTTGAGCAATCTCTACAACGGTATCACCTAGCTCAGCTCGAACATGCTCTTTCAGCGCTTCAAACTGCTCAGGTTCCCAAACCAAGCCGCCCTTCTCTTCGATAAGTTTATCGATACCACAAGCAATACAATCATCAATCAAATCAAGAACTTTTCCGTAAGGGTTAAAGTACAGACCTAGCTTAGATTTGTTTGGCAGGTTCGAGTGTAGGTACTTAATCGGCGACGGCACGTTAAGCAAAATCAGACGACGCTGACCCGCTTTCATTGCCGAGATCTGCTCTTGCTCTGTTTCGAACAGTTTAATCTCGACGCTGTCTTTGGTGTCCACTAACGCAGGGAACGCTTTTACGTCGTAACCACCACGTTTTTGTTGGTATACCTTCGGCAGTTCACCAAAGCTCCAAGTGTGAAGGTTCTGCTGCTCGATATCGTCATCTGCCACTTTCGACAGTGTCTCTTGAACCTTGTCTTTCAAGCTCTCTTTCAGCTCGTGCAGATCTTTGTGCTCTTTCAGCTTACGGCGACGGTGGTCTACCGCGCGGAACGTTACTTTCAAGTGCTCTGGGATTTGATCAAGTTTCCAATCATCACGTACTACTTCGACACCTGTCATACGGCGTAGCTCTTTCTCTAGAGAATCCAGCAGCGGCGCTTCAAGTGGTGTCACTCGCGCAAGGAATGCATCTGCATAGTTTGGTGCAGGCACAAAGTTACGTCGTAACGTTTTAGGTAGCGATTTAATAAGGCTAATGACAAGTTCTTGACGTAAACCTGGGATCTGCCAATCAAAGCCACTCTGCTCTACTTGGTTCAGAATCGGTAATGGAACATGAACCGTCACACCATCGTTGTCGTCGCCCGGCTCGAACTGGTAGCTCAGTTTTAGCTTCAAGCCATTCTGATGCCAGAAGTTCGGGTAATCTAAATCGGTAACATGGCTTGCATCACCACGGAACAGCATCGATTTCTCGAAGTTGAGTAGCTCAGGCGTTTGCTTGCTGGTTTTCTTCCACCACGTATCAAAGTGACGGCCAGAAACTACCTCTTCACCAACACGCTGGTCGTAGAAATCAAACAGCTCATCGTCATCAATCAAGATGTCACGACGACGCGATTTATGCTCTAGCTCTTCCACTTCTTGTAGAAGCTTGCGGTTCTGTTTGAAGAAGGCGTGTTTGGTTTCCCACTCACCTTCAACCAGTGCGCTGCGTACAAACAACTCACGGCTGACAGTTGGGTCAATTGAACCGTAGTTCACTAAACGCTTAGGTACGATTGGAATGCCGTAAAGCATCACTTTCTCGTGCGCCATGACCGCCGCTTGTTTCTTCGACCAGTGTGGTTCGCTGTAGCTGCGCTTAATTAGGTGCTTAGCTAACGGTTCAATCCACTCAGGCTGAATCTTGGCAATGATACGACCCCACAGTTTTGAGGTTTCCACCAGCTCAGCGGACATGATCCACTTCGGCTGCTTCTTAAACAGGCCAGACGCTGGGAAGATATGGAAGCGAGCGTTACGTGCACCTTGGTACTCGTTCTTCTCTTGGTCTTTCATACCAACGTGCGATAGCAAGCCCGATAACAACGACTGGTGAATACCATCGTAGCTACCCGGTTCGTCATTGAGCTTGGTATCCAATTCACGCATCGCTTGGTGAATTTGGAAGTAGACATCTTGCCACTCACGAATGCGCAGGTAGTTCAGGTAATCTTGCTTACACTGTTTACGGAACTGGTTGCTCGACAGCGCTTTTTGCTGCTTCTTGATGTAGTCCCAAAGGTTCACGAATGTAATGAAGTCTGAGTCTTTGTCGAAGAAACGCTTGTGTTTGTCGTCAGACGATTGCTGCTTGTCAGACGGACGCTCACGCGGGTCTTGAATCGACAGTGCAGACGCGATAACCATCACTTCGTGCAGACAGCGGTTGTTTGGTGCTTCAATCACCATACGTGCTAAACGCGGGTCGATTGGCAGCTTAGATAGCTTACGACCAATCGCCGTTAGCTTCTTAGTATCATCACCTTGGTTCTTGTTCTTGCTGTTTGGTTTGCCTGATGCAATGGCACCTAGCTCTTCAAGCAATCTTACACCATCTTGGATGTTGCGTTTGTCTGGCGCTTCTACAAACGGGAAGGCTTGGATATCGCCAAGGCCTAATGCCGTCATCTGTAGGATTACCGACGCTAGGTTGGTACGCAGAATCTCAGGATCGGTAAACTCTGGGCGTGATTCGAAATCTTCCTCTGAGTACAGACGAATACAGATACCTTCCGCGACACGACCACAACGACCTTTACGCTGGTTCGCACTCGCTTGAGATACTGGCTCAATCGGTAGGCGCTGAACTTTGGTGCGGTAGCTATAACGACTAATACGCGCGGTACCAGGGTCAATAACGTATTTAATACCTGGAACCGTTAGTGATGTTTCCGCGACGTTGGTTGCCAGTACGATGCGACGACCTGTGTGCGATTGGAAGATACGGTTCTGCTCACCCGCTGACAAACGTGCATACAGCGGCACGATTTCAGTGTCACGCAGGTTACGCTTATTCAGCGCATCTGCCGTATCACGAATCTCACGCTCACCGTTCATGAAGATCAGGATATCGCCCAAGCCTTCATCGCAAAGCTCATCAACCGCTTCGAAGATGCCTTCCATCTGATCACGATCAGAATCACTGTCTTCACCACCGAGTGGGCGGTAGCGTGTTTCTACTGGGTAAGTACGACCTGATACTTCGATAATTGGTGCATTGTTGAAGTGCTTAGAGAAACGCTCAGGGTCGATGGTTGCCGACGTGATGATCACTTTCAGATCAGGACGCTTTGGTAGCAACTCTTTCAAGTAACCCATGATGAAATCGATGTTCAAGCTACGTTCGTGCGCTTCATCGATGATAATGGTGTCGTACTGGTTTAGATAACGGTCGTGCTGAATCTCCGCCAGTAGAATACCGTCGGTCATCAGTTTGATTTGAGTGTTGTCAGAAATCTGGTCGTTAAATCGAACCTTATAACCAACAAACTCACCCAGCTGGGTTTCCATCTCTTCTGCAATGCGGTTCGCTACAGAGCGAGCAGCCAGACGACGTGGCTGAGTATGACCAATTAGGCCATAGCGGCCGCGTCCAAGCTCTGAACAGATTTTAGGAAGCTGGGTTGTTTTACCCGAACCCGTTTCACCCGCAACGATCACCACTTGGTTCTCTTCAATCGCTTTAGCGATATCGTCACGCTTTTGGCTTACTGGCAGGATTTCTGGGTATTCGATGGTTGGCTTTTGCGCAGCGCGCTGGGTTGCCGTCATCATCGATTGGGCAATATCTAGTGCAATCTCGTCAAAGACGGCGTGTTTCGATTTCTCGTTTTTAATTCGGCTAGCACCTGCAATTCGCTTACTCAAACGGAAGCGGTCGCGCATCATACATTCTTTGAGCGCTTTACGAAGAGAGGCAGGTGTATTTTGAGAGGCTTTAGTAGCCTGAGAAGCAGAACTCTTGTCTGCCGCGTCCGAACGCGCGGCGTCTTGATTCTTATCTGCTTTTTCCGGAGACGAAGTCAAAGCGTGTCCTATTCTTTTCATTACATAAAACTTTGCGAATTGTAGCACAGAAGGGCTGGAACAAGATAACGGAAAGCAGCCCCCTGACAGTCATTCAATTTTTTCGAACAAGTTAAGCGAATCTATCGCCTTTTCGGCTCTGTTGGATTTCCTATAATGCCCCCATAGCAAGAGCACTTATTCAAGGAAAACCATTATGTCTCGTGTATTAGCCCTAAAATCAAGCATCCTAGGTGACTACTCTCAATCAACTAAACTGGTAGAAGAGTTCATCAAAAATGTAGACCAAGATAAACTGACCGTTCGCGATCTGGCTGCAAACCCACTTCCAGTATTAGACTTCTCTGTGGCAACTGCTCTTCGCGCAACTGAAGACCTTTCGCAAGAACAGCAAGCGGTTGTTGATCTTTCAAACACTCTAATTGAAGAGATCAAAGCAGCAGATACGCTGGTGATTGCGGCACCTATGTACAACTTCACTATCCCAACTCAGCTTAAAAACTGGATTGACCTAATTGCTCGTGCAGGCGTGACGTTCACTTACACCGAAACTGGCGTTAAAGGTCTCATTGAAGGTAAGAATGCGATTGTCGTAACGACTCGTGGCGGTATTCATAAAGACGCAGCAACGGATAGCGTAACGCCTTACCTACGCACGGTACTTGGTTTCGTTGGCATCACAGATGTGGAATTTGTTTACGCAGAAGCACTCAACATGGGTGAAGATGCCGCAGCAAAAGGCATCTCAGATGCACAAGCTCAGCTCGCTGAACTGGCTTAAACTAAGGCGACGCAACAAACATTAGCATCCATCTGATAGATGTAAAAAGAGCCCCCTTATGTGCAGAAGCTTAAAGGGGGCTCTTTTGTTTTCTATTTGAATTGACTAAAGCATGTTTGGGTTATTTCAGAGTCACGGTAACCTTGTCTGTCGCTAAACTGCTTCCACCGATATACACATCTAATTCTCCCTCTTCATACATAAAGCATGCTTCGCTGCCATAGAACTTAAGGTCTTGAGCATCAATTTCTAACCTTACTGTTTTGCGCTCATTCGCTTCTAAATGGCACTTAACAAACGCTTTCAGCTCTCTCTGAGGACGAGTTGTCGAAGAGACTTTACGTGAGATATAGCATTGAACGACTTCTTGCCCAGTAATCGCAGAGGTGTTCTCAACTTCAACCTCGACAATTAGGCTCTCATTCTCTGTGATTTCAGGCGTCACCGCAGTCAACTTTCCATACTCAAACTGCGAATAACTCAAACCGAAACCGAATGGGTAGAGGGGCATATCTTTCTCATTCTTGTATGCCATGTACTCTTGATAAGCCCGCATTTTACCAATCGGCTTACGACCGTAATACATAGGGATTTGCCCTGTGCTTCTTGGTACTGTCATTGTTAACTTGCCACTTGGGTTGCTATGACCAAACAACAAGTTGCCGACTGCGTTACCTGTCTCTGTTCCGCTTTGCCATGCATAAATCAGTGACTGAGCATACTGCTCTACCTTAGGTGATGGAACAGGTCTACCAGTACACTGCACCACAATCAGAGGCTTACCTGTTTTTCCAATGGCTTCAATCAGCTCTTCTTGGCCCGGTGGTAACACAAGTTCTGCAATATTGCGTGCTTCTCCCGTTCGACGATGACTTTCTCCAACGCACAGCACCACCACATCACTGCGATGCGCACACTCCATCATGTCATCACTAAAGGCGCTCGAATCAGTGATCACTGTATTGTCTGGCGCTGCTGATTGGATACCATCGGCAATCGTTGCAACGTCGTCCGCATTGCCATCTAAACACCACGAACCAAGGTGCTGCCTTTGTGAATGCGCATGTGGGCCAATCACAGCAATGGTTAAGCCTTGCGATTCCAACGGTAGCAAATCACCGTCGTTTTTAAGCAGTACCATACTCTCTTCGGCAAGAGCTAACGCTTTACGCTTATGCTCTTCGAGACCTAGCACGCTCTTATGCAGTTCTGGGTCGATATACGGTCGTTCAAACAGACCTGCGCGGAACTTGGTAAGCAGTACTCGATAAACCGCTTCATCTAGGTTTTCTAGTAAGCTTGGGTCGTTTTTCACTAAATCTTCAAGAGTCTCTTCGTAAGCCTCGTGCGTCATCGCCATATCAACACCCGCATCCAATGCCTTTAACGCAGCTGCAGATGGGTCTTTCGCGACTTCAAAGTATTCAAGATCGGAAATTGAACCCCAGTCGCTCACGACCATACCATCATACTTATTCTCGCCTTTGAGCCAGTTTCGAATTAATGGGCGAGAACCAGTTACCGGCGTGCCACCAAGGTCGTTAAATCCAGACATCACTGTTGCAACACCTGCCTCTACTGCTGCGGCAAACGGCGGCAAGTGCACATTGTGCAAGGTGTTATTGCTCAACTCCGTCGTGTCGTAGTCTCGACCACCTTCGGAAGCACCATAGCCAACAAAGTGTTTAGCACACGCCACCAGTTTATTCGGCTGCGAAGGGTCATCACCTTGAAAACCTTTCACTACTGATTTTGCAAACTGACTGGTTAAGTATGGGTCTTCACCCGAACTCTCAATTACTCGGCCCCAGCGAGGGTCTCGAACAATGTCGAGCATCGGAGCGAACGTCCAGTTGATGCCCAAAGAGGCCGCTTCAGCAGCAATGCACTCGTAAGCCTCTTCAACTAGTGTTGGGTTCCAAGAACATGCTTGAGCCAAAGGAATGGGTAGCACTGTCTTTTGACCATAAATCACATCACGAGCGAATATGATGGGAATCCCAAGGCGGCTTTTTTCCATCGCCACCTTTTGGATCTCATTTAACTGGTGCGGGTCAACCGATTCACCTGGAGCATTACCCGCCCACGCCGTGTCAGCAAGGATACGCGAGCCATACGCACCCTGCTCCACTTTCATCAAATACTCGTGCTTATTGGCGTCATAATCCAACATTGGAGATTGGCAAAGCTGACCCACTTTCTCGGCAAGCGTCATTTGAGACAATAAATCTTGCGCTCTGGTTCGGTAACTCGCAGAGCTATCTTTGTATAGAGTCATCGGTTAGATCTCTTTCAATTTGTAACGTGGGAAAGCTTCCGTTAGAAACTCGGTCATCTCTTGGTATAACGCGTCATTACCTGACTGTTTCGCTAAGCGTCGCAGTTGGTCGGCCGCCGTTGGCACATAACGAGAATCAAGCTGAACGTAGATCTCAATAAACTCCATTAACTGCTGTTCGTTAAGTTGCTCAATGATCAATGCGGGTTTTTCTAACGATTGATAGTAAGCATCTGGCTTAGGTCCGAGCGTTGCGCTTCGCCATGTTTCAATCACTTGCTGATAGCCACCCAAATACTCGTCTTCAATTCTGAGTTCGAGTTTGTTCATCCCTTTTAACGCTGTTATCAACTCACCTTTTTCATATTGCTGCTCTGCGTATGCAAAGTAGTTTTCTGATAGCGAGTAGGCTTTCAACCACGCCGAACCGTAGGCGATTAAAATAACCGATGCTAGCGCTAATAATTTATATCCTGTCGATACTTTCATTACTTAACCCCTACGCCAGTAAATGCCTTGATGAAGTTCTTCTGTAGGCAGAAAAAGACAATAACCACAGGAACAGCAATCATGGTAGTCATCGCCCACAGTTGCTCTAGGTTGGTTCCCGGTACTTCAGTTTTAAAGTTGTACAGAGCAAGCTGCAGCGTCATCAGAGAGTCATCTCTCACGTAAAGTAGCGGCCCCATAAAGTCGTTCCATGCCCCCATGAAGGTCAAGATACCAACCGTTGCTAGAGCCGGTCGCATCATAGGCAGAATGATTTTGAAGAAGATACGCATCTCACTCGCACCATCAATTCGAGCCGCTTCCAAGTAGGCGTTGTCTATCTGCTTCATAAACTGCACCATCAAGAAGATGTTGTATGCACTGATGGCACCCGGAATGATCAGTACGCGATAGGTGTTAATCCAGTTCCACTCATACATCATCATATAAGTTGGGATAGTGAACAGAATCGCCGGAATCATCATCGAACCAAGAATCACTTTCAGCCAAAACTCGCGGCCAGGTAAGTTGGTTTTGACAATCGAATACGCAACCATCGACGAGAACAATGTGTTCAGTATCGTGACAGTCACTGAGATAAAGATGGTGTTGAAGAACACTCTCCCCAAATTCACTGAATCAAACACCTTGATGTAACCCGCAAACGACCACTCTTTCGGTAAACTGTTCGGGCTGTGCATGATCTCAGGGCCCGTCTTAAATGAGTTGATCACCATGTAGAAGAACGGATACAACACAATCAGGGTGGCAACCAAAAGTGTGCCGTAAATAAGTAGATTTTTTTTCTTATCAGCATTCATGATTAGTCTTCCTTACTGGTGATTTTTAACTGCATCATCGTCAGCAGGTAAATTACGCAAGCGAGCATTAAACCAATGGTTGAAGCCTCACCCATTTTCATCTGCTCAAAACCGGTTTGGTAGAGGTAGAGCACAGGGGTCAGTGCCGATTGGTAAGGACCGCCGTTTAGGTCGAAGTTCATGAACACTTCGATAAACATCTGCAGGCCATTGATGATGTTCATTGTCATCACGAACACAATTTGCGGCATAATCATCGGCAGAGTGATTTTCTTTGTCTTACGCCACCACGATGCGCCATCAATATCCGCCGCTTCAAAAAGAGACTTGTCGATGCTAGCGATACCACCAAGGAAGATGATCATCTGCACACCAAACCACTTCCATGCGCTGAACACTGCAATCACCGGCATTGGTAACCACTCTTCAAACTTCCAGAATACAGGTTCAGAAAGAAGGTTCGCGCCAACTATGGTGTCTTGAATTGGGCCCGATGGGCCTGACACGAAGTCGAAAATGATCATTGCTACGGTAATTGAGGTCACCACTGGAATAAACATGATGGTGCGGAACATGCTCGACAAAAACTTAATCTCATTGAGCAGCAAGGCCAAGCCCAGTCCAATCACAAAGCTCAATGACACAAAGATGACTTGGTTAAACACCACATTGAACAACGACTTCCAGAACAAGAAGTCAGTGACTACGGTAATCCAGTTGGTTAAGCCGATGAACTTGGTGTTCTCTGGCATCAAGATATTTACGCTTAGAAAGCTACTCTCAAACGACAAGAAGAACGGGTAAATCAAAAAGACTGCGAAGTACACAATCCATGGTGCAAGGAACACGTAGCTGGTTATAAGGTTATTTTTTTTCATAGTTTCACTTAGACCTATCACGCTATTCGTTAATGAGTTTTTCAGCTTGCTTCGCCGCTGCTTCCACCGCTTTCTCAGGCGAAACATCTTGCTTAACCACGGCTTTTGAATACTGCTCTAGAATGACGCCTGCCATGTCTGATGAAAGCGCAAAAGGCTCATTCAGTTTTGCATTTGGCAGTTGTTCAACAAATGGTTTGGCTTCTGGCGTGTTGTAGTAAGGTCGATCCTTTAGCGAAATCAATGTTGGCAGTTGTCCCAGAGCCATATTGGCTTTGTGGTTGAACTCGTCTTCCATCATCAGCTCTAAGAACGCCCAAGACAGCTGCTCTTTCTCGACACTGTTTTTGAAGATCATCAGCGCGCGGCCATCCAGTGTCGAATATGAGGTATCACCTTTATTCAGCGTCGGAATCGGTGCTAAACCAACATCTTCACCCACCACCATTGGCTTACCCGCCGCTTCAGTGAGGTTAGCTTTCCAACCAAAACCAAATTGTGGCCACATACCAATGGTGCGTGAGAAGAAGTTCTTCTCCATAGTCAATGGGGCAAACTGCTGCGCCTTCGCCATGGTTTCAAAGAACAGTGCGAGATTGGCCTCTTCTCTATCGAAGATAGGGTTAGTGCCGAAACGATTAAGCAAGCCGTATTGGCCGTCGTTGAAGTTGTAGTACATCTGAGCCAGCATGCTCCAATACCAGCTGCCCCACGACAATGCTTCGTTCCAAAATACGGTGCCGTACACAGGGCTACCATCTGCTCTTGGAGGCAGTTGGCTGATTTTTTCTGCCGCGTGTAAAAATTCATCCCATGTTTGAGGTGGGTTTTCTGGGTCTAAGCCTGCTTCAATGAACAGCTCTTTGTTGTAGAGCATCAGTGTCGTTGTTGCATTCCAAGGGATGTAGTAGTTTCGACCGTAGTTTTTTTGCATAAAAACAGGGTCGATCCTATCTTCCATCGCATTAAAACCTTCAAACTGCTCTAAATAAGCGAGCTTACCCATTTTTGCGTATTTCGCTGGCTGATAACCAAATACACCAGCATATAGGTTTGGTACATCACCTGCTGCCATGCGGGTTTCTAGGTTTTCATCGTTTGATACAACGACATCTACATTTGGATATCTTTTTTTGAACTCAGGAACTAACTCAGAACGAACAAAGTCCATGTAGTTACCCACTGGGGTCATGACTTCGATACGGGTATTTTCTGCGAGTGACACTTGCGAACTTAGCGCAAGAACACATCCAATCAACCACTTTTTCATAACTATCCTACAGAGTTTCACGTAAAATTAATGAGGTCGGCAAAATCGTTAATGCTTTGGATTCCTTAGCTTTATCGTCAAGTGCATTGATCAATGTTGACGCGGCCAGCTCCCCCATTCCCTCTTTCTCATGGGTAATGGTGGATAAACTCGGAATCATTAACTCTGCCATTCTTATATTGTCGAAACCGACGAGCTTCATTTCGCTCGGGATGTCTATTTCATAACGCTTTGCTGCGCGAATTATGCCGATCGCCATTTCATCATTGGCCGCAAATACCGCGTCGGGTCTGCGCCCCTGTTCCAATAACTCCTTCATCTGCTTGTAAGCGGTCTTTTCTGTGAAATCGCTTTTGATCAAATGATGGTTTTTAACTGGCATATTGAAATAACCCAAAGCTGAGATGTAGCCATCCAGTCGTTTCTTGCTGTCGTATGAGTCTTCTGGCCCAGTGAAGAAATAGATGTCTTTGCACCCCTTAAGCACCAACTCCTTGGTTGCACTAAACGCACCGCCAAAGTTGTCGATTAAGATGTTGTAAATACCGGGAGCGCTTAACTCTCGGTCTAAAACCACCATTGGGAAATCCGGACCCGCAACCGATTTTAGAAACTCAGTATCAAATGAATTGGTTAACACCACGGCACCATCAACGACACGGTCTCGAATATACTTGTGAGCAGTAGAGTCTTCATTCCCGTACATGCTGCAGGCCACAAGATCATAGCCACGCTGGTGACATACTTTTTCGATACCTTTAACAAGCTCGCTGTATATCGGACCAAACCAGTTATTTAGAAACAGGCCAATGGCATAGCTACGGCGCTGCTTCAATTGCTTAGCGTTGGTGTTAGCGACATAATTCATCTCGTTAGCAATATTGAGCACATGCTGACGCGTTTTTTCACTCACGCGATTACAGTCATTCATTGCATACGAAACGGTCGCGATGGAGACATTCGCCTTTTTAGCAACGTCTTTAATGGTCACTTTCATTTCACTTATTTCCTTTCAGAGCCCTGCTCTTCACACCTTGCATTTTTCTCATACCCAGCCTTTTGGGTTGGGCCCATAACTGAGCCCAACTGTTTTTTAAAGGGAGATATGAAGGGTGTTATCTTCACTACTCAATCTTTGAAGTAGCCATTCACGGGAGATCTTCGCACCACCAGAGCGGTAGCGGTTCTCTGTGAGTTCGAATGGAACCGTTTCACCATTTATCGAGATAGCTTTCGGAGTATGTGAACCCTCTACCAAGTCGATCACTAAAGTCACTGGCTTCTCATCAAGCTCAAACTGGATCTTGGTTTGCCCAACTCGCGGAGAGATAACCGGATCAATAATCAGATCGTTTTGTGCGAATCGAACACCAAATACATTTGAGATAAGTTGGTTCACGTAGATACCTGGGCCACTTGAGTAGATTCTCCAACCACCTTTCACTGCAACCTCACCGTTCTTCACTTGGTCAAAGTTGTCGTAAGCCGTTGGTCGGTCGTTAAACTTGGCATCTGAACTTGAGAAGTACGCGTTTGATTGACGAAGCTCTGCATTTGGCACATGGTCTTGAATACCCACTGGGATAATTTTGTACAGGTTATCGAAAACTGCTTCCGCGTCACCCAACTTACACAATGCTTCGATGAATCGAATATGAGCGTGACAGTATTGAAGACCGACTTCACGCCCAAGGTTAGCGGCCAGTTCTGCGCGCTTAAAGTAGCTCTGCTTACCCGCTTTGTACTCGGCCATTTTATCCATCAAGCGAACACCGTCAGGATGCACAAGGTTTTGCTTGATGATGTCCATGTGAGTTGTTGCCATGTCTGGATCAAACACTTCTGAAATGATTGAACGGCTTGCTGGCAGTAGTCGGTAGTTGATGCCTGTTTTTTGATCCGATGGGTGCAGCAAGTGTTCGATTTGCTTAACGCTGCCCTCTTCATCACGGTCGAAATGGATAAAACCTGCTATCACACCATCTTTAATCAAATAGTGGTGGTAGTCACTTTCCATCTTGTCGGCCAATTCCATCAACGAAACCGCGTAATCTTGATGCGCGCTGCCTTTCAATGCTTGGTACATGCCTTTAAGTGCTTGCAGCGTGAGTGGAATTGTCCAACCACTCACCATGTTCTCACGCAGTGATTGGTTTGCTGGTTGTAGCGTATCGTCCCAGTCTCCATCGCCATAGCAAGAGAGCGATGTGCCCGGTACAAGATTATCAAGCATATGTTGAACTTGAGTCTGTACGTGGTGCATTAACGTGAAGCGGCTTTCGCTCTTTACAAAGCCCTCTTCTGCTAGCGTGTACGGCAGTTCAACATCCAAAATACTGATATCGCCCGTCGTGTTTAGGTAATCAGCTAGCGCTTTGAGCGGCCACACCACGATGTCACCGTGCGCTTCTTCTTGTTGAATAGTTGCGTATTGGTCGAACATGAACCATTGAGGCCAAGTGCCCGTCTCTTGATACTGGTGGCTGTAGATCTCTTCTAGTACCGCTTTTGCTTTTGCGTATTCCTGCATCGACATAAACAGTTCGAATGGTCCTTGAGACACATCGCGCGTTCCCCATGCTGCACCTGAGTATTGCTCTAAACCGTGTGGTGTTGAGTAGTGAACTAAGGCGTTATGGGTGAACCAGTTCAGACACGTATTGATGCGCTGGCTGTTTCCATTATCGTTACTGAAATCAACATTGAAGCCTTTAGTCAAAGACTGAATACCTTTTTGGTATTGCTCACGTTCTGCCTCAAACGCCATAAATTGTGCGGTAGTGTCTAGCGCGTCCGTCTTACCGCCAATCGCGATTGAACAGTGGCTTTCAAGGGAACCGTTAAGTACCAAATACTCCACTGAATCAGAATCCGCACCTCCGATCGTTTCAGCCGTTACGTCCATACCTGAAACTGCAAGGCCATAGCTCAATTTCGGCATGAATTGATCAATCAGTTCATTTTTGCCTGTAACTGTGAACAGTTCGCCATCTCTTGCAATATCTACACTGCCTTCGCCTTCGTTGTTGCCGAAAACAAGTTGGTGTGACACTTTGATTGAAAGCGGAGACTCAATGCCGTGCTTAGTGATATCTAACTGAATCATTGGGCTTTGCGCGTTTGAGAATGAAACGATCTCTAGGTAGCCGCCAAGTAGTTTATAGATCCAACGCGAATAGTTTTGGCCAGTTTCGTAAGCCGAAGGCATGCCCAATACGCGGTAGGTTCCGTCCACTTCAACCCATACTCTTTGCCCTGCATGAGTGAATTGGTTTAGCGGGTTTCGGCACACACCCAATAGTTTATTGAATGAGGTATTACCAAGCGTTAGCTGTGAATTGAAAACACCACTGATGTAGTGTGTCGAGCTCATGATAGATTGCTGGTAATCTTGGTTATTTCCTGATGCAATAACATGGCCAGTCATACGTTCAAGATGCTTCTCTTTTTCAGGTAGCGTGACGTATTGGTTGTCGCCATAGAAGAATGAAAGCAGTTCACCGTCTTTAACGTCTGCGAATGTTTGATCATCACCGAAGAACTCTGTGATCTCTTTCTTGCTCAGCTTTTCACCCTGCAGGTACTCACCTTTAGGTTGATGCACACAAGATAAAGGCTCACGCTCCATCTCTTCAGATAACGTCAATTGAGCGTGCTTAGCTGCAATCTCTTCCAGTTCAATAGGCTCACCTGAATTTGATTTTGGGAAATCGGGAGTGACAACGCCGTAGAACACCACCTCTTCAGATGCATTGGCTGCAAGCGTGATTTCTTCGGTTTGAAGTCCGATGTAACCCATCTCATATTGATATTTTTGGTTTTCAAGTTGAGGTTTACTCAGAGCTACAGCCTCGCCTGTCAGCTTGAACTCTTTACCGAAAAACTGGAAACCATCGGTGCTATAGCCAAGGACAGGAGAAAGAGAGCCCAATTGAATACGCGGGTTGCCTGAAGATTGAGGCAAGTTCTGACGGCTACAAACCACATAACCCATCTGTTTTTCAAAGATTTGATGGTCGAGGTACTGAGAGCAGTACAGTTCATTGGTTTTAACCGCGCCTTCATCCGCAAGGCCAACATCCTGACCGTAAATCAGGTCATAAGTCAGTGGCTGCGAAGAGAGGTTCGTGATGCTCACATCGTAGAAGAACGCATGGTCCGCAGTTTTAATCGATACTACGGCTTCAAAGTCTTCCGTTGTTGTTACCCACTGTAACGAACCATCGCTCTGCTTAAACGTTTCAATCTTGTTATTAAAAAAAAGCAACGGTGTGATATTTAATTTACCTTCACCCTTAACGCGAAGGAATACATTCGAGATAGCCATTTCAGAGTCAGGCGTATCAAACAAAGACACCATTAAACGATCACTGCGAATCGCGCCTAGCACGCCATCTGCATTGAATGTGAGGTTTAGGCTTTCGTTGCCAACGCTCATTTGTGATCCTGGTTGAATGTGGTGCATAAAGCTTTACTCCAAACTTATTTTGATTCTGCGTAGTGGATATTTTCTTGAGAAGCGTCATCAAAGACGTGGCATTTCTCGACTTGAAGTTGAATGTGACAGTGGGTGCCGACATCAGGTGTGTGTTCGGTATCGAGTAACTTACAAACCACTGGTTTATCGAAGATGGTGACGTGTAAGTAGACTTCTGACCCTAGCTCTTCTTTCGCTTCAACTTTTGCAGGTAGCGTGTTGTGATTCGCTTGTGTGGATACCGACAAATGCTCTGGACGAATACCGAGATGAACACGATGCCCTACCCATGCTTGCGCTTTTTCTTGATGCGCTTGCGACAATTCGATGGTGTGCTCATTGAGTTGAACGCACGCTTTCCCGCTTTGTTCTAATAAAGTGCCTTCAAGCATATTCATGGCTGGAGAGCCAATGAACTCTGCAACAAACTTGTTTTTCGGGTTGTGATACACATTCATCGGCGTATCGACTTGCATGATGCGACCTTGATTAAGAATGCAGACGCGATCGCCCATGGTCATCGCTTCCACCTGATCGTGGGTTACGTAGATCATGGTTGCAGGCTTACCCGATTCTTGAAGTTGGTTATGCAAACGAGTAATTCGACGACGCATCGACACACGCAATTTGGCATCAAGGTTAGATAGTGGCTCATCGAACAAGAACACATCTGGGTTGCGTACCATTGCGCGTCCTAAAGCAACACGCTGTCGCTGACCACCTGACATCTGCTTTGGCTTTCGATCAAGCAGGTCTGTAATTTCGAGAAGTTCCGCCGCTTTGGTTACGCGCTCTTTGATTTCCGCTTTTGGTTTCTTTGCCGTTTCTAAACCAAATGCCAAGTTTTCGTAAGCCGTCATATGCGGGTAAAGTGCGTAGTTCTGGAAAACCATCGCGATGCCACGATCTTTAGGCGGCAGGTCATTACACTCTCGGTCACCAATCACAAGCTGCCCGTCGGTAATGCTCTCTAAGCCAGCAACCATTCTCAGCATCGTGGACTTTGCACAGCCGGATGGACCAACAAGCACCATGAATTCACCATCTTTGATATCTAGGCTGACATCGTGAATAGCATGGAAGCCGTTGTCATAGACTTTGTTTACATTTTGTAGCGTTACTTTCGCCATGATTCTGCATTCCTATCTGTAAATGCGTTCACTATTTAGGT
Source organism: Vibrio fortis (assembly GCF_024347475.1). Lineage (NCBI taxonomy): Bacteria > Pseudomonadati > Pseudomonadota > Gammaproteobacteria > Vibrionales > Vibrionaceae > Vibrio > Vibrio fortis. The sequence goes on from NZ_AP025487.1 coordinate 1,862,346, forward strand.
CATACCTTCCTTCGCGGTATATCCAAACAATAGTGCAAGTGGTTAAGTGTGGGATTGTCAAATTCGCGTTTGTTTCAACTGAATCGCAATCCCACGATAACTAAAGTTGTTTATTAGAACTTCCAAACAATCCCGACTTTAGAGAACCAAACCAATTGGTCTCCAGTCCAAGGGGCAGGATCCGCATGACGATCTTTTACCTGAATGTCTGCCAAGAAGGAGAAGTGTTCATTGATTGGCAAGTCGGCATATAGCGCATAAACATCATAGTCAAAATGGTCACGATTATTTGGATCTGAACCCATGTCTAACGTACCTCTCTCATAACGCAGCTCTAAGTAGTTGCCGTTATCAAAGTTGAACTGAACCAAAGGCTTAACGGCAAACTCGACGTAGTTGAAGTCGTTATGCTCTTCGACATAGATGACCTTTGCACCGATATTGATGCCGTTATCTAAGCGGTAAAGATATAAAGGCTCAGATTCAATGAACGCGCCTCGGCTGCCCGGGCCTTGTCTTTCATCTTTGTAGCCTAGCTCTGCACTTAGATGTAAGAAGTGACGACCAAAGCTAAGGTCAATGCCTGGTTTTGCCATGTATTTGTCGTAGTGCCATTCACCGATCGTTTTTTCGTACGACAACATCAGGTTGTAAGCAACATTGTCATTTTGACGCCAGTAAAAGCTCGGGATGATTTCCGAGTAGTTACTTTGACCGGTACTCTCTCCTCCGCGACTGTGGTGTATTTCTTTAAATACATAGCCCATGCTGAAGTTGTCGGTCACACGCGTGAAACCATCAGCGTAGATATAGTGAAGAAGCTCTTCGTTTGGTTGGTTTTCGTTATCAATGTGCTCGTATTCAATACCCGTCAGCGCCCGAGTTCGCGGCGCAGCATTGCTGCTCTTTGCCGATTCAGTGGTCAGAATCAACTCGCGGTATTGGTGGTCGCTCCACAAACCCACTTCTGCCTCTTCTTGTGCTTCCTCTTGCACTTCATCAGCATAAGCAACCGAAGGGATAGCCATCGCCATGAATGGGATAATGCTCGCGGTCTTAATAACGTTCACTGCTTTTTGAAAATTCACGACTCAATTCCTTTCTATTTGTTATTCGGTTCAAAGGTCTCGTACATATCAACGACGGCTGCGTAGTAATTCTTACTTTCTAAGTACTTACGCACGTCTTGGTTGATTGCCGGTGAAAGGAATGCACCTACAAACATGCCTTGATCAAGAGATAGGATTTTTGTCGAGGTTTCACCTTTGCCATTAATCGCGTCATACCAGCCATATGGCGTTTCAAGTTGTGGGTAATAGTCGATCACGGTGTTCAACAGGTTGACGGCTTCAAATGGATTCACCATGTAAGAAAGTGCAAGTGCATGAGGTGTACCGGTATCGCCACCAGCAATGTCAGTGTTATTAAAGCGAACTTTAGACTCAGACAGTTCTGGGACACCGAATGCGGCGTAGCCATCGTCAACCGTTGCCGCTGACGAGACAAAAGGAATCTGGTGTTTGATTGCGTGATACTTTTGGATCTCTGTCATATCTTCAATCATTGAAAAATCAGGGATCAGTGAACGCTCTTCCAACCAAATCATTGAAAGCATGCCTTGGAAATAAGCACCATCCCAAGTCAGCATTGGCGAGTACTTCTTACCATCTAGGTAGTAGTCTTGCGTATATAACTCCATGTTATTAAATGCAGTTTTTGGCACTGTGTTTTCTGAATTCTGAGTGATCAGGTGTGCCCAAATTGGCGCGAGTCGGCTTTCATTGGCTTTGCGATCGATATGGTAAGTCAGTGGCGCTTGTTTGGTCGTTGACCAGCCCGAGTAAAGTAATCCTCGGTTCTCATCATAAAGCTCAGCCCAGCCGTCTGCCTGACTATTAAGAATGGATTCAACCTTAGCAACGACTTGTTTTTCATCCGCTTGTTTTGAGTCAAGGTAGGCCCCTGCTACACCTGCAAGCGCAAAGGCAAGATTGGCATTATCTACCGCAGGAACAATACCGTCTTTATTCGGTTTAAGTTGATCACCTTCGATGTCATAAGGCCAGTAGAATAGTCCATTCCAAGTTGGAGCAGCGGCTAGAGCATCTAGGGTTTCATGAATACGCACTAACGCATCGGCATTACCATTTTTGTGCGCTTCAACCAGTACGTTTAGGTACAGACCTATCTCTGTTGTGTTGACGTAATACGCGTGTTCAATCTGGCCATCTTTATCGACAAAAATCGTGTCGTATGGGACTTTGGCTTTTTGATCTACACCTACACCATCAACAAAGAAGTCCAAGTTTCTTTGTAAATGCTGTTCAAACCCTACTGGGTAGAGTTGTGGGTTAACGGTAAGTTCGGTGATAGTGACATCAGCGAACGTTGACATGCTAGCCATGAGGGTACAGGTGGCTAAAAGGCTTTTTTTAATCATTGCTCGTATCGACCTTTATGTATAAACGTTTCACCACGGATATTCCCATCTGGGTAATATTGTCAGCAATGTGCTCATATACCTTTTGTGATTACGGGATTGCCAGATCGAAACTTACTGCTTAAACCTTTAAGCATTTAAGCTAAAACATGTGAGAGAACTATCAACTTTGTGCCAGTGACCGCACGGCAGTAATAAATGAAATGTATCGGTTTGAAGGCTTATTCTGAGCATAAAAAAACGCCAACTTAGTGCGACTAAGTTGGCGTTTGAGATATCTAAATAGGTGTTAGTCAGGACTCAGAGTCTATTTAAAACTCATACTGGAAATAGACCGTGTTGTAGTTACTGCCGCCTTTGATACGACCAAACTGTGAGGCGTTCTCGAAGATTGCGGAACGGTGATGAAGTGAATAGCCAAACCAAAGATTATTCAAATCGTTCTTGCCAAACAGGTCGCCTACGTTGACATCAAACGAGAAGTCTAAGTAGTTGAGTAGATGGCTTGCCGTGTAACCCTTCTCTTCCATTTCTGTCGCTTCAATGTAGGTAATGGAATCGATGTATGACATACCCTCTGCGACACCAAAACGCCATTGCGTTGGCCAGTTGAAGGTGTAGTAAGCCTTAATCGCAACCACATATTCCGTACTGCTCGATTGAACATCTGAGCTCCAGTGGTGAACGATACCCGGCGTTAGATAGATATCCAACGGGAAACCAAACACTTCATCAGTTAATGGGTGCCCATAGAAGAAAGAAGTCAGTTGGTTATTAAACTCATCTTTCTCCGCGTTGAACTTCATAATGTCGCCAATATTTGATGGCGTTGCCCAACCGTGTGCGACACGTAGATATGCAGGGTTACTCAATCGTGGTTTTGGTGCTTTCTCTTTATCGTTAAAGAAGCCAAAGCCTAGATAGAGCTCCCCTTGATAACGGTCTTCTACAATCGACGATTCATAAGCATTGTCATCCAGACGAGTCACACTGGTAGAACCGAGTAAGTACAAGTTAGAGATAACGTGATACTTGGCTTCCACCCCCACATTAAAGTCGGCACCTGCACCTATAGATTTGCCACCAACCTCGTAGTATTCCGTATTAAAGTCAGCGCCTTTATAACGAAGGGTCGCGCTTGGCGTAAATTCCCAATCACCGACTTCATAGTAACCTTTGGCTCTAAAATTACCGTGAAAACGATAAGAGTCATCACTCATGAATTCTGTTTCAAAGCGCCATTCATCATTCAGTTGGTAGGTTAATTGCGCACCAAAATCAGCGGTATCGCCCTCTATTGCGTTTTGCTCTGATGCTGGAATATCAATAAAACGCATACGCGAAATAGCATTCAGTGACCATTTCTCATCTTCAGACTCAAGCAGGTATGCACCCATTTCTGTGCCATCAATAAAGACGTAGTCATTTTTAAAAAACAACATCGGCACGAACGAGCTCACCGATTGGTCGCCACCGGATGTGTCGTAGGGGATGCTCGCCGTTCGAAACATCGCGGCTATCCCCCACTCTTGCTCTTCGATCGCTGCTGCATTACCACTGCTAAGTAGCGCACCCGAGCTAACCATGGTTGCTATTAATTTGTTCTTCATTATTGTTTTTTCTCTGTTGAGCCGTTTTATGCTACCGAATAGACATTTATTAACCAATTGTGGTCAACTATCTTAATTTTAAGCAACTAACTTTAGGTTTGATCGTCATTGACCGTTACAATGAAGATCACCCTATGGTCAATTTAAAGTATTGTGAAAGTTTCCGAATTACAAAACATTATAAACCAGCTTCCGAGCGATGCCGATCCTGACGTTGTCATGGGAGAGGCTTGGTTACCAGAAAGACTCGTTGACACCACGCTTGATGGTGAGTTGTTGTTTCTTCAATTTGATAACGCTCCTGAAGAAACGCAAGGAGACGAAGAAGGCCGTGGTTTTGTGGAGCACGAAATTACCATGATCCGAGAAAAACTCGAACAAATACTTGATGCTCCTTCAGATACCAAGACAAAAGCCGATGCGATGCTGGCTCTATTTTTAATGGGTCATGAACTTTCTAGCTCAGAAGTTATCGAAATACTCGAAACACCCGATCTAGATAACGACTTAATATAATTAAAGAATAGTCCACTACCACCATTTTAGGAACACTGTGAAGCTTTCGACACCTCAAACACTCCCTTTGCTAATTGCTGGCCCAATATTACGTAAAACGACCAAAGAAGAGATTGTCATCTGGGTCGTAACTAGCCAACCGCTTTCTGGCATGGTTTCGCTTTACCATCGCGAGCAAGACCAGGCTTTTCATCAAGCCGAGTTAGATGAACAGCAAAGCTTGCAAATCGGTGTTTCAGCGTGGGTAACACTGCTTCAGCTTCACGGTGACTTCCCAACCAATACGCCGCTCGAATATGATATCGAGACCAAACAAGGTGGGCTCAAAGCTCTTGCTCCCCACCTCACATATAATGATAACCAACGGGTTGAGTTTGTTGTCTCTGAAGAGTCAAACTACATTCTGCATGGCTCTTGCCGTAACCCACATCACCCGAGTAAAGACAGCTTAGTTGCGGCTGACAACAAGGTAGAAAAGCAAACACCATTAGAGCGCCCAGACTTGTTAATGATGAGCGGAGATCAGATCTACGCTGATCATGTTGCGGGCCCAATGTTGGATGCAATTTGGCAAGTCATTCAACTGCTTGGCCTTCCAGATGAGCGGCTACCGACCGATGCGCAAATCAATGATATTGATAGCAGCCAATCGCTGTTTGCAAGTGCGTACCATCTTTATCAGCGCCATCACTATTTGCCTCATCATCCGCAATCAGAGTCATTATTGGATAAGCTGTTTCCGAATCGAAAAGTTCCAATTTTTAGTTCTCGTGAATGTGAAAACCATTTAGTCACTCTCTCTGAGTTCGTTGCCATGTACCTGTTGGTTTGGTCACCGACTCTGTGGCAGTGCATTAACCGTGAACGCCTGATTGAAAACAACTTTGAGCAAGGTGGCAGAAAACTCACTCCGCTAGAGCAACAACAATGGCGTGATGAAACAGAGATCATTAACGACTTCATCAAGGGGTTACCACAAGTACAACGCTTACTGGCGCATATCCCAACCTATATGATTTTTGACGATCACGACGTTACTGATGATTGGAACCTCACCGTCGGATGGGAACAAGCCGTTATACAAAACCAACTCGCTACACAAGTGATTGGGAATGGTCTTGCTTCCTACTGGCTTTGCCAAGGCTGGGGAAATGCTCCTGAAAAGTTTGATGATCTGTTTTTCCAACACGCGAAGTCCGTCTTTAATGTTCGAACCACTGAAGAGACTCAAACAGCGCACCCGATGATCGACAAAGAAGCGCACCAAGGATTTGTTGAATATCTTAATCGCTTTGAAGATTGGCATTACACCATCGATTTGTCACCCAAAGTGATCGTCTTAGATACGCGAACTCGACGCTGGCGTTCAGAATCGCGCATGAATAAACCTTCTGGCTTAATGGACTGGGAGGCTCTGATTGAGTTTCAACACCAACTCATGCATCAAGATAAAGTGATCATCATCTCGGCTGCGCCAATGTTTGGGGTTAAGTTCATCGAGGCATTGCAAAAAATCATGACGACGTGCGGTCAGCCATTGGTAATTGATGCAGAGAACTGGATGGCTCACCCGGGCAGTGCAAACACTCTGATTAGCATTTTCACGCATACTAAGACACCGACCAATTTTGTGGTGCTCTCTGGTGATGTGCACTACTCCTTTGCTTACGACATTAAACTTCGTTATCGCAAAAACAGCCCGAACATTTATCAGATCACCTGCAGCGGCATTAAGAACGAGTTCCCCGCAGCTCTGCTTAAGTTTTGCGACGTATGTGATCGCCTGCTCTACAGCCCACGTTCAATACTTAACTACTTCACCAAGCGTAAGCGTTTGAAAATCGAGAAACGAAGCCCGGATAACCAGAACTTCTACCGCCTTTCAAACCGAAGTGCCATTGGTGAGTTGAAGCTCGATGAATCGGGTAAACCAATCTCAATCACCACATTAAGCGGTGATGGCAAAGTCACTCGATTCCCGGAGCCTGATTAAGGCTAAATGCATCGCCAGACTACCTATAGTTTTGTCAGCATAGTGTAAATCCACTTGCGATCAGCCAAGGTAAGCCCAATATTAATAGTATTAGGCTTACCTATATCTCTACATTATCAATCCGGTTGAGCCTGCAATTTAAATCTGTTTCGCACTATTGGAGCTTATTATGTTTAATTCCCTTACTTCACTGTTCAAACAACTGATTGAAGGCGAAGACCTTAGTAAAAACGCGAAAGCGTCACCCAATATTGCGATTGCAAGCTTACTTTGTGAAGTTGCAGGTGCCGACCACGAAATAGACGAGAACGAACAAGCCGCAAAACTGATGCTGATTCAACGCTTACTGGGGCTGACAGAAGAAGAAGCCGGAGAGCTGCTCAAGAAAGCACAACCGCAAGTAGAACAGTCCGTTTCTCTCTATGACTTTACTTCGCAGCTTCGTGAACTTTCGCAACCTGTACGTATCGATCTAATTAAAGCGATGTGGGAAGTAGCGCATGCCGATGGCGAGATCGACCCAATGGAAGATGCAGTGATTCGTAAAACAGCGGAACTGCTCTACGTTGACCACAGCGACTTCATCAAAACAAAACTAAGCGTACTCGGTGAAGAGTAGCGCTACAGTTCACAGAGAATAAATCCGCTCCATAAAGGCTAAGTTTAAAAGGGTTGGCCTTAGTCGCGAGATAACGAACGCCCATAAAAAATGCCCTTTAACTGTAAAGGCAGCCCATCTTGATTGATAAACAACCCTCTTTGGTCGGATACCATCACGCTACGCTTATTCTCTAACTCTCGAATGTATAGGTTTTTTACGTTAAAGGTTTGAGGGTTCGATGCCTGATCTTGTTCTATTTGATAGAGATAATAGTGATCTCCCCAACGAAGAAAGACACCAAAAAACTGCTTAACATGCAGCACCTTTCCATATCGGTCATAGCCAATATAATGCATTTTAGCTCTGCCATTTCGCAGACGCAGTGTCACCTCTTCATGGCCCAACCCCTCATAAGCGACCTTAAATTGATAGGCATTGTTCGTCGACATACCCGAGACAAGTCCTACCGACAAAATCAGCACAGTGACAAAAATAATAGGGATTAAAAAATGTCGCATCTTAGGATTCTTCTCGGCAAGAGAGTGAGGAAAATTCAGGCGAAATATCTGCCCACTCGCCATCAATGAGAGCGACAGCCTGAATGTTGTTACAGCCAACCCCTCGATCATGTAGGTACAGACGAGTCACACCAAGATTTGAGAGTTTATTGAACAGTGCTTCATCTTTGCTCACGATCTTAATGTCGTCATGAACCACCTCGATACCAGCAATAGTTTCATCACTCATGAAAAATGCCATTTGGTAGAAGGTGATAGAGAGCCCTAAAGCAATCAAAGAGCCTAATGCTCCTTTTATGAGCTGTGCTCCCGTTAAGCCAAACATGACGCTCTCTGGGGAAGTAAGTGGCTCACAAGCATCTTTGGTGTTCAAATTACTCTGAGTGCTTGTTTTTTCCTTAGTTTCCGACTCCTCCATAGCAGGAATAGAAGCTAAGGAATCGAAAGCTGGAATGCAGTAGCCCTCTTTTTGCACCGTCACCACCTTAAACGGTGCATCAAACGTCATCAATGCATTACGTAAATTCTTAATCGCTACATTGAGCGAGCTATTAGTGACGATTTTCCCTGGCCAACATTCTTCGAGAAGAACATCGCGCTTGATGGTTTTAGGGGATTCTTTATACAAGAGATTTAAAATCAGGCACTCTGAATAAGAGAGGCTAACTTGGTGGGAAGACGTCGTGCTTCGCAAGGTACAAGTATCAAGCTCAAGAACTAAGTCATTTAAGGTTACTTTATTATTATCCATACCGTAGACAAACGAATGTGCTAATCGTTATAGATTAGCACATATAGAAATATTATATCAGAATCAAAGCTTTAGCTTGAAGCCCAACTCGCTAACGTGAATATCCGCAAAGCCTAGTTTTACTGCTTCTAATTCGTTCGCTACTTGTCTTGCATGCTCTTCATCTTTAGCAAGCACAGCAATAGAGTAAACAGGGCGAATCATTTGCGTCCCGCCATCCGTTGACGCTGAAATATCCTTGTTAAAGAGGTACGCCGACGTAATGGTGCTCGTTGCACTCCAATCAACAATTTTCTGCAGATCTCGGCCAATCACCTTATCCACCAGCAATTTGTCTTCTGGCTGTTTCCAACTCAACTCGACAGCATAATTAGTGAAGGCAACCTCCGAGTTCAGCCATTTATTGCCTATCTCTCTAACCTCAGTGATTTCTGCCAGCTCTTTATATTGAAGTGGCAAATTGCCTATCGTATTTCGAACTTCTTGTTCACTGTTGGCTTCCATCACAAACTTAATAATCGGAAACGACTTATCGCCAATGAAGCTCTCACTCACAAACATATCGTGAATTAGGCCTGCATCAATCAAGTTAGCAAAGGCTTTCTTTTGATTTGGCATTGCATCAAATACGGCCTGCGCATCGTCCGTTTTCCACGCAACTGCGACACCGAAAGCCGCCGCATTAATATTAAAAGATAAAAATAAGCTAAAAAAAGCTAAAGTCATCGGGGTTATGTTTCTCATCAGCGTCATCTCTTAGTCTCGTATAATCTGGTATAAGGCAGGATCAGCAGATACACCTTGTATCATCATTGGCGGTAACTCGTTTCTCATGGTCGCAATTGCACTTTTGAACATGGCCTCGCTCTCCCACTGCGCGACGTTGATGAAACGGTAAGTCGCATCATCATTGAGTGAACGATGCAATTTAGTCGAGATATAGCCCGGTTGTTGCTCCAGAATGTCTCTCGCAGCCTCCCAATACTCAAGTGTCACTTCTTCGCTTGACTCATCTACGGCAAAGGTATTGATCAACACTACTGGCTTAGCCATTGCCAAGCTGCTCACGGTTAACGTCAGAACACTGAGTGCGAGATTGATAGACTTTCTTATTTTCATTGGTTTCATGGTCACTCCCTTGTAAAAGCGAGAGAAACTTAACACAAGATTTGGCGATAAAAAGACCGCGAGGCGATGTTTAATATTAATTAAAAGCTGATTCGTTGATGGAGCATCAAAACGTTCCAAAATCCATTATTACAATCACCATTCATCCCTCTTCCATCATTTTGATTCTCATATTGATATATTCACCCACACTCTTATCTCCAAAATAAAAAACCCAAATAAAAAGCATAAATTTCAACCACTTATTTTTTGGCACTCTCTTTGCTCTATTTAGGTTTTTAGGGATAAAAGGGAACCGACCATGAGAAAGCTAATTCCGACAATATTGACGACAGCCGTTGCTCTCACCCTACATGGATGTGGAGGTGGCGGCGGTGGTGGTGGAAGCACCTCAGCACCAGCTCCAACACAGAGCTTTTCCGACATCTCCGTACCGAGCTCGTTTGAGTGGAGTGGCTCAACCACTCGTGATTTGACCATTAACGTAGTCAGCGAAGTATCGCAACGTGACGGCCAAGCCGCAGCAATTCGTGGCTCTCACATCGTCAAGCTTTACAGCATGAGCAGTAACGGCACAGATTCACAGCCCATCTTCACTGGAATGACGAACAGCGATGGTCAACTGACGAACAGCTTAAGCCTCTTAGATACTTGGCAAGGAATTAAGCTGGTAGCACTTGTGCGCGGCGGTGAGTGTATTTCGCAGGTTGAGTCCGCTGACATTATGAACGATCTGTATGTCAGCTGTGACATCGTTTTAGACGCAGATTAAGGAGTGGGAATTATGGATAACTTCAAAAAATCACTGCTTGTGGCTAGTTCAATTGCTGCGTGTAGTTTTTCCAATCAAGTATTAGCAGCAGCTTCGGAAAACCAAACGACAGATAATGGCGATGGTTCTACGACTGTAACTCAAAAGATCAATGCCAGCAGTACCTCTCCTCATTATGTTGCGCCTTCTGGGTACGGGTTTTCGATCTACAGTAATAAAAACGAAGACTACTCTTGGCAACACGATATTTCGATTCCATCTGGTGCACAGGTGACTTCTGCAACCCTTACTATCTATGCCTATGATGTAGATTCAGAAGCTCATCACGGTGAAAACGGCGAATACGATAGTGTTACCGTAGACGGAACCTTGCTCAACCCTGGCTTCCTTCAAGGAACCAACAACAATTGGTCGACAACTGTTTTTGACTTACCCCTTGCTTCGCTGGATGACGGGTTAGTTAATGTCGACCTAGACATCGACGTTAATGGTGACGGTTGGTTAACCACACTTGATTACAGCTTGTTGACCGTCACCTATACCGAGATTGAAAACGATCCTCCATTCACGCCGACCTTATCTCGAAGCAGTGGTTTAGGTGATAACGACCCGTTAGTTGTTTCTGTAACAGGGCCTAACCCAGCCGATCCAGACGGAGATTCCGTAACTTACACTTACCGTTGGTTTGTGGATGTTGGCCAAGGTTTCTATGTAGATGATGAGTTTGTCGGCAAGAATGACAACAACGGCGCAACCCTGCCAGCGAATCAAACTGCAAACGGAGAGCTATGGAAGGTTCAAGTTACTGCTGTCGATTCCAACGGTTTAATAAGTAACTTTGCTGAAATCAGCTGGCCTGAGATTGGCGATAGTGATGGCGACGGTGTCGCTGATGCCAATGACTACGCTCCAAACGATCCGAATATTGCGTTCTACAGCCGCACACCAACAACTGGCTGGCACACATTAGCATATGAAGATCTATGGCCTTATGAAGGTGATTACGACCTCAATGATTTCGTTACCCGTTACGCTTACGGTGTTTACACCAACGCAAGCAATGAAATCACTCGATTCGAATACTATGGCCAAGCCGTAGCGCGTGGTGCTGCTGATGACAACAGCTTTGCTATTTCTTTAGCTGGATTAGAAGCGTCTGATGTCGGTACGTTGACTCGCACCATTAACGGTGTCACCACAACCGTCACTCCTGAGTCTGGTCACAGTGGTGAGATGGTATTCGTGTTGATTGACAGTGTAAGTGACTTGCTACCAGCCAACGGCTCATCAAACTTCTACAATACTGAAGCGGGTGACAACCGAAGTGCAGTCGATTACAGCGCATCACTGGTGATTAATGGTTCAATGAGTAGCTTAGCGCCAAAAGCGTTCAACCCATTCATTTTCAAAGTTGGTTCTCGAAACAAAGAGATCCACTTGATGAACTACCCTAGTACCGACCTAGCCAACACCAGTATCTTCGGTGTCGGTGATGATGATAGTGTTGCCGAGAATAATGAGTTCTATCAAACCCAAGCTGGTCTGCCGTGGGCACTGGATATTCCTGCAAACTGGGCTCATCCATACGAGAGAACAGATACTAGCCAAGCGTACCCAGACATCAAACCTTGGGCGGAAAGTGGTGGCGTAAATAAACCTAACTGGCATGCCAACCCAAATGCGAACAAAACATGGTAAACACAAACCAAAAACCTGAATGACAATCCAGGACACCAATAGCAAAAAAGCCATCAATCATGATGGCTTTTTCGTTTATAGCGTTCGCTTTAAAGCATGGTCAACGTCAACTTAGCGAGATTATAAGCATCAACATAACCCGAATGCTGACGCCCTTCCCACTCGATATTTTGCGCTTCTTGAGCCGCCCGGTGGCCAATACGTTTATCTTTAAGACGATGTTGAATGCGATATAAGGTCGCGATATTCAGGAACTCGGTAAACGGAGGTTCAATCCCCTTTTCAATACACTCTTTGTGTAAGATTAGGTCGTCACGTCCCCAAGCTGCGTAAATCTTATTAGGACCACCAAAATTTTTGATCATCGACTGAACCACTGACGCGAGTGGACGCCCTTGCTTCTCAATTTTACGCGGTGTAATACCCGTCAACTCAGCGCAGAACAAAGAGACTTCATCTTTCTCAGGCTTAACGTAGTACTGCGCTCGTTTCACGATTTCTCCGGACGCTAGATCAATCTCGGCCAGACCCACTTCAATGATCTCGCCCGTTGTTCCCACTCCGTCTTCGTTCCAACAGCACATTTCCAAATCGAAACAGACTACTCGATTGTGATTCATACGTTGCCTAATTATCCCGTCAAAAATTTCAAAGGACCGATTGTACCTGAGCCGCTGCAAGATCTCGACCCTGGAGGTTTCAAGTGCTCAATTCACCTGCAATTGTCACTTGGTTTCGTCCATTTACTTTACTTTGATAAAGCATACTATCGGTCAGCTGTAAAATTTCTTCCGTATCTTCACTGACACGAATAGCCGCGCCAATGCTCAATGTGCAATGCAGTTGTTGATCTTTGTGTTCACAAACCGTTTCACGAACTCGATTAAGAATGCAGTCCAAGTAACCTGACAGTTGCTCTTTTTCGGCGATTGTAGAGAGAATACAGAACTCATCCCCACCAATTCGGAATAGATTATCGCCAGATTTTAGACTCACAGAGATAACTTTAATCACGTGTACTAGCAAAGCATCACCGGCAGGATGACCGAATTCGTCATTGATCGCTTTGAACTTATCGATATCAAACCCAATCAAGCTGAAAGGCTTGTCGCTTCTTATGGCACTGTCGAGCATTTTATTGAAGGCGCGACGATTATAAATCTCGGTCAGGCTGTCATGATTGGCAAGAAAGCGCAGCTCTTCCGTTCTCTTGTCTAGCATTTGATAGAGACGCTCTTTTTCTCGTACTTGCAGGTTTACTATGTACGCCAACAACAGTGAGATCATCGTCCCTACAAGCGCAATGCCCGCCAACACTAGGTAACCATCAAAAGATATGTATGAGTTGATCTTGTAGTCAATCGTCCATTGTCGATTCGTCAGCATGATGTGTTTCGTTATATGCTGGCCATCAACGCTTTCAAAACCATCAGATTCAAACAATAGCGGCGCATCTTCCGCTTCGAATCCATGATCCGTAACACGAACGTACACATCCATATCACCCACAGTCGATGCCAATAGGTTTTCAAAATAGAAGGTTGTACGTATCACTCCAATAACCACCCCCAGCAGATTGTCACTTTGACCATCAAACACTGGGTGGTACACCAACATACCCGTTTTCGGTAGATCTCGACTCAAACCATCTTGAAGTAATCGAACTTTATCCGAGATGTTCGCTTCGCGTGTCTCGCGAATGTTTTCCACGATGCGCTTAAAGCGTTCACGGGAGGAGTAGAACCCGAGTACCTTGTTGTTACGCTCTGTGTTTGGGTAAAGGTCGCTTGCGATGAAGGCAGGTTCACCACCTAGCACATAGCCGTAAGTCTTGGGACCGTGTTTAGGAATGGTATAGAGTTCAAAAGATGGGTGGATCGCTTTCATTTTCTCAGTGTGCTGTTCAATTTCGTCTGCGGTGACTTTTTGCATCCATTGCAGCCCGATAAGGCTTTTAGAGCCATTGATAGTTTGCTCTGCAAAACGATCGAACTTGTCCCAGTTTTGAGGATCATTGGAGTAAAAGAAATTGGCACCAGAGCCAATGTAAGCCACATCGTTGTCTATAAAGGCTTTCAAACTCAACGTTTGATGATCAGCAAAGCTGTCTAAATTTGCCTTTAAGGAACGACTCTGGCTTATAGCAACGAGTACGAGACACAACACCGTTATCAAAAATGTGACAGAAAAAGCAACTAACGGGAGCGTTCGTTTTTTCAACCCGGTTGTAGGGTCGATAGTATGGGGCATAGAGCTTCCAAAACATGGTAATTGATTCGAAAGTATACACTGACAACATGGCAGTCTCTATTCCTCTTTAGGGATGATTCTGGAATAGAACTAACACTATTTACAAAGCACGGACATTAATGGTCATTAAACCAACATAACTCGATGGCTTTTCAAGCTAACAAACCAAAAAAAACGTTTATCAAAAACATTAAATAAAGCTCTTAGACCTTGAATATGCTAGTATCCGTCCATATTTATAGCTTGAAAGAAGCGCATTTACCAAAGTGTAAAACTAGATTCTTTCCGACCAGTATATTCATCTATACAAGCGAATATACCGTTAAATCAATCTAAAGAGAAATCACAATGAACTTTGATTTAAACCTTATCCCACAAACGTTTGATATGCTTCACGCAGGCCTCACAGCATCGAGCGTTTTACTACTGTTGATCGCTGTATCTCGCAAATCTAAAGTCGTCGAGAAAGTGGTTGAGAAACCAGTAGAGAAAATTGTTGAAGTAGAAAAACCGGTTGAAAAGATCGTAGAAGTTGAAAAAGTCGTTGAAGTAGAAAAAGTCATCGAAAAAGTAGTAGAAGTTGAATCTAAACTAGCAACCGCATCAACAGATTCTGCAATGCAACTTCTGTCTATCATGCAACAAGAAGCTCGCCTAATCGACTTCCTAAAAGAAGACCTAACGTCATTCTCTGACGAAGAAGTAGGTGCAGCAGCTCGTGTTATCCACACTGGCGGCCAAAAAGTACTAAGCGACTACGTTACTCTTTCTCACATCCGTAATGAAGACGAAGAAACACGTATTACTGTAGCTGAGGGCTTCAACCCACAAGAAGTTCGCCTAACCGGTAACGTAACAGGTAGCGCACCATTTAACGGTACGCTAGTACACAAAGGTTGGAAAGCAACTGAAATGAAGCTTCCTAAGCTTGCTGAAAACTACGATGCATCTGTTATTGCACCTGCAGAGGTAGAGCTATAATGGAACAGCATAACCACTTATCTCAAGACGCTGCGTCTCAAGAGCTACAAGAGCAAGGCGCTAAGTTCAGCGTCGGTATCGACTTAGGTACAACGCACTGTGTTCTTTCGTTCATTGATACAACCAATGAAGATGCACGAGTTGAAGTAATGCCAATTCCTCAGCTTACTGCACCAGGCACTGTAGAGACACGTAGCCAACTAGGTTCATTCCTATACCAACCGCACGAACATGAGATGAACGAAGCGTCACGCGTTCTTCCTTGGTCAACAGAGCCAAAAGCATTGGTTGGTGCGATTGCACGTAACCTAGGCTCAAAAACGCCAATCCGCCTTATCGCAAGTGCGAAATCTTGGCTATGCCACGGTGGTGTTAATCGTCGTGATGCTTTCCTTCCTGCAGGTAGCCCTGAAGAAGTTGAAAAAGTATCACCGCTAAAAGCGACTGAACTTTATCTAGAACATCTAAAAGACGCTTGGAATCACGCAAATCCATCACACCCGCTTTCTGAGCAAGATGTGACGATTACGGTTCCAGCCTCTTTCGACCCTGCGGCTCGTGACCTAACGGCAGAAGCAGCACGTAACGTTGGCTTCACGCACCTGACTCTACTAGAAGAGCCTCAAGCTGCACTGTACAGCTGGATTGATAACAGCAACGATCAATGGCGTGATGAAGTTGAAGTTGGCGACATCGTTCTTGTTGTCGATATCGGTGGTGGTACTACCGACCTTTCTTTGGTTGAAGTTACTGAAGACGACGGCAACCTAACGCTGAACCGTATTGCGGTAGGTGAACATATCCTACTTGGCGGTGACAACATGGACTTGGCTCTTGCTTACCGTCTGAAGATGAAGCTAGCCCAAGAAGGTAAAGAGCTGGCTCCTTGGCAAGTTCAAGCGATGACTCACGCATGTCGTGATGCAAAAGAAGCGCTACTGAACGATGCCGAACTTCAAGCTGTACCAATCGTTGTACCTAGCCGTGGTTCTAAGCTACTGGGCGCAACGCTGAAAACTGAGCTGACTCAACAAGAAGTTCAACAAACATTGGTTGATGGTTTCTTCCCTAAAGTTGCAGTGACAGATCACCCAGTTCAGAAAACACGTGGCGCACTGACTCAAATGGGTCTGCCTTACGCTCAAGACGCGGGAATTACTCGTCATATTGCCGCTTTCCTATCTAAACAGGCAAACGCGCTTTCAGGTAATGACGAAGCAGCTCAACAAGATTTCAACCCATTCGCAAACATGCCAGGCATGCCGGGTGCAGAAACACCAGCTGCCGATTTCATCAAACCAACAGCGATCCTGTTCAACGGTGGTGTTCTGAAATCGAGTCTATTGGCTGATCGCCTTTCAGACACGATCAACGAGTGGTTGATCAACGCCGACGCCGAATTTGCTAAGCAGCTTTCTGGTCTGGACCTTGACCTTGCCGTTGCAAGTGGCGCTTCTTACTACGGCGCGGTTCGTCGTGGTCAAGGCGTACGTATTCGCGGTGGTATCGCTTCGGCTTACTACGTAGGTATTGAAAGTGCGATGCCAGCGATTCCAGGTATGGCTCCTCCTATGGAAGCACTGTGTGTTGCACCATTTGGTATGGAAGAAGGTTCGAGCGTTCAAGTACCAAGTCAAGAGTTCGGCCTAGTAATCGGTCAACCGGTTCACTTCCAATTCTTTGGCTCAACAACACGTCGTGATGATGAAGCTGGTACTCACCTTGATCACTGGGCACCTGAAGATCTAGAAGAGCTACCAGAGATCCAAGTGACTCTACCTGTGTCTGAAGGTCGTCGTGAAGGTGAAGTAGTTCCTGTAACACTTGCATCACGCGTCACAGAGCTAGGTACGCTTTACCTAGAAGCTATTGCGACCGACAACGGTCAGAAGTGGCACGTTGAGTTTGACGTTCGTGAAGATTCGAATCAAGACTCAATCGAACAAGCATAATGATTCAACGGCACCTTAGCGGGTGCCGTTATTTTATCAAAACGTGATTCCCTGCCGCGGTTGCGGTGAATTAGAGAATCTGTTTTAACCGATAGATTTAAATCTACAGTGATGATATTCCCGACTCAGCTGTGTACTAAAATTTGTACGACTCCATCTATCGGGAACGACGTTTAAAATAACGACAATAAGATCCACTCTTTCAATAAACTGGTCATCACTTAAGAAGAATAAGGTTTTGTATGGCATCTCCTCGTTTCTTAGTCGGTATCGACTTGGGCACCACCAACACAGTGGTTGCTTACTGTGAAATCACCGACGACTTACAACAATCCCCTGTATCTCTGTTCGACATCGACCAACTTATTGGCCCTGGTGAAGTCGTTCGTAAACCCCTACTCCCTTCTTTCCGTTATCACCCAGCTCAAGGGCAGATTGCACAGAACGATCTTACCTTGCCGTGGGACGTTGAACCTGTATCTGGTGATATCAGCAATGTGATTGTTGGTGAATGGGCACGTGAGCTTGGTGCGAAAGTAGAAGGCCGCCAAGTGTCTAGTGCAAAAAGCTGGCTTTCCCACCAAGCCGTAGACCGTAACTCAGATATCTTGCCGTGGGCGGGTGCGAGTGACGTTGATAAGGTCTCGCCTGTTGTGGCAAGCGCTAGCTACCTTAACCACATCCGCCAAGCTTGGAACTACCGCAACCCAAGCAACAAACTTGAAGATCAAGATGTGGTAGTCACTGTGCCTGCATCGTTTGATGAAACCGCACGTAAGTTAACTTTGGAAGCGGCTAAACTGGCTGGTCTTAATAAGATCTTACTACTCGAAGAGCCTCAAGCGGTTTGCTACGACTGGTATGCACGCCACCAGCAAACAGCGGCTGAAGAGCTTGAACAGCTACCACTGATCTTGGTGTGTGACGTTGGTGGTGGTACGACCGACTTAAGCTTGATTGAAGCACGCTTTAATTCCAGCAATGGTAGTGAAGCAGAACTCGCCCTTGATCGTATTGGTGTTGGCGAACACTTAATGCTTGGTGGTGATAACCTCGACTTAGCCCTAGCTCACCTTGCTGAACAACGCTTCAACCAAAGCAAGAAACTGAATGCCTCTAGTTTGACTAAGCTAATTCAGCAGACTCGTAGTGCAAAAGAGAGCCTTCTCTCAAGCCAAGCGCCAGACGATGTGAAAATCACCATGCTTGGCAGTGGTTCGAAACTACTTGGTGGTACAAAGAGTATTGGTTTGACCAAAGCGGAAGTTCACCAGATCGCGCTTGAAGGCTTTTTCCCTCTTTCTGACTTCAATGAAGTGCCAGACAAACGCCGCAGTGCAGTAGTTGAATTCGGTCTTCCTTATGTGGCAGATCCAGCGGTGAGTAAACACATCGCCGAGTTCCTAACGCAGCATCAGCAAGTGTCTAAAGCGGCTCTAGAAAACTCTGCCATTGAGTACGATGAATCCGCACCCGCGATTCCGGTCGCAATCCTATTGAATGGTGGTGTGTTTAACAGTGATTTGGTTACCGAGCGTATCACTCAATTAATGAGTGGTTGGAAAGGCTCTGAGATCACTGTGTTAGATAACCCTCATCCAGACTGGTCGGTAGCTCTAGGTGCGGTCGCCTTTGGTAAAGCACGACGTGGCGCACAACTTAAAATTGGTGGTGGTGCTGCACGCTCTTACTTCCTGCATCTGCAAGAAAAAAACAAAATGGGCAAAGCACTTTGTCTATTGGCTAAAGGCACCGAAGAAGGCCACGAGATTCGTCTAAGCAGTCGTCGTTTTTCGTTGACTCTGGGCGAGCCTGTTCGATTTAACCTATTAACGTCAACCCATGATCAAATCGCTCACGATACTGCGATTCAAAATGGTGTGATGGTCAATGTTGATGCCGATCTTTTCTCACCGCTGCCGCCATATATATCAACACTTGAAAGCTTTGATGAGAAAGAGCTACAAGCGAACCAAAAAGAGCGCGTTGAAGTACAGCTCGCTTGCCAATTGACCGAAGTCGGCACACTTAAGATGGAGTGTGTAAGCGTAAATGATGATACTCAGCGTTGGTCATTGGAGTTTGAGGTTCGTAATAAGCAAGGTGACGATGCAGAGCAAGAGAAGCTTCACCCTCGCCTTGAAGAGTGTAAAGAGCTCGTTTCTCGCCTCTACAGTGGTAACAAGAAAAGTGCAGAGTCAAAAGAGATCAAAACTCTCGCGAAAGATCTGGAAAAGCGGTTAGGTAAACGTGATGAGTGGGACTTCACCACCCTGCGTCACCTGTTTGATACCTTCTCTCTAGGTAGAAAACGTCGCCGTCGCTCTGAAGCACATGAGAAAAACTGGCTTCGCTTAGCTGGGTACTCAATGCGCCCTGGATTTGGAGATCCAACAGACTCTTGGCGTATGGAGCAACTTTGGGGTTTATACCAGCAAGGTATTCAGTTCAAGAATCACCAAGGTTGGACAGACTGGTGGGTATTCTGGCGTCGCGTTGCTGGTGGGTTAAACCAAGAGCAACAAGAAACCATCTTGGCGGATATCGCTAAGTACCTACACCCAGGAGCGATGAAGAACCCGAAATCAGCAAAAGATGCGCAAGACCACGGTTATGAATCTATGGTTCGTTTGGCGGCTTCTTTAGAGCAATTAGAGGTGGAAGACAAAGCGCTACTCTCTACTTGGTTTCTTAACAAAGCGATTAACCATAATCAATTTGAACAAGCGCACTGGTGGGCTCTAGGTCGCTTGGCGTCACGTACTCCTCTGTATGGCAGTCAACATAGCGTGATTCCTCGTGAGCAGGCTGAGCAGTGGCTACCTAAATTGCTTGATCAAAACTGGCACAAAGAGCCAATGATTGCGTTTGCTGCGGTAATGATTTGTCGTAAAACGGGCGACCGTTTGTTCGATATTTCTGATGATTTCCGCGAACAAGTCGTTGAGAAGTTAAAGAGCAGCAAAGTGCCAGACTCATGGTTAACGCTGGTAACTGAAGTGACTGAGCTTTCGGAGAGTGAGTCTAAACGCGTGTTTGGTGATGCCCTGCCAAGCGGCCTGAGTTTGATTCATAGCTAATGATATAGCCATATTCGGTTTGAAATAAAAAAGCCACTTTCTGTTATTGAAAGTGGCTTTTTAGTTTATGTTGGTTACCTTGTTTAACCTTTTAACTCGTTGAACCATTGAGTGGTTTGTCATTGCTAATGTTTTGTTCCGGTTGGGTTAATCGTAAATTCCGTGTGTTCGTAAATATCAGACAGTTTTTTGGGCTTCTTCAGTTTTGCTCCTTTTTTTGTTGGCTGATGAGTCTCATTTAATATCCACTCCTCATGCATTTTTGCCGAATCCAAGAAATCTGGATCTTCCATTGCTTCCTTGCGAAGTTTATTTACACGTTCGAGAGTTTCCCAAATCATAATACTTCACCTCCACTAAGGCAGTACTATAAATTTAGTTCATAAGGGAAAAACTTCAAATAAACTAATCAGATAGCGATCTCATTTTGAGAGTATTTCCTCTTAACACACCAATGTATGCCCTTTCATCAGGATCAAAAAAGCGAGCATTGAGCCCGCTTTTTCATCTGTTCACGCCAAAGCAAATACCAAGATCTTACTCAGCGCGATTACCGATCTTCACCGTACCGTTAGTAGCAAACCACAGTGCCTGTGAGCGACGGCGCCCCAGTAAAATTGGGCCATCATCGTAGAACAAAAAGTTCTTCCAGTGTTTCTTAAATACCGACCATTTGGTCTCAAGAACATTGTATTTTTCGTAGCAAAAATAAACAGTTACGTCGTCTTGCCAGTCAATGAAGTCTAAGATCTCTTGTGGCATGTCTGGTTCGTCAGCTTCCCAATTTTCCATCCAGCTGATCTCTTGTTCCCAGTTAGATGGCTTGCTTGGCCAATCTTGCGAGCTCAGTCTATCAGCGTCTGGACTCTGAGGGCTTACGTTCTCTTTCCAGAACTGAGAGGCACGCGCCTGTGTCATAGGTTTGATCTTTTCTAAGTCTTCAGCAGGCAATGGCATTGACTGATGAGTGAAAATCCATTTTCTTTGGTATTCGTCCAAAGTTGTGTATGACATCAAATTTCCTTAACTATTAAAAAGCCGTGTTTATCCGGCTTGATATTCTTACTACCGAGCTCAAAAAGCTCAGCAAATTTTAATTCTAAAACATCGCGATTACTTCTCGCGCCAATTCGGGTTGATCAATGAAGTGAGTATATGGTCTCGCCACTGACCATCGATCAGGAGGTAGTCTTTAGCAAAGCCCTCTTTCTCGAAGCCTAAATGTTTGAGTACCGCAGCGCTTTTTTCATTGTGCGGGATATACCCAGCCATAATTCGATGCATCTTCTGCACCTCGAACATGTAGTCCAACGCCATTCGAAGTGCTTTGCGCATATATCCATTACCCTGAGCATCTTTCGCCAGAGAATAACCCAGATTACACGCGTGAAATGGGAATCGAGATAGGTTGCTGAACGATACAGTTCCAAGCATCTCGTTGGTGTCTGCATGAATAATCAAACAGTAGTAAGCCAAACCCATTCTATGTAGCTCATTGAGCTTAATCAGGCGTTGAGCCCAACCAGTGCGCTCAAAAAACGCCTCTTCGCGTGTTGGCTCCCAAGGCTTCAAATGTTCACGGTTTGCTTGAAAATACCCACTAATCAAGGACGCATCGTCTATTTCTGCGGTGCGCACAATAATGTTCCCTGAGCGTTTGTATAGGCGCTCAGGAGTGCTCCTATCTTCCATCAAACGTCCCTAGTTCTTTCGGATACCGTAGTCTCGAAGCTTATTAGCGATCGAGGTATGCGACACATTCAGGCGCTTAGCCAATTTTCGGCTCGATGGGAAAGATTGGTATAGCTTTTCCAATATTTGCGATTCGTAATCTTTCATTATCTCGTCTAGTGAACCATCTAGGCTTAAATTCGCCATTCCAGAGTTCATTGTCTCTAGTTGAGGTAAATGGAACTGTTCAATCGCTAAGGTATCACCCTCTAGCTCAGTCAGTGCACGCAGTACCATGTTATCCAGCTGACGGATATTTCCTGGCCACTGGTAGTTACCGAGCTGTTCAACCAACTCAGCCGTTAGCTTAGGTTTGAGCATTCCAAGTTGTTGCGCGTATTTGGCGACGAAAAGCTCAAGCAGCGGTGCAACGTCGTTAGAGCGCTCTCTCAATGCAGGAATAGAAAGCGTCAGTACATTCAAACGATAGAACAGGTCTTCACGGAATGAACCCGAATCAGCCAGTTCAGAAAGCTTGTGACGCGTTGAAGCGATGATACGAACATCTGCGTGCATCTCTTCTTCTTCGCCAACACGTCTAAAACTGCCGTCTTGTAGGAAGCGCAATAGCTTAATCTGAAGGTGTGGGCTCATCTCGCCGATTTCATCAAGGAAAACCGTGCCGCCATTTGCCTGCTCAAAGATGCCTTTGTGGCCCTGCTCGTGATTGAATGAACCCGGAGCGTGACCAAACAGTTCCGTTTCCGCAACATCATCTGGCATAGAGGCACAACTCAAGACAAGGAAAGGCGATGAAGAGCGGTGAGAGCGATTGTGACACGCCTTCGCCAGCATCTCTTTACCTGTACCTGTATCCCCTTCAATAAGCAGAGGCTGATCAAGCATAGCCAATTTCTTAGCTTGGCTAATGAGCGCTTTGTGACGGTTAGAGACACCGACAAAATGTTCAAAACCTAGGTTGTTTTGCTCCGGTAGAGAGTCTTGCTGCGCCTGACCTTGCTGACATGAACGAATCGTCATTACGCCACTCGCCAAAACTGGCTCATTCACATCTCCGCCTAGGTAAACAGGAAGGATCTCGATAGAAAAATCTAGACCATCCAACACCACCACTTCACGGTGTCGTTTAACGTCACCGTCAATCCAACGTGTGAAGTTAAAGTTAGGGACGAATGTAGAGAGCGGTTCACCGACAACGTCTTTTTCTTCTTTACCAAATAGATTCAGCGCGGCATGGTTCACCATATCCACCGAACCTTTTAGATCGATAGAGATAACGGGATCAGGGAGGTTTGCTAATAGTGCAATTAGCTCAGTGTTATGCCTTTCGCTTGGCATAAACTGAATTTTTCGGACGTCCTTTACACCAGAAATTCGACGAATTTCAGCCATAAGTTCACTAAAGGCATCAAAATCGATATCTGGACAGTTCAGATAGATAATGCCTTTAACATCAATCTCGATACCACGTAGATCGATGCTTTTGGTTGCTAAAATATCAAGCAGCTCGCGAGTTAAGCCGAGTCTGTCTTCACACAATACTTCAAGACGCACAAGTATTCCTATTCAAGGTGTCAGGATAAGTTGACAGTAGTGTGAATTAAGGCCTCTATTCAGTCAAGAAGAAGAGTAAACAGATGTTTACTCTTCTCTCAATAATTACTTGATTGCGATACGTTTGAGCTCGTGAACCACCGCTTTACGCATATGAGACAGCTTCACTTTGCGATCTTGATGCCAAGGCATTGGTCGAAGCAGTGCCATCGCTTTTAAGCCCAAACGTGCGGTCAGTATACCCACGCCCAAACCTTGACCAGCACGAGCTGACACCTTACCGGCTAAGTCCATTGAAACAAGATCCATACTTGCGTCGATAGCCAGCTCACTGGCACCCGCGGCAGCCATATTCACCAACACCAACTTGAACAGCTTCAAGCGAGACCAGTAACCTAGCTCGATTCCATATACGTCGGCCAATTTATCAATCATGGTGAAGTTACGCCAAGCGACCAGCAACATATCAGCTGCGGCCAATGGACTCACCGCGACAAGTGCTGCCGATTCGGTTGAATAACGCGTGACAAGGTTGGTCGCAATCTTATCCTGTTGTGACACCACGATAGCATCGTACATATCTAACACTTCGGCATCGCTATGCGCTGGATTGATGCTGTTCTTCCATTTATCAAACGATGGTGATTCTGCAATGATGCCACCTTGCTTCGCGATATCTTCACAGAAGGCTTTACCCTTGCCTACACTGTCGCTTTTGAGTAGTAATTCACTCTGCTCTTGCACACTGAAGTGGTTTCTCAATGAACGCAGTTTCCACAGCTCTTTACCCATCGCGCTAAGGCCAAGGGAAGCGATCGCCGCCATAAAACCAGCCCAACCAAGTGATAGCCAGTCTGCGGTTTGAATAGCAGTGACAACACTGTCGATAGCTTGCCAGCCCACTAAGCCCGCAAAAGCGGTTAGCATACCCGAAGCCAACCATTTACGGCCGCGACTTGGACGGATGATCTGCTCTAGTTGTTTCTCTGGCTCACCTTGTTGTTCGCTATCTTGTTCTACAGCAGCAGGAACAAACTTCTCTTGCTCTTCAAATACGGTTTGCGCATTCAGCTCAGGCGTCTCCTGACGCTTTTCTTCATCAGCGAATTCACTGTTCAATGGTTGGTTGAAGACTTGTTTTGATTTCAATTCACTCATTCTTTTACCCCCTACTTCAACTTATCGCCAATCAGATATTCAAGCGCTTTGTCCATTCTCACATGCTGACAAGGTTCATCAGAATGCTGAGGCATAGGCCTGAAGCTGGTAAAATCAAAGCTGTTCTCTTGCCAATAATCTTTATGTGGCAGTTTCTTTGGTACTTCGCCCGGGTACATCGTTTGGGGTTGTCCATCTAACGTCGTGCCCTGAAGTGCTGGTTGACTGCTTGTCCCAGAGGCGATAAAGCCTGCACTGGTCGCTTGAATCGATGCGATGCTCATACAGCTCATCTCAATATGTTCAAATGCCGCTTGCTGCCAAGCTGGGTGCACCATCTGTTGTAACAAGGAGACAAGATTTGGATGCTGATCCGGTGTCACATGATCCGCTTTGGTCGCAGCAAATAAGATCTTATCGATCTTAGGGGCAAACAGACGGCGCAGGATATTGCTACGACCATACTTAAAGCTCTTTAATAACTGCTCTAGCGCACCACGCATATCCATAAATGAATCATGACCCGCATTTAATGGCTGCAAACAGTCAACCAACACGATTTGACGATCGAATGTCGCGAAGTGATTCTTATAAAACGCTTTGACGACTTTTTGTTGATACTCTTCATAGCGCGCTTTGAGCACTGCGTAGTTACTCTCTTTGCCATACTTCTGCGCTGGCTCTAAACATGGGAAGAACTGGAGTACTGGAGCACCTTCTAATTCACCCGGCAAAACAAATCGACCCGGTTGAACCCAATGCAAGCCCTGCGCTTTACAGCCATGTAGGTATTGAGTGTATGTCTCTGACATCTCTGCTAAACGCTTTTCGTCAACATCAGCGAGCAAATCGAGAGCGCTTGCTTGCTCTTTCCATACTCGTGCCAATTCATCACGTTGCCCTTTGAGCGCAGCAAACTGAGATTGACTCCAAGTATCGAAATCCATATCCAATAGTGGAAGGTCTAAAAGCCACTCGCCCGGATAATCGATGATATCGAGATACAGCGTGCTATTTTTGCTAAGGAGCTTTTTTGCCCCGCTCGCAGGCTTGTATTTGAGTGCCAAGCGAATTTCACTCACATCGCGCGTTGGTACCGGCCAAAAAGGCGGTTCTGCATGTAGTGCATCCATCGCCTCATCATAAGAAAAGCGTGGGATCATCATGTTGTGCTGCGGGATTCGCTTTGCGCCAATCACGCGCCCATCACGCGCCGCTGTAAATAGGGGCAAGTTATTGTGCGTTGAGGTGTGAAGCAACTGATTCACTAAGGATGTGATAAAGGCGGTTTTACCGGCACGAGATAAGCCTGTCACCGCAACTCTGATATGAGAATCCGTTCCTCGACTGATAAAGTCACTCACTTCTTGTGTTATTTTTTTCATTCGAACGACTCCGTTATACTTAGCTAGGCATGCGAGTAGCACACCAGCGTATTTCAAAAACAGGGGATAAGAAAGAGAAGTAAATGAATACATCCGTCCTGTTTATGCGAGGTATTATCTAATATCGTTTCTTAATGCTAGATGAATAAAAGCCCCTGATTATGACAATAATCAGGGGCTTTGAATACTTCAGGTCTTATCTAAGACTAATCGTCTTCTATCAACTTGTAGATAACAAACAGTGCGATCTCTGCAATCAACCACAAGGCACAAGTGATCGTAACGTATTTATTATCGAAGATGCTAATCCCTTTCAAGATCAGATCGTAGCCAACAAAACCACCAATCACCACGGCCAAAATAATCTGTAGGATCTGAATAAAACGAGGCATCCGTTTCTCCTATTCTTTTATATCAAACTATGTGTTTATCACTATATCATTGATAATAAGACAAAAGTGCAGTAGTTGCTGCACTTTTGTCGTTTTCGAGCAATAAATCTAGATTTTTTGCCCTAATCGCTTACTGATTACTACTCAGCTCCTGCGATTTTCACTTTCCAAGTATCTGGGCCAATTTGGTGAGCGTTAGCGCCTGTTGAGTCTACCGCCACTGTTACTGGCATATCTTCTACTTCAAATTCGTAGATAGCTTCCATACCTAGATCTTCAAACGCCACAACACGAGCCTTCTTGATTGCTTTCGCTACGAGATAAGCTGCACCACCTACCGCCATTAGGTAAACGGCTTTATGCTCTTTGATAGATTCAACGGTTGCAGGGCCACGCTCTGCTTTACCGATCATGCCCATAATGCCCGTTTCATTTAGCATCATGTCAGTGAACTTATCCATACGTGTTGATGTTGTTGGGCCAGCAGGACCTACCGCTTCGTCGCCTACTGCGTCCACAGGGCCTACGTAGTAGATAAACTTACCTTTGAAATCGACGCCTTCAGGTAGACCTTCGCCATTCTCTAGCATGCCTTGAATACGCTTATGTGCTGCATCACGGCCAGTCAGAATTTTACCAGATAGTAGAACCGTCTCGCCGGTTTTCCACTCTTGAACGTCTTCTTTAGTCACTTCATCAAGGTTCACGCGACGCGTATTTGCGCCCGCTTCCCATGTGATGTCTGGCCACTCTTCTAGCTTAGGTGGTGTTAGCTCAGCTGGGCCGCTGCCATCTAGTGTGAAGTGTACGTGACGCGTCGCCGCACAGTTAGGAATCAAACATACTGGCTTAGATGCTGCGTGTGTTGGCGCAGTCTTGATCTTCACATCAACAACAGTTGTTAGACCGCCAAGACCTTGCGCACCGATACCCAGTTTGTTTACACGGTTGAAGATGTCTAGACGAAGTTCCTCTTCAGCATTCTCTGGACCTTTTTCGATAAGCTCTTGGATATCGATGTGTTCCATTAGAGACTCTTTCGCCAGTACAGCCGCTTTCTCAGCCGTACCACCAATGCCTATACCTAGCATGCCCGGTGGACACCAACCTGCCCCCATAGTCGGTAGTGTCTTCTCTACCCATTCTGCAATGTCATCAGACGGGTTTAGCATTACCATCTTAGTTTTGTTTTCACTGCCGCCGCCTTTCGCTGCGATCTGGATTTCAACTTTGTTACCCGGAACCATATTGATATGAACAACCGCAGGTGTGTTGTCTTTGGTATTAATACGTTTACCGGCAGGGTCCATCAGTACTGATGCACGCAATGGGTTATCTGGGTTGTTGTAAGCTTGACGAACGCCTTCATCAACCATCTCTTGAACTGTTAAATCTGTTTCCCACTTCACATCCATACCGATGTTCACGAAACAGGTTACGATACCCGTGTCTTGACAGATTGGACGATGACCTTCTGCCGACATACGAGAGTTAATCAGAATCTGAGCAATCGCATCTTTCGCGGCTTGGCTCTCTTCTTTCTCATAGGCTTTTTCTAGGGCTTGGACAAAGTCTAAAGGGTGGTAATAAGAAATGTACTGAAGTGCGTCAGCGACACTGCTGATCACATCTTGCTTACGAATAACCGTCATTGCATGCCTCTTTATTGTTCTAGTTCCATGTTGGGCTCATGGCTCTATGGGTGTTTAGCTTTTTATAATGTTGAGCTTAATTTAGTTGCTTTGACACTCGCTTATCTGAACTAGTAATTTACCCAGATAATTGACTGCTTCGCTTTACACTAATCCCCTTGTTTTGAACTGTGTGAATCAAGAGCCCATTTTAATTTCAATTTATGATACTCTTGCTTCCTCTCACACGCCATGCAGTGATCGAACTCTTTGTCACAAATTAAACAAATGAATAACAACGAACTCCAGTCTATCCAAATCAAGCCGCTCGAATATCAATCAACTTTAGCTAAACAGCTGTTTTCAGGTATAGAAACCCTACCCTGGGCAATGCTATTACGCTCAGCGTCAGAAAGCCATGTTGATAGTCGTTTTGATATTTTGGTTGCTCAACCAGTGGCCACTTTCGAGACTATTGGCCACAAAACAACGATAAATGTTAATGAAAAAACTATCGTTTCAGAAGATGATCCGTTTGACTTGCTTCACCACCATCAACAAGCGTTGATCCCTGACCTTGAGTGTGAACATGACCTTCCGTTTGTCGGTGGTGCCCTAGGTTACTTCAGTTATGATTTGGGACGCCGCGTTGAGAATTTACCAGAGCTGGCTAAACACGATATCAGCGCACCGGATATGGCCGTTGGCCTGTATGACTGGGCTGTCATTGTTGACCACAAACTAAAGACAGCGTGTGTGGTTGGTTTAGATGTAGAGGCACGACTCACTTGGCTGCAAGATCATAATGCAGTGGCGCATACGCCGTTTACACTGACACGTGAATGGCAATCCAATATGAGTCAGGAGAGCTACGGCAATAAGTTCGATTCTGTTCAAGAGTACCTGTTATCCGGTGACTGCTATCAAATCAACTTAGCGCAACGTTTCAATGCACAATATCAGGGGTCAGAGTGGCAAGCTTACGAAAAGCTTGAGCGATACAACAGCGCACCGTTCTCTGGCTTTATTCGCCTTGAAGATTGCGCCATTTTAAGTGTTTCTCCAGAACGCTTTCTTGAGCTTAAAGACAACACTATTGAGACCAAGCCAATCAAAGGAACCCGCCCTCGCTCAGAGCAAGCTCAAATCGATGCTGAATACGCGAACGATTTAGCCAATGCAGAGAAAGACCAAGCAGAGAACCTAATGATTGTTGATTTGCTACGCAACGACATTGGCCGCGTGGCAAAACCAGGCACAGTGCATGTTCCTAAACTGTTCGACATTGAAAGCTTCCCAGCTGTTCATCACTTAGTGAGTACGATTCGTGCAGAGCTAGATGATCAATATCATGCAACAGATCTGTTGAGAGCTTGTTTTCCGGGTGGATCAATTACTGGAGCACCGAAAGTGAGAGCGATGCAGATCATTGAGGAGCTGGAGCCGCATCGACGCTCCGCATATTGCGGCAGTATTGGCTATATCAGCCGTCATGGACGTATGGATACTAGCATCACGATCCGCACCTTGGTCGCAGAAGATAAAACGCTCTATGCATGGGCTGGTGGCGGTGTTGTTGCAGACAGTGACTGTAGGTCTGAATATCAAGAGACGTTGGATAAGCTGAGTCGAATCCTACCAGTACTTGCTCAAGACTAGCCGTCGGTAAGATTGAATCGCTAAAACATAAAAAACCAGAAGTCAGCTTCTGGTTTTTTGTTTAGGTAATGACCCGTCCTAAATAAGGTTGACACTCCCCAAGTAGAAAATTGGAGAGTGTTATGAAATCAGTAACTAGACGAACTCAATGTGATTACTCCCTCGCTTTTAAATTGGATGTTGTTGACCAAGTCGAGCGAGGTGAACTGACTTATAAACAGGCACAAGACAAATACGGAATACAAGGTTGTTCTACAGTATTAGTGTGGCTCCGAAAGCACGGCCGACTCGATTGGTCTGGAGGCACACCTCGATTCCTGAAGAAAGGTTTACCTATGTCTGAATTCAATTCACCACCCACGCCAGAGCAACGTATCAAAGAGCTAGAAAAGCAACTTGAAGATACCAAACTGAGAGCCGACTTCTTTGAAGAAGTAGTAAAAGTTATGGAGCGAGACCATGGTGTCCGTGTTGTAAAAAAGCACAGAGGTGCGTCGTCCAAGAGCAAAACATAGCTCAGCTCACGGTGACTAGATTTTGCCAAATCATCAACATCTCTAGGCAAGCGTACTACAAACAATGCCTTATTGACGATCGTGGTAAACAGCGTGACAAAGCTCTTCTGAGCTTTGTCCGTGAAACTCGCATCAAACAAGCTCGAATAGGAACGAGAAAGCTTAAATACATGATGGAAAAAACTGGAATGAAAGTAGGTCGGGACTATCTATTTTCTCTGCTTAAACATCATCGGCTGCTTGTGAAGGTTAAACGTGCTTACCATCGAACAACGGATAGCCATCATAGGTTTTACTGTCACCCAAATAAAATAAAGGATGGCTTTAAGCCCGAAAGACCGGAGCAGTTGTGGGTTGCTGATATTACTTACCTTCCGACCTATGAAGGAAACAGTTACGTCAGTCTTATCACTGATGCCTATTCCAGAAAGATCGTCGGATACAGTGTGGATGACAACATGCAGACGAAGGCTGTAAAACAAGCTTTTATAAGAGCTTTGAGAGAACGTCGAAATCAGGACACCCTAATCCATCACTCAGATAGAGGCTCACAGTACTGTTCAAAGGAGTACCAAGACCTACACTCTAGGCACAAGGTCGTGTGTTCCATGACGGATGGATATGACTGCTATCAAAATGCGTTGGCAGAAAGAGTAAATGGTATTTTGAAAATGGAATACTTGTTGAAGAAACCTAAAGATGTTGCTCAGGCGAGAAAAATGGTCGCCGAGTCAGTAGAAATCTATAATCAAATGAGGCCACATACGGCCTTAAAATACAAAACGCCCGATGAAGTACATCGAGCGTTTTGACTAAAAAGTGTCAACCCATATCAGGACGGGTCATAACGATATTGCTGTATTCAACTCTAGGCTTGATGTGAGATTACCCTAGACTACTGAGCGAGCGAAGTTACTCCCCACTTTTTCAGCATCTCTTTGAGGTCGTTAGCCGTGTACGGTTTGCTCAGTATGTCGTCCATCCCACACTTAATGCATCGTTCACGCTCTTCTAGAGTCGTCCCCGCCGTTAGCGCAACAATAGATTTGGTGTAGCCTTTTTCACGCAGCTTTTCAGTCGTTTCAAAGCCGTCCATGATTGGCATTCGACAATCCATAAAGACCACGTCGTACTCATTGGTACTTGCGAGTTCAAACCCTTCTACTCCATTATTAGCAATCGCGGGCTCTATCTCATGCTTTCTCAACATCTGTTGAATGATGATTTGGTTCATCTTGATATCGTCTACCACAAGGACTTTCAACTGTGATAAGCCGGTATCAGATACGATGCTCTCTTTTACTTTCTCTTCATAGTGAGAGGTTTCCACCACAATCAAAGGCAAGGCAATAGTAAACGTAGTACCGACACCTTGTTCACTCTTCACTGAGATGTGACCATTCATTAGACTGACTAACTTGCGGCATATGGCGAGGCCTAATCCAGTGCCTTCATAGTTTCGCTTACTAGATCGGTCTGCTTGGGTAAACGGGTCAAACAGAGTATTTAGAGCAGTCTCAGCAATCCCGACACCGGTATCTTCCACTGCAAATACGAACTGGCCATCTTTCCAACTCACATCGACACGAACGTACCCCTCTTCAGTGAACTTAATTGCGTTGCCAATCAAATTCACAAACAGTTGGGTAATACGCTCTAAGTCACCATTGAAATAGGCAGGAACCTGTTCACCAATCGAGATAGTAAAGTCGAGCTGTTTCTCGGCTGCGCGATTAATAAAAATACTCTCGATGGTATTTTTCAAATCACGCAAGGCAAATGTTTTCGGAATCAACTCCAACATACCCGCATTAATCTTACTGTAGTCGAGTAAGTCGTTAATGATGGTTCTTAGAAATTCACCAGATTGGCTCAGGTTATTGATGATCTCGCGTTGTGAATCGGTCAATTCTGTATCACTAATCAGCTCCGCACTTCCCAATAATCCATTGAGTGGTGTTCTAAGCTCATGGTTAATCATGGCCACGAAATCCCGTGTCGAGCGCTCCGACTCTTCTGCTCGTCGTCTGGATTCGATATTTCGGTTAATCGCGAGTTGGTGGGTAATAGCACTGCAGATAAGGTCAGTGACTAACATGAGCTGGCTTTGAATAAAGTCGCCTTCTTGATCACCAAGATTCACAATAACAATTAGTGAACCAATAATGACCTTTTCCACTTCTAGCGGAATCATCAAGACATCGCCATCCCACGTGAGCTCTTGAATATCTAAATCGGCACCGCCGAGCGCAGCATCTCCGTAGTCATTGGTTTTTAGCTCAGGCAGGAGCTTAGGTGGCAACACTAATCGGCTAGCTTTGATCAGATAACTATTGGTGATGTTTGTGGTCAACTCTTGGAGCATGACGTCGTCTAGATCGCTACGTAAAAATGCGCGGCCAAAATCAATCAATAAATTATCGATCTGCTCTTGGAATTCAATCCGTCGAATATTAGCGTTAGAACGCTTCTCGAGTTGGCGCATCGCTAACTCAAGCTTTTGGTTCGCCTCAAACAGCTCTAGGCTTTTCTGCTCTAGTAGCCTTTCAGCTTCTTTTCTCGCTGCAACTTGTCGTTTGAGCTTTCGCTCAATGGCCGACTCTGAACTCATATTGCTATTCTACTCTCAAGTTGAAACGTACGACGCTTTGGTCTTCATTTTGCGGGATCATCTCTATCGCGATGGATTCGTTATGATACTCCGCGCAGCCTTCTATCAACCCCAAGCAAACATGAGACATACAACGGGCACTTTTATAGTCAAAGACCAACTGCGCTTCATCAGTGGTTAAGAAGGTAAATTGAGGCGGTTCAGCGTCTGGGTAGAGCTTTTTCACTTCTACGTGAATATAACGCTCTACGTGCTGGATAAATTGAAAAGTGGTATTGCTGTGGTTTAGGCTGGCTTTGTCAGGCAGTGAATCGAGCAGATTCTTAAATACAGACTGCCCAAATACACGTTGCAGACTTGCAGCATCGATTTCGGTTTTTTTGCTTAGGTTAATAATGAGTTTAACTAAGTCTTTGTGATCATAACTGCCGACAGAGGTATAGATACCTTCGTCATCAGACATTTCAAGAACCTCTTCAAGAAGCTCAAGCCCAAACTTATCTTCAACAAGCTCTAAGAATTCGGTAAATATGATTCCTTTCATCGCATACCTTCATTTTTTTAGTTTTTAGAATTATCCCACACGCCTTGTTTGCTGAGTACTTGGTTTGTTGTGTACGTTGATTCCTGCGTGCTTTGGGTGTTACATGCTTCAATTTCTGAGTGCTTTAGCCACTAAGTGATTTAACTTCTAATTACTTCACTGTCTAAGTCCTTAGCAGCCCTACGAAAACTTACAATATCGGTGAGGGTTTCTATCAATATAGCAAATATGCAACACTTCGCACCCCTTCTTCCCTAAAACTGTCGAGTGTTACTGATTGGTGTTGAGCCAGAAGTTGTGCTTATACTTATTAGCATAATAATCAATACATTGGCTCGATATGAATAAACAGAACTTCTTACAACAATTCCAACTTAACCCGATTGTCGGCTATCACCCAGAATCCATCGAGCGCGTGGCGCAGATTCGTGATGAAGATCTACGCCAAGCCGCAGTGGTTGTCGGATTAGTCGAGCGAGATAATGGGCTTAACGTAATTTTTACTAAACGAGCTGCACATCTTAAACATCACCCCGGCCAAGTGAGCTTCCCCGGTGGAAAATATGAACAAACCGATCCTACATTGCAGCATACCGCCTTGAGAGAGCTGCAAGAAGAGATAGGAATTGTTAAAGATCAGGTAGAAGTGATAGGGCAACTACCAGCTTTAAGTACTATCAGTAAGTTTTCAGTCACGCCGATCGTGGCACTGATTGATCCTGACTACCAACCTGTCATCGACCACAACGAAGTAGACTCTGTTTTCGAAGTGCCAGCTGAATATGTGTTTGACCAAACCAACCTTCACAGTCATTTAGTC
The DNA here is from genome assembly GCF_024347475.1 of Vibrio fortis. Taxonomy (NCBI): domain Bacteria; kingdom Pseudomonadati; phylum Pseudomonadota; class Gammaproteobacteria; order Vibrionales; family Vibrionaceae; genus Vibrio; species Vibrio fortis. The sequence continues at coordinate 1,896,597 of NZ_AP025487.1, forward strand.
AACTTTAAGCAAGTCAAGCATCGTGTGTTTGCAATGCCGTTCAAAGACCAGTTGATCTGGGGAGTAACTGCACAAATCGTCCAATCAATGCAGCAGCATGTAGTGAAACAAGTTACATAAAATAGCCGTTTCAGTTATTTTTTGTTAACAAATGCTCAAATTTCCATGGAACAGATTTATTAATACATTTTTACGCAAACGGTTACCTCGTATAAATCTAAATCAGCCCACCCTTCAGATTAGTAAAACTAATATCAGACATGAGCAAAAATCACCTGTAGCACGCCAAAATCGTGATCATAAAACCGTTTTTCGCATATCATATAACAAGCCGTTTCATTACATGATTTAGATCTATTTTTTGCCGAAGAAAATTCTGCAAAATTAGCCCCGACTTATTTCCTGTTCCCAAAAAATGAGTAATTTAACATGAACACAACAACTTCTTCGGCAAATGCCGTAAAAGACTCGAGCAAGTTTACTTATAAAGATTTTACTTGGTGTCTTTCTCTGTTCGGTACAGCAGTAGGTGCCGGCGTACTATTCCTTCCAATCAAAGCTGGTGCGGGTGGTTTTTGGCCATTAGTTATCCTAGCTCTAATTGCAGCACCAATGACTTGGTTTGCACATAAATCTCTAGCACGTTTTGTACTGTCTGCAAAAAATCCTGAAGCAGATATCACTGATACAGTAGAAGAACATTTTGGTAAGACTGGCGCGAACCTTATTACTTTCGCTTACTTTTTCGCTATTTACCCAATCGTTCTAATTTACGGTGTTGGTATCACAAACACTGTAGATTCATTCCTAGTAAACCAAATGGGTATGGAATCTATCCCTCGCCCTCTTCTTTCTGGTGCACTTATCCTAGCTATGACAGCAGGTGTTGTATTCGGTAAAGAGCTGATGCTTAAAGCAACTTCAGCGATGGTTTACCCTCTAGTATTCATCCTACTAGCGCTATCTTTCTACCTAGTTCCTGACTGGAACACTTCTATGATGGACGTAAGCCCAGAATGGTCTGCAATGCCTTCTATCATCTGGCTAGCAATTCCAATCATCGTGTTCTCTTTCAACCACAGCCCAATCATCTCTCAGTTCTCTAAAGAGCAACGTCGTGTACACGGTGACAACGCAGTTAAGAAAACTGACGCTATCACTGGTGGCGCAGCAATGATGCTGATGGGTTTTGTAATGTTCTTCGTATTCTCTGTTGTACTTTCTCTATCACCAGAGCAACTAGCAACAGCGCAAGCGCAAAACATCTCTGTACTTTCTTACCTAGCTAACGTTCACGAGTCTCCACTTATCTCTTACATGGGTCCTCTAGTAGCGTTCGCAGCAATCACTTCTAGCTACTTCGGTCACTTCCTAGGCGCACACGAAGGTCTAGTAGGTCTAATCAAATCTCGCTCTAACACTCAAGTAAGCAAGATTGAAAAAATCTCTCTAGCGTTCATCGTTGTAACTACTTGGATTGTTGCGGTAGTTAACCCAAGCATCCTAGGTATGATTGAAACAATGGGTGCTCCAATGATTGCAGCTATCCTGTTCCTAATGCCTGTATTCGCGATGAACAAAGTACCAGCTATGGCTAAGTACAAAACTTCAGCACCTGTACAAATCTTTACAGCTTTATGTGGTCTAGCGGCTATTAGTTCTGTAATCTACGGCGCTCTTTAATCTCAGCACCATTACACTGACGCACATGAGTGAAGTATTACTCATTGAGCAAGCTGAGCATTAAAACCAAATATAATGATAATAAATGAGCCTCCCTACTCCCCTTGGGAGGCTCTCTTTTGAGGTAATCACTATGATTAGTGTTTTTGATATCTATAAAATCGGTGTTGGTCCATCGAGCTCACATACAGTTGGACCAATGAAAGCGGGTAAAGAGTTTATTGATGATCTTCGTTCAATGGGAAAATTGCGCGACATCACTAAAATCACCGTTGACGTATATGGATCACTATCACTGACAGGGAAAGGTCACCACACAGATATCGCTATCATCATGGGTCTTGCTGGTAACACCCCTGAGAAAGTAGACATCGATTCTATTCCGGGTTTTATCGCTCGCGTAGAAGAAACTGAGCGCCTTCCTGTTGGCATGCACTGTCACACAGTATCGTTCCCGAAAGACGGTGGTATGAACTTCCATACTACTAACCTTGAGCTACACGAAAACGGCATGAGCATCCACGCTTGGATCGATGACGAAAAAGCGTACTCAAAGACTTATTATTCTATTGGTGGTGGCTTCATCGTTGACGAAGAGAACTTCGGCAAAGAAGAAGAGAACCCAATCAAATCGCCTTACGAATTCACAACTGCTGAAGAGTTAGTGAACCAGTGTAAAGAGAGCGGCCTTTCTATCAGCACACTTGTAATGAAGAACCAAGCTGCCCTTCACTCTGATGAAGAGTCTCGCACTTACTTCGCGAACATCTGGAAAACGATGCGTGAATGTATGGATCGCGGTATGAACACTGAAGGTATTCTGCCTGGTCCACTGCGTGTGCCTCGTCGTGCTGCAGCGCTTCGCCAACAGCTAATGACTTCAGAGAAGACAACGAACGATCCAATGTCAGTTGTTGACTGGGTAAACATGTTCGCTTTCGCTGTTAACGAAGAGAACGCAGCAGGTGGTCGCGTAGTTACAGCACCAACTAACGGTGCGTGTGGCATCATCCCTGCAGTTCTAGCTTACTACGACAAGTTTATCCAAACGGTGACTGAGAAAGACTACATCCGTTACTTTGCGGCTTCTGGTGCTATCGGTGGTCTGTACAAGCGTAACGCGTCTATCTCTGGTGCAGAGGTTGGCTGTCAGGGTGAAGTTGGCGTAGCATGTTCTATGGCTGCTGCAGGTCTTGCTGAGCTTATGGGTGGTAGCCCAGAGCAAGTATGTATGGCTGCAGAAATCGCGATGGAGCACAACCTAGGTCTAACGTGTGACCCAGTTGCTGGTCAGGTTCAAGTACCGTGTATCGAACGTAACGGTATCGCGGCTGTGAAAGCGATCAACTCGACTCGTATGGCACTTCGTCGTTCTTCTGCTCCTACTGTATCTCTAGATAAAGTTATCGAAACCATGCTAGAGACTGGTAAAGACATGAACGCAAAATACCGTGAGACTTCTCAAGGTGGTCTAGCAATCAAAGTGGTTTGCTAATTAGCACTCGCATTTGATTTGCTTGTAAAGAAAAGGAACGCCGAGGCGTTCCTTTTTTGTATCTACTGTTTACGGGATCGCGTCTAGTTATATCACTTGAGAGATAAGCAAGAAGCAACCAAACAGCAATGAGAACAACATCATCACACTACCGCCTTCCGCTGAGTACCTATCTTCCGCCACTTTCATGAAACGCTGCTTGTGCACCATGATAAGTGGGATAAACACCGCTAAGAACACCAAAATGATACCTGCGTAGTTCAACACCTGTAGGAATTTATCCGCCGCCAGCAGTGAGCCAGCGAGTGGCAGAATAAAGCTAATTACATACGTTACCGCAGTATTCTGATTAAACATATCTCGGTTTTGGTTGAACAGTGCCATTGCCACACCAAAGAAAGAGGTCAATAGCGCTAAACCTGTAAAGGTCGATAGGATATTTCCAATCCACGGCGACTTAGTCTCAAACGCGGCCATTAGGTCTGAAACGTTATGGAAGCTTCTGAACTGCTCTTCACTTAGGTTACCCACAACAGCAAACAACCAACACAGGTAACACACTAGTGGTATAAGAGAGCCCACAATCACCATATTGCGTAATTGCTTGTCGGTCGCTTCTTGGTTGTAAGAAACCAAAGTCGGAATCACCACCATAAAGCCAAAGCTGGTAAACAAGATTGCACTGGTTTTGATAAGCGCGACATGATCATGACTCGTAACTTGCGTTAGGTTTTCTTGGGTCATGCCCGGAGCAAGGAAGGTCATCGTGATAGCAAGGCTTGCTAGCATCACAAAGAATAGCGCTCGGTTGAGTTTATCAATCACACCGGTGCCACACGCAACAACAGCACCCGCAATAAGCGTAAATGCAATTTGTCCTGTGGTCGCATTAATGTTAATGCCAAGGCTCGCGAGCAGTTGGCTTAACAGATCGCCAGCACCTAGGATGTAAGCCATCAACAGGCAGATAAGTAAGGCGTAAAGCAGACCATTAGTGATCAGCTGCCCTTGTTTGCCTAGCGTTTTGCGCGCAATTGAGTTCAAGCCTAGTCCGCCACCAGCCTTGATAGTCGCTTCAAGAAGCAGAAGCGCCGCATAAGTCGTACCGAAGCAAATCAGTACCATTAAAAGTGAACCGTATAACAATCCAAATTGAGCAAGAACCATTGGAATTGCAAGCATACCAGCACCAAGAGCGGTACCAGCGATAATTAGGGAGCTCCCTATCATTTTAATATTCATTGTCTTTAACTTATTTATTTAGTTTTTAATAGGTGTACTTCTCTGTCATCAATCAAGATGCAAAGAAAATTCGAAAGAAGTTAAGCTTTAAAACGAATATCGATAGGAGCGATAAGCGGAGTTAAATCGCGAAAAGGCAGTAGAAAACGAGCTGTGATAAAAGCGAGATTGTAGAGAAAGAGAGGCAAATGAAGAAATCTGCTCTTGGTGTGGTGAACCTTCTGTCGGTTCGATGATTGGTGATGTGATTTTGAATTTCATCTATGTGTCCAAATTAATCACATTCCGTGTTATTGCAAGCAGCGATCCTTTACTGCCCTCCTCAAGTATTGAGGTAAATTCATCTTAACGAAAGACAACTGAAAAACAACGGGGCAGCCTTATTTTCTGCTATTTTTTGTTCGTTTGTCTGTAATTCAAACAATCAGAACTAAAAAGCATCACATATATTCTAAATTGCTCGCTCAAATGATCCTATTAGCCACATTTATCGCAAAATATTAACCGATATTTACATGTTATTTTCATTCCTTCTCCCACACCTGTCGCTAAAAATAGATATATCAATTAAAAGCCCAATTAGTTGAAAGAAGATCAAAATATGACGCTAAGTGCGCTATTTTTATGACGTTTTCACGCCAATATTCCATCACAAAGCTGCTACATCACATAAACATAACCACAATCGGAGTATGGTCACACAATTACCCCTTTATGGTAGGTACCGCATATTTTTGCCGCTACAGTATGCTCGTCATTATAACTAATAAAAATATGTGTTCGGTATGCGCTCAACAATAACGTTTAAAATACTGGTAGCACTGGCGGTAGTATTCTCCCTACTCCTCGCTATCTCTACATACTTTCAATACACCCAACAGAAGCAACTTGTAAACTCAGTCTTGAGTGAGCAACTGCACGACAAAGCCAGCAACTATTTCGACAGCCTAAACATGATGATGCTGACAGGCACAATGTCGCAAAAAGAGACACTACGCCATAAGGCATTAGCCCAAGAAGGCATCGAAGATGTTCGCGTGCTTAGAGCAGACACAGTAAGCAAGCTTTATGGCCCAGGTGGCGCTGATCAGCAACCAAAAGACTACATCGATAAGCGCGCACTGGCAGGCGAAACGGTTATTGAACCGTTCAGCGCAGATTGGGGCAAAGGACTGGTCATCGCCCTACCCATGAAATCAAGCGAAAACTATCGCGGAACCAATTGTGTCTCTTGTCATATGGCACCAGAGGGAGAAGTACTGGGCGCAATTCGTCTAGAATACAACTTGAGCCATGTAAATGACCTTATTCATACTCAAACCGTTACTGCTATCGCCATCATGGCCGTGATCTCTTTTGTAGGCTTTGCTTTAACCATGGGCCTTATCCGCAAGATCATTGTTCGTCCTCTTCAGCAAACAGCACGCTTTATGACTCAAGTGAGTGACGATAAGAACCTATCAGAAAGACTGCCAATTGAGCGTAATGATGAGATTGGCTCTCTATCAGGTGCCATTAACTCTTTCATGAAGACGGTTTCGAACAGCTTAGGTCAAGTACAAGAGACTTCGCATAAGCTGAACGCGTCTGCCAATCAGTTGACCAGTGTGGCTCACATTACTGAGACCGCTGCCAGTGATCAGCAAGGTGAAACGGCAGAAGTGCAAAGCAACATAGAAGGGATTCAAGCGCAGCAAGTCAGTGCCGAGCAGGCGACGGTTACTGCGTCTAACCTTATTAATCATACTGCTGATGTCGCGTTCAAAAGCGCAAACCAAGCTCATGACGCGAGTAATGAGATTAAAAACCTTGTCACCAGTATCGAAGAAGTAAAAGAGAAGATCTCTTCACTCAATCAACAAACGGGTGAAGTGTCTTCGATCTTAACCGTAATTCACGGAATCGCTGAGCAAACCAACCTACTTGCACTCAACGCGGCCATTGAAGCTGCGCGTGCAGGTGAGCAAGGGCGTGGATTTGCAGTGGTTGCTGATGAAGTTCGTCACCTAGCCTCTCGCACAGCGGAAGCAACGGGTAATATTGAGTCAATCATTCATCAATTCCAGCAAGGCAGTGAACAGTCACTGCAGTCTGCAGACCATGTCTGCGCTCAAGCTTACCAAAGCTCGACAGATATCGAAGCGCTTGCAGCAGAGATGAATGGCGTGGTTGAAGAGATGAAGCAAGTGCTAGCACACGCTCAAGACATTCAGCACCAGACTCAATCTACAACATATGCGACCAAAGATGTGCAGAATAAGGTTGAAGCGATCACCTCACACGCAAACAATACCTCTCAGTCAGCTGCAAGCACGCGCGACATCAGTAATGACCTTGAAGATCTTTCAAATCACTTAGAGAGCTTAATTAACCAATTTACATTGTCTGATAAGCAGCAAAATCACTAAGTACCTACCCCAACAAAACGAACAAAGGCCGACAGATAGAGTAAAAAGTCGGCCTTTAACGAAAATTTAGTCCATATAGGGAATATTTCTTTCTTCAACTAACAATAAAGGTTGAAGCTCTCTGTGTGACAGGTAATATGTTCCATTGATTTAAAAAGTTTATACAACTCAATGTTTCGATTGTTTTTTGTTCAAGTATCAGAAAATTAAAACTATCGTGAATTAGCATTGGGTTGAATTTGTCCCTCAATGGAGAATGAAACCAACATGACTTACGCGCCTGTAAAAGACGTACTTGGCGGCAAGCTAGCGGTAGACAGTGAAGTAACTGTTCGCGGCTGGATCCGTTCACGTCGTGATTCCAAAGCTGGAATCTCTTTCCTTGCCATTTATGACGGCTCTTGTTTCGACCCGATTCAGGCCGTGGTCCCAAATAATCTTAATAATTACGAAAACGAAGTACTAAAGCTAACAACTGGCTGCTCTGTTGAAGTAACTGGTAAGATTGTTGAGTCTCCTGCGAAAGGTCAAGACTTCGAACTTGCTGCAACTGACGTGAAAGTTGTTGGTTGGGTTGAAGACGCAGAAACTTACCCAATGGCGAAAACTCGTCACTCTATCGAGTACCTTCGTGAAGTAGCACACCTACGTCCACGTACTAACGTGATCGGTGCAGTTGCACGTGTTCGTAACTGTCTATCTCAAGCGATTCACCGCTTCTACCACGAGCAAGGTTTCTTCTGGGTATCTGCTCCGCTGATCACAGCTTCTGATGCAGAAGGTGCAGGTGAAATGTTCCGCGTTTCTACGCTAGACATGGAAAACCTACCTCGCACAGAGAAAGGCGATGTTGACTACAACGAAGATTTCTTCGGTAAAGAGACATTCCTGACAGTATCTGGCCAGCTAAACGCAGAAGCTTACGCTTGTGCACTGAGCAAAGTTTACACGTTCGGTCCTACGTTCCGTGCTGAAAACTCAAACACAAGCCGCCACCTAGCTGAATTCTGGATGGTTGAGCCTGAAGTTGCATTCGCTGACCTAGAAGACGTTGCTAAGCTGTCTGAAGACATGCTTAAGTTCGTATTCAAAGCAGTACTTGAAGAGTGCCGTGATGACCTTGAGTTCTTCGCTCAGCGCATCGACAAAGAAGCAATCACTCGTCTAGAGCAGTTTGTTTCTTCTGATTTCGCACAAGTTGACTACACTGACGCAATCCAAATCCTTCTAGATTCTGGTCGTGAGTTCGAGTTCCCTGTTGAATGGGGTATCGACATGTCTTCTGAGCACGAGCGCTTCCTAGCAGAAGAGCACTTCAAAGCACCTGTAATCGTTAAGAACTACCCGAAAGACATCAAAGCATTCTACATGCGTGCAAACGATGACGGTAAGACGGTAGCGGCAATGGACGTACTAGCACCTGGCATCGGTGAAATCATCGGTGGTTCTCAGCGTGAAGAGCGTCTAGACATTCTAGACGAGCGTATGCGTGAAGTTGGTATCGACCCAGAGCACATGAGCTGGTACCGCGACCTACGTAAATACGGCACAGTGCCACACGCAGGCTTCGGTCTGGGCTTTGAGCGTCTAGTATCTTACGTAACTGGCATGGGTAACGTTCGTGACGTGATTCCATTCCCACGTACACCTCGCTCTGCGAACTTCTAATTCCGCTATAAGCACGAATTAAAAGAACGAAATCAAAAACCTCCGCATTTGCGGAGGTTTTTTTATTGGAATAAACCGAAGGACTATTCCCCCGCGTGTCGTACCAAGAAATGGTCCAATAGAATCTTTTCAACCGATCCTTTGCTTGCATCGACGTGGAGTGGCTTGAATTCAACAATCAATTGGTCACCTTTCTGTTCGAAAGCGTTCACCTTCAACAACAGACTCTCGTTGTCAGCCTTGATATTATGAGCAACCTGACGGCCATTGATGAACAGATCAAATGCTGGTGCTTTAGGGTTAGCTGGAATCACGGTTTCAAAGGTATAACGCTCGCCGTCCGCTGCATATACGGTATTGTAGATACCGCCATCTTCAGTCCAATACGTACCATTAAAGTCCATATTTTCTGCGCGCCAGTAGCTGTAAAACGCGTGGAGATCTTCAATGGTGTGCTGCGTTTGATGCGTCCATTTCACTTCACTCAGCTCAACGGTTTCTGTGTAGCTAAAGCCATGTGTTTTCATATCACGTTTCAGGCTGTCTAAACGACCAATAACGTCATCAAAAGTATCTTGCCAACCAAGCTCGCCGTAATATTGCAGGCCAATCTCGCCCAAAATGTAGTATTCGCCTTCACGCTCAATCGTGATGCCCGAACCGGAATCACCGTGAATCGCTAACCACTGAAGATCGCTTTGCGGCATAATGACTGGCTCGTACTTATATTCGGCCAACCATTTTTTGTCGGTCTCATTGTACTTAACAAACTTTTTGCCACCATTTCGGCCATTATAGTTTCCATAGCCAATGTTGTTCACTTCATAGATTTCGTCATAGCTAAACATGCCTTTTTCCGGAAGTTTAGCGGGCTTTATACCAGTTATTGGTGTATCTAATCGAACAAGAGCAAAGTCATAAAAGCCGTCCGTAAACTCGTATTCCCCCCATTCTCCGTTTGGATCAGTGCTTGCTCGTGATGAATGTACAACTTGATACACACCATTCTTGTCTTTTTTGAATGATGAGCACGTGACGGTATTTCGATAACCTTCGCTTTTTGACCCCGCGACATGATTCGCTGTGATAACCCAGTACGGGTCAATAAGCGTCGCAGAACCTGCATTCATGTGACAGGCAAAATCAAATTTGCTTTGCAGTGCAAACTCTTTGTGCTGAGTCACGGAGCGGTCCAGCTTTCCGATACCAGCGTGCGCTGAGAATGTCGCTAGAATAGCCGATGCAAGAATTAGTTTTTTCATAATTATCGTACCTCCATCAACTGAATGGCTTCTAGGGCGTGGTATCCCTTATCTTGCTCAAAATCGAACTGTCGAGGGCTACGTTGGTAACTAACAGTCAGTATCTCGTCCGGCGACGTCGCATGAAAACGAATCGTATTCTTTACGCTGGTCATATGGAAAGTGATGTCATTTTGAACTGTTGTGCAGTGGTTTCTTAGACAAGCAGTCACATCGGAAGATGACAACCAATTATGCGTGTAGAGCTCTACAACGAACTCACCCTCTTTTCCTGGTCGAACGGTAAACTCATAACCGCCAGTGCCATGAATCATGGCAGAATCCGCCAACTGGTCGCTGTAATCTAGAGAACTTCCTCCATCCCAGAAATAGCGATTGCCGACAGCGTTCTTAGTGGAGCTGTTCTTCACTTTCTCTAAATCACCAATTTCGCTTACGAACGAGATATAATTCACATCGGGCTTCGCTACGTGTTGATGTTCACCGTACCAAAAAGACCAATCCAATCCGTCTAGCTCAACCTCGTTAGCATAGCGATAACGACCTTCTTCAAGCTCGTAACCATAGAATTCACTCACCAAAATCAGTCCATGACTTTCTACTTCATTCACATTCGACAGATTGTTTAAATCAACAGCCAGTTCACTACTTTGAGCGGCACTAACCATCAACCCCATTGCTAAAATACTCATTTTATTCATGTTTATTCCTCTCAACTGAACAATACGATTGTATGAAAGAGAAATTAACAAGGTGTAAGCCACTGTAAGCACATCAACCGGTTTATTAATGGCCGCACGACCAATAATTGACGTGAATACAATGAGATTCTTCCACTGTTCAATTTGTTAGTAGCTTGAGGTTGGGGTCAACATTTTGGCGACAGCTAACATTTTCTTAGAAAGCACTTACTTAAGCTTACGTATAGCAGGGGTATTACATTTGGTAGGAGTCTAAATTGACGCGACTAAGTGAGATGTTCATCAATTTAACAAGGAAAATCAAAAGGAGCGAGGAAGTGATCTGTTCTCCCCAACTCCTTAGCAAGTGCGTACTATTGGTAATCGACTAGGATTGTTCTTGTTTTTCAGCGTAACGAATGGCCAACGCGCAAATACCAAACAAAACAAATGGGATAGCAGCCGTGGTGTATTCAGTCCATGCCATATCAGCAAAGGCTTTTGCCAATAACACATGGCCAAAAATCAATAGTACCGCACACACGATAGCGACTAGGATAAGTTTGATTTCATTTCCAGCAGGTGATTTCAACATAACGGTTTCTCCAATATTTGGTCTACCGTTATTCAAACACAGATTATGTTGTTAAAAGGCGTACAGTTATGCCTGATTCAAGGCGTACAGTTTTTTATCTCTAAGTTTATGACTGACGCGACAGTTGATGAGCTAATTGACCTACGAGTTTTAACGCCAAGCGGCGCTCTTGATTGAACTCGTGAGAAAAGTTAAGTCGAATGGCATGAGAGACCGAATCACTATCACTGAACAAATCACCCGAAGCGATACTGATCCCCTCTTCCATCGCCTGCTTGTAGAGTTTATGACTATTGAAGGATTCAGGGAAACGAACCCAAATAAAATAACCACCTTGTGGCTCTTCTAGTTCAATAGAAGCCGGAAAATATTCTCTCACGGCACTTATAAACTCTTGCTTTCGCGCTTGTAGGTGCTTGCGCAGCTTACGCAGGTGGTTATCGTAGCTTTCATGAGTCAAAAAGTGCGCTACGCCCAACTGTACGGGTGCGCTGCTTGATAGCGTTGAAAGAAGCTGCTGCTTTTGGATCTGATTATGGTAACGAGCGTTAACAACCCAACCTACGCGATACCCCGGACATAAGCTCTTAGAGTACGAGCCACACAACAAAACAGAGTCGTTAATGTCATAGGCTTTCAGTGGTTTAGGCTTTTCTCCGTCGTAATAAAGATCAGCATAAACGTCATCTTCGATAATAAGAGCCTGATGCTCTTGAGCAATCGCAACCACTTCTTTCTTACTCTTATCTGACAGGCATGTTCCAGTTGGATTTTGGAATGTCGTCATCAGCCAACAAGCTTTGACATCATGCTCAATCATCGCTTGTTCAAAGGCCGCGATATTCAAACCATTTTTAGGACAAACCTCTACCTCAACGGCATTAAGGCCAAGTCGCTCCACAGCTTGAAGCGCACCATAAAAAGCGGGGGCTTCAATCACAACAGTATCACCCGGTTTGGTGACAGTTTGCAGACTGAGGTTTAATGCCTCCATCGCACCTGAAGTAATCACGATATCTTGATGGCTGACAACAATTCCTTGCTGTAGATAACGTTGTGCAATTTGACGCCTTAGAGATTCACTCCCCGGAGGAAGGTTATTGATCACGCTCGCACCTGTCATCTTGCGCCCTGCGCTAGCGAGGTTTCTTGTCAATACAGGAAGTGGGAAGAGGTCTGGATCTGGGAAAGCAGAACCAAAAGGCACCACTCCCTCTGCAGAACTGGAGGTCAAAAAGTCGAACAGCCTATCGTTAATGGCTCGTTTGGGCGCTGAAATTTCAGGCCGCGTGACCAAACTTTCAATTTTGGGCGCAACAAAATACCCAGATTGAGGCTTAGCGATGATCCACCCTTCACTTTCTAAAAGCTGGTACGCCTGCAGTACCGTACTATTACTGACCTTATAGTTACGGCAACTCATACGGACTGACGGGATCTTCTCACCAGATCGCCAAGTATTATTGGCTATCTGAGTGCGAATATCCTTTGCCAGCTCTTCGTAACGTGCCATAAATTGTAATACCTAAAGAATCAATAAACCCAATACTCTAGCATTAACATGGGCTTAGGTTATAGCTATCCCACTGATTAAACGTCATTTATATAATTGTGTGAAAAACTTCACAGAACTACTGACGCGCTCTGTTAACTTTGATGCATAGCGAGAACTTTATATCGCTCTAAACTTATACAGATGTTCACAATAATAATGCGAGACCATAATGAAAAAGATAGAAGCAGAACACTTAGAGTACAAAGGTGAATCAAATGGTGTCCACAGCTGGACAACACCAAGTGGACAGCCTTACTACTGGCACCCAGATTGGCTACACATTGCAGAAGACGCGACAGGCTCACATCCAAAAGAGAAGCTTGATGTTGTCGATGACCAACCCGCGACTCAAAAACATGCTGTATCGGCGATTTTGAAACACATCAATAAATGGGCTGCTGACAAGCTTGCTTCACACCCAGAAATTGAAACAGGTTCGATTGAAGCAGAAATCAACCTTAAGAAGTAATACGTCTATGGTTCACTGATTAATCGATAAGATCAGTGAGCCTCATTCTTTTCCCCATTAACAGTGCTCAGACAAACGCTACACTTAACAATTCTATAAAAGCTTTCACTCAGTTATATCAATTGCCCTTCCTCACCGATAGAATTATCAAAATCCATACAGAATAACTATTAAAAAGAAATATTTTTTTGCCAGTCTCGTTCTACTTATAAGTCATTGGAAGCAGACTAGGATAATAACAAGGATTAATTGATGGATTCTTCACACCACAATACCAATCTAACCACAAAACTGTACGTGCTTGCTGGTGTTCTTTTTGGGACATATGGCAGTAGAGTTTGCCCGATGTTAGAAACATTAACAGCGATGGAAACGCTCACCCATGTCAGCATAGTATTTGCAATTTTGCTTGTTATAAGGCTTACCGTTGCCACTCGTTGGGCTGTTTATCAACAAGGGCAGTACATCAAACTTGATACGGCTCTATTTTTCCTTATCAGTATTCCACTCGCCACATACTACAACCTTGGCTATGAGTTCCCTCTTGATAGTAATCTGAAGGTTCTGTTTGGAATGGCTCTGTTTGGTTTCTTTACAGGCAGTATTCTGGAACTCGAGTCCAAACTTAAGCAGATGGAGACTTATCATGCTCAAGGGACGAATGACGTCCAACTCAGCGGCGTTCGCCAGTCTTTAGTTAAGCAGTTAATAAGCCTAGTGATGGTGCTACTCACATCTCTTACCCTGATGCTGAGCATGGTGGCAATCAAAGATGTTTTTTGGCTTGAGCATAATCCTGATCGCATCTTAGATGGCACGGGTAAAATCAGCATCATGAAAGAGTTTGCTTACCTATCGCTTGTTTTAGGTGGTTATGCCGTGGTGATCATGACCATGTGGAGCAAACTCATTAAGAAAGTACTCTTAAGTCATGAGTGTGCATTGATTGAAGTAACAAAAGGGAATATTCAATCTCGATTACCTGTCTTCAATCATGATGAGCTTGGCTCAATGGCTTTACTCACCAATAACATGCTTGATAGCCTGCAATCGGTTCAGCAAGAGGTCAAAACCACACGTGATGTGGCGATCGTCAGCCTATCTGCCTTAGCGGAATCTCGTGACAACGAAACAGGTGCGCACATTATTCGCACACAAGAGTATGTAAAAGCGTTGGCGGAGCATATGAGCCAATCAGAAAAACACGCGTCATTGCTCACACCCGAATACATTGAACTGCTCTACAAATCCGCTCCCCTTCACGATGTGGGTAAAGTTGGCGTTCCTGACAATGTACTACTCAAACCAGGGAAGCTGACTGACGAAGAGTTCGACATCATGAAGAAGCACCCTGAAATTGGTGCCGAAGCGCTGTCTATTGCAGAGAGTCAACTCGGTAGCTGCTCATTCCTGAGAGTCGCAAAAGAGATATCACTGACTCACCACGAAAAGTGGAATGGTCAAGGTTACCCAAATCAATTGGCTGGAGAAGATATCCCACTGTCTGGACGATTGATGGCGTTGGCCGATGTGTATGATGCCTTGATTTCGAAACGCGTATACAAACCCGCTTTTAGCCACGAGAAAGCGAAAGGCATCATTATCGAGGGGAAAGGCCAGCACTTTGACCCAGATGTTGTTGAAGCTTTTCTCGCGGTTGAACAACAATTTGTTGAAATTGCCGCAACGCATAAAGATGGCAAGTTAGACCTTAGTGAGCTCGAGAGAGAAAACCTTACTTTACAACCCGCTTAGCTAAGGTCTGCCGACTGCTCACAATTAAGTTAAAACACACTAATTTCTTACACCCTATTGGTTTATCCGTAGGGTGTTTTATTAGATATATTCGAGCTTTACTCATAAATTCCGTCGAAATAGATTTTTTTTCCGCTTTCTTCCCAATTCATATTGTCTTCAAAATTTCATACAGGTATAAATACCACTAGATACTATCCCCTCTCAATTGACATGGATGAAGATTATGTTTGAAAAAGTACTCGCTGCCCCAGCAGACCCTATTCTTGGCCTGACTGAAGAGTTTAAAAAAGACGCTCGTGCAGAAAAAATCAACCTTGGTGTTGGTATTTACAAAAACGAAGATGGCCAAACGCCAGTTCTAGCAACCGTTAAAAAAGCGGAAGCCGCTCTTCTAGAAAACGAGAAAACTAAATCTTACCTAACAATTGAAGGTACAGCTGAATACGGCCTAGCGGTACAGAAGCTTCTATTCGGCGCAGACGCTGAAATCGTGACTTCTCAACGTGCAAAAACGGCTCAAGCTCCTGGTGGTACTGGTGCTCTACGTGTTGCTGGTGAGTTCATTAAACGTCAACTTGGCGACGTGAAGATCTGGATCAGTAACCCAACGTGGGCAAACCACAACGGCGTTTTCTCTGCTGCAGGTATTGAGACAGCTCAGTACAGCTACTACAACGCAGAAACAAAAGACAAAGACTTCGCAGGTATGGTTGCTGACCTAGAGAAAGCATCTGAAGGCGATATCGTTCTTCTACACGGCTGCTGTCACAACCCAACAGGTATCGACCCAACTGCTGAAGAGTGGGAAGTTCTGGCGAAACTGGTTGCTGAGAAGAAACTTCTTCCACTATTCGACTTCGCTTACCAAGGTTTTGCAAAAGGCGTTGAAGAAGATGCTGCTGGCCTTCGCACTTTCGCTAAGTACAACAAAGAGATCCTTGTAGCGAGCTCATTCTCTAAGAACTTTGGTCTATACAACGAGCGTGTAGGTGCATTCACACTGGTTGCTGAATCTGCAGACGTTGCAAACACTGCATTCTCTCAAGTGAAGAGCATCATCCGTTCTATCTACTCTAACCCACCAGCGCACGGTAGTGCTGTTGTAACTCACATCCTAGGTGATGCTGAGCTGCGTGCAGAGTGGGAAGCAGAAGTTGCTGAAATGCGTGACCGTATCCAAGAGATGCGTGAGCTGTTCGTAGCAACACTGAAAGAGCAAGGCGTTGACGCTGACTTCACGTTCATCGAGCGTCAAAACGGCATGTTCTCGTTCTCTGGTCTAACTAAAGAGCAAGTAACTCGCCTGAAAGAAGAGTTTGCTATCTACATCGTAGGCTCTGGTCGTATCAGTGTGGCAGGTATGACTAAGTCAAACATGCTACCTCTATGTAAAGGCATAGCTGCAGTACTGTAAGCTTTAGTCCTTTCCAATATCAAAAAAGCCAGCGTATATGCTGGCTTTTTAGTATTTCGACGCTTTTAGCAAACGTAATGGTTATTTTTGGTGCTTATCGAAACCGCTAGTACTCTAACCTAAACTCTAGACCGAGCTCGTTAGTTCGCTCGCCACCGTCATCACCTTCGCCATCTCGATGCTGATATGCCCCTTCAATAGAGAACTTAGACGTCACCTTATAACGCAAGCCTAGATGGTAGATCTCTTCATCAAACAGATCACTTCGATTCGCTTGGATACTACCATTAGCAATCCATCGTTTTGCAAAGCCATAATTCAGTTCGACCTTACCGCCATGAATAAATTCAGTATCAGATTTGAGCGTCTTGTTGTTCGAATTAAGTTCAATTTCACCTTTGGTTATCCCCAATAGATACGATGCCACGATATCGAGATCTTTACGGATATTAAAGCGGTAGCCTGCGCCCCCCATAAGGGTATCAATTCGAGTCGTACTCTCGTCTGGATGAATAAAGCGCGCGGTGTAGTCACCAATAAGCAACCATTCATCTGTCATTTCGTAGCTAACACCCAGACCAAACACAGAGGCATTATTATTGCCGCCCGCATCTTCGTTTAAACTGCCGGAATACACCGAGGCAGTCACATAATTATAATCGAGTATTGTTAGCTCATTATCTTGTGCCATTGCCCCCACTGAGAATGCAGTACATACAGAGATCAAGCCCAGCTTCCATATCGACATTTAACTCTTCCTTAACACTGTCTTCTTTTTATCAAAGGTTAGTCTATCCATCAGACTTTAAAAAGGTTTTACCTCACAGAATGATTTGTCCCAGAAAATTATTATCAAATGATGTACCATGAAATCATATTAAATTACGGATGAACATTATGGATGCTGAGTTATTAGAGATTCAAAATTTCCTCGCCCAATACCCTCCCTTCAGTGAATTACCGGAAGAGATGCTCACTAAAGTCACGAGCAGCGTGGAAATTTCCTATTATCGTCAGGACACACCGATTATTCACTTTGGCGACCAAATTCACGACTTATACGTGGTACGCAGTGGAGAGGTGGAAGTTTACCGACGTAAAGGGGAACTCTATAACCGTCTAGATCAAGGTGACTTGTTCGGTCAAATGGGCCTTCTGACCAACAACAAGGTGCGTTTTCCTGTTAAAGCAATCGAAGATACCCTGCTTTACTGCATCCCAGAGTCAATCTTTCAAGAGCTCTACGACAACTACGATTCGTTTGCTGACTTTGTTGAAGTTGAAGACAACGCTCGCTTGCGCCAAGCCATTTCAAACAACAATGATGCCAACGATCTCACTACATCAAAGGTAAAAACGCTGCTGACTAGCGATGCACCAATGATTGAGAAATCACGCACCATTCAACAAGCAGCAACAATGATGGCCGAGGAGAACGTTTCTTCACTGCTAATTATTGACCCAGATATCGTAGAAGATGATGAAGATGATTCCACGCCAGTGATCGGCATCATTACCGACCGAGATTTATGTACACGCGTACTGGCCGAAGGTCTTGACCCGTCGGATGAAGTCTCCAGCGTGATGACTGCAGAGGTTATCTCGCTCGACCACAACGCTTATGTTTATGAAGCCATGATGACCATGCTTCGCTACAACGTACACCACCTGCCTGTTCTTAAAGATAAAAAGCCAATTGGTATTATCGAAGCGACAGACATTGTCCGCTACGAATCCCAAAACTCTCTTCTTCTAGTGAGCAGTATCTTCCAGCAGCAGAGCATTGAAGATCTCAAGGTACTGTCGGAGCAGGTTAAAGATAGTTTTGTGCGCCTTGTAAACGAGGATGCCAACGCTCACATGGTCGGTACCGCGATGTCGGTGATTGGTCGAAGCTTCAAGCAACGCATTATTGAGCTTGCCGAAGAGACGCTTGGCCATGCGCCCATTCCCTACTGTTTCCTTGCATTGGGCTCAATGGGACGCGACGAACAGCTGCTTGTTACCGACCAAGATAACGCCATTATTCTTGACGACACCTATGATGAAGCAAAACATGGTGCCTACTTTGAGGCCTTCTCTAAATTCATCTGTGATGGCTTAGATCAGTGCGGCTATAGCTACTGTACAGGTGACATTATGGCGACCAATCCAACCTGGCGCATGACTCGCACCGAGTGGGAAGAGTGCTTCGCAGACTGGATTGATAACCCAAATCCGAAAGCGCTGCTTAACGCTTCTATTTTCTTCGATCTTGATGGTGTTTATGGCCGATTAAAATGGGCAGAACAACTCAATAGTTTCATTGTGCGACGTTCACGTAAAAACAATCGCTTCTTGGCCTGTTTGGCTCGAAATGCACTCAACCGCACGCCGCCACTTGGTTTCTTTAAAGACTTTGTTATGGAGAAAGATGGTCGCCACAATAACTCCATCAACCTTAAACGACGCGGTACGGCACCATTAGCCGATTTGATCCGTGTCCATTCTCTAGCCGTCGCATCGCGCTCGAAAAACTCATTTGAGCGTCTTGATGACATCATTGATGCGGGTATCTTGCCGAAAGGCCGCGCTCAAGACTTGAAAGATGCGATGGAGTTTATTTCTATGGTGCGTATCCGCCACCAAGCGCTAGATGTCGACAACAACATCGAGCCGGATAACAACATTGAGCCAGAGAATTTGTCTGACTTTGAGCGTCGTAACTTAAAAGATGCATTCCAAATTCTCAGTAATGCCCAGAACTTCCTCAAGTTCCGTTACCAAGCTAACAACAACTTTAAGTAGAGACGATGACGAGAATATTTAAGTCACCCGCTGTGGATTGGCACTTCAAATTTGCTCAGAAGCTAGATCGTGTTCAGGATGAACGTCTCAAAGAGTATTACAGCAAACCGCTGCCAGCGGCTGAGACTCCGATATCCGAAGTCACGTTTTTGGCGTTGGACTTTGAGACCACCGGACTCAACCCATCTAAGGATGGCATCATCACCATCGGGTTAGTGCCGTTCACACTTAACCGAATCTACCTTAAACAGGCACGTCACTGGACTCTGAGACCAAGACAAAAGCTAGAGGAAGAGTCGGTGGTTATTCACGGTATTACTCACAATGATATCCTCGATGCTCCAGATCTAAACGAGGTTCTCGATGAAGTGCTTAAAGCAATGGCAGGACACATTCCTGTGGTTCATTACCGACGCATAGAACGCAACTTCCTAGATAACGCACTACGCTCACGTCTTGGCGAAGGTATCGAGTTCCCAGTATTAGATACGCTAGAAATCGAATCTCAAGTACAGCACAAACTCGCTGGCGGTCTATGGAACAAGCTAAAAGGCAAGAAGCCGGGCTCGGTTAGATTGGGGCAAAGTCGTCGCCGCTACCACTTACCCGACTATACGCCCCACCATGCTTTAACGGACGCGATCGCGACTGCAGAACTACTTCAAGCTCAGATTGCTCATCATTACGATGCGAGCAGGCCGCTGAAAGAGTTTTGGTTGTAGCGAATCTACTTCCTCACGTCAGCAGAGCTCTTGAAGCAAATATAAACAAGCTAAAAATAGAAAACTCAAAACCAAAAAAGGAGCAACCTTGCTCCTTTTTCATTTCTAACACCCAAAACAATTAAGACTCGTCCTGAGCCTCATAGAAACGACGTTTCTCTGTATACATATCTTGGTCTGCATGACTGAACATATCGTTCAATGCCGAGCTATCACTCTGCGAAAATCCGACAGAAAAAAGGACGGGGATCGGGTGACCCTTTATCAAAATATGCGACTGTGTTTGGTCAGAATATAACAGCTCTTTAAGAGCTTCCACTTCCGGCATAGCGCTCGGGGTCAAAGTCAGTACCGCAAACTCGTCTCCACCCAGTCGATACATATTGCTATGGCTTTGCAGGCGCTCCTGAACAATATCCACACACGCTTTAATGAGCCTATCCCCTGCCTGATGCCCGTGAACATCATTGGTCTGCTTTAACCCATTGACGTCGATGACCAGTAAAGACAGTATCCAGCCTTTCTCAATCACTTTGCGTTGGCAGTAGCTTAAGTCATCATCAAACGCTTTGCGGTTAAAGCATCCTGAAGCAAGGTCTACCCGTGTCATGTTCTCTAGTTCAATCCACGCCGCAAGCTGTTTCTGATATAGGTCGAAGATAAGTTGGTCTTCATCGCTCAACGTCAGGTATTCACTACTGTGATTAAAGTAGCCAATCACCTGTCCTTTCGAATCCAACAGAGATTGCACTCGGTTGGTATTCGAGACATCTAAAGTCGGTTTAGTAAACGAGAATTGGATACTCTTCCCTGAGAGCAAAGCGGCTAACTGGGTTTCGACCAAGTTGGGGATTAATCGATATTCGACACCTTGTCGCATCGACGCAAACTCGACGATCCTCATAATGTTACGTTTTTGGTCTGCTTCTCTTTGAAGAGAGTGAGTCAATCGATAGGTCTTCTCTTCAACGGTTTGCTCAAGCTGAACATTAAAGTTTTCAAGTTGTGCGTTGTTTACCTTTATCTGCTGATACGCAGATTTGAGCTTATCATTACGTATCGTGAGTTCATCTAACTGGTCCCCGATCCGCTGCCACATCTTGTCGAGTAACACACTGAATGCGTAAAACTCTGTAAACTTATGCTGTTCAGGTTTAATCGTGGGCAGCTTCTCTTTTGAGTACGACTCCACCGATTCCAACAACAAATTCAATTGACGTGAGAACCAGTGATTGAGGACCAGCGCAAACAAGACCGCGAGCAAAAATGTCGCAAATAGAATCCTTATAAAAACCACTTGTGCTTGCTGCATCTCTTGCTGGCGCGCTTCATCAGACACGTTATGTTTAACTTCAATCGAGAGTGGGTCTAAAAATAGTGGGTTGGCTATTTTGACCAGGTGTTCATGCTCGTTACCCGAGTTCAAATCGGCAGAGTGAGCGTAATGAAACGCAACCGACTCTTTATCATAAAGAAACGGAGCGACTTTGCTCTTCAAGAGGTCGTAGCCCATTAATACCACTAAATAGCCTTGCGGCGAGTATTCAGATCCTTCAACTAATCGATAAGGCAATATCGGTGCAACGATAGCGATACCCGATTCTGAATCGTTAGCCAGCGAAGGTTCAGCGAACTCACTGTGAAAGATCTTCCCTTTAATATAAGTAGACTTAGGACGCTTTATCTCACTCAACAATTGGCTATTTTCAAAGTGGTATAAGCTTCCTTTACTGTCATAGATAGGACGCCAACTCTTATCCAAGATATACGTCGCTGAAACGCCATCAGCAAGCTCGTTAAAGCTCGCCATTTTTTCCCACACCACGCTAGAGAAGAATACATTACTGCCGGCCTTTAACAGTGAGCGGTCTTGGGCGTACCATTCGGTTAAACGTAATGTCAGGTCGACTTGGCTCGCTACAGTTTGAGTAATGCCTTGAGTTGAGTTATTGAGGTTTATTGCCTTCTGTTCTAATAGCGTTTCAGATTGCTTGTTTAAAATCAGCTGACCTGCAAAATAAACAGGAAACACCGCACAACATAGAAGCACCAACCCCATGGTGTATTTGAGAGACAGCTTCATTAATGCTGCCCCCCTAACCGTTTCGCATAACGTTCAACAAAATCATCATAGAACGCGGGGATTTCCTCTTCCGGCATACCTAGCTTATAACGTTCTAACGCGCGGGCTGATGCTTCCCACACTATCGCCATATAGTAATCACTCGACATGATCTGTGCGGCTTGGAACTGTTGATACATCTGAGTAAAACTGCCTTCATTTGACGCCATACGCTTCTGATTTACGTCTATAAAAGGCGACATCATCGCATCACTTCGCGCTAAATAACTGAATCGATTTGACTGTAGAAAACTCACCATTTCACGCAATACCATCTGCTTATCAATATCTTGCATACCTTTTTCAGTTATCGCGAACACTTTGGCACCACTGAAAGAGGCCATCGGCTTACCTCGATACGTCGGCAAAGCGTTAATCGTTAAGTTGGGTTCGGATTGAGATAGCTCGTTATAGGCCCAATCGCCATCGATTAAGTAATCGACCTGCCCGCTTAAGAACCGTTGACGTGCGCAGTCATTATCACAACCTCCTTCAATCACGCCCTGTTGTTCCAGTTGTTCAATAAAGCGAAAGATCTCTAGCACGCTCTCGCCATTGATGCTTCTCGATGAGAACGGTTGATTTGAAAACAGCTGGTGAAAAGCTAGATAGAAGTACATGTTTGGATTTGGAAAAGCGATGGCTTCACGTGATGACTCTTGTGACAAGGTAATCAATTGCTCCCATGTCATCTGTGCATTGCTGGGATTTTGCGTCCCACTTTGATTTTGAGAGAGGTGTTGATGTCGAGCGTCATTTTGAACTCGAGAATAGAGAACAAGTTGGTTGCCAATAGCGACTGGAAGCGCCTTGAGCTCGCCATTAAGTTCAACGACTTCAAGGGCTTTTTCCTCATAGCGGCTTTCGTCAACCCAAGCAGTTGGAATGGTCGAAATATCAATATAGTCCGACAAGCCGAGGAAATCGGAAGGAACCCAAATCGCGTCTGGGAAAGCAGTGTCTCTCGGGTCCGCAACCACAAGCTCGGCGCGAATTGTATTGATGTCAAAACGACGAACCTCGACCGTATGTTCAGTCAAAGTTTCTATATGTTGCTTTACCTTTTGAGCTGTCTCAAACTCAATGCCAGCCCATATTTCAATGGTTGCCGCACATGCTATCCAAGGGAAAAACGCTACGAGCCCCGTTAGTATTTTCAAACCTGCCTCATCACCAAATCAAACACTGAAAATACCGCAAATTAGCGGCGATACGTTATACAGTATTTGTCCATTAAAAAGAAGAAAATTCGCTATTGGCTCTCCCCTTTCAAAGTTCGATACAAGGAGAAAACTCAAAGTCATTTACAATAACCCGTACGGTTATAATTGGCGAGCGTATTGTCATCAGGGCTTGAGCTAGCTCATCATATGTAGACCTTTGAAGTGAGGATTTTATAAAAGACACAAAAAAGGGTGTCACACTGTGACACCCTAACTAATAAATATTGTCTATTTAACGACTACGCGTTCTCTAGCTCGAACTCTTTCATAAAGTTCACCAACGCTTGTACACCTTCAAGCGTCATAGCATTGTAGATTGATGCACGCATACCACCTACAGCTCGGTGACCTTTCAGTGACTTGAGACCCGCTTTATCAGCAAGCTCAAGGAACTTACCGTCAAGCTCTGGCTTCGCAAGTTGGAAAGGTACGTTCATGCGAGAACGGTTTGCTGGGTGAACTTCATTACGATAGAAGTCAGACTCATCAATCGCATTGTAAAGCAGCTGTGCTTTCTCTTGGTTCACTCGCTCAACTGCTTCAACACCACCTTCCGCTTTTAGCCACTTGAATACTAGGCCAGACAAGTACCAAGCAAACGTTGGAGGTGTGTTAAACATAGAGTCTTTCTCTGCCAGAACCTTGTAGTTCAAGATACTAGGTAACACTGAGTTTGCTAGCTCTAGAAGGTCATCACGAACAATCACAATACAGATACCAGCAGGGCCAATGTTCTTCTGAGCACCTGCGTAAATCACACCGTATTTTGACACGTCAATTTGACGAGAAAGAATATTTGAAGACATATCTGCAACAATAGGTTTATCTGTTACAGGCAGCTCATTGATTTCAACACCATCAATGGTTTCGTTTGGACAGAAGTGCACGTATGCCGCTTCTGGATCAATCCTCCACTCGCTTGCAGGAATAACCGCTGCTTTACCATCTACTGTTGTTTTCGCATTGAATACGTCGATCTCGGCGTACTTGCTCGCCTCTGTTACAGCACTCTCGGCCCAGTAGCCAGCATCAACGTAAGTTGCCTTTATTTTGTCACCCAGTAAGTTTAGTGGAACCGCCGCAAACTGAGCACGCGCACCGCCCTGACAAAATAGAACCTTGTAGTTGTCTGGGATATTCAGAAGATCACGTAAGTCTTGCTCTGACTCATCCGCTACTTGAATAAATTCTTTGCTGCGATGGCTAATTTCCATCACGGATGTGCCTAGGCCATTCCAGTCAATAAAATCCGCTTGCGCTTGCTTCATTACTGGTTTTGGTAATGCTGCTGGACCTGCACTGAAATTAAAAACGTTATCTAAAGTGTTTTCCATGGGGGGTGATGCTCCTGCTCGATAATAACTGTGGCTCGATATAGCTATAAATCGATATAGCCGTAAACCGATATAACTATGCAAGTAATACCACGTTTTACTCAACATAAAAAGCAACAAAAGAGGTCTACAGACCTCTTTTGTTGTGTATCGATTAAAAACCTTAGCTTTAGCTAGCTAAAAGGCGTATTCACGATGCTTGTGATTCTAATTACTGCATTAAAGCAGGCATTAACAGTGCAATTAGTGGAATTTCTTGCCCATTTTCAAAGACTAAATTTCCATTTTCTAGTGCAGCACGAATTTCATAACCTGTATTCGTCTGTTCAATCATCTCCATAACGATCAACTCATCAATGCCTTCCTGAATAAATGGGTACTCTTGCACCAATTCATTCGAGAAGCTTGAGCTGATGTCACCCGTTAATGCTGGGATAATTCGACTTGGATCGCTACTGATGTTCTCTGTACCTTCTGGAACACTGACTAACCACTTAGAGTGGAACTCACCTTCACCTAAATCCAAAGAGATATTCTTCATAGAAAGATCGAAACCTTTCGCGAACAAGGCATCGATATAAGGAATGATCTGCTCAATATCTTCCTGAGTCAGTACAGGGTTTGACTGGTAAATTTCAAACACCTTTTCAAAAGACTGGCTGTCTAGCTTATCCATCTCAAAATCAACATTGAGGTTATTCACCTCACCGTCACTGGTTTGAATCGATGCAATGTTTAGCTTCAAGTTGCTACGTAGGCGTTTTGTTGCTTCATCAAGGTGCGATTCAAAGTCGTATTGCGAGTTTTGAATCGATACATACGGCTGCATTTGTGCATCCGTAATTGCAAACGAATCAATGGTAAAATTCTGGGTGCCTAACCAGTAGCCTTTTGCTTGCTTCCCTTCACCCACACCTTTCAGGTTCGACAATGTCATCTCTTCCCCTGATGGGAAATCAATCTGAATAGATGGGATATCTAGCTCGTAATCAATCTGCCCCAGTACAGTAGCGTGACCAGATACTGTCGACTTAGTAATTGAAACTGAGGTTTCATTTTCTGCTGTACCTTGGTGATTCAGCTGACTCAGTTCTAAATTAAAACTCGTATTGCCATTGAGCTCTGTGCTCGTTGTCAAAGTCAAAGGCAAGTTAGGTTGGTCTTCAAGAGTCGACAGCGCATCAAGGCCAATTAAGCCATGGCTAACATCACTGTTCACAATGTACTCGGTTGGCAAGCCATCGATGGCTAGCTGCTCTATGAGGCTCTCATCGACTACCGTAATGCGTGTTTTTACATTCGATGAAAAGTAGCCGCGGTCGTAATCAACAATTTCAGCTTGAATGCTAGAACTGTTCAATGTTGCGATACCATCTGTAATCGCATTCTGCCCAATCTGGCCTACGGCAAGCGGCCAGCAGAGTGCTAATGAAATGGCGCCACCAATGGCACCGATTTTTCTAAGCTGTTCCATGTGTTCTCTTTAATTACGATCGTTTGTAATACTCAGTCTAACCCAACAATAGCAATCAGGAAACATTGAGTTAAATCAGTCTATTGCTGAATACTTCAATTAGCTCAACAAATTACCAACTAGCTCTCATCCTTTACTGGTGCATATTGATATTCTAAGGCTAGGGAAGTTATAGAGGGAAAAACGTGAATCAATACGCTGTTATTTGTTTAGACAATAATCCAATTAGCATTGAGCGGATCCGGATTGAGCTCGCGCCACTCTCTGCGACGTTTGATATCTATACGGCTGAAGATCTCGACGAAGCTCATCAGGCTTTGAAAGACATTCACGACAATCACCAAACAGTCGCATTGGTGATTACCCACCATCACTCACAATTCGATGGGGTTCAATTCCTTATCGAGCTTGAGCAACTGCCTCATACTAATACGGCACGTACGATTTTGGTTAGCGCATCGTCAGATATCCAAATTATCTTAACCGCCGTGAATGAAGGGCGTCTAAATCACTGTTTAACCAAGCCCGTTCCCGACCAAGTGCTGTTCAAGTCTGCCCAGAAAGAGCTCACATCTTTTATCATCAAGTACGCAGCTGATGACCTACTCACTTACAGCCAGGTGTTGGACCAACAACGAATCTTACGTGCGCATATAGAGCAAAAAATTCGCTCATTCCAATCCGGCTTTATTCACGACTTCCATCAGCTATCCGATGCTGCATTGGCGGAAAAGGTGATCAGTGCACTGCGAGATTTCTTTTCTCAAGACGATAAAACCAAAGCAATTCGCGCCTACTCTTCCGATCACTTATTAACTAAAGAAGGCGAAGATAACCGGTTTTTGTGGTTTATCACCGAGGGCGAAGTGGCTCTGTATAAAAAAGATGAGTTAGGGCAGCAACGTGAAGTAGTGAGGCATACCAAAGGAAACATCGTTGGCGGCATGTCATTTGTGACTGGCGAGC
This sequence comes from Vibrio fortis, assembly GCF_024347475.1. Classification (NCBI taxonomy): domain Bacteria; kingdom Pseudomonadati; phylum Pseudomonadota; class Gammaproteobacteria; order Vibrionales; family Vibrionaceae; genus Vibrio; species Vibrio fortis. The sequence goes on from NZ_AP025487.1 coordinate 1,923,454, forward strand.
CCTCTTTTTCAACCGCGATTACGCTAACGCCAACGCACGTTATTAAGCTAGACCGAGACGTATTCTCGCAAGTCATGCACTCAAACAGCACTCTACTGCCACTGTTCACGAATCTGTTACTACGCCATTTTAACCGCCGCTTGCAGCGCAGCATTACCACTAAACTTCGCCTGCAAGAGACGCTGGAATCATTAGAGTCCGCCCACCAGCAATTAATTGAGAAAGAGAAGATGGCAATGCTCGGGCAGCTGGTTGCGGGTGTCGCTCATGAACTGAACAATCCGATCGCCGCAATATTGCGCAGCATCGAAACCCTTTCTGACAATCTCGACTCAATACTGTTGAACTCAAACCTACCGAATTCAACATTAGCACCTCAAGTGCTCGACACGGCTAAGCTGTCTAAACCGCTCTCGACCGCACAAGAGAGGGATTTGGTTAAAGCCCTTTCCTCCACTGTTAGCGACCGAGCGTTAGCCAAGAAAACTGTGAGACTCAACCTTACCGATCAACAACAGGTTATAGAAACGCTGCAACAGTCCCCTGCCGCCGCAAAAGAGCTTCTCAGTGACTTAGAACATTACCACTTAGTCGGGAACTCTATTCGCTCAATCCGTGTTTGTAGCAAACGAATTGCCGATATGGTCAAAAGCCTAAAAGGCTACGCAAGACAAGATGACGAAGCAAGACTGCACGCTGACCTCCACGAAGGGATCGAAGATACGCTGGTGATTTTTGAAAATCGACTGAAAGTTCATACCTTAGAGAAACACTACGATACCAGCCTCCCTCGACTACTTTGTCAGCCACTGGCTTTGCAACAAGTGTGGACCAATCTCTTATCGAATGCGCTTGATGCCCTGCCCGAACGCGGCATCATTGAGATTACGACCTCTCAACAACATCGCGACCAGCAAGCTTATTGGGTCGTCGAGATAAAAGACAATGGACACGGCATCGACAGTGCCAATCTCGAGACTATATTTAGCCCCAATTTCACAACTAAGAAGGAAGGAAACTTCGGTCTAGGAATTGGACTTTCTATTTCACAACAAATCGTAACCGCGCACAGCGGATTTATAACGGTTGACTCAGAGCCTGATTGCTATACCTCGATGCAGGTATGGCTACCTCTCGAATCACAAGGAGCCTCAAATGAATAAGTACCTAATACTATGTGTTGATGACGAGCCTGAAGTGCTCAATAGTGTCCTTCAAGACCTTGCTCCATTTGAAGACGATTTTGTAGTTGAAGGTGCAGAGTCGGTTGATGAGGCAAAAGACGTGATCAAAGAGATGCAACAAGACGGCGTAAAATTGGCGCTTATCCTTTGTGACCATATTATGCCAGAAAAAACCGGCATCGATTTTCTGATTGAACTGAACCAACAACCTTCAACTCAGCCTACTCGGAAGCTTCTTTTGACTGGACAAGCTGGTCTAGAAGATACGGTGACTGCAATCAATAATGCTGCTCTCGATTTTTATATCTCGAAACCTTGGCGTGGCGATGAGCTCAGAAGCACCATTACACAACAACTTACCGACTATGTAATCCAGCAAGACGATAACTTATTGCAATGGACATCCATCCTCGACACAGAAAGAATTCTTACAACTATGGCGAATAAACGCACCAGTTTTGGCGAGTAGACTACAAATCTAGCAATCAAAGTTGCACAATGGCACTCAATTTGCTTACTTTTTAGCTAAATGACAAATGAATGACATTTAAAAGGATTACTTTTCTACAAGTTAGACTAGAATGTCTCGATATTTATTGTTTGTGCCACTGGGTGCAGACACAGGGAATTAACATTAATAAAGGTTTACTGTCGTTATGCGTAAAATTCTACTGACTACCGCTATGCTTCTGGCATCTAGCCAAGCATTTGCAGCCGATGACCAACCACAAGTAATGAGCAACTTCAGCTACGATTACTTTGAAGCTCGTATCGGCGCAAGCCCAGTTACTTTCGGTGGCGCGTTCAGTAAGTCAATCCACCCGAATGCTCACGCTGTAGCACGTATCGACTCAGAGTTTGAAGGCGATTTCGATTCTGGCGTTGGTCTTGGCTTCCACTCGCCAATCAACAACTGGGCAGATCTTACTGGTGAAATGCTAATGCGTATCGTACAACCAGAAGACTCTAGCTCGACTGATCTTGGTATGGAATTGAACCTAGGTGTTCGTCAATGGTTAGGTCCACAACTTGAAGTTGGTGGTAAAGCGGGTTACGTATCTATCGATGACAACGACGATTGGATCGGTTCTGTTTACGCTCGTTTCCACTCTACAGAGCTATTCTCTCTAGGTGCAGAAGCTCGTATCAACGACTTCTACGGTGATCAAATCATGTTCACTACTCGCTTCAAGTTCTAGTAGACTTTGAGCCGATGAATGTTGGCTCAATAAGCGATTGAATAGAAAACAAAAAACCGAGGATTATGTCCTCGGTTTTTATTTGTATTGAATTATTCTGAGCATATAGGTGGATTCTAGTGACAGCTCTTCAACAGCTGTTGTTTACGAGGCTCTTGAAGCAGTTTCCAGTGAATACCATCAATTGCACCAGCAAATTTCCAAAGTAGCTTTAGGTCGACATCATTGCCGTAAGTTTTACGAACCTTACTGAAAACTTCAGATGCGCCTAACTGCATAAACATAGAGACATCTTCAACACCAGCTTTCTTAACCATACGCTCTAACGTCAATTGCATATTGGGTAAGTCACGTAAACGACGGCTAGCAGTCGATTTTTTGAAACTACGTTGTTGAACCGAATTGTCGATAGAAGTTCGAATAATGCTATCCAGTTCAGGGTGCTCACACGTAAACAGATCGGTAATATCGTAGTAATTTACAGTGGCTGTTGTCTGCTTTTTGACATGGCGATATTTTTCACAGTCTAGATCCGTCAATTTTTCATCTAACGACTCACCACCGCGAATAAATAAACAACCTTCGCTAATCAGTGCAAACATCGCATCGCTCTGGAAGAGGCCTGTACCTCCAAACATTGAACGCTTTTGGTGCTCACCAAACTTACTTACGTAATTAATAAATGCTGTCTCGGTCATATCCATTGATCCTTAATCAAATTACCCCGATTAGTACGATCACCAGATAAGCAGCTTTTTGTATGCGAAAATAAAATGTTCTAAATATAGGTGAATATTATGAGTTGCTTGTCACCTTTGAAATAAATCATACTTCGAAAAGAAAATTAAGTCTGGACTTAGCTCACAGCAATTAAGTGACTATCACATTATTTCATGATTGATATCACATTACGCCATTATTCGGTGCTTTCATTTTGACGCCTAGTGTTACCCCGGTTCAAATTTACCTGTTTTTAGCCGAAACCGATTTTTACTTTTGTACTATTGCACGGCAGCATTGCGGCTTGTAAACTGGTGTCGTCTTACTATTTATTCCCACTATATGAATCATTTATCCTTTTATTGGCTTCCTGAGAACAAAGCACTTCTACTCGAAGGACTCGAGACTGAGTTCGCACAACTGGTTAGTAGCTCTATTGCCTCTGGTAAAATCAACTTACCTCCAATCCCAGATGTGGTTTTGAAAATTCAGAAACTTTGTACCCTTGAATCAACAGGAATTGCTGATGTAGCAACATGCTTGTTAGAGGATCCTGGTTTAACTGCTATCGTCATTCGTGTTGCCAACTCAGTGGTATTCAACCGCCGCAACATCACTTGCGTAGACATCATGACTGCGGTATCGCGCCTCGGTATTCTAAGAGTCCGTGACATAGTGACAGCACAAGCGATTGAGCAGCTAAAGCACACCGTCAACCTAAGCCAAGATTGCAATCAGCTGCTAAGACAAAGCGCGTCGATTTCAAAAGAGCTTGGGGCGACGATGGTTCTGGTCACCAACCAGTTCAAAGAGCACGAACCACAGGAATATAGCTATCTGGAACAAGAGAAAGCGCTCTTGGTAGGCTTGCTTGCCGACATCGGCCTGTTCTGTTTGGTTAGCGAATATCATAACTATCTAGAGAGAGGCAATTACCTCGATCAAGACATCGCATTACAGATCTTCCAAACTCAATGTTCAGCCACCAGCCAGTTGGTTCTGAAGCAGTGGGGTTTCGATCGAGATTTTATTGATGTCTCTTCCAATAAGTCCTCTATAAACAGTGAGAAAGACGTTTCTTACCTCGATATTGCACGAATTGCTAATCATCTCTTGATGTTTAGAAACAATGATGAAAACATCGACTCTCACGAAGTCGAACTTAACGTCACTGGAGCTGAAGTTCTCTATCAACTCAGCAACTTAAATGACAATGAGTTCCACGGACAGCTTAACGACGTTATCAGTGCCAGCGGTTTATAAGGCCATAGACCGCTAAGTCAGCATCGAGGGAATCATGTTTACAGGGATGATCTTCATTTTTGCCCCGCTTGTGGTGGGGTACCTATTTTCTATTTCTAATGAAAAGACGTTAGAGCTGATTAACCGCTCTACCTCTTATCTGATTTACGTCATTTTGAGCCTGATGGGACTTAGCCTTGCGGCATTGGATAACCTAGGCAGTAACCTACAAACAATCTTGCTCTACACGGCAACATTCTTTGTCTGTCTAAGTGCATGTAATTTGCTAGCACTGCCGCTGATTGATAAAGCGCTCCCTCTACAGACAGACAGCAGCCAGAAAAAGCTGCCTCTTTCTTCAATGGCGCTAGAGTCTGCAAAACTGATTCTGGTGGTTGGATCTGGCCTCATTGCAGGCCTATTACTGCCGATCAGTTTGGGCTGGGTCGACACCGCTAGCGAATGGATTCTATTCGCCCTCCTCTTCTTCATTGGTATTCAACTTCGTAACAGTGGCCTTACGCTACGTCAGATCCTTCTTAACAAGCATGGCATGGTGATCGCTGCTACCATCATTGTGACTTCTATGCTTGGCGGTGTGATTGCTGCGTACCTCTTAGATATTCCTCTTTTCCGCGCACTCGCTATGTCTGCGGGCTTTGGCTGGTATTCGCTTGCAGGAATTTTAATGGGCGATGCTTTTGGGCCTGTTTATGGTGGCGCTTCGTTTATGTTGGAGCTGCTGCGTGAGTTAGTGGCTCTAGTCGTCATCCCTATGTTAATTCGAAGCTACCCTTGCACTTCTATCGGTTATGCGGGTGCAACAGCGATGGATTTCACGCTCCCTGTCATACAGACAACTGGCGGCGTACGCTGTGTACCTATTGCGATAGTCAGTGGTTTCATTTTGAGCCTACTAGTGCCTGTATTGATGCTATTCTTTGTATCTCTTGCTAACTAGATCGCAGGAATGGCCGATGTTTTCCATTAGAATGCGTCGGTACACCATGACTCGCAACACTGAAATTGCCCAAGATACTGAAACAGTTACCGAAATAAAAAGGCACTAAGTGTCGTTGCTCAACAAATACTAACCACGGTAATCTGTGAAGACATAGTTCTACATAAAAATTAGTTCTAAAAAGAATAAACCCAAAAAGGAACCACTATGAAACGCCTTTGTGTCGCACTACTGCTAGCATCAACTTCTACTTTCTCTTTTGCAGCAGATAGCTTAACTGGAAACCAACAATGTCTTGCTGAAAAATACGATGCGTACATCGATGCATCTCTGAATTGGTATTCTGATCTTGCTGATCTCACTGCAAAAAAATACCCAGAGCTGAAAGAAGTGAGCCAATGGTTCCTTGAGGGTCGTCAGCACCACTTCGAGTTAAACCGAGCTGCTGTGCGTTACTACCTAGTTAACGATTCAAGTAAAGTCGCTACAGAGCAATCCGTTGAGGGCTGGCTAAAGCTAGAGCAACACGACATCAAAGCGCTATCGCAACGTGACGATGAACTAGGCAAAGTAGCGAAGACAACTTTCGATGATCGCCAGTCTAAGCCACACGCTCAAAACTACGAGCTACGTTCTGCATTTGCTGAGCTGCTAAGCCATCCAAAACAGATTGACACAGCCCTTCAGCGCTACAACCAATCTATCGCTAAAGTAGAAAATACTCAGTGTAAATAGCGACATAAACGTGACTTCTTATTAAAAGTTACGTTTATGGGAAGTGGGATTTCATAATTAAGACGGGACTTTGTTCCCGTTTTCGTTTAGATTGTCCCGCTCGCGTCAATATTAGAAAAATAACTCGCTTGCTATGGTTACGGAACAAAAAACAGCAGATGTAAGCTTTGACAGCCTACTGCGTATCTTTACGGTACCAGAGGGCCCAGACTCAACACTTACACAAATCGAAGACAAACTGTCACAGAATCTGAATCAATTTCTACGAGAACACATCGTGGCTGAAGAGAAGCCGCTTCGTGAGATTGAGAAGGACTTTTCCAATGCTCATATCCCTGAGCAGCCAGAGTTTGTTTCTGAACATACCGAGCACCTACTCGATTCGCTAGTTTCTCACTCAGTGCACACGTCAGCACCAAGCTTCATTGGCCACATGACGTCTGCCCTGCCGTACTTCTTGATGCCGCTGTCAAAGATCATGATTGCGCTCAACCAGAACCTAGTGAAAATCGAAACTTCAAAAGCATTTACACCGCTTGAGCGTCAAGTGCTGGGAATGCTGCATCGCCTTATCTACCAACAAGACGATACTTTTTACTCTCGCTGGATGCACAGTGCTAATCACTCGCTAGGGGCTTTTTGCTCTGGTGGTACCATAGCCAACATCACAGCTCTTTGGGTTGCACGTAACAATGCACTGAAAGCGCAAGGTGAATTTAAGGGCGTAGAGAAAGAAGGCCTGTTTAAGGCAATGAAGCACTACGGTTACGAAGGCCTAGCGATTTTGGTTTCTGAACGCGGCCACTACTCTCTTAAAAAAGCCGCTGATGTACTAGGTATTGGTCAAGAAGGCCTTGTTTCAGTTAAAACAAACAACGACAACCGAATCTGTACTGAAGATTTAAAGCGCAAGATCACCGAGCTAAAAAGCAAAAACATCAAGCCATTCGCTGTGATAGGTGTTGCAGGTACGACCGAGACCGGCAACATTGACCCTTTGAAAAAAATGGCTGAAATTTGTGCTGAAGAGGCGTGTCATTTCCACGTCGATGCAGCTTGGGGTGGTGCTACGTTAATGTCGAATAACCACCGCCATCTATTAGACGGCATTGAGTTAGCCGATTCAGTCACGATCGATGCCCATAAGCAGCTCTATATTCCTATGGGTGCAGGCATGGTGCTGTTCAAACAGCCTGATGCAATGACAGCCATCGAGCACCATGCGCAGTACATTCTGCGTAAAGGCTCAAAAGACCTAGGAAGCCACACTTTAGAGGGCTCTCGTTCGGGTATGGCGATGTTAGTTTATGCTGCGATGCATATCATTAGCCGTCCTGGCTATGAACTGCTGATCGACCAAAGCATTAATAAAGCACGCTATTTTGCAGACCTTATTAAACAGCAAAGTGACTTCGAGCTCGTTTCTGAACCTGAATTGTGTCTTCTGACTTACCGTTATGTGCCTGAAAGCGTTAAACTAGCGCTTGGAAAGGCCAACGATGCTGACCGTACAGAGCTTAACGAACTATTGAATGAACTCACTAAATTCATTCAGAAGAAACAGCGTGAAACGGGTAAGTCGTTCGTGTCTCGTACACGTCTCACCCCTGAAGCTTGGTCACACCAACATATCATCGTGTTTCGTGTAGTACTTGCTAACCCTCTAACGGGGAATGAGATCCTGACCTCTGTGCTTGAAGAGCAGCGAGAAATCGCTAAGCTAGCTCCGAATTTAATGGGTAAGATCACAGCCCTAGTCAGTAAGATTCAATCATAGTTATTCAAATTTAGTTGCACCAGATTGAAAATTTATTTCTTTTTGGTGTAACTAACACGTCATTTCCACGCCTATTTGCACTTTTTTCACTCAAATCCTCTTCCAGTTTTGTAGTTTTCTAAAATTTTGTTGAGGTTTGTCATATTCTGAAGCATTCATCCCGTGTTTTTGTATTAGTAAATAGTGTGTTAGGTTTATACTTATCCTATGGTGCTAGTTAAAAATATATCTATTTGAAACGGCAGTACTTAAAGAGCATTATCGTTATAGCTAGTTTTTGCTTGATAACTCTTCACTGCTATTTGTTTCAGCCATTCCCCTGGTGAGCAGATATTAACTGGCAAGTTGTTCTCTATACCCTCGTGAACACTATGAATACATTAGAAAAAATACAAAAAAACCTGGAAAATTTCAGCAAGTCTGAGCGTAAAGTCGCCGAAGTCATTATGGCTTCCCCTCAAACTGCTATTCATTCTAGTATCGCTACATTGGCAAAAATGGCCGATGTAAGTGAGCCTACTGTTAATCGCTTTTGCCGTCGTTTAGATACGAAAGGCTTCCCTGACTTCAAATTGCATCTAGCTCAAAGCTTGGCAAACGGAACACCTTACGTGAACCGTAACGTTGAAGAAGATGATGGCCCTGATGCTTACACGCATAAGATTTTCGAATCGACAATGGCGTGTCTGGATGTCGCTAAAAACAGCCTAGACTCAATGCAAGTAAACCGCGCGGTTGACCTGCTAACGCAAGCTAAACGTATCTCCTTTTTCGGTTTAGGTGCGTCTTCGTCTGTCGCAAAAGATGCTCAAAACAAGTTCATCCGTTTCAACATTCCAATCACATGTTTCGAAGACATCGTGATGCAACGCATGAGCTGCATCAACTGTAGCGACAACGATGTTATCGTTCTTATTTCACACACTGGTCGCACTAAGAGCCAAGTTGAAATTGCGAACCTAGCTCGTGAAAATGGCGCAACAGTCATTGCTATCACAGCTAAAGACTCTCCACTGGATAAGGCAAGCTCACTGTCTATTTCACTGGATGTACCTGAAGACACTGATGTGTACATGCCAATGGCAAGCCGCGTTGTACAAATGACGGTTATCGATGTTCTGGCAACTGGCTTCACGCTGCGTCGTGGTACTGGTTTCCGCGAAAATCTAAAACGTGTGAAAGAGTCACTGCGTGATTCTCGCTACGAGAAGTACTCTCAGTTCTAAACTGAATGTAGATTCATTGTAAAAACGGAGCCTTATGGCTCCGTTTTTGTTTTAACTGTGCTTGTTCAACGTTTTAGATTGTCCAGCTGTTGCCCTTCTCCACCACGCTATTCTCTGAGGCGTAAGAGTTAATAATCGTAAAACTCGATTCCACACCACTGTCGCTGTGGGTCTTATGTTGAAGTTGTGAAGAATCACAACTGCAGTCGCGGCAAACCTTCTCTAAAATGTGCACCAAACGAGCTTTGTTGAGCGGCAATGGATTCCCTTTGATCGCCACAGACTTCATCGCATCTTCCGCAACATCCTCAAAGGGTGTTTTGCATACCCCGAAGTGCAGCAGGCTTGGAATCTCAAGTGTCTCCAACACCTCAGACAACCAACTAACTGATTGCTCTTCAACTGCACCACTGTCTCCCGTCACGATTGCTGCGATACGTTGATAGCGAGCCAATATATCATCACGCCCCTGCTCTCTCGCAACCTCGATGTTCTCTAACATCACTAAGGGTGCTAAGCGCGCAGTAATCACACTGTGTGGCGCATGTATTTTTCCACCTAACGCCGACGCCAAGCCATGAGCCGCCCCCAACTTAGCATTCGTTATCGCCATGCCACCTAGCATAGAAGCAAATGCAAGATCTGCCCGAGCTTGAGGTTGGTCTTCCACACACGCTTTCACCACTGAAGCGCTTAGCTTTCTTAAGCCCTCTTCACAAATCATATCGGTGAGTGGATTTGGGTCACCACAAACATAGGCTTCCATTAGATGTGTAAAGGCATCCATCGCCCCACGCCCTGACAGATACAAATTCGTACCGTAGGTCAGCGTTGGGTCCACTATCGCTACGTCCGCTAACATATCCGGGCTACGTAGACTGATTTTCACTTGGTCTTGGCCTGATTTAAGTACCGCATTTTTCGTTACTTCGGCACCAGTGCTTGCCGTGGTTGGAATAGCAATAAAGGGTAATGGTTTTGTTTTCAAAGGTACATTGCGACCGACCACTTCAACATAGTCATACACGTTCCCTTGATTTGGTAAGACTGCAGCCAGCGCTTTCCCCATATCAATGGCACTGCCACCCCCCATTGCCACGACCATATCAGGCTTAAACCGACGCGCTGAAGTAGCGGCTTCTTCGACCATCTTAATATTAGGCTCGCCAGACACTGCTATATGCTGATAACGCATGCTTTGTGCATCGAGATATTCGGTAACAATAGTGGTTCTGTCTAAGTTGCTCCCAGTGACCAGTAACACGCTATACCCATACTGGTTAAACTGAGACAGTGAAGACTGTAATGCTCCTTCACCAAAGATGATCTTTGTAGATGTCATAAATTGAAACATGGTGCCTCCTGCGCCTATGACCAAACAATACTACGAACTCTTTGTTGTTATGGTTTTCTAAAAACGTTCTACACGCTTATCTAAACATTTAAATGCTATATGGTTTATCTAACTACAAGATGCCTGTAACTGAATCGATTTTTTTTGACGCGGTGCAACTTGTCGCATTAAAAGCGCCACAAAGTCGGATTCTTAGCGCTGATTCACATTCTGTGCCCTATCTCCTTGCGTCTAGCGAGGGCATTAGTAAAAAGCGAAGGGGTGAGTGAATACAATTTAAGCTGATAGGCAATACCTATTGCATTAACAGGCAATTCCATCTTTATTTCCCTATAGCATTGAGGCATAGTTGGTTTTAAGAATTTTGAGTCGTATCCCTTAAAGAATAGTTAACATATTTGGGTTAACGAGCCTCATCCCGTATTTAGGAGAAATGAAATGTTTGTAGTAATATTTGGTCGCCCTGCTTGTCCATACTGTGTTCGTGCTAAAGAGCACGCTGAGACTCTTAAAGCTAAGCGCGATGACTTCAACTACCGTTATGTTGACATTCACGCTGAAGGCATCAGCAAAGCTGATCTAGAGAAAACTGTAGGTAAGCCAGTTGAAACTGTTCCTCAAATCTTTGTAGACCAAGAGCACATCGGCGGCTGCGACGACTTCGAAGCATACGCAAAAGAAAACCTAGGTCTTTTCGATTAATCGAGAACATTGATTTAGATAGGTTTAGCAAGCTGCAAACCACAAAATCAACAATAAAACCTTATTTTAAAGCTCACGTGGTTCATGTGAGCTTTTTTAATGCATAGAACAAAAATGAATCACGTAAAAATCAAGTAAAATAGCAAATTAGCGCTTATAATTTATCTATAATTAGATACAATTCACACCTCTACACTACCTTATGTTTCACGCCTTATACTGAGCTGCTGCTGTGAATATCGACGTTGTACTTTTGCTTGAGCAAAACCCTATTCTTCTCATCTTTGTCGTATTAGCGATTGGCCTTGCCATTGGTAAAATCCGCTTTGGAAATCTTCAATTAGGTAACTCGATTGGTGTCTTAATCACCTCGTTGGTAATGGGTCACCTTGGCTTCTCTTTCAACGCAGAAGCACTAACCATTGGCTTTATGCTGTTTATCTACTGTGTAGGTATTGAAGCTGGACCAAACTTCTTTGGTATCTTCTTTAGAGACGGTAAACACTACCTAATTCTGAGCTTAGTCGTACTCTCAACTGCTATCGCCCTTACCTATTTCTGTAGCGAATACTTAGGGTTAGGCTTCGGTTTGTCTGCGGGTATGATGGCTGGTGCACTCACAGCTACACCGATTCTTGTAGGTGCCCAAGACGCCCTCAATTCAGGACTTGCTGAAGTGCCTCGAAACATGGACATCAGTCTGGTAATTGAAAACCTATCGGTTGGCTATGCGATGGCATACTTGGTCGGCTTGATCAGTATGATCATGTTCGCTCGTTTGATTCCGAAGCTACAAAAGGTCAACCTACATGACTCGGCAGAACAGATTGCGCAAGAACGTGGTTTAGGCGCCTCTGGTCAGCGTAAAGTATACCTGCCAATCATTCGCGCATACCGCGTTGGGCAAGAACTGATTGACTGGACAGACGGCAAGAATCTGCGTGAGTTGGGTATCTACCGCCAAACAGGTTGTTACATTGAACGTATTCGTCGTAACGGCATTCTTGCCCACCCAGATGGTGACGCAATTCTGCAAGAAGGTGATGAGATCGCGCTAGTTGGCTTCCCAGATAGTCACGCTCGTCTTGATCCTAGCTTCAGAAACGGCAAAGAGGTATTCGACCGTAACCTGCTCGACCTTCGTATCGTTGAAGAAGAGATCGTCGTAAAAAGTGACAGCATTGCTGGCAAGCGTCTTTCAGACCTGAACCTATCTGAATACGGCTGTTTCCTGAACCGCGTAGTGCGTGCTCAAATCGAAATGCCGATGGATTTGAATATCGTACTGGCTAAAGGTGATGTACTTCAGGTCAGTGGTGAGAAGAGCCGTGTTCATGGTCTCGCTGAGAAAATCGGTTTCATCTCGATTCACAGTCAAATGGCAGACCTAATGGCATTCTGTAGTTTCTTTATTCTAGGGATTCTATTCGGTCTAATTACCATGACATTCGGTCAAGTTTCGTTTGGTTTGGGTAATGCCGTTGGCCTGTTACTTTCAGGCATTATGTTAGGCTTCTTACGAGCAAACCACCCTACTTTTGGCTACGTGCCCCAGGGCGCTCTGAATATGGTCAAGGACCTAGGTTTGATGTTCTTTATGGTCGGCATTGGCTTGAGTGCCGGTGGCAAGATATTTGAGCATTTAACTCAAGTCGGCCCACAGGTAATAGGTATTGCCTTGATTGTGAGTGTATTGCCGGTAATCTTCGCTTACTTAGTGGGAGCGTATATTCTTAAAATGAACCGAGCGCTATTGTTTGGTGCCATCATCGGCGCTAGAACCTGTGCACCAGCGATGGATATTGTAAACGACCACGCTCGCTCAACTATCCCAGCTCTAGGTTATGCGGGTACATACGCGATAGCCAACATATTGATGACCCTAGCGGGTACTTTCATCATCATTATCAGCTAACGACTAGATTCGTTCAGACTTTTCCAATGCACTAATTCGCAAGAGTTAGTGCATTTTTTATTGCCCTAAATCTTGTCGTATCCGCAACTCATGTCCTTCATTTGCTCTTATCGCTCCCTTCTTATCTCGAAACTAGTATCCCGCATCCGCTCTTGGATCTTTTCGCATCCCGCCACTCGCATCACTCATCTGCTCTCAATTCCCTTCGCATCCCGCCACTCACATCTCTAATCTGCTTTTTAATCTTTTCTCATCTCGAAACTCGTATCTCGCATCCGCTCCTAGATCAAAAAAAGGCGCTCATTGAGCGCCTTTTCATATTTAAACCAAGCAAATTGGATTAGATGTCTGCTACATCAAACTCAACAGCTGGGTTAACGTCTGCGTCGTAATCTACGCCTTCAACGCCGAAGCCGAATAGCTTCAAGAACTCTTCTTTGTACTCTACGTAGTCAGTTAGTTCTTTTAGGTTTTCAGTCGTGATCTGTGGCCATAGGTTGCGGCAGTGTTCTTGGATGTCTTCACGAAGTTCCCAGTCATCTAGACGTAGGCGGTTCTTCTCATCCACTTCTGCTGCGCTGCCATCTTCTTTGTATAGACGTTGGCTGAACATACGGAAGATCTGTTCCATACAACCTTCGTGTACGCCTTCTTCACGCATCTTCTTAAATACCATTGCGATGTACAGTGGCATTACTGGAATTGCAGAACTTGCTTGAGTCACAACAGACTTAAGAACAGCAACGTTTGCTGTACCGCCAGTTTGACCTAGTTTCTCGTTTAGAGCCGCTGCTGCGCGGTCTAGATCCATCTTCGCTTTACCTAGCGCGCCATCCCAGTAGATTGGCCACGTTAGCTCAGTACCGATGTAGCTGTAAGCAACTGTCTTACAGCCGTCAGCAAGAACGCCAGCTTCAGATAGAGCGTTGATCCAAAGTTCCCAGTCTTCACCGCCCATTACGGTTACTGTGTCTTTGATCTCTTCTTCTGTTGCAGGCTCTACGCTTGCTTCAATGATTGTGTCTTTGTTAGTGTCAACCGCTGTTGAAGTGTACGTCTCGCCGATAGGTTTAAGAGAAGAACGAATAACTTCGCCAGTCTCAGGCATTTTACGTACTGGAGAAGCCAGTGAGTAAACCACCATATCAACTTGACCTAGATCTTCTTTAATTAGGTCGATTGTCTTTTGCTTAGCTTCGTTTGAGAAAGCATCGCCATTTAGGCTTTTCGAGTATAGGCCTTCTTCTTTTGCTAGCTTATCGAATGCTGCTGAGTTGTAGTAGCCAGCTGTACCTGGCTTTTTCTCAGTACCAGCTTTTTCGAAGAAAACACCGATAGTTGAAGCGCCGCCACCAAATGCAGCTGCGATACGAGAAGACAAGCCATAGCCACTAGAAGAACCCACAACAAGTACACGTTTTGGTGCATTTGCAATTGGGCCTTGAGCTTTGGTGTAAGCGATTTGTTCTTTTACGTTAGCTTCACAACCAACTGGGTGTGTTGTAGTACAGATGAATCCGCGAATTCGAGGTTTGATGATCATATTCAACTTCCTTAAAAAATCCCTGTTAGGATAAAAGTTTCGTCTGCAAATGGCATCTAATTTCTTCAAAAATGTGGCTAAAATGCAAGTGGTTGGAGCACTCACGATGTATTTGCTGACATTTGTTCAAAATTCTAGCAAAGTTCTGGTTGCGTGCCGTACAAATACAAAAAAGGCACCTCGAAAGGTGCCTTTTGATGATATTTCTATCAAGCAACGCTATTTAGCTTAGGTTTCAGCTCTTTTCGCGTCAAAGTTTCACTATAGTCGTGGCTAAAGTGGTCAACTTGAATCGCAGCGTAACGCAGTTTGTCTGCTGCTAAGATTTGATCCACTTCTGCTTGTGTTAACACCTCAGCAACCAACGCTTGCTCTAGGCGCTCAGTTAATAGACCTTTACGTGCAACCTTGCCTTCTTTCACAGCTTTGAAGATCTTACGCTCTAGTGGCTTGATGTCGTACATTGCAATAAACGCATTCTCCATCAAACCTACGCTGTCGTCTTCGTCTTGGCCAATGTAACAAAGGTGAGTTAGACGCTCACGGTGTGCACCAGGAGTCATTAGGCTTTCCGCAAGCTTCACTGTTAAGGTATCGCTTGGCTTCTCGAAGTGGTTGCCCACTGGGAAGATTAACCCTTTTAGAACTTTACCCACTACCTTGTTCGGGAAGTTACGGTATGCTTCCTGTAGCGATTTCGCTGCATGATGGAAACAGTGCTGAACCGCGTAGTGCAAGTAATCCAGATCCGCCTGTTGACGACCTTCATCTTCATACTTCTTAAGTGCAGCAGATGCCATGTATAGGTAACTTAGACCATCACCTAATCGTGCAGAAATCAGCTCTTTACGTTTCAACTCACCACCTAGCGTTAGCATCGCAAAGTCTGCACTTACTGCTAGGGCACGACTTAGACGAGTTAAGTCTTGATAGTAAGGTTTCGTTGGACCACTCATATCCGCTTTGATGAATTTAGAGCCTGTTAATGCCGCGCCAAAAGCACCAAATGTGTTCTTAGTTGCGTGAGAGATATGTTTGAACAGCAGGTCATCAAACTCTTTCGCACCTTGTTTCTCATCTGGGTTCGCTGCTGCTTCCATCTCACGTAGTACGTAAGGGTGACAACGAGTCGCACCTTGACCGAAGATCATTAGGTTACGTGTCAGGATGTTTGCGCCTTCTACTGTAATTGCCACTGGAATACCTAGATACGGTGCAGCCAGATAGTTCATCGGTCCATCTTGGATTGCACGACCAGAATGGATATCCATTGAGTCGTTCAAAATGGTACGTGCCATTTCCGTCATATGGTACTTAGCAATCGCAGTAACAATGCCCGGCTTCTCTTTCAAATCGAGTGATGTTGTTGTCAGTGTACGCGTTGCTTCAAGCAGGTAAGTTAAGCCACCAATACGACCTAAGCTTTCTGCCACACCTTCAAACTTACCAATCGACATACCAAACTGCTTACGTACGTATGCGTATGCGCCTGTTGTACGTGCAGTCAGGTGACCCATCGCTGTGCCTAGAGCCGGTAGCGAGATACCACGACCCGCAGACAGACATTCCACCAGCATACGCCAGCCTTTACCTGCGTAATCTGCACCACCGATTAGCCACTCCATCGGGATAAATACATCATGACCACGTGTTGGACCATTCATAAACGCAAGGCCAAGTGGGTCATGACGCTCACCAATCACCACACCTTCATGATCAGCAGGGATTAACGCACATGTGATACCGATGTCTTCTTTATCACCCAACAACTTCTCTGGATCGTGCAGTTTAAACGCAAGACCAAGCACAGTTGCTACTGGTGCCAGTGTGATGTAACGCTTATTCCAGTTAAGACGAATACCTAGTGTCTCTTTGCCTTCGTGCATGCCCATACACACGGTACCCACATCTGGGATACCACCCGCATCAGAGCCCGCTTCAGGACCAGTTAGTGCGAAACATGGGATGTCTGTACCATCAGCTAGGCGTGGTAGCCAGTAATCTTTCTGCTCCTGAGTACCATAGTGAGACAGTAGCTCACCCGGGCCAAGAGAGTTTGGAACCATTACTGATACTGCAGCACTGATACTACGAGTAGCAATTTTGGTTACGATGGTTGAGTTTGCTAGCGACGAGAAGTTTCGACCACCGTACTCTTTCGAGATGATCAGTGAGAAGAAACGCTCTTTTCGTAAGAAGTCCCAAACCTCTTTTGGAAGGTCACGGTCTTCTTTAACGATCTTATGGTCATCAAGCATCTCAAGTAGAGTCTCAAGCTCGTTGTCCATAAATGACTTCTCTTCTGCTGTCAGTTCCGGTTTTGGGTACTGATGCAGTTTTTGGAAGTCTGGCTTACCAGAAAAAAGCTCTCCATCCCACCAAACACTACCGGCTTCCATCGCTTCTTTCTCAGTGCTAGAAAGCGGCGGCAGTACTTTTTTGAAGAGTTTAAAAGCTGGGTCGCTCACCCATTTTTGTCTTAGAGAGCTCATAGTTCAGATCCTTTTGTTCACTATTTTTGGTGTGAATTTATGCTTCTTATTGTTCTTACTCTTTAGCTGACATGCCTGCCGCTAAATAAGGAATCAAGATATCGACAACAGCTTTCGCATCAACCTCTCTTCCATAATCATTTTCTGATATTTCCATCAGTGCTTGGCTTGACGCCATGGTGAATACACATGTCCCTAGGGTGAAGTGCAGTCGCCAAAATAACTGTTCTTGAGTGAGCTCTGGGTTGGCTTTCATCACCGAACTAGTAAATAGCCCCAAAACGTCACTGTAACGAGTGGTAATGAACCAACGTAAGTGCCCTTGAACATCGGTATAGCCGCGGCCAATTAACAGCATGAAGCGACTTGTACCATCCGGTCTTACATCGTTAAGAGAGCGTAGTGGCGATCTCAAAGATTCAAACACGTCACTCATCGTATACGTTTCGTTCAAATTAAGGTTCACTAGTGCATCCTGAAGAGCAGGCATGAACGCTTCCAAGTAACGATTGAGTACTGCTCGAACCAAGGTCTTTTTATCGCCGAAGTGGTAATTTACCGAAGCTAGGTTCACATTCGCTTTACTCGTTATGGTGCGCAACGAAGTATCATTAAAGCCATGCTCAGCAAACAATCCCTCTGCTACATCCAGTATCTTCTCTTTGGTCGAACTTCTTGGTGCCATTTCAATCACTCGTATTAAACAACTGTTTGAAATATACCCATAGAACATTTATTTAACAAGTAAGCAACATCACATTTTCACCCATTGGTCGTACCAGTTTAGAAAATAATTAGCTAACAGCCTGAATTGCCTGTGTTTTAGAAAATAAGAAAAAAAGAACAAATTTTCTTGGAACTGATTGGAAGTTCGCGGGTCATAACAAGGGTAACAAGAAGCGCATTTTTAAGTCTTTCTGGCCGTCAGACTTGTTTCACTCTCTTGTTACTCACTGCAATTTCCTTATTAACTCCTATACTTGTATCCGCCCAAACCGCGTTGGTTTGGGCTTTTTTTTGTCTACATTAAACAAAAAAACGCCCTACGAAATCGTAGGACGTTTGGTACCAAAGCCTAATGTTTTAGTGACTAGTGTATTAACTAATCTCAAGATTAAGCTGCATCGTTTTTAATCAGTTCACCTAATACGGCTAAGTCATCATTTATATCGATAGACATTCCTAACTCAGGCGCAACGTCTTGTATAACAATGGTTTGAGCATCACTGCCGCCTTCTAGAGGAATACTCAATTCAACATCGTCACCATTGATGCTCACATCTATCATGCTCAGTAGAGCCTCCATTTGATCGCCATCTTGTGGATCTTCGAGTAGATCGCTCAAGTCAATCAGATCGCCCGATCCATCGCTGTACAGTTCAAAGTCTTTGATGACATCCGTACCGTTATCCAACGCATCATCCAACCATGCGAAGATGTTATCTTCAGCATTACCAATTAACATGTCATTGCCGTAGTCAGCGACTAATGGCTCATCATTTTCAGCACTGATCACGTTATAGGCTTGTGGTTCTTCAATATCGAGCGTTACCGTTTCAACAGAACTTTCCGCACCGTTTGAATCTACCGCAACATAGTCGAAGGTTGCGTCTTCTGTGACCACTTCATTACCTTGGATGTAGCGAAGCTCCCAGTTACCCCCTGTCGATGACAGTTCCATAGAAACAATCGGATTAGAAGGAGAAGAATAGCTAAACTCATACAGAATCTGATCGTTACCTACGTCTCCTTCATCTTTTTGATACTGTTCTGTGTGTTGTGTTCCGTCTAGGAAGGTATATACAACTTCAATATAGACATTACTATTGGTGTTGAATTCGGCTCCCATGCCGTCCAAACCAAATGTTACGGTATCCAGTGGATTATCGGTTAAATCAACAATGAGGGTCTCTTGCATGTTCATGCCTCGACCATCAGTGTCTCCGATACCATAACCAACGTGTGGTTGTTCACCTTGATACTGTTTCAATGGCTTGTCATTGTTGTCTTCAATAGAGATGGTTATGGTTTTACCATTAGATAAGGTGATCAACCGCTCTGTCGGAGAAACTTCTTCACCCCAGTTGTAAAAACCATCGACCAGTTCAGGGAAGTCGTCACTCGATCCACTGTAGCCCAGCTCAAACTCTTCACCAGGGCCCGCAACAAAGCTGATGTTGTTAGGGACAAACAGGGTTTCATTATCAATATCGTCTTGTGTCACCTCTCGACTCACACCATTTTCATCGGTATAGAGCAAAGTGCCGCTACTTGGTAGGTCGACAATTTTAATGTTTAGAGGAATATCATCGTAGTCATCCTCTAAATCCGAGATGTAGTCAGGAATACCTTCGCTGTGACTATCAAAGATGATTGGAATAACAGTGTTGTCATTGTCGACGATAACGAAACTCTCTGCGACTGGAGCATCGTTCGCCCCATTAATGGTAATTTGAATCTCGTGGGTGACACCATCCGTTGAAGAGACAATGTAGTTTTCGATTATCGTGTCATCATCGTTTAGATATTGAATCGCGCTATTATCGAGTGTATACGTCCACGCACCATCCGGAGTTATGGTTAACATCCCCATCGCCATCGCCAACGTGGATCCGACAGAATTGAACGTACCGTTTGGCAAAAATGCCGGTGTATCACTCGTATCGACATCAGTGATTGTTAAGGTACCAGAAGTGGTTAACTCATTGTCTTGAGTAACATCCACATCCTCGGTGACTTCACCCATATCTGAGTCGCCTTCTCCAACGGTAATTTCAGACGGATCGTCCGCACCGTTAATGGTAATGGTCACTTCACTGGTGGTGCCGTCTGTTGCCGTTACCGTGTAGACCTCAACCACACTCTCATCGTCATCTAAGTACTGAACCAAGTCATTATTAACGACGTAGGTCCACGCGCCTTCTGGTGTAATGGTAAGTACTCCGAGGGCACTGCCATTAGTAGAGCCGATTGGATTAAAGGTGCCGTTCGGTTCAAAGGCTGGGTCATCACTGGTATCGACATCAGTAATGGTCAGAGTACCCGATGTAGTAAGCTCATTATCCAAGGAGACATCCACATCCTCGGTGACCTCACCCATATCTGAGTCGCCTTCTCCAACGGTGATCTCAGAAGGGTCATCTGCACCGTTAATGGTAATGGTCACTTCACTGGTGGTGCCGTCTGTTGCCGTTACCGTGTAGACCTCCACCACACTTTCATCATCATCTAGGTACTGAACCAAGTCATTATTAACGACATAAGTCCATGCACCGTCTGGTGTGATGGTGAGCATACCGAGTGCGCTGCCATTCGTAGAGCCGATTGGATTAAAGGTGCCGTTTGGTTCAAAGGCGGGGTCATCACTGGTATCGACATCGGTGATAGTTAGCGTACCTGACGTGGTCAGCTCGTTGTCTAACGAGACGTCCACATCCTCGGTCACTGCCCCCATATCTGAGTCACCTTCACCAACGGTGATCTCTGACGGATCGTCTGCACCGTTAATGGTAATGGTCACTTCACTGGTGGTGCCATCAGTTGCCGTTACGGTGTAGACCTCAACCACACTTTCATCGTCATCTAAGTACTGAACCAAGTCGTTATTAACGACGTAAGTCCACTCACCGTCTGGTGTGATGGTGAGCATACCGAGCGCGCTGCCATTGGTAGAGCCGGTTGGATTAAAGGTGCCGTTAGGTTCAAAGGCTGGGTCATCGCTGGTATCGACATCAGTAATGGTCAGCGTACCCGATGTAGTAAGCTCATTATCTAACGAGACGTCCACATCCTCGGTAACTTCACCCATATCTGAGTCACCTTCTCCAACGGTAATCTCAGAAGGATCGTCCGCACCGTTAATGGTAATGGTCACTTCACTGGTGGTGCCGTCTGTTGCCGTTACCGTGTAGACCTCGACCACACTCTCATCATCATCTAAGTACTGAACCAAGTCATTATTAACGACGTAAGTCCATGCGCCTTCTGGTGTAATAGTGAGCATACCGAGTGCGCTGTCGTTAGTTGAGCCTGTTGGATTAAAGGTGCCGTTAGGTTCAAAGGCGGGGTCATCACTGGTATCAACGTCAGTAATAGTTAACGTACCTGACGTGGTAAGCTCGTTGTCTAACGAGACGTCCACATCCTCGGTGACTTCACCCATATCTGAGTCACCTTCTCCAACGGTAATCTCAGAAGGGTCATCTGCACCATTAATGGTAATGGTCACTTCACTAGTGGTGCCGTCTGTTGCCGTTACTGTGTAGACCTCAACCACACTCTCATCGTCATCAAGATACTGAACCAAGTCATTGTTAACTACATAAGTCCAGGCACCGTCTGGTGTAATGGTAAGCATACCGAGTGCGCTGCCATTGGTAGATCCGGTTGGATTAAAGGTGCCGTTAGGTTCAAAGGCTGGGTCATCACTGGTATCAACGTCAGTAATAGTTAACGTACCTGACGTGGTCAGCTCGTTGTCTAACGAGACGTCCACATCCTCGGTGACTTCACCCATATCTGAGTCGCCTTCTCCAACGGTGATCTCAGAAGGGTCATCTGCACCATTAATGGTAATGGTCACTTCACTGGTGGTGCCGTCTGTTGCCGTTACTGTGTAGACCTCAACCACACTCTCATCGTCATCAAGATACTGAACCAAGTCATTGTTAACTACATAAGTCCACGCACCGTCTGGTGTAATGGTAAGCATACCGAGTGCGCTGCCATTGGTAGATCCGGTTGGATTAAAGGTGCCGTTAGCCTCAAAGGCTGGATCATCACTGGTATCGACATCAGTAATGGTCAGCGTACCCGACGTAGTGAGCTCATTATCTAACGAGACGTCCACATCCTCGGTGACTTCACCCATATCTGAGTCACCTTCACCAACGGTGATCTCTGACGGATCGTCCGCACCGTTAATGGTAATGGTCACTTCACTGGTGGTGCCGTCTGTCGCCGTTACGGTGTAAACCTCAACCACACTCTCATCGTCGTCTAAGAACTGAACCAGATCGTTATTAACCTCATAGTTCCAAGCGCCATCAGGGCTGATAGTAAGCACACCTAATGCACTACCATTAGTTGAGCCTACTGGATTAAAGACACCATTTGGTTCAAAAGTTGGTGTTTCACTGTCGACATCTGAAATCGAGATTTGGCCAGAAGTCTCCAAAAGGTTACCTTCAAGTGAAACATCGACATCCTCGGTTACACTACCCGAGCCTGTAGTCGCGACTGCTGCATCATCTGTGCCTATGATTGTCACTGTTACAACTTGCTCGGTACCATCCGATGTTTCCACGGTAAAACTATCTTGGATTTGCTCTCCGTCTGCCAATTCATTGAATGGACTGTTTGCAACAAAAGTCCACGTTCCGTCTTCATTAATGACAAAATCACCGTAACCGTTATCCCCTTCGCCTTCATCTGCAATAAAGGTTACTTCGGGATCATCGGTAATCAGATTACCCCCGGTTTCAATCGGAACATCTTCCTCAAACTCAATAACGTCAGATACCCCGGACACTAATGCAAACGCAATAATGTCAATTAGCTCTAGGCTTTGAGTCTCAGACAACCCCTGGCTTTCAAGACCATCTGTTTCAAAGTGGGTTGTTGCCTGTACTTCAGCACCCGTTCTGGTAATGGTTCCGCTGTTAACTAAACTTGACCCATCAGTTTCGCCACTGGCAGTGTCAAACTCTTCCCCTAAATCGGCCGTAGGGTCAAAGCCCTCTTCCACAGCTCTAATAACTTGTGCGATGGCATCATCAGTATCGACGACTCTATTTACTGTTTCGTCTTCGTAATACCGAACATTGATCGCTGGTTCACTTCCACTGCTATTGTCGACACTCACAACAACATCACCGGCACGCAGTGTCTCTCCCTCTGCTAACCGTCTTATTTGCCCTTGTGCATCCACAACCAAAGCGCCGCTCACCCCACTGAGTAAGCCAACATTGATAGTTCCCATAACTCACTTCCTTGCACAGTTCAGTCCGTTTTCCCACTCGACTGAACTTCGCTATAACACCCACTTAAATTTAGTTGCAATGTTATTGATAATCCACTCACTAACCGCGCCAGCTAACGCATAGTGACAAATATGTCAATATAGCTAGTTACTTAGATTCAAAAAAAAATTAGGTAAACTTCGCGTTTTGGTTCAAATGTCCTAAGCTTCGATTATGACTTTTGTTCCATTGAAAGCATCGACGAAAGTAAAAATAAGACATCTAGAAGTAGAAGGAGACCTACTTTGAAATTGTTTAAACTATCTATTATTTGCTGCTTTATGACTGGGGCTCCAGCTTACAGTCAAACCCTTGAGCAGGCAGTCGCCATCACTTTGGCAACCAACCCCGAGATAAAAAGTATCTTTAACGAATTTGTGAGCGTTAAAAAACAAAATGACGCTTCTGGAGGTGCTTATTTACCAAGCATAGATTTAGATGCGGGTATTGGATATGAGGGGATCAATCCAGCTCCCAATAATGGTCCTGATACCGATCTAACCAGAAAAGAAGCAACGATTTCTCTTACTCAACTCATTTGGGATGGTTCTGCGACTTTATACGATATGGATCGTACAGCCGCCGAAGCAGAGTCAGTAAGATTCCAACTCATTGCAGATGCGGAAGACAAAGCATTAGAGGTAACCCAGATTTACCTTGATGCTGTGAAAGCAACTGAAGTGCTTGCGCTGTCGGAAAGCAACTTAGCTGTCCATAAAAAGATCTATAAGGACATTAAACGAAGAGCAGAATCAGGAATAGGCTCCACGGCAGACGTGTCTCAGGTAGAGGCTCGTATTGCGAAAGCCCACGGTAACCTGTTGGCCGCACAAAATAACCTGGTTGACACACACACTCAATTTAGAAGGGTTGTAGGACAAGAACCATTAGGGTTGATTTACCCAAGAGCAGATATATCCAAACTGCCTTTATCTTTGAATGATGCAATCGTCTATGCATTTGACAATCACCCTGTGATCAAGATTTCAGCGGCTGATGTGGATTCTGCACACTTCCAATACAAACAATCTAAAGGGGTTAACTACCCAACCTTCTCTATTGAGGCTTCACAAACCTGGCGGGATGATGCAGGTGGTGATGAAGGATCAAGCGACGAGACACTGGCCATGCTGCGCATGCGTTATAACTTGTATAACGGTGGGTCTGATAGTGACAGAACCGAGGCGGCAGCTTACCAACTAAACAAATCGAAAGACTTGAGAGACCGAGCTTACCGACAAGTAGAGGAAGGGTTAAGGCTCTCTTGGAGTGCTTTGGATTTAACCCTACAACAGAAAAACTTCCTTTCTGACCATGTCGATTCAGCTGCGGAAACAGTCATTGCTTACGAGAAGCAGTATCGAATTGGCCAACGTACCCTACTTGATTTACTCAATACGGAAAATGAGCTTTTTGAGGCCCGTAAAGACTACCTCGATGCTCACTACTCTGAGCAATATGCGAAATATCGTGTGTTGAACGCAACAGGTTCACTTCTCAATGCGCTACTTGTAGACATTCCAGAAGAGTGGACACAACCTGTGGAGTATTAATGATGAAAGCTTTCTATTTATTACTTCCCATAGTAGCCCTAACTGTTAATGCAGCCGACTACCAAGAAGAGGATTACATTGAGACTCCTGAGGCGGAGCAAATATCCGATCTAAGAGATGATGATAAAGATGGCGTTGTCAATGCTAGAGACCTTTGCCCTGGGACCCCCGGTGCATCTCAAGTTGATAACGACGGATGTGGGGAAACTGTCCGCTCTCAAGAAGTGAGACAACTGAGAATATTGTTCGCGCACGACTCTTATGAAATAAACCCTATCTTCTCTGATCAGATAACAACGATGTCAGAGTTTCTTAAGAAGTACAAATCAGCATCCATTGAGATTCAAGGCTATGCGAGTAAAGTCGGCTCTAACGAATACAACCTAGAGCTATCGAAAAAACGAGCAAACCAAGTTCAAAATGAGATTCTTCAAAATGGTATCGCAGCGGATCGTGTGCGTATTGTAGGGTTTGGTGAATCTAGACTTGAAAAAGAGGGCGATGACGCAACCTCTCATGCCTTAAACCGAAGAGTAACGGCAACGGTAGTCGGCTTGGAAGAGCAAATCGTCGAAGAGTGGACTATTTTTACCACCCTAGAAAAATAGTCATAAGACGTGAGAACTTGTCACCATAAGGCAAGTAAACAATAAAGCCGTGATGAACATTCATCACGGCTTTTTCGTTTCTTTGTCATTATGTTTCTAAAAGTGTTGGCGGCTACTGTCCTAACCGGCCAACCCTTTCAAACATGTTTTGTAGTGATTACAGTTTAACTTCTTGATGCTTTGTCTTAGGTAACGAGATACTCAATAGTGCGTAACCCAAGATTGCCGCCGTCGTTGAGCCCATTAGGATACCTAGTCGAGCAAGCGTATCAAAATCTGCGTTCGTTGGACCAAATGCCAATGAAGAGATGAAGATAGACATTGTAAAGCCGATACCACACAGCACAGACACCGCGAAGATGTTCATGAAGTTCACACCTTCAGGAAGCTTAGCTACACCTGTTTTCACTGCGCCCCAGCTGAATAGGAAAATACCCAGTGGCTTACCAATCAACAGACCTAAAGCGATACCAAGCGGTAGCATACCTGTTAGGTTTGAAAGCGAGATACCTTCCAGTGAGATACCTGCGTTTGCAAATGCGAAGATAGGCAAGATTGCAAAAGCAACATACGGATGCAGAGCATGCTCTAGGTGTTTAAGCGGAGAATGCTCCCCTTTATTGCCTTTAAGTGGAATCGCGAAGCCGATAACCACACCAGCAAGTGTTGCGTGAACACCAGACTTCAATACTGCGAACCACAGAATTGCACCAACAATCAGATAAGCGCTCAATTTAGTCACATGCTTATTGTTGAGCATGAACAGCACACCTGTTGCGATGAAGCCAACCGTTAGTGCAAGCGTAGACAGATCACCTGAGTAGAACAGTGCAATGATAACAACAACACCTAGGTCATCGATGATTGCTAGCGCTAGCAAGAACACCTTCAAGCTTACCGGTACACGGTTACCAAGAAGTGCCATGATACCCAATGCGAATGCGATATCTGTTGCTGCTGGGATAGCCCAGCCTTGAAGCGCTTCAGGGTTGCTTGAGTTAAATAGCACGTAAATAAGTGCAGGAGCTAGCATACCACCTACCGCAGCGATAGCTGGGAAGATTGCTGTCTCTTTAGATTTTAATGCGCCTTCTAAAAGCTCACGCTTTACTTCAAGGCCGATAAGTAGGAAGAAGACTGCCATTAGGCCGTCGTTGATCCAGTGAGACACAGACATACCAAATACGTATGTGTGTAGCATACCCTGATACATTTCGTTCAGAGGTGAGTTCGCTACGAACATTGCAATTGCCGCAGCAATTACCAAAATGATGCCGCCAGCAGATTCCATTTTAAAGAAGTCACGGATGACGTCGTTCATGATTTCGCCCTTATATTTATTATTTAAATAAACGAATAACAAAGAATAGACACGAGTGTATAGCCAACTTTCGACGATACATAATCACTTCTTTGGATGTTTAACTTCGGTTTTTCCTACAAATACTAAACAATACGTCGTATATTCCATAATGTTGTTACTCACACTAAATTAAGTATAGATGACCAAAATTATAAGTGTAAGCTAGACGAACCCTCCATAAAGTGACCTAGAGTGCATAAAAAAGGCTATCGAATGATAGCCTTATATAAAAATCAATATCCTGTCAGTTGCATAAAGCCAGACGCTTCATGGCTTCCACTGGCCATAATAGGTCCTTCCCAATAAGGGATAACAAACGGCAGCCACATGTCCCTACGTTGAATCCGAGTTGTGAGGTTGATCTCATATTTCGGTACATTGATGATCCATTGAAGCGGCATTCTTCGCCCATTGAGCAAGGTACTGTTTGGCAATGGTTTAATGTCGATATCAGATTCAGACAGCTGATAAACTTTTCCTGACCGCGTTGCTAGCGTACCAAACACATACGGCATCTGATGGTTATTACGGTAACGACTAACACTCAGAGCAGCACCACCGTCTAGATTAAAGACGAACCAGTCCCAACCTTGTTGTCCTTCGCCAAGCAAACCACTGCCCCATTCTTTATGGAGCCAAGCATTGCCTGAGACTTCCACTTCAACGCCGTCAAGAGTCAGTGTGCCATTCAAAGCCAAGAACGGAGCGCTAAAGTTGTATGAGGCAATAGGAAGCAGGTCATGTTTCTTTTGATAACCATTTTCACCATTCAACACGTAAGGGCCCTTGGTGACCGAATCGAGCTCTAAACCGAAAGTGTCCGTCTCTACGCTCAAACGTCCAGGAAACGGGGTCGCGCCAAGTGCTCGCCAATTCCAGTTATCAATCCAGATACGAAATGGTCGGTTAGTCATACCTGCTTGGCCAATACCACCACGTGCAAGCCTTTGTTCTTTCCAAACTTGCGTCGCTGAGGTGACAACGACATTGGAGATATAGATCTGCGGACTTTGCCAGCCTCGAGCTTCGCGTTCGTCAGTTGCAATTCGAAAGAAGCTCCATTGAACGGAGTAATCTTTACCACTGGCGTCTTCTAAAGTTGCAAAGTAGTGCCACCATTCATGTTGGAACTCAGGGTGGAATTGGAAGTCTTTTGGCAGTGAAACAGTACGATCAGGCAAGACAGGTTCGAACACCTTAAATTGTTCACTCATCAATACAGAATTGACCTCGTTGACGCCCTCTTCGCCAACATCAGCGAAGTAAGAGTAATAAGACCAAATACCAATAAATAAGCCAAAAAAGCAGATCAGTAGAATTGAAGACAGCACATTGTTTCTTGGCTTTTTCACGCCTTTTCTTTGACCCATCTACAATGCATCCCTTAATGATTTCATCGGGGTATTACCTATCATTCGTAATACTGGCAACGCACCAGCAATCATCAAGGCAGCCATTGACCATGCGAAAGTAATGAAGTAATCCCAAGGAATGACTTGCAGTTCTAACGACCAACCAAACGACTGCTTAATCACGATATCGACAATCAAATTCGCCAATGCCAACCCGAGCGGTATTGCTATCAGCGACGAAATCAAGCCAAAGACAAACAGCTGCAAACTGCCAGTAAAGATCAGCTCTTTTGCAGAAACCCCTAAGCAGCGCTGCAGTGAAATATGACGTTGTCTTGATACCTCACCCGCTACTGTCGCGAAGAAGATACCAAACACAGCGATAACAAGGGTAATGTTGCCCAAGGTATCGGCGATGGCAAAGGTACGGTCAAAAACGCGCATCGCTTGGCTATGTATATTGTTGTTATCGAAGATACGCTCAGAGCTCAATCTAAACACAGATTCTAGACGGCTACGTAACCCAGTTGGATTCACATCTTCTTTAAGTATCACCCCTAAACCGACATTACCTCGCCCCGCGAAGCCGTAGAGCCAATTTCGATGTGACATCATGACCTGATGGTATGGATTGCCGTAATCGTAATAAACACCGACCACCTGCCAGCCAGAGCCTAGGCTATCGTACATATCGATGTAGTCACCCGGTCGTATACCCAACTTTAAAGACATCGACTCACTAATCAGTACGCCCTTAGAGTGATGCAAGTGGTACCAGTAGTTTGGGATACCTAGCTTAATCGTAAGCGCCTCTAGTTCCCCTTCAGAAGGGCCCGTGCTAACCACTTGGATACTGCCAACAGGAGAAGGAATGTCTTTTTCCCAACGCCACCATACCGAATCGACTTCAGGCTGGTCTGACAGCCAGTTACTCATACGTGCTGCAGAGTTATTGGTTGGGTAGATGTATAAGTCTGCAGCCAGACGCTGTGACAGCCATTTATCGGTCGTATCTCGGAAGCTACCCACCATGGTTTCAACACCAATGTTTGCTGTCATCGCAAGCATAAACGCCATCGTTGCGACACCACGATAGCTCATGCTGGCAGCGGCATCCGCAAAGAACCAGCGCGCACGAACCCAGCGCAAGGAGTATGAGAAACTATTGAATAGCTTCCACATCAAGAACGGTGTAAATAGAGCAACACTTACCAACATTAACGCTATGATCGCAAAACCAGATTCTTGCGTTTGCGGTGCTTGGTAAACCGCCACAGCAGCGACACAGAAGCCACAACCGATCAACGCCTGCCAGGTAAATTCAGTACCCGCGAAACGCATGAGTGATAGACGAGATGAAAGTCTAATCGGCTGAGACTTCAACAAACGGATCAGCGGCCAAGCACATGCTAAAAATGCGCCGATTAAAGCCATGCCAAAACTATATACGCTTGCTTTCCAGCTCCAATCGATACTTAAACCGACATTAGCGTCATAAAGATCGCCAAGGCTTGAAGACACCGCAGGTAGCAACTGGTTCGCCAACATCACACCAAAGACATTGCCGCAGATCCAACTCACCACAACCAGTGCTAGCAACTCAAAACAGAGCGCTTTCGTTAACTGCCAGCCGGATACGCCGGTTTGTCTAAGCACCCCAACCAAAGGTTGTCTCTGTATAAAAGAGAGCGACATGGCTTGGTAGAAGATAAATAGACCAACGACAAATGAAAGCATCCCCATCGCAGTTAAGTTCAGGTGGAATGCACTGGTCAGCGATTCAAGTTCTGCTTTAGAACTACGTGAAATCGTTAAACCGTTCGGCAGCATCTCTTTAAGACGCTCAAACTTTGCTTCCGACATATCTGAACAAGCGATCACGGATAGACCAGAACTGCGCTTCAACATCCTTAATAAAGAGATATCCGCAATTAAGCGCGTCCCGTTGATCATCTTATTTTGATCAACAATCAAAGGGCCGAGCTCTGAGCCGTCCATAAGATGAATATAATCGCCGTCACTCCACTCCATGTGCTTAGCCAGATCATCACTCACTAAGATTGGATATGGTGGTTTCATCAGGTTAAGCGTGGTGAGATCTTGAAGCGCGACACCCGGTTGCAATTGAAGCATTGAGACAGGATCTAAACCTATCAACATGAAGTTAGCGCCGTTCTCGTCGGTTACACGATGATTATCAAATGGTGCACACTGCTGAAAGCCCTCACGGCGCAATTGAATATAGAAGCCTTGCGGGATTTTATTGGCGTTGTGTTTTGGACGAATACGGTAAGGAAGCGGATTGGAAAACAGCTTTTCGCCATGAGCATAGCTCTGCTTGGCGTGTTGGTTAATAGCGGTAACACCAACCAAAAGGGAGACACCCAGTGTTAAACCGAGCCATACAAGAATAATTTGAAGTGGGTAGCGTCGATAGTGACCGAGTAGCGCTTTAACTACGGGCCATAACATGAAGCTGTCCCCCTTGTAGACGGATACAACCATCCATGTGCTGGGCAACCTTTTCACTGTGCGTTACTAGAAATAACGTACACTCTAGCTCGCGCGCTAATGACGTCAGTAGGCGCATTACCGCTTCAGCATTTCGTTCGTCTAAGCTACCTGTCGGTTCATCGGCAAGCAGAATCTTTGGTTCCATATAGAGAGCGCGAGCAATCGCGGCACGCTGCTGCTGACCACCAGACACCTCTTCAGGGTAGCGACCTAATAAAGGCATAAGATCAAGAGCAGACAGAATCTGACGCCATAAGCCTTTATCTTCAGGTAAACCCTTCAGTTGACGACAAAAGCGAATGTTGTCGGCAATGTTCAGTGTTGGTAGCAAATTGAACTGTTGAAAGATATGCCCGATGTTATTACGGCGGTAAGCAGTGCGATCACGCTCCTTTGCCATATGCATATCAAAGTTAGGAAATAGGATTTCCCCAGAGTCAGCAAGGTCGAGCCCAGCAATAAGGTTAAGCAGCGTACTCTTACCTGAGCCACTTTCCCCCATTAATGCAAGCTGGTCTCCTTGATTTAATGTTAATTCAGCACCTTGTAAAACGGGATGGAACTCTCCCCCGTCGACATAGCCTTTACATAGGTCTGATAGCTTTAACATTAAACAGCTCACATTAGTTAGAATTTGGAATGAGAATCTACACTAAATCTATGGTTGTAGGAAGTAATTTGAAAGATAGATCACATGCTAAGTATAAAGTCACATAAATCTTACGTCTGACTTCAACTTCCTATAAGATTTTTTATCCATTTCTTACTCTTCATGCGATAGAGTGAGCCACCCCATTTGATCACCTCTTCTGTTAGGAACATCAAATAGATCCATTCAGGTTTAACGCCAAAATAGATAGCCGCAATGGCCGCTAAAGGGATACTAATAAGCCACTGAGCAATCAAGTCTTGATAAAGGCAGAATTTCACGTCTCCACCCGCTCTTAATACCCCAACAATCACCGTCATTGGTATAGAGCGAACAACAATGCCTAAACTCAGAATCAAGATGAACTTTTCTGATAGCTCACGAGTTTCTGGAGTCAGTGCACTGAACGAATCCAAAATCGGAGCCTGTACAAAGTAGAGAACCAATGCAACGACAATACTGGTAAAGAAGGCAAAAATGCTGATACCCAACGCTTGGTAGTAGACTGCTTCGTTGTTCTTGGCGCCTAGTTGGTTACCCACCAGCACGGCTGCTGCGGTCGACATACCAATTAGAAGTGCCAAAGAGATAGATTCAACCGGCGTCATCACTGAAAGCGCTGCTAAGCCCTGTACGCCCGACTGGCCCATAATTGCATGATAAGCAAACAAACCCCCAGCCCAAGCTAAGAAATTAAACGTTGTCGGCAAAGAGAGTTTTAGAAAACGAACCACTTTCTGAATCGTTGCAGCCGCAGCAATGTCAGCTCGTTTAAATGCCAACAAATGCTTCTTCCAATAGAGATAGCCGTAAAGCGTTATCACCTCAATCGCCCCACTCATCACGGTAGCAATAGCCGCACCTTTGATACCCATTGCTGGCATACCCAGGTTGCCAAAAATCAGAACCCAGTTAAGAAAGATGTTTGAAAGAATGCCAATCCCACTAAAAAAGGTACTTAGCCCAGGTCGGTGCATAGCACGAAGCCCGACTGCCATGCTACTTACACAAGCCACAGCAAACATGCTGAATGCAGTAATTACTATGTATTCAGTACCTAGACCAATAACTTCTTGTGAATCCGTGGTCACACCCATGACTTGGGTTGGAAACGAAACAAAAAACACCACAGTCAACGCGGCAAAGAACATGGAAACAAGCCAAGTCAGCGCAGTACTTTCTCGTACACCTTGTCTGTCACCCGCCCCCCAGTACTGAGCTGTCAAAAGAGCGCCACCAGTGGTAACACCAACCAACATAATAGTGGTTACAAACATCGCTCGGCTCGCAACACCAACCGCCGCAATATCCGCCTCTCCTAACTGCCCCAACATCAACACATCAACCAAGCCCCTGCTTGAAAACATAATGCTCTGCAGGGTAATGGGTAGCGCAATCGCAATCAGCTGGCGTACAAAATCACCTTTGGTATGACGTATTATTGAAGCAAGAAGCATGTGAAACCTCAAAAATGGGGGGAATAAACCACAACGGTTGCCAAGATTATACTCATGATTGCTATTCATCCAATAACATAACTGGCTCTAAAGAAAGATAATTAACATCTATTGCTGTTTTACTAACTATAGGTCACCCCCTTTGCTAAGAAGAGCCACCATATTTCACTATCAAGATGCAGATACTATTGGCTTTTGTGCATATGACACTGGTAAATTAACATTTAGTGACGTCCCTACTTCATATCAACGAATGGAGTCTTTATGAAGAAAGTACTGGTGTTAGGCGCTTCTGGTTATGTTGGTTCTCAACTATTGCCTCAACTCCTTGAACAAGGCTATCAAGTAACGGCAGCGGCTCGTCATATTGACTACCTGCAAGCTCGAACTGAACCTCACCCTAACCTTTCACTAAAATATTTAGACCTTGCTGACGCAGACGCCACTCAAGAGCTAGTGCCTGAGTTCGACCTAATTTTCTTCCTCGTACACGGAATGGCAGAGGGACACGACTTTATTGATTACGAGCTCAAGTTGGCAAGAAACTTTGTCAACGCACTTGGTTCTCGCAATCAACATGTGATCTACCTAAGTTCGTTGCAGCCGCAAACCGCAGATTCCGACCATCTTCAAGCACGAAAGAAAACGGGTGATCTATTGAGATCAGGCTCTGTTCCTATTACAGAGTTGCAAGCTGGCGTGATCATCGGGCCAGGCTCTGCCGCCTTCGAGATCATGCGAGACTTTGTTTACAACCTACCAATCATGATCGCGCCGAAATGGGTCGATTCTAAAGCCAACCCTATCGCACTAAAGAACCTCAATTATTATTTGCTAAAGCTTGCCGAGGAAACGCCAGAGGCTCACCAAACCTTTGAAGTGGGTGGCCCTGATATCGTCAGCTACCGAAATCAATTCGCACATATTGCTAAAACCGCAGATAGACCACTAAGGTTATGGGCAACATCGCTCTTAACTCCGACAATCGCTTCATATTGGCTTGGCGTTGTAACGTCTGTCCCCTCAAATATTGGACGAGCCCTTCTTGCGGGTCTAAAGCATGACTTTATCGCGAACTCCACGTCGATCCAGGAGCGTTACCCACAACGCCTGATTTCATTCCAAACTATGGTTGAACAGGCAATTAGAGCAGAAGGTGAATTCGTTAAGAGTAACGTTTGGGGCTTCGACAAGACCGCATTTAAACGCTGGCAAGCAGGCTAC